>NZ_CP010554.1:0-733652 GCF_000934545.1 Rugosibacter aromaticivorans
CTTAGCTTGCAAAGGATCGGGCGGAGCCGGGTTAAGCTTCGTCTGAATAAACATCGTGACACCCATGAGCAATGGCAAAACATAATATGGGTCTTGCGCAGACAAGTCTTTTATCCATCCAATCCATGGTGCATTACGCATCTCTACGGTGCCCTGTAAAACCCAATACAGAGAGATAAAAACGGGGATTTGAATGAGAATAGGCAAACACCCACCGAGTGGATTGATATTTTCTTTTTTGTAAAGTGCCATCATTTCCTGGTTCAGACGCATTTTGTCGTCCCCATAGGTCTCTTTCAGCTTAGCCAATTTCGGAGTAACCAAGCGCATCTTAGCCATGGATTTATAGCTTGCTGCTGATAGCGGGAAGAACACCAGCTTGATCAAGACGGTCAGCAAAATAATCGCCCAACCCCAATTACCTGTCAGTTTATGGATCACGCCCAACACCCAAAACAGGGGCGCTGCAATCACTGTCAGCCAACCATAATCAACAACCAAATCAAACCCCGGAGCAATACCTTTTAGATTCTCCAATTCCTGAGGTCCAGCATAGAGTGATACGGAGCTTTTGCCATCAGCACCCACCGGCAAAATAACGCCTGCAGAGTAGAGATTATCGCCAATCGTCCGCATATAAAACTCACGCGCAATACCCGCAGTCGGTAACCAAGCAGCCACAAAATAGTGCTGAACCATAGCTAACCAACCGTTATCTGCTTTGGTTGCGAATTTGGCTTTATTTTTAGTGATATCCGAAAAACTAACTTTTTGGAATTTTTCTGCTTCAGTAAATACAGCGGGCCCAGTAAAAGTCGAGGCACCCATCATCATGGAATTGCTTTTGCCTTCCGCAGGCTTACCGTCACGAGTAAATTGATAATATGCAAAAGCACCTGCAGGAAGGCCTTCATGACGGATGTCAATTTGATAGCTCCCGCGGTGAAAAATGTAAGTCTTTACTACCTCTTTACCACTTGCTAAATCTGCAACAAGTTGAACGCTAAGGGTGCTATCTCCCTCTTTTAAAAAACGCGACTCACTAGTTACGCGCCACATGCTTCGATGATTGGGTAAGCCTTCGCCAATAGCACCCGATTGAGCCCTATAAAAATGCTGATCACCATCATCAAAAAGAACAAACGCACGTTTTTTATCTTTAGTATCTCGATGGTTTTTTAATTCCAGGCGAACAATGTCACCACCTTGGGATGATATTTCGGCTAAAAACAAGTCGGTTTCCACCTTGATGATTTCAGCCTTAGCAACCCCTTTGTCCGCAGTAGCTGCTAACCCAGTTACCGGGGAAGGAATACCAGTGTAAGAAGCACTAACCCCTCCCTGGGAGGGCAGGCCACCCACAGGAGCTGCCACAGTAGCTAATGAATTCTTTGGTTGAAAATGTTTTTGCCAGCCATCCCAAAGCATTACCAGCGAGAAGCTGAACACAAGAAGTAATACTAATCGTCGGTTATCCATAACTCTCTATCAAACATTCGTAAATTATTATTTAAGGTACCGGATCATAGCCACCAGGATGCCACGGGTGACAGCGGCTCACCCGGCGTATCGTCAGCCATAATCCGATAATTAAACCATTTTTGCGCAAGGCCAATATCGCGTAGTTAGAGCAACTGGGCTCAAAGCGGCAACGACTACCTATCAACGGACTGATGGTCCATTGATAGGAACGAATCATGGATAAAAAAATTTTAACAGGCCAAGAGGTCATGGAGTGACCAAGCGTTTAAGCAGATCGTCAATCAGCGATCGCCAACCTTTACGAAAAAGGTGCTTTGAAGAACCACGATTACCCAGAGGACGATTAACCCTTAAAACCACATCACAGGGCGGAAGCTCATTTGCAAGCAAACGAAAAGCCTCACGTCCTTGCCTTTTAATCGCGTTTCTCAAAACAGCTTGCTTGACAAGTTTTTTCGGAACAACAACTCCCAACCGTGACGAACCCGGCTTTTCGAGTAGCCGAAAATGCAAAGTGAAAGGGGAATCCGATTCACCTCGAACTACCCGTCGGGATAAAAGCACACCCGAAAATTCTTTCGGGTTATGCAGCCGCTTTTCAGGACCAAAACAGAATGGAATCGAGGTCAAACCGCAAGATTATGACGACCCTTGGCTCGACGCGCGCGGATAACAGCACGACCACCGCGTGTACGCATGCGAACAAGAAAACCATGGGTGCGTTTACGCCGTATAACGGATGGCTGGTATGTACGTTTCATGAAAAACCTCTGGATAAATAAAAACCATTGATTAGAGCACCTTATCAAGGTTTTGTCAAATGAATCAACCAACCATGGTAATAGAATATCTGTGGATAACTCGCATCGAAACAGCTAGAATCCACAACTGTAAGTTTTCACCCGTTCAATCTAGATCAGCCGATAGCGGTTGCTTTGCATTTTTTCTCTAATTATTCTCAATGCGCGAATTTTGGTCTATCTGTTTAAATTGGTTTGAACAGGAACTTCCTGCACAACAGTTCAACACCTGGATTAAGGGGCTGCGTTTGGAAATTGATCCAAACGACAACACCCAATACCAGCTGATTGCTCCTAACCGATTTATTATGCAATGGGTTCGTGAGCGCTATTTAACGCAAATTGAAAAACTGGGGCACGAGTTTTTTACACATCCAATTACCATCCAGCTTTCTGTAAATAAATCAACTCCAGAAATTCCAACGAGTCATGTAGAACCAGAAAGTACGACCGAAACACTCAAAAAACCACTTGCATCACCAAAGAATAATGACTCCGACTACACAAAAACCCATCTAAACCATGAATTTACATTCGATACCTTAGTTACCGGACGTGCAAATGATCTCGCTCGCGCTGCGGCTCAACAGGTAGCAATGAACCCAGGTACCTCCTACAACCCACTGTTTATTTATGGCGGCGTTGGTTTAGGTAAAACCCATCTAATTCACGCTATTGGCAATTCTATCTATGCCGCCAATCCAGCAATGGAAATTCGATATGTCCATGCAGAAGATTACTTTTCCGACATGGTTCGTGCTTTTCAGCAAAATAGTCGGGACAGCTTTAAGCAATATTATCGATCACTCGATCTACTGCTTATTGATGATATTCAATTTTTTAACCGAAAAGATAGAACGCAAGAAGAGTTTTTTTATGCCTTTAATGCTTTAATTGAAGCTAAAAAACAAATAATTATCACATCGGACACTTATCCGAAAGATGTTCAAGGGCTAGAAGAACGATTAATCTCTAGGTTTGACTGGGGGTTAACTGTAACAATTGATCCACCTGAGCTTGAAATGCGGATAGCAATTCTGAAAAAAAAAGCCGGGGCTGAAAACATTCCTATCTCCGATGAGGTTTGTTTTTTAATTGCCAAGAATCTTCGATCTAACGTACGGGAACTCGAAGGTGCATTAAACAGGGTAATAGCTTATGCTGGGTTTCACGGTAAAGAAATTAGTTTGGATGTCGCAAAAGATGCATTGCGCGACATTATCAGCGCAACTAATCGACAAATTTCGTTAGAACAGATTCAAAAGACAGTATCAGATTTTTATAAAATAAAAGTTTCTGAACTTCACTCAAAAAAACGAACCCGTGCCATAGCACGTCCCCGTCAAATCGCGATGTGGTTAGCACGAGAATTAACTTCGCACAGTTTGCCAGAGATTGGTGATTTTTTTGGCGGGCGTGATCATACAACCGTCATACACGCCTGCCGTACAATTACAGAAATAAAAATTAACGACTCAGAAATAAGTAATAACCTTCATGTATTGATTCAAACATTAAAAACTTCACTAGTGTCCGGTTAAATTGAGACGTACCGACGGCAACGCCAACAATGATAAGGGTTTCAAGCGATTCATGGGTGTCCACGATTTGAATTTCATCTTGCGCATTTGCGATCATTCCGGGTTTGGAGAGCTTGGGGTGACGTATGAACGTGGGCAAGACGCTGTTTGCGCAAGTCATGGAGTATGTGCCGTGGAAGACCTTCGGGCGCATCATCGACCGTCATGGCGGCGATGCGGGTGTGCGCACTTTGGGTTGCGCCGACCTGTTTCGCGTGATGGCATTCTCGCAATTGACGTGGCGCGAGTCTTTGCGCGACATCGAGGTCTGCCTGGCATCCAATCAATCCAAGCTGTTTCACATGGGTTTGAGCAGCATACCCGCACGATCGACTCTCTCGGATGCGCTGAATCAGCGGGACTGGCACATTTATCACGCGCTTGCGATGCGCTTGATCGTGCGAGCCAGGAACCTCTACGCCGCAGAACCAACGGGACTGGAACTCGATGCGACGGTCTACGCGCTGGACTCGACCACCATCGACTTGTGTTTGAGCCTGTTCGATTGGGCTCCGTTTCGCAGCACCAAGGCGGCGGTGAAGATGCACACGCTGCTGGACTTGCGCGGGGCGATCCCGGCCTTCATCCACATCAGCGATGGCAAGATGGGCGATGTCAAAGTGCTCGACATCTTGCCCATCGAAGCGGGTGCGTTTTACGTGATGGATCGGGGTTACGTGGACTTCGACCGGCTCTTCAAGATACATCAGGCCGGCGCGTTCTTTGTGACCCGCGCCAAACGCGGCATGGATGCCCATCGGGTTTACTCGACCAAGACCGACCGAAGCACCGGTGTGATCTGCGATCAGGCGATTCGGCTCAACGGGTTTTACGTGTCCAAGGACTACCCAGAGCATTTGCGGCGCATCCGATTCAAAGACCCCGATTCGGGCAAAACGTTGGTGTTTCTGACCAACAACACAACGTTGCCGCCGTTGACCATTGCCGCGCTGTACAAGAGCCGCTGGCAGGTAGAGCTGTTCTTCAAATGGATCAAGCAACACCTGCGCATCAAGCGCTTTCTGGGAACCAGCGAGAACGCGGTGAAGACGCAAATCTGGTGCGCCGTTTCCACCTACGTGCTGATCGCTATCGTCAAGAAAGAGCTCCATCTCAATGCCTCGCTCTACACTTTGTTACAGATATTGTCGGTCTCGATTTTCGAGAAAACCCATATTTCATGCGCCTTGCAGCCAGACACTACTGGAGTCATTGCGCCATTACCCAATAACCAAATGATTCTATTTGATTTTTAACCGGACACTAGTGTAAAAACTTAATCACTAAAAATTAGTTGTTAGTTATTTGTGAGTAAACACCTTAAAACAAGATTAACGAAATTTAATCCACAAAACTTCACAGTAAGAAAGCTAATTAATCAACATGCTTACGAGTAAGCTAATTATTTAAAACTAAAGATTTAAAACAACTTATCACCACATTAATCTACCCCTTAATAGATATAAAAGGTTTATATGCTCTTATATAAAGGCTTACGAGACCAATTGCTCTCACCACTACAATCTGTCTGTGGAATCGTGGAAAAGCGACATACGCTACCCATTCTTTCCAACGTGCTTATAGAAAAAAATGGGGAAAGCTTGACCTTATTGGCAACAGATATTGAAATACAAATCACCACCCAGAGTAAGGCCACAGGTGAGGAGAAAGTAGCAATTACTGTTGGTGCTCGAAAACTACAGGATATTCTGCGATCATTACCAGAAACTACAGAAGTAAGCTTGACACTCATTGATAAGCGTCTTCAACTTAAAGCCGGTAAAGGTAAGTTTAATTTACAAACATTACCCGCCGAAGACTTTCCCCGTATGGTAGTGACCGACGATCAACCAACACGATTTTCAGTGACTCAAAAAAAGCTAAAGCAATTACTGGCTTTAGTTCAATACGCAATGGCGCAACAAGATATTCGTTATTATTTAAACGGACTTTTGTTGATTACAAAAGGGAATGAATTGCGCGTTGTAACGACCGATGGACATCGGCTCGCGTATGCAACTGGCCAACTTACGGAAGCCCCATCACCGATAGAAGTCATTCTTCCGCGTAAAACAGTATTAGAGTTATCCCGACAACTATCAGACTCAGATGAATTGGTAGAAATTGTTTTAACTCCAAGTCAAGCACGCTTTAAATTCAACAATATCGAATTTATATCAAAATTAATTGACGGAAAATTCCCGGATTACGAACGAGTCATTCCGCAGCATCATGGGAAAGTAATTAAACTTTCACGTAATCAGCTTATACAATCATTGCAAAGGGTTGCGATTTTAACGAACGAAAAATTTCGCGGTGTGCGGCTATTACTTGATGCGGGAAGTTTAAAAATTATTTCCAATAATGCAGAGCAAGAAGAAGCCCAGGAAGAAATTGAAATTGATTACACCAGCGAACCGCTAGATGTAGGTTTTAATGTCACTTATCTTCTCGATGTTTTAACCAATGTTTCTCAAGAAACAATCGAGTTGCATTTAGCAGACGCAAACTCAAGTGCATTATTCATATTGCCAGATAATGAAAATTTCAAATATGTTGTTATGCCCATGCGCATTTAAATCACTTTAAAACTATGACAACCAATAGTGAATCACCGCTTTACGATGAATCAAGTATTCAACAACTAGAAGGCTTGGAAGCGGTTAGAAAACGGCCGGGCATGTACATTGGAGACACCTCCGATGGCTCGGGCTTGCACCACATGGTGTTTGAGGTGGTTGATAACGCGATTGATGAAGCACTTGCCGGATATTGCGATGAAATCGTTATCACAATTCATACAGATAACTCTATTTCAGTAACCGATAATGGTCGCGGCATACCTGTTGGTGTGAAGTTGGATGATAAACACGAACCTAAACGATCGGCAGCTGAAATAGTAATGTGTGTTTTACATGCGGGTGGAAAATTCAACCAGAATTCTTACAAAGTGTCTGGTGGATTGCATGGTGTTGGGGTTTCTTGCGTTAATGCGCTATCAAAATGGTTACGTTTGACTATTCGTCGAGACGGGAAAAAGCATTTTGTAGAATTCAATAAGGGTCATGTCATTGACCGAATAATAGGAAGTCACAACGGGGTTGAAATCTCTCCACTAAAAGTGATTGGAACTACTGAAAAAAGAGGTACAGAAGTTCATTTTTTAGCCGATGAAGAAATTTTTAGCAACATTGAATTTCACTATGACATCATCGCCAAAAGGGTGCGTGAACTCTCTTTTTTGAATAATGGTATAAAAATTAAGTTAATTGACCAGCGTAATGGGCGCGAAGAAGATTTTGCTTTTTCTGGTGGTGTCAAAGGGTTTGTAGAGTACATAAACCGCGCCAAAAGCGTACTTCACCCGACGGTTTTTCATTCTTCAGGGGAATCCATTCAAAATGGCGTCAGTATTGACGTCGAAGTGGCAATGCAATGGAATGATTCCTACGCAGAACAAGTGCTGTGTTTTACAAACAATATCCCACAATCAGATGGCGGAACCCATTTGACGGGCTTGCGTGCCGCCATGACGCGGGTGATCAACAAGTACATAGAAGAAAACGAAGTCGCTAAAAAAGCCAAAGTAGAAATCACTGGTGACGATATGCGTGAAGGGCTTACTTGTGTTCTGTCGGTGAAAATGCCTGATCCAAAGTTCGCCTCACAAACCAAAATGAAATTGGTTTCATCAGAAGCGAGACCAGCCATTGAAGATGTCGTAGCTCAGCGACTTGCAGATTATCTTCTCGAACATCCGTTGGATGCCAAAATAATTACCGGAAAGATTGTCGAAGCTGCTCGTGCCCGAGAGGCTGCGCGCAAAGCGCGTGACATGACCCGTCGCAAAGGGGTGCTGGATGGGTTGGGGTTGCCCGGAAAACTTGCAGACTGCCAAGAAAAAGATCCAGCACTATGCGAAATGTATATTGTCGAAGGTGATTCTGCCGGTGGATCGGCAAAACAGGGGCGCGATAGAAAATTCCAGGCAATTTTGCCCTTGCGCGGCAAGGTGCTGAATGTCGAAAAAGCGCGCTACGACAAACTCATATCATCTGAACAAATTGTTACTTTGCTCACAGCGCTTGGCTGCGGTATTGGTACAGAAGATTTTAATATCGAAAAATTACGTTACCACCGCATCATCATCATGACCGATGCAGACGTTGATGGTGCCCATATTCGCACATTGCTTCTCACCTTTTTCTATCGGCAAATGCCCCAATTGGTTGAGCGTGGATATATCTATATCGCGCAACCACCACTCTATAAAATCAAGCACGGGAAGAATGAGCGCTATATTAAAGACGATCAAGAACTAAACCAGCATTTGCTGCATTTGGCTCTTGAAGGCACTCAGCTTCAAACCCACCCTGATTCATTGGTTGTTGAGGGGGATGCTTTGGGCGAGTTGGCGCGTAGTTATTTGCTTGCGGAGGCGGTAATTCAGCGTCTTTCTGATTTCATAGATAGCGAAGTGCTTCACGCCTTGCTCGCTTTTGATATCCCGCTTGATACCTCCAGTGAAAGTGCAGCCCGCACCAGTGCTGAAAAAATTACCGCGCGCGTAGGCCAGAACATCATGGTAGGTGTTCGGTTTGACGATAAACACGAGCGATGGATGATTACCCTGACGCGTATGCGCCACGGTAATCAGCGCATAAGCCGCATTGATGAAGATTTTTTATTGTCGGGCGACTATGCGCAATTACGTAAAACCGCCCAACTGATTTCAGGGCTTACTGGTGAAGAAACGGTAATTCGACGCGGTGAAAAGTCGCTGGCAGTGACTAGCTTCTCGGATGCCATGCGCTGGATGCTAAACGAAGTTGAGCGTGGCCTGAGTAAACAGCGGTACAAAGGGCTGGGTGAAATGAATCCTGAGCAGCTATGGGAAACAACGATGGATCCTGCTGTGCGCAGACTACTTCGTGTGCAGATTGATGATGCGATAACGGCTGACGAAATTTTCACAACCTTAATGGGTGATGAAGTTGAGCCTCGTCGCGCGTTTATTGAGACAAATGCACTCTACGCACGGAATATTGATATTTAATAAAAACCTGCGCATCGTCAAAGTTAGGCCGAAGCCATGATTACTTGGCGACCTAATTTTGACAATCTGGGTTTCAACTCAGGCTATCTCCGTTCGTTGCTGTATTCCTTAGTTAATGATAGTCCGCTTAAGGTGGCGATTACTTCAATACCGACTACGTGTCGCCATTGTCAAGAAAATCGGACTTCATCCGGATTATTTGGCTGCTTAGCATAACCCGCCTGGGCTGATCGATTCCATGCTGCGCTTTACCAACCTCGGTGAGCTGCGCTATTGCTGCGAAGATTGTTGTAGGTTTTAGGGGTAATTTTATGGGTAACAGTATCACGCAGCTTTCGCCACATCTGCCAGCCGATGAGCGCGCGACGAACCCATCCTATAACGCGCCTGGGGCGTGCTACGATGAGTGCCATGCCAATGCCGATGAGAACATGAGGATGGCGTCGTAGCCAGAGCGCTCCGGCACAAAGGCGATCAGCTGTATCCAGCGCTGGGGAGAGGCTGCCCAGATGGTTAACAAAATTTCTGCGGAGATGTTCGCTCGCAAACTGGACTCGTTGCTTTCTGAGTACAAGTTCGAGGGTTTTGGAATTCATTGCAGGGATGCCGTATCGTCTGGTATGAGCACAGCGCGGTCTTTGCGCAATTCAGCCAGACTGGCAGAAAAAATCTTCGAGCCGACGCGGGAGTGACGTAATGCCTGGCGCAGGGCAATCGAGCCAGCGATAAGAAAGGTGCTGGAAAACATACCCAGCACGAGAAAGGGATGGGTTTCCCAAAACAGCAGTGTGATCAAAACTGCCAGGAAAACCAATCCAGCACCCAGACAAATAAAAGCCGCCGCGCCGAACGCAAGAAGCGTCAGCAGATGTCCTCGTTCCTCCGCTAACTCGATACCGAGCAGTTCAAGGCGATTCTGCAACAGGCCAAGTGATGTGCTTAACAGGCCCTTGAGCGAAGCAAAGAGCCCCTCGTGGCGCGGGGCGGAAGTCATTGCCGATCAGCGACGACCAATGAGTAAACCGACAATGAAACCGATGCCGGCAGCTACGCCTACCGAGCGCCATGGGTGGTCATTCACATAGTCATCGGTGGCATGGCCAACCTGCTTGGCTTTTTCTACCAGAGCAACTTCAGCGTCGGCCAGCTTGGTTTTCATCGTTGCAATGCGATCAGTTGCTTTGGCGCGAATTTCAGCAATTTTTTCGCCCGCTTGTCCGGCGGTTGCGCGCAACAGCTCTTCGGCATCAGCAATAACCAGCCGGGCATCGGTGATCAGCTTCTCTTTAGTGATATCGGTCATGGTTTTCTCTCAAAAAGTGAGTGTAAAGAAAGTGCTACAGTTTTTTTTACACAACAAGAAGGGGTTATTTAAGTGACCAATCATACTCTATGATCAGGGGCGCGTGATCAGAAAAGCGTTGTTCTTTAAAAACGGAAGCACGACGCGCCCGTTCAGCTAAGCCAGGCGTTGCGATCTGGTAATCAATGCGCCACCCCACGTTATTTGCCCACGCCTGTCCACGGTTAGACCACCACGTATAGGCTTCGCTCGTTGCTGACGGATACAGTTTTCGATAAGCATCCACCCAGCCAAGATCGTCAAATACTGCATTCAACCAAGCACGTTCCTCAGGTAAAAAGCCGGAATTCTTCTGGTTGGATTTCCAGTTTTTGAGGTCGATTTCTTTGTGCGCAATGTTCCAGTCGCCACACAGCAAAATTTCCCGTTGGCCGGCTTTCGCTTCTGCCGCGAGTTGTTCAAGATGCAGCTTAAATTGTTCCAGAAAGCGAAACTTGGCTAGCTGACGATCATCAGAGCTGGAGCCAGACGGCAGGTACAATGAAACAACGGTCAAGCGACCAAAATCTGCTTGGATATAACGCCCTTCGGCATCGAACTCAGTATTACCAAAGCCTTCGATTACGCGGTCTGGCGGTTGGCGTGCAAAGATACCCACCCCGCTATACCCCTTTTTTTCTGCAGCATGAAAATATCCGGTATAAAAAGTCGGCGCTAGCGCAACGGCGGGGATGTCAGCCACATGGGCTTTTAATTCCTGAACACACACAATATCGGCTGCTTGCGTTGCCAGCCAATCGAACACACCTTTGCTTGACGCAGAACGAATGCCATTTAAATTCAGGCTGATAACTCGCAGCATATAACGCTTCCCTGTGGATGTAGAATGCTTCGGATGAGTGCAATGGCCAACAATACAAGCCAAGAAGGGCAAGAGTTTATCGCCTTTGCCTGCGAGCTAGGCGTGCTGCGTTTTGGTGAATTTAAAACGAAGGCGGGGCGCCTTTCGCCTTACTTTTTTAACGCAGGGCTCTTCAATCATGGCGCTGCACTTTCCCGCCTGTGTGATTTTTATGCGCAGCGGGTCATGGCGTCAGGCATACAGTTCGACGTGCTGTTTGGGCCGGCCTATAAAGGCATTCCCTTAGCAGCTGGAACGGCGATCGCGTTGGCTCGTCTAGGCTACGACACGCCCTATGCGTACAATCGTAAAGAAGCCAAAGATCATGGCGAGGGCGGCGTGTTGGTCGGTGCCCCTCTCAGCGGCCGTGTGCTGATTATTGATGATGTGATTTCTGCAGGTACCTCGGTGCGCGAATCCGTTGAAATTATTCGTCAAGCTGGCGCAACACCCGCAGCGGTGGTGATTGCACTTGATCGCCAAGAGCGGGGCGAAGGCGGATTGTCTGCTGTGCAAGAAGTCGAGCAAACGCATGGGTTACCAGTGTTAAACATTGCCCGTTTGACCGATCTTATTAATTATCTTTCCGGCCAGCCGGAGCTAACCCGATATCTTGCCGCGGTACGTGATTACCGGTTACGTTACGGCAGCGAATAATGTTTTTCAAGGAGACTGCTATGCGCCCGCTTTCTGCTCTGTTAATCACAACCACCTTATTGGTAACAATCGAGGCGGCAGCGCAGGCCCGCATTTTTTGTTGTGATGATGCCAGGGGTCGCAAAGTGTGCGCGGATTTTGTTCCGCCTGAGTGTGCAAATCGCGCTTATGAAGAACGTGACGGTCAAGGCAGAATAGCCAAAAAATATAATGCACCGCTCACCGCCGAACAGCAGGTTCGACGCACGGCGGAGCTGGCCAAAGTAGACGCAGAAAAACGCAAAGCGCTGGAAGAGCAACGGCATTCGGCTGCGTTGCTAGCGAACTATGCAAACGAAAATGAAATTGATTCTGCACGAGACCGTGCGTTAGCGGCGATCGAAAAGAACCTTCAGCAGTCTCGGTCCAAGCTGGATGAGGCAAATAAAGCGAAGAAAAAGCTGGAGGGCGAAAAAGCTTTCTACAAGAACAAACCCTTGCCAGCACAGACCAGAACCTTGATTCGTGATAACGAGAGTGAGCTACGTGCGCAGCAAGCGGCGGTAGATGCGCAGACGAAAGAGATGGAAGATGTTCGCGCACGCTTTGCTGCAGAAAAGCAGCAGTACCTCGCACTAACCGGCAAGAAGCCGGAAGCGGCAGCTACCGGCAAGCCAGCGGTGGTGCCCAGTAGGGTCAATGAGTCGGCAACAAAAAAGTAATTACCGAGCAGTAAGTGAGTGGTAATTAAGCCCCAAGTTTTTTGCGCAGCAGGTCGTTGACCTGCTGCGGATCAGCTTTACCTTTGGTTGCTTTCATCGCTTGGCCGACTAAGGCATTGAAGGCTTTTTCTTTGCCAGCGCGGAACTCTTCAACGGATTTTGCATTGGTGGCAAGCACTTCATCAATCACCGATTCGATGGCACTGCTATCGGTGACTTGCGTTAAGCCACGCGCTGCGATGACGGCGTCAGCATCCTTTCCATCACCTACCCACAAGGCATCGAATACTTCGCGCGCCATCTTGTTTGAGATGGTATTGTCGGCAATGCGGCAAATGATGCCAGCAAGCAAAGTCGGCGCTAGCGGGACGGCGGTTATTTCCAGTCCATCCTTGTTCAGGTGCGCCGCCACCTCGCCCATCACCCAGTTGGCGCAGAGCTTGGCGTTTTCGTGCCCGGCGGCGTTGAGTGTTTCCATGAAATAGGCTGCCATATCACGCGATGCTGTTAACGTTGCAGCGTCATAGGTAGAAAGGCCATAGTCTGATTCAAAACGCGCTTTCATCGCTTCCGGCAATTCCGGCAAAGACGCCCCAACTTCAGCAATCCAGGCCGGCGTAATTTCCAGCGGCAGCAAGTCGGGATCAGGAAAATAACGGTAATCGTGCGCGTCTTCTTTGCTGCGCATGGCGCGCGTCTCGCCCGTGTCCGAGTCGAACAACACGGTGGCTTGTTGAATGGCACGGCCTTCTTCGATTTCATTGATCTGCCATTGCACTTCGAAATCGATCGCCTGCTGCATGAAGCGGAAGGAGTTGAGGTTCTTGATCTCGCGTCGTGTGCCAAATTCTTTTTGCCCGAGCGGACGGACCGAGACATTGGCATCGCAGCGGAACGAACCTTCCTGCATGTTGCCATCGCAAATACCGATCCACTGCACCAGCGTGTGCAAGGCTTTGGCATAAGCGACCGCCTCGGCAGAGGAACGCATGTCGGGTTCAGAAACAATTTCCAGCAGTGGCGTGCCGGCGCGATTCAAATCAATGCCGGTCTTGCCATGAAAATCCTCATGCAGCGATTTGCCCGCGTCTTCTTCCAGATGGGCACGCGTGAGGTTAACGAACTTCTCGTTTGCCGTCTCGCCAGCGCCGACCTTTATCAGCAACCCGCCCCCAGAGACGACCGGAGTTTCAAACTGGCTGATCTGATAGCCCTTGGGCAGATCGGGATAGAAATAATTCTTGCGGGCGAAAATGGAGCGCGGCGCAATTTTTCCGCCAATGGCAAGACCAAACTTGATAGCGCAGACAACGGCTTCACGGTTTAGCACCGGCAAAACGCCAGGTAAGGCGATATCCACTGCACTGGCCTGCGCGTTGGGTGGCGCGCCAAACGCGACGCTGCTGCCGGAAAAAATTTTCGACTGCGTTTTTAGCTGGGTGTGGGTTTCCAGGCCGATAACGACTTCCCACTTGGGTGTATTCATGGTTGCACTCATGCCATACCCTCCGGCATCCGCATGTGCCAGTCAGTGACTTGCTGATACTGATGGGCGACATTGAGCATTCTGGCCTCGTCAAACCAGCGGCCGATAATTTGCAGGCCGACCGGCATCGGATTTGGCAACTGAGCGTTGCCAAACCCGCACGGCAGCGACATGCCCGGCAACCCGGCGAGATTGGTCGAGATGGTGTAAATATCGGAGAGATACATTTGCACCGGATCGGCATTCTTCGCGCCGAAGGCGAAAGCAACCGAGGGTGATGTTGGGCCCATGATGACATCGCACTGCGTGAATGCCTCGGTAAAGTCGGCGGCGATGAGACGGCGGATCTTTTGCGCTTTGAGGTAATAAGCATCGTAATAGCCATGCGACAGCACATAGGTGCCGATCAGGATGCGGCGTTTCACTTCGGCACCGAAACCCTGCGCCCGCGTTTTTGAATACATATCGGCCAGATCGCCGTAGTCTGGTGCGCGATAGCCGTAACGTACGCCGTCGAAGCGGGAGAGATTCGAGCTGGCCTCGGCGGGGGCGATCACGTAATAAGCCGGTACGGACAATTCCGAATGGGGCAGGCTGACTTCAACTGTCGTTGCGCCAAGTTTGCGGTATTCAGCCAGTGCCGCTTCGACCGCTGCACGCACATCGGTATCCATGCCATCGCCAAAAAACTCTTTTGGCAAGCCAATTTTCAGACCGGTCAGCGGTTGATTCAGATGGCGGCTGTAATCCTCAGCGGGGCGTTCCAGCGACGTTGAGTCGCGGGTGTCGAACCCGGCCATTGCGGTCAGCATCAGCGCGCAGTCTTCGGCGCTCTTGGCCATTGGTCCGGCTTGATCGAGGCTGGAAGCAAAAGCGATCATGCCATAGCGCGAAACCACACCATAGGTGGGTTTGAGGCCGGTCAGGCCGCACAAGGCCGCCGGCTGTCGAATCGAGCCACCGGTGTCGGTACCCGTGGCCGCTGGCGCCAGCCGCGCTGCAATGGCAGCAGCCGAACCGCCCGATGAGCCGCCCGGCACGCGGGAGACATCCCACGGGTTTTTTACCGGGCCGAAAAAAGATGTTTCGTTCGACGAGCCCATGGCGAACTCGTCCATGTTGAGCTTGCCCAGCGTGACCATGCCAGCAGCGGCAAAGCGCTCGACCACATGCGCGTCATAGGGCGAGACGAAATTGGCCAGCATCTTCGAGCCGCAGGTGGTGCGCCAGCCCTGCGTGCAAAAAATGTCTTTGTGCGCCAGCGGAATGCCGTTCAAGGGTGTATCGGACAACGATGCCGCCGTGTCACCAGCGCCGACTTTTCGTATCTCATCTGCGCACCGTGCCTGGGCCAGCGTCTTGTCACGGTCGGTGGTGATAAACGCATTCAGCGTCGGGTTCAGGCGCTCCATGCGGTCAAGAAAAAGCGTGGCGAGTTCAACCGCAGAAATCTTCCTCTGCGCCAGTGCGGCAGATAATTCTTTCAGGCTGGCGTTGATCATTCGATCACTTTCGGAACCAGATAAAGACTGCCTTCAACTTCCGGCGCTACCGCTTGAAAATCAGCACGGCGATCTGTTTCGGTTACGAGATCGGGGCGCAGGCGTTGCACCACGCCGATGGCATGCGCCATCGGCTCGATGGCGGTGGTGTCAACGGCCTGCAAGCGCGCAATGAAGCCGAGAATACCGTTTAGCTGATCCTGCGTGGCGAGGGATTCGGCGGCAGAAAGTTCAATTCGGGCGAGCCGTGCGATACGACCGACACCTTCTTGATTCAATGACATAATGGCGATAGTTAAGATTTAAATTTAAGAATTGAGCGAGGCGACCCAGTTAAGCCTGGCACCAAGATAAGGTATTATAAGCACCTTCTTTTTCGCCTTTGCCTGTTTCAGCCACGATTTGGGCAAGGCCTCCAATTAGGAACACTATGTTTAACTTCTTGCGCTCCTACTTCTCCAATGATCTGGCCATTGACCTGGGCACCGCCAACACGCTCATCTACGCACGCGGCAAAGGGGTTGTGCTTGATGAGCCCTCGGTTGTTGCTATTCGTATTGAGGGCGGCCCTAATGCCAAAAAAACCATTCAGGCGGTTGGCCATGAAGCCAAGTCGATGCTGGGACGCAACCCGAAAGAGATCTCGGTCATCCGCCCGCTAAAAGACGGTGTCATTGCCGATTTCACCGTTACCGAGCAAATGCTCAAGCAGTTCATCCGGCGGGTACATGAATCGCGTTTGCTCTCGCCCTCGCCACGCATTATTATTTGTGTACCCTCCGGCTCAACGCAGGTAGAGCGCCGTGCGATTCGCGAATCCGCCCTGGGTGCCGGCGCTTCACAGGTGTATCTGATCGAAGAGCCAATGGCTGCAGCGCTGGGCGCTGGCTTGCCGGTGACGGACGCCACCGGATCCATGGTCGTGGACATCGGTGGTGGCACCACCGAAGTAGGCGTAATTTCGCTGGGCGGCATGGTCTATGCCAACTCGGTGCGCGTGGGAGGTGATAAATTTGATGAGTCGATCATCTCCTACATCAACCGCAACTACGGCATGCAGATCGGTGAAAACACGGCGGAGTTCATCAAAAAAACCATAGGTTCAGCGTTTCCAGGAAACGAAGTCAGGGAAATGGAAGTTTCGGGCATCAATCGAGCCGAAGGTATTCCACGCAAATTCACTATTTCCTCTAACGAAGTGCTTGAAGCCTTGTCTGAGCCGCTTAATCATGTTGTCAGAGCAGTCAAGGATGCATTGGAAAGAACGCCGCCAGAGCTTGGCTCGGACATAGCCGAGCGCGGCATGGTGCTCACAGGTGGCGGTGCGCTGTTGACAGACCTGGATCGCCTGCTCGCGGAAGAAACCGGGCTGCCAGTGATCGTAGCGGATGATCCATTGACCTGCGTTGCGCGCGGCTCGGGACTTGCGCTGGAAAAGATGGACAAACTTGGTAGTATTTTCGCCACTGAATAATTCGCTTTCCGTGTAGTTTGTTTTATGGTGTACCACTTATGGTGCACCCGACTATTTATTTCCGGGAACACCACCTGCCTGATGTCCGCGATTGGTCATGCTCCGCCACCCTTTTTTAACCGGGGCCCGGCACCACTTGTGCGGCTGTTTTTTTTCGTCTCGATATCCATCATTCTCTTGATCGCGGACTTGCGCTTTCACACCCTGGAATGGACGCGCCTGACCATGGCGACTATCGTCTGGCCGATTCAACGCGCGGCTTGGTTGCCAATTCAGGCAGCAGGCAATATCGGGCGTTACTTTATACGACAGTCCGCTCTTCAAACAGAAAATGAATATTTGCAACAGCAGCGCATGAAGGCAGCCAAACTGTTGCTGCGACAACGTCATCTGGAAGACGAAAATCAGCGCCTGCGTGCTTTGCTCGATATGCGAATGCGCCAGCCAGTGAATGGGCAGATTGCCGAGATTATTTACGCAGCGCGCGACCCATTTTCGCGTCATGTCATTATCGACAAAGGTTTGCAGCAAGGCATACAGGCGGGCCAAGTCGTCGTGGATGAGCGTGGTGTCATAGGCCAAGTGGTTCGCAGTTTCCCGCGCACAGCGGAAGTGTCATTGTTGACCGATAAGCAACAAGCCATCCCTGTACAGGTGCAGCGTAACGGCTTGCGATCGATACTTTCTGGCACAGGGAATGGTCGCTTGGAGCTCCGCTTTTTGGCCAGCGATGCAGATGTTCAGGTTGGCGATATTTTGGTGACTTCTGGTCTCGATGGAATTTATCTGGCAGGCTTGCCCGTGGCTAAAGTGATCAGGATTAACCACGACAATGCCTATGTTTTCGCCCGCATTTTCTGTGACCCAATCGCGGGAATTGAGCATCATGGGCTTGTGCTGGTACTTGAATCGCGCACACCGTTGGCATTGCCGCAGACCGAGGTGCCCGCACCTGAAAAATCAAAACTTGGAAGAAAGGAGAAGGAGTAATGCAGCCAACACATTCCATGCGGCGAATTCTTTTGCCGGCCAAAAACTGGTTCATTGTGTCGACCTTATGTGCGGCGTTGCTTCTTAACATGATTCCTTTCGGTTACTTTCCTGGTATTCCTGATTGGGTAGCCCTGGTGTTAACTTTTTGGTGTTTGCACCAGCCTTTGAAGGTTGGCATGGGTGCCGGGTTTATTCTTGGGCTGTTTATGGATGTTGTCGATGCTAGTGTCATGGGGCAGCATGCGTTGGCATATGTGTTTCTCGCCTTCGCTGCCGCCGGGTTATCGCGGCGCGTGCTATGGTTTCCGTTGGCGCAGCAGGCACTGCATGTTCTGTTGCTACTCCTGGGTGAGCAGCTCATCATGCTATTCGCCCGTATGCTCGGTGGCGCTAACTTCCCTGGCTTTGGTTGGTTTTTTTCCAGCGTCATTGCCGCGCTTTTTTGGTACCCGCTGACTTACCTGCTGCTTGCGCCCCAGTTTCAGCCCCAAGAAAAAGATTTTGACCGGCCAATTTAACCTGCGATGGAAATCACTCAAGATGACAATGCGCTGGATCAATTCCATTCGCGCCTGGCCGTAGCTGGCGGCTTTGTTTTGCTCGGGTTCGTCTTGCTTTTGCTACGCTTTGTTTGGTTGCAAATTGTTCAATATGGGTATTACCAGACGCGCGCAGAAGACAATCGTATTTCTCTGGTACCCATTACACCTAGTCGTGGCCTGATCGTTGATCGGAATAATCTGCAACTGGCAAATAACTACTCGGCTTACACGCTGGAAATTACACCCGCTCAGATTGATAACCTCGAACGTGCTATTGATAATCTGGCCACCGTGATCGATATTCAGCCCAAAGACCGCAAGCGCTTTAAAAAATTGCTGGAAGAGAGCAAGGGTTTCGAATCGCTGCCTATTCGTTCGCGGTTGACGGATGAAGAGGTTGCAAAATTCATTGCCCGGCGCTATCGGTTTCCCGGCATGGATGTCAAGGCGCGGTTATTTCGACACTATCCTAAGGGGGCCTTTGCCTCTAGTACCCTGGGCTACATCGGACGCATCACGGATCGTGATCTGGAAAAAATCGAAGAAGCTGATCAAGAAGCCAATTATCGTGGCACTGATCACTTTGGTAAAACCGGTCTGGAGCAGCATTACGAATTTGAGCTGCATGGCGTCACGGGTTTTGAGCAAGTCGAAGTGGATGCTGGCGGGCACGCGGTACGTACGCTGGCGCGTACAGCGCCTGTGCCTGGCAACAATGTGACGCTCACCCTGGATGCTGAATTGCAACGTATTGCAGAGCAGGCTTTTGGCGATAGAAAAGGTGCGTTGGTCGCCATAGAGCCCTCAACCGGCGGTATTCTGGCGCTGGTTTCCATGCCAAACTACGACCCGAATTTGTTTGTCGACGGTATTGATACACAAAGCTGGAAAGTGCTGAATGAGTCACCCGATAAACCCATGGTGAATCGGGCGCTCAATGGAGCGTATCCGCCGGGGTCAACCTTCAAACCTTTCATGGCACTGGCTGCGCTCACGTATGGCAAACGCACACCAGAACAAACAATTTTCGACCCGGGCTATTACACGTTTGGCAACCATACTTTCCGCGATGATAAAAAGGGTGGCCACGGCACGGTAGATATGTATAGGTCCATCGTCGAATCGTGCGATACCTATTACTACATGCTGGCCAATGACTTGGGCATAGATAATATTGCACGCTTCATGGCCGAGTTCGGGTTCGGTAGCCGCACAGGTATTGATATCGAAGGAGAGTCGGAAGGTATTTTGCCCTCAACAGCCTGGAAGAAAAAACGCTTCAAAAACCCCGAACAAAAGAAATGGTATGCCGGTGAAACCATCTCCATCGGCATCGGTCAAGGCTACAACGCCTATACACCGATCCAGCTTGCGCAGGCGGTCGCGACGCTGGCCAACAATGGCATTATGTTTCGCCCGCATTTGGTCAAATTTATTACCGATAGCCGCACCGGCGCGCGCAAATTGATCGAACCGCAGCCATTGAAGAAAATCGACTTGAACCCTGAGCATATTGACGTCATCAAGCAGGCTATGGTCGGTGTCAACAAAGAAGGCACTGGCGCGCGCGCGTTTGCGGGTGCGGAATATGCGTCCGCAGGCAAGACCGGCACGGCCCAGGTTTTTTCGCTTAAAGGTGCAGATTACAAACATCATGCAATCAAGCAGATACTGCGCGACCATGCCTTGTTCATTGCCTTTGCGCCGGTAGATTCGCCTAAAATTGCGTTGGCTGTTCTCGTCGAAAATGGTGGCTTTGGCGCCCAGGCTGCCGCGCCAATTGCGCGTCAGATATTTGATTACTACCTTCTGGGCAAACGGCCACAAGCACCTGCGCCTGTGGATGAAGCCGCGGTCGAAAGAGACGACGAATGAAGCAAGTCTTTCATCTTAAGGTACGTGCCTGGTGGCAGCGATTGATCGCTCCGCTGGATTGGCCGCTGCTGGGCATCTGTGGATTGCTTTTATTACTCGCGGTGGGCGTCATGGGGAGCGCCTCACCTGAACGCATCGGCTCGCAATTGACGAATATGACACTGGCATTGGTCATCATGCGCTTTGTGGCCGGATTACCTCCTCAACGACTCGCCAGTGTGGCTGTGCCGGTTTACCTAATTGGCATTGGCTTGTTGATCGCAGTCGCCTTGTTCGGCGACATCTCCAAAGGCGCACGGCGTTGGCTGAATTTAGGGTTTATGCGTGTGCAGCCTTCCGAAATTATGAAAATTGCCATGCCGCTGTTGCTCGCCTGGTTTTTTCATCAGCGCACAACGCGTCTGCGGTTGTTTGACTTCTTTATCGCTGCTCTGCTGTTGTTGGTGCCTGTCGGATTGATCATGCGTCAACCGGATTTGGGCACGGCAGTGCTGGTTTTAGCTGCCGGCTTTTATGTGATTTTCTTTGCCGGGCTGTCATGGAAAATCCTTGCCGGTATGGCGCTCACCGCGCTGGCCGCAGCACCCGTGGCCTGGAGCTTTTTACACGACTATCAACGCAATCGCATCTTGACGCTGCTAGATCCGGAAAAAGATCCGCTCGGCAAAGGTTTTCACATTATTCAATCCACCATCGCAATCGGCTCAGGGGGAATTTTTGGCAAGGGCTGGCGAGAAGGCACGCAAGCGCAACTTGAATTCATACCCGAACACCATACCGATTTTATCTTTGCTGTGTTCGCTGAAGAATTTGGCTTGCTGGGCAACGTAGTACTCCTGACCCTGTATGGCTTTTTGATTGGTCGCGGGTTCATGATCGCGGCCCAAGCCACATCACTCTTTGGCCGTCTGCTAGCTGGGTCGATCACGATGATTTTTTTCACCTATGCCTTTGTCAATATCGGCATGGTCTCCGGTCTTTTGCCGGTGGTCGGTGTACCGCTACCGCTGGTGAGTTACGGTGGCACCTCGTTGGTGACGCTGTTTATCGGTATCGGCATATTGATGTCGATTCACAAAAACCGCATGTTGGTGCAGAAATGAACACCCGCCCCGCCCACCCCCACCTCGGATGGCGCCTCCGGCGCATGCCATCCAGGCTTGGGGAGCGGCGGCGCCCGGACTGCGCTGCTTCTGCGCTAATCGTTCTGCTTTCGCTGCTTCTCGCCGCCTGTGGTTCGCAACCACCTAGACTGGTGATTGATCACAGCGCAAGCCCCGCTCCCGCCGTATCACCAGCGCCGACTTTTAGGCCCGCAAGTCCGAAGGCACCCAGTGTTGTGACCAAGCAGGGGGGCGGCTATTACAAAGATGACGGCCCGGGAGATAACCCGCCTGAAAATATTGACGCTATCCCAGATGCCATACCGCGCGATGAACCTTTGCACCGCTTTGCCAACAAAGCATATTCGGTACTGGGAAAAGACTATGTGCCGCTTAACCAACGCACCGCTTACAAAGAAACCGGCATTGCCAGCTGGTATGGTCGTAAATTTCACGGTCAGAAAACCTCTAGCGGCGAACCTTACGATATGTACGGCATGACTGCCGCGCATCCCACGCTGCCAATTCCTTCGTATGTTCGAGTGACTAATCAGCGCAATGGAAAATCGGTGATTCTGCGCGTCAATGATCGCGGCCCGTTTCATGCTGATCGCGTGATTGATCTTTCCTGGACGGCGGCGTACAAACTGGGGTACCTGGAGCAAGGCAGCACCCAAGTCGAACTGGAAAGCATTCTGCCGAAACAGGCAACGGCGATCGCTATTTCAACGGTACCGAGGGGCGAACCGGTTACGCAACCGATAATCCGTAGCGCATCGTTGAACACCGCAGCCGCACCGCTGCCTGAAATGCATCGTACCCAGGGGTATTTCATCCAGATTGGCGCGTTTGGTAATCGTGATAATGCCGAAGCTCTACGGGCCCACATGGCGCGGGAGTTAGGCGCACTCGGTGACAAGCTGGTGATCGATACCGCGGGCGGTTTGTTCCGTGTTCAACTGGGTCCATGGGCAGATGCCGCCGCTGCCCAACAAGCAGGGAGTCAGGTGCGCGAAAGCTTTGGGATGAACGCTATCGCCGTGCAACGGTAACGAGGGGGCAAAATCCCCAAATCTAAAAATGTTGCTCTGCAACATATTGAAAAAGAGGGTGTTTTTTTTCGAAAATGCATAAAAACCCGGTGCAAGGTCTTGTCTTGAGGCGCCGGTGCGTGTTAACCTACGCCGGCCTGTTACCTGTCTTCTACAAGTGTGTGGCTTGAACATGTTTTTCTGTGGCATTTGCTATCGCTATTCGTCCTTATTAGTCATTTCATTATTAGTCATTTCATATATTAGTTGTCGCGATGCTCGGCCCGTGTCGAAAAAGTTGTAAAGGATGTAAAAAATATAAAACGAGAGGGAGTAGTTCGTCGCTTCTTGACCCTGCTGATATGAGAGCAGCTTGTTCAGTGCTCGCTGACCATCCGAATGAGTGCGGCCGTTGTTAAGTCCATTGCCTGTGAGCCGCCTGATTCGATTTTTTATTTGAATCATATTTATCAACCAAACAAACCGTCTATGAAAATCAAAACCTCTACGATTAGCTTGGCATGCGCTGCACTGCTTGCCGGCTTGAGTGGCTGCAGCGGCGAAGCGGATCTCACCGCAGTGCAAGCGGAGCGCGCCAAACCCATACAGCGCAGCGATATCATGCAGGCCATCGCAACCCATGGCACCCATGTCGCCGTGGGGACACAAAGCGGCGCGGTCATCACTTCTGCCGATTCAGGTAAAACCTGGGCGCGCCAGTCACTTGATAAACCCTTTTTGGCTTCTATCGTTGATATGGCGGCCTGCCCGGATGGCAGTTTTCTCGCCCTCGATTTTTATGGCCGTGTCTGGAGTAGTGATGTTGGCGGCCAAAAATGGGCTTCGCATAAACTCGAAGCTCCCCAAACTGGCTTGACCATTTCCTGTGACAAAGCTGGTGCCTGGTGGGTTGCGGGTACCTTTGCAACCATTGCTAAAAGTAGTGACCAGGGCAAAACTTGGCGTGTCATTGATAACCAGCAGGATGCACAAATTACCACCCTGCGCTGGGTTAATGAAAAACGTGCCGTTGCCATGGGCGAATTTGGCCTGGTACTGAGAACAGACGACGGCGGCGAAACCTGGCAGAAGCTGACCCCGGTATCCCCTGACTTTTACGCCTATGACGTGTTGTTTACTGACGAAAACACCGGCTGGGTTTCAGGTGTAGCTGGTCAGATGCGGCAAACCAAGGATGGCGGTAAAACCTGGGAGCTTAAAGACAGCAAAGCAGGGGCCCCGCTGTATCGCTTGTTCCTGCACAAAGGTACACCGTATGGCGTCGGTGCTCGTGGCACGGTAGCGCGTCTAGAGGGCGATACTTGGCAGCCGGTAACTTACCCCGATGCGATTCCTGTTTTCCTCGGTGGCGGTGCCACGCTTGAGGGCAGTGACAGCCTGCTCATTGGGGGCCCGGCCGGATTGCTGCGCCCTGTGCTAGCAAAACAATAATTAATCAATCAATAAAGCAATTAACCGGAGTCACCAAAGATTATGGTTACACGAGTATTCGTAGGTTTTCGCGATAAATTGACCCATTTCCTTCATCGCGGCGAGGATTGGCTGTTTGCCAACCCGAAAATTGTTCTTGCAATGGTTGGCATTATTACGGCAGCGTTTGCCTGGCAGGTGCCGAAATTGCAAATTTACAGTGACTTTAATGATCTGCTGCCGCAAAAGCACCCTTACATCCAAGTGTATAACCGGATGAAAGAGAACTTCGGTGGCGCTAATTCGGTCATCATGGCCATTGAAGTTGAAAAAGGTACCATCTTTAACGAACAAACGCTGGCCTTGATTCACAAGGCAACGCAAGGTGTCGATAATTTGCCTAGCGTTAATCACAACTTGGTTAGCTCACTTGCGCATCGCACGGTGCGTAAGGTTTCACTCTCACCAGAGGGTGGGTTTGTTTCAGAGCTTTACTACGATAGCCAGGAGCCAAAATACACACCAGAACGCCTGGCTAAATTACAGGCTGATATTCTGGCTGATCCGGCGGTGTATGGTCTTTTGGTTTCCCCTGACCTTAAAGCAGCGCTGATCCGCGGGCAGCTTAACGAAGGCAATGTCAATTATCCTAAGTTTTTCACCGAGCTGAAAGCTTTGCGCGATTCTTTAGCAAGCCCCGGGCACAAGATTTATGTCACGGGCAACCCGGTACTCACTGCCTGGGTGTACACCTACTTGCCCGAGATGGTTGCAATTCTCGCCTGGACGGCGGTTTTGCTGGCAACGCTGTTGATTCTTTACTATCGTCGTCTCTATGGTATTGCCCTGCCGCTATTGGGCATTGCGCTCTCTACGCTGTGGGGGTTGGGTTTCATGGCGGCGATGGGTATCAATCTCGAGCCCTTGAGTTTGCCGATTCCATTCTTGATTGCCGCTCGTGCCATGTCGCACGGCACCCAGCTCGTTTCGCGGTACTACGAAGAGCTTGATGTGCATAAAAATGCAGCCCTTTCCGCACGCAAAACTCTGGAAGCGCTGTTCCGCCCAGGTTCACTGGCGATTATTGTGGACGCCATCGGGATTACCGTACTGATGCTCGGTACTGCGCCGTTTAACACCAAGTTGGGTGCGGCGGCTGGCTTCTGGGGCTTCTCGGTTATTTTCACCGTGCATTTCATGATTCCGCTGGCTTTGAGCGTATTGCCGCAGCCTAAGAAAACCGCCAACGGTAATGTGGTTGTGCGCAAAGCGCTCGGCACCTTCATGCAGTACACCGGCGGAACTACCACCGGCGCACGTGTGATCCTGCTCGTTACCTTCCTGGGGATGGCGGCTTCTTATGCCTTTATCAGCCGCGTTCAGATTGGTGAATCCGAACCGGGATCGCCGCTGTTAGCGCGCAATCACGACTTTAACCTGTCAACCAAGGCGATTAACGAGCGCTTCCCTGGCTCAGAAGAACTCAATATCATCATCCGCACCGATGAGCCTGGCGGCATTAAAAAACCAGCCGTCATGGCAGCGATTGAACGCTTTCAGGCGCATATGATGAGCGATCCCTCGGTAGGCGGCACCAAGGCATTGCCGATGGTAGTGCGGGTCTTCAACCGCTTGACGCACAGTGATGACCCACGCTGGATGCAAACACCGTCAACCGCCGCAGAAAGTGGCGGCCTCATGTTTGCCTACATGGCCTCAAGCCCTATTCCCGGCGCATTAAAAGAGTTCATCACGCCGGAAGAGACTGAAGCTAACGTCGTCTTTTATTATAAAGATCACAAGGCCACCACCATCAGCCGTGCCACGGCCATGGCGCTCGAAGGCAAGAAGATGATCGAAGCCGAGGTGCCGGGTGTGCATGTAGAGCTTGCTGGCGGCATCATCGGGGTGAACGCAGCGGTTAACCAGGCGTTGCATCGCGATCATATGATCATCATCCCAACCGTGCTGCTGCTTTCTTTCTTGCTGGTTGCTGTGTATTACCAGTCGCTGCACGCTGGCTGGCTGATGATATTCCCCATGCTGTTTGCCACCGCCATGACCTACGCCTATATGGGCTGGAAAAATATTGGCATCAACGTGAATACGGTGCCAGTAATTACTGTGGGCGTTGGGGTGGGTATCGATTACGCGGTGTACTTCATGGATCGTATTCGTGAGGAATTCGCCCATTCACGCGATATTCATAAAGCCGTGATCAATGCAG
This sequence comes from Rugosibacter aromaticivorans, assembly GCF_000934545.1. GTDB lineage: Bacteria > Pseudomonadota > Gammaproteobacteria > Burkholderiales > Rhodocyclaceae > Rugosibacter > Rugosibacter aromaticivorans. Next base: position 26,145 of record NZ_CP010554.1, read on the forward strand.
TTGCCACCACCGGTTATGCGGTGAGCTTTACGGCCGCCACGCTCATTGCTGGCGTGATTCTGTGGATCTTCATGTCGCATCTGCGCTTTCAGTCAGATACAGCCATGTTGCTGTCGTTCATGCTAGTTGTGAATGCGGTAGCCGCCATGTTTATTGTGCCTGCTTGGTGTGTTGTATTTAAACCGCATTTTGTGACAGCCACCGAAGTGGATGGTGACGGTGTGATTCAAGAGAAGGTATAACACAGGCGCGTTTTCTGCCCACAGCTTTAACTGCGGGCAGAAAACTTAAATATAAAAAAAGCGGGTGTCATTTTTTCCGCAGGATTTAGCGGATTGAGGGAGGGAAGTTAAGCTATTCTTTTTAAGAAACAGTTTGATTTTTTTGTTTTTAAACGTTTTTAAACATTAAAGCAGTTGTTCATGCAACCGTCTGTCTGCTAAGCGCTCAGTTGCTTATCGATCATCCGATAAAGGGCATTTGGCACAGGCAGGCAGTTAAGTTAACCTTTGAAGGGGGAAAGCAATGCACAAGCAGAAACGGGGAAGTCTTCTCCGCCAAACAGCGACCATGCTGTCGTTATGCCTGGCCGCCGCCACGCTGGTTCCACCCGCACACGCGGAAGACAGCCTGCCCGCGCTGGGCGAAAGTTCCAGCCCGTGGAAGGTGGATGTTTTTTATGAAAATGCCACGTATTTCCGAGGAAAAGACAACACCGGCGACCGGGTCGGTCTTTCCAAGTTCCGCAATACCCTGCAAGCAGAAGCCGATAAGAAACTGTCCGATGGTTGGGCATTTCATGGCATCTTCAGGGGCACTTTTGATGGGGTGTATCGGTTAAACAAAGATGAATATGGCGAAAATGCAGGCGGTGCAGTGGCGTTGGAAAGCTCTGCTGCGCCACTGCTGGGCGCCCCTTCTTCAATGACGCCTTATGGTCAAGGGACTGTAAACAACGCGACAGCAGCAGGTTTACTGGGGCTGACAAACAACGTGTTTGGCTTTAACTCAACGACACCCGGTGTCATTGCCAACCCCGCAACACCACTTAATCCAGCGGCACTTATTCCTTTAGCCTATAGCCCGAATCAGGGTTTGCGCTTGATGTTTGACCGCTGGGCAACCAACCCCAATGGGGTCCAAGTGGCTGTGCCCGTTCGGCCGTGTAATGTCGATAGTCGCGGTTGCGTCGACTTTGGCGGCTATGGCGACAAAAAACAGAGCGAGCTGGAAGCGCCCGAGTTCAATAATAAGCTCGACTTCATTCGCGAGTTTTATGTCAAAAAAACCTATGACCTGGACGATGGCAAACAAGTGTTTGTGAAACTCGGTAAGCAGCAGGTGGTGTGGGGGCGTACCGACTTGTTCCGCGTGCTGGATGTCATCAATCCGGTCGACTTTTCGCGCAACAGCATCTATGACGAACTGCAAGACATCCGCATTCCAATGTGGATTTTGCAAGCGGAATATCGCATGGGTGCAAGCGATACCTTCCAGGATCGTAATATCTCGGTGGTGTGGAACTTTGATCAGTTCCGTCCGAATAACCTGGGTCAATGCGGCACACCCAATGTGGCGCTGGATGCCGGTTGTATCCTGCGTGGGTTCAAGACTCTGTGGGATTACGGTGGCACGGTCGGCAACTTTGCCAATGTCGTTCCGCCGACGCCCGGATTGCCGAGTGGCGCGGGCAATGGCGCCTTCTTGTCGACAGACTTTGGCCCGCACACCATTGGTATTCGCAATGTCGAGCTGCCCGACTGGTCGTTTAAAAACACCCAACTGGGTATTAAATGGGAAGGCGTCACTGCCAATGGCGTGAGCTTCTCGCTCAATGGACTGACGTATCGCTCACAATTGCCCAGCCTGCATATGTTTAACACCGGGGCAATCAATCCATTCACGGGCGCCATCGTTGACACATCCAACCTGATTGCGTTTGATCTGGTCTATCCCCGCGTCAGCTTGCTCGGTGGTTCGGCCGACTTCCAGATTCCGGAAGCCAGTCTGGCCGTGCGTCTGGAAGCGGCGCTGACCCATGGTGAAGAGTTTGGTAATTCGGCGCAGGCTTCGGGTTATTCCAAAAACCGCGTGTTCCGTTCGGTCATTGGTCTGGATCGACCGACCATGATTTCATGGATCAATGAAACCGAAGCCACACTGATTTCTGGTCAGCTCTTTTACCAGCATATTTTTGACCACGAGCTATATGATCGCCCCTATGGAAAAGTAGGCATGGGCGACTGGGCGAACAACTTCATTGGCACAATGCTTATCCGCGCCTCGCTGTGGAACGCGCGTCTGAACCCGCAAATCGTGTTGGCGCGTGACTTCAAAGCCCATGCGTTTGCGGTGGCACCGTCTGTCTCGTACCGTTATTCGGACAATCTGACAATGAGCGTTGGGGCGAATTTCAAATTCCTGGCGGACGACAAGCGGCTATATGTTGCCGACCAGCGGGATTCCGGCTCATTCCTGCCTTATGGTCAATACCCTGGCCAAACAGGCCCGGGTGCCTTTGGTCTCAGCGGTCTTGTGCCGGGCGGCGCTTTCCGTGCGGGCCCGATTGGTGCCGCATGGAGAGAAGACGAAATCCAATTCAACTTGAAATACAAGTTCTGATAGCCCATGAAAAGTCGGCGCTGGTGAGACGGCAAGCCATCGCGTAAAACCAGCCCGACAGTCACCTAAACGCTATTAAAACCATGAGTTCTTACACAAGAGAGGTTATGCAATGAAGATCAAAGCAAACACGCGCACATTAAAAATTGTGGCTGCCTGCGCTGCCGCATTGCTCGTCCAATCAGCGCATGCCATTACGGATGCCGAGCTGGACGAAGCGTTCTTCCCCTACAAAAAAGGCTTCCCGACTTTCCCGGGCCTTAAGCCTGGCATAGTCATTAACAAAGGCAATGTGGATCAGTTCAAAGAAATTTTGAGCCCGGCGCATTACAAATTGATCAAAGACGGCTGGTTTGAAATGCCCATCGGTGAAACCTTTGATATGCCGCTGCCCAAGCCATATATGGAAGCCACAAAACTATATACGGACAAGGTCAAGCTGGGCACAACGATTGAAGGTTTTGTCGCTGGACGCCCCTTCCCGCAGCAACCTTCAAAATCGGACCCGAGGGCGGGTGAAAAACTGGCCTGGAATTTTAAATATGCCTTGAACTGGGGTGATGGTGGAATTATCTATCCATTCTACTGGCAATATATCAATGCCAATACGGGCGCGATCGAGCGCACCATCAAGTTCCAGTTCAACTTCCTCAACTTCATGCACCGCACGTCTAACCCGCCGATTCCGAATATCACCCCGAACCCTTCGGCGCTGTATCGCGGCACCTATGTCAAGGTATTCGAGCCACTGGATCTGAAAAATACCCAATTGTTGCTGCAAGCCTATGAAGATGACACCAAGCGTACGGATGCTTATCTGTACCTGGGCTTCCAGCGTCGCGTACGCCGCTTGGCTACGGGTCAGACGACCGACTCGTTCCTGGGGTCTGATCTGATGATCGAGGACTTCGAAGGCTACAACGGCCGCGTATCTGATTACAAGTGGAAATTTATCGAAACCAAAAATGCGCTGATGCCGTATTACAAACATAACCAGATGAAGATGGATCCTAACTTCAAGGATCCGGATGGTTATGGCTATATCGGGGCGACCGGCAAGGGCAAATGCATGCCGGATGTGATCTGGCAGTTACGCAAGGTGCATGTGCTCGAAGGCCGGCCAATAGATACGGGCCACCCCATCAGCAAGCGCATTATTTATCTTGATGCGCAGATCATGACCCCGTCGATTTCAACCGTATATGATCGCAAGGGTGATGTCTGGAAAGCATTTACGATTGGCAAGGCGCACCCCGATTTCCATTTGCCGATCAACAAAGGGTCGGGTATTCCGCTGGATGATTCAGGCTCTATGATAGATTTGCAATCCAACCACTGCACCATGATTCGTTTCCGCGGTGAAATTGATCCGGCTAAAAACCCGGCAAGCATTTTCCAAGTGCAAAATCTGCGCGGCGGAGACTAATTTTAACGAAGTGCCACCCAACAAAACGGGAGCGCGAGCCCCCGTTTTTATTGTTGAACTTGCAGCAACCACAATAGCCAAAATGATGGAGTATCAAAGATGACGCAATTGACTCACGAAGAAGCGATTAAACGGGCGGAATATGTCGGTCAAGTCGCCGAAGCTGAATTGTTCGAAGCCGATCGCAAGGGCGGTTATTCTACCAAGCTCAAAGATGCCATTCATGAAACCCAGCTACACCGCTTGCTGCGCCCCAAGCGCTATGGTGGTTTTGGCATGACCCACCGGACATTATCGGAAGTCATCAGAACTGTCGCGCAGCACAGTGTTTCGGGTGCTTGGGTAACCTACTTCATGCCGCTGCACGAAACCTGGGTAGCGCTACTGCCTCCCAAGGGGCGTGAAGAAATTTATTCTGCTGATAAATTTGTTGCGGACATCTTTTTCCCCATTGGCAAGGTGGAATATGTTGAAGGCGGTGTACGCTTAAGCGGCCAGTGGAACTGGGGTAGCGGCATTGATTTTTGTGAATGGATTGGTCTGGGTGCCATTGTCGATGTGCCCGGTACCACAACTGGTCCACAACCGTGTCTGGTGACGATTAAAGTCTCCGAAGGCGAGATTATTCAAAACTGGGACACCTTTGGTCTGCGCGGCACAGGCAGTAAAGGCATTGCGGTCAAAGACGTGTTCGTACCCTGGTATCGGGTGCTACCCGTAGCCACTGCTAAAGGGAGTAACACCCCCGTCGGGGGCGAGTTTGATCCGGCAGAACCCGTATATCGCGTACCGTTCATGCCAGCTTTTGCCTTGGGCTTTAATTCGGTGTGCATTGGCGCCATGCAACGCCTGCAAAAAGAATTGCATAGCCGAATTCGCTCACGCCAGCGCGTGGTGCTGGGTGGCCAGGAGTGGGAGTCGCCTGTGGCGCAGCGTAATCTGGGCGAAGTCGTGACGCACATTGAACAAGCGGAAGCCTTGCACGAGCGGTATATCAAGCAGCTTGATGATTGGCGCATCGCGGGCACCACGTCAGCATCGCCGCTAGAAGAAAGTCGCATGGGGGCCTGGCGTTCTTCTATCGCTAAAACAGCCGCGCAGGTGGGGTTTCGTACATTGGAATTACTCGGTGGAGCCGCTACGTATAAAGGCGATATTGTTGAAGTGTTTGCGCGTGACTTGATGATGGTATCCATCCATGTCACCCAGCTCTATGAAGATCACATGATGTATTACGGCCGCACGCAATATGGCTTGAGTGGCCATCCGCTGGGTTGATCTTGATACATTAAAGCGTCACCCGAGCGGATCAGACACAGCGCGCATTGCACCCCGGCAGACAATATAATCCGGCTTTGTCTTTGAGCCGGTGATTCTGATATGCGCCACCTTGTTATTTTGTTTGCTTGTCTGCCGTGGATTGCTAGCCTGGCACAAACGCCAGCTGTTGCTGTGCCTGCGGTTCCTGTTCCCGTTCCCGTACCCGCCTTGAGCGCACGCGCGTGGGTATTGATGGATTACGCCAGCGGGCAAGTGCTCGCGGCGCATGATGCGGAACAGCGGCTTGAACCAGCTTCGTTGACCAAGATGATGACGACGTATCTGGTCGCCGAAGCGCTGGCGGATAGGCGACTTTCGTTGCAACAGCCGGTCACCGTTTCTGAGCGGGCCTGGCGTACGCAAGGTTCGCGCAGTTTTATCCCTGTTAATGGGCAGGTGCTGGTGGATGATCTGCTCAAGGGTATGGTGATTCAGTCGGGCAACGATGCCGCTGTCGCCTTGGCTGAGGCGGTTGGTGGTAGCGAGCCGGCCTTTGCCACCATGATGAATCGCACAGCGCAGCGGTTGGGTTTGAAAGATACCAACTTTCTTAATGCCAGCGGTTTTTTTGATGGCCCGCAGCCTACGCATTACTCCACCGCACATGATATGGCGCGGCTAGCCGCGGCGCTGGTGAGAGATCATCCCGAGATGCATCGCCTGCATGCCGTGAAAGAATATACCTATGCTGGCATCCGCCGGTACAACCGTAACCGTCTGCTGTGGGCCGATCCGACAGTCGATGGCCTGAAAACAGGTCATTCGAATGCGGCGGGTTATTGTTTGGTTGCCACCTCGTTGCGCCCGCCGCGACGGCTGATTTCAGTCGTGCTAGGCGCGCCTTCGGACGAGGCGCGTGCGCGTGATTCGCTCAATTTGCTGAACTGGGGCTACACTGCTTTTGAGGCGGTAAAGGTGTATGGCAAAGACCAAACTGTCTCGCAGTTTAAAGTGTTCAAGGGTGCCCAAAATACGGTCAAAGTGGGTGTCACTGAAGACCTGATTGTTTCTGTACCACGCGGGATGGCGGGCAAGCTCACCGCACGGCTGGACAGTCGGCAGCCTTTGCTTGGCCCAGTACACCTCGGTACTCCGGTGGGCACGCTGAAACTCATGCTGGGTGAGCAAACCTGGGGTGAGTATCCCGTAGTCGCGCTGGAAGAAGTTCCGCTGGCAGGTTTCTTTGGTCGGCTGTGGGACACCTTGGTACTCTGGTTCCGGTGAGTACTCAGCTGTACCTGAATGGTCAGTGGTTGGCGCCGGAAGATGCGCAGGTTTCGGTGATGGACCGGGGTTTTCTGTTCGGTGATGGTGTGTATGAAGTCATTCCCGTTTATTCGCGCCACCCGTTTCGTCTTGACCAGCATCTGGGCCGCCTCGGCCGCAGCCTCGATGCGATCCAGATAGGCAACCCGCACACCCAGGCAGAATGGACTGCATTGGTGAGCCACCTTGCTGCCACCGCTGAATGGGATGACCATTCTATTTACATTCAGGTGACACGCGGGCCGATGGCGGTGCGCAATCACGTCTTTCCAGCAGAGCCTGTGCTGACCGTGTTACTGCTCGCAGAACAGATGAATGCGCCCAGCACAGAGCAAGTCAGCGCGGGGGTGGCGGCAGTTTCTGCGGCGGACATTCGGTGGTTGCGTTGTGATATTAAGTCCACTTCACTCTTGGCGAATTGCCTGTTGCGCCAGCAGGCAGTGGCAGCGGGTTGTGCTGAGACGGTGTTGTTTCGTGATGGCTTTTTGACCGAAGGCGCCGCCGCTTCGATTTTTGTGGTGCGGAACGGCGTGTTGCTGGCGCCGATCAAAAACCATCTCACGTTGCCCGGCATTACCTATGACGTGGTGCTGGAGCTTGCCGCAGCAAACGGTTTGCCAGTTAGCGTGCGGGATATTACCGAAGCCGAGACGCGCACGGCGGATGAGTTATGGTTGGCTTCTTCCACGCGTGAAGTGCTGCCGATTGTTCAGCTTGATGGCGTAAAAGTTGGGCGGAAACGGGGTTGCGTGGAGCACTGCTCCGCGCCGCTGGAGCCCGCCGGCGATGCAACGCCGGCCGTGGAGGGCATGGCGACTGGCAACACATGGGCTGGTACCCCGGGGCCAGTGTTTGCGGCGATGTATGGTTGGTATCAAGAGTACAAAACGAGGGTGATGCGGCATGGATAAGCCCACATTGATCGATTTCCCCTGTGATTTTCCACTCAAGATCATGGGTGCGCACGCGGATGATTTTGCGCAGACCATCGCTTCTGTGGTGATCAAACATGCACCCGAATTTGACGCTGCCACGATGACGATGCGCCCTTCGCGCGCGGGCAACTATCTTGCGCTTACCTGTACCGTGCGCGCCACATCGCAAACCCAACTGGATGCGTTATATCTCGAACTCGGTGCGCATCCGATGGTCAAGGTAGTGTTGTGATTGTGCGCACTTTGGGCCGTGTGGCGTATGCACCCACATTCGCCGCCATGCAAGAATTCACCGCTACGCGCACCTCGGATACACCGGATGAAATCTGGCTGTGCGAACATCCGCCGGTATTCACCCAGGGACTGTCAGGCAAGGCTGAACATCTGTTACAAGACATTGGCATTCCGGTAGTGCAGATTGATCGTGGCGGACAGATCACCTATCATGGTCCTGGCCAAGTGGTGGCCTACCTGTTGTTCGATCTGCGTCGTCGGCAATTCAAAGTGCGTGAATTCGTGCAGCGTATCGAGCAGGCAGTGATCGAGGTGTTGGCTGGTTATGGCGTCAATGCCGCACGTTTGGCGGGTGCGCCTGGGGTGTATGTACAGGGGGCCAAGATTGCTGCCCTGGGTTTGCGGATTAAAGGCGGCTGCAGTTATCATGGCGTGGCGCTGAACGTGAATGTGGATTTGGTGCCCTATCAGGCAATCAACCCTTGCGGTTATGCGGGCATGCGGGTGACGCGCTTGTGTGATCTGGTCAAGACAGGCGATACTCTCACTATCACGCAGGTCGGCTCACAGCTGGCTCAAGCGTTGATGCAGCAATTGGAAAACTTGAAAACCCATGACTGTTAAACAAAAAGGCGAAGCTAAAACCGCTCGCATCCCGATCAAAATTATTCCGGTCGCCGCGCCGCTGAAAAAGCCCGACTGGATTCGCGTCAAGGCAGGTAATTCGGCGACACGCTTTGGCGAGATCAAACAGATTTTGCGTGAACATCAATTGCACACCGTGTGCGAAGAAGCCTCCTGCCCCAATATTGGTGAGTGCTTTGGCAATGGCACAGCCACCTTCATGATCCTCGGCGATTTATGCACACGGCGTTGCCCGTTTTGCGATGTCGGCCACGGCAAACCGCTACCGCCGGATATTGACGAGCCACTGAAACTCGCCCAGACCATCGCCGCGATGAAGTTGAATTATGTGGTGATCACCAGTGTCGACCGCGATGATTTGCGCGATGGCGGCGCGCAGCATTTTGTCGATTGCATCACACAGATTCGCACGCTGTCGCCACGCACCAAAATCGAAGTGCTGGTGCCGGATTTTCGTGGCCGGCTGGATTTAGCCATCGATATCCTCGGCACGCAGCCACCGGACATCATGAATCACAACATGGAAACTGTACCGCGCCTATACAAGCAGGCTCGCCCTGGCGCCGACTATGCGCATTCGTTGCGCCTGCTGCAGGAATTCAAACAACGCCACGCACATATCCCGTCTAAATCCGGCCTCATGGTGGGGTTGGGCGAGAGTGACGAAGAGATTCTCGCCACGATGCGCGACATGCGCGACCACGGTGTCGAGATGCTCACGCTCGGCCAATACCTCGCGCCTTCAGGCCATCACTTGCCCGTCATGCGCTATGTGCATCCCGATACCTTCGTCTTATTCGAGCAGGCCGCCACAGCCATGGGCTTTACCCATGCCGCCTGCGGGCCGATGGTGCGCTCTAGCTATCACGCCGACAGCCAAGCCCACGCTGCTGGCGCGATTTAAAAAGTCGGCGCTGGTGATACGGCGATTAATTGGCTAATACGCGGCAAATAAGTGGCAAATAAGCGGTGACTTTTCCTATGCATACGCTAAACGCCGCGCAACAAGCGGCTGTCACTCATGTCGATGGCCCGCTCTTGGTATTAGCCGGTGCGGGTTCAGGCAAGACGCGCGTCATCACGCAAAAAATTGCCTATCTCATCCGCGATTACGGCATTGCGCCATCGCACATCACAGCGATTACCTTCACCAACAAGGCCGCAAAAGAAATGCAGGCGCGCGCTCAAAGCCTGTTAGGCGAGCGAGCCAAAGGGGTGATGATCAGCACATTCCACGCGCTGGGCGTGCGTATTTTGCGGCAAGAGGCCAATGCGCTCGGGCTAAAACCGGGTTTTTCTATTCTCGATAGCTCGGACGCCACCGGATTATTGCAAGAGTTGTCGGGCGGTATTGATAAAGCGCAATTGCGTCTGTTGCAGTCACGTATTTCGTTATGGAAAAATGCACTCATCAATCCTGATGCCGCCATAGAGCTCGCCACGGACGGACTGGAAAGTAGCGCAGCGCAACTTTATGTCGATTATGAACGCGCCTTGCGGGCTTATCAGGCAGTTGATTTTGATGATCTGATTCGTCTGCCCGTCGCGCTATTCACCATGCAAGAAGAGGTGGCTGAGCGTTGGCGAAAGCGGCTATGGCATCTGCTCATTGATGAATATCAAGATACCAATCGCGGCCAATACCGGCTGGTGCAATTGCTCACCCAAGGGCGCGACGCATTCACGGCGGTGGGTGATGATGATCAGTCCATCTATGCCTGGCGCGGTGCCGATAGTGAAAATCTGCGCTTGTTAAAAGCGGATTATCCGCGCCTGAAAGTGGTGATGCTGGAACAAAATTATCGTTCGACATCGCGCATCCTCGGCGCTGCCAATCAGTTGATTGCCCATAACTCGAAGTTATTCGAAAAAAAACTGTGGTCAACGCATGGGCAGGGCGAAGCGATCCACATTCAAACTTGCCGTGATGGCGACCATGAAGCCGAATGGGTGGTGTCGCGCCTGTCTGCCCATCGCTTTGAGCGGCGTACCCAGTTTTCTGATTACGCCATTTTGTATCGTGGCAATTATCAGGCGCGCGTTTTTGAGCAGCAATTGCGCGCGCAACGTATTCCGTATGTAATTTCCGGCGGACAATCTTTCTTCGAGCGCGCCGAGATTAAAGACATCATTGCCTATTTGCGCCTGCTTACGAATCAGGATGACGATCCCGCGTTTATTCGTGCGGTGACAACCCCCAAGCGCGGCATTGGTGGCGCAACGCTGGAAGCGCTGGGCCTTACTGCCGGCAGACGACGGCAAAGCCTGTTTGCAACGTTGCTCTCACCAGCGCTGGGTGATGATCTGCCAGTGCGTCAACACACTGCGTTGCGTGAGTTTTCCGGGTTTATTCAGCGCATGGAACACCGTGCGAAAAACGAGCCTGCGGGCGCCCTGCTCACCGCAATTATCGACGCCATCGGGTATGAGACGTGGTTGTTTAGTGCATTCGACGTGCGTGACGCTGAAACCCGCTGGTCGAATGTGTGCGATTTTGTTCAGTGGATTGGACGCAAGGGCGAGGAAGAAAATAAAACCCTGCTTGAATTAGCGCAAAGTGTTGCCCTGTTATCCATGTTGGATAATGGCACGGAAGAAAGTAATGCCGTTCAGCTCGCCACGCTGCATGCCGTCAAAGGGCTTGAGTTTCGTCATGTGTTTCTTGCGGGTATTGAAGAAGGGTTATTACCGCATCGCGATTCACTCGACCCCGCGCGACTGGAAGAGGAGCGACGCCTGATGTATGTCGGTTTAACGCGTGCCCAGGCCAGCTTAACTATCAGCTGGTGCGAGCGCCGCAAACAGGGCAAGACATGGATGTTGCGCGAGCCCTCACGGTTTATCGCTGAGATGGGCGCTGTAGCGCTGACGGCAGCAGCACAGGGCTTGACGGTGCCTGATACAACCACAGCCATCGCCCGTGCTGCTGGGTTGCGTGCCATGCTAGCAGGAAAATAATCAAGGCCGCCTTGTGCGGCCTTGATTTGTCCAAATGCTGCTGGACGAATTGCTTGGTGAGCTATGTGAATTATTTCACAAGGCGAAATTACTTCGCCGCGGGTTCTTTCAGGCTACCACCCGATTTGTTTGCCATATAGACAATGGCACGCGCCAGTTCAGTTTCGTTGGCGTCCGAGCCGCCTTTGGGAGGCATGGCATTTTTACCACTCGTTGCTGACTTGAGTAACCCACTCAACCCAAGTTTCAAACGTGGCCCCCACGCTGCGTTGTCGCCAATCTTTGGCGCACCCGCCGCGCCTGTTGCATGGCAAGCGATACATGCGGCTTGATATAGTTGCTCGCCTGTGCGCTCGGCGTCCGTGCCGCCAGATGCTGTAGCAATACTCAGCTGGGCCACAGGCATAATGCGCTGACTAACAGCTTCTTCGTCAACCACTACTTGCTTGTGTGTGAGGTTGACCGCAGCGATAATGGCAATGACTACGATAGCTAATGTAGCCGCAAGAAGATAAATGAAGCCGCGAATCGTATCGTTTTCCATGGGTAAGCTTTCAAGAGTGATAGGTGCAATGTGCGAATTATAATGGATACTGCGCCTAACGATGGACGTCAACACGCGAACGCGCTATGCTTCGCCCCCTGCGCCTGTAGCTCAGATGGATAGAGTACTGCCCTCCGAAGGCAGGGGTCGCACGTTCGAATCGTGTCAGGCGCACCAATCACCATTAATAAAATACTTCTCTGGAACCGTAAGGTGCTAACGCAGGGTAATCGAGGATCGCGGTATCGATGCGCTCTCTTGCCCCGGCTTGAAAAAGAAGATCATGATTCTTTGTCTCGATGCAGGGAACACGCGATTTAAATGTGGCGTGCATGATGGCCAACGCTGGTGTATGCAGCAGGCGTTTGACTATGACGCATTGCCTGATCTGGCGAATTTACTTCCGGTCGTACCGAGGCACATGGTTGCCTGCAATGTGGCAGGTTCAGCTATCCAGCGAAAGATTGAAGATCTCGCATACCAGCTGGCGATCCCCCTGACTTGGCTGGAAAGTGCATCGGCTTGCTGTGGGGTGCGTAATGGCTATGATCATCCCACCCAGCTTGGCGCTGACCGTTGGGCAGGGCTGATTGCTGCCCGGGCGCTATCTGCCGAAGCGGCAATCGTGGTGTTGGCAGGTACAGCTACAACCATTGATTTGCTCGATGCAGAGGGTGTGTTTCGTGGAGGGCTCATTCTGCCGGGCTTGACGCTGATGCGCCGAACGTTAGCACGTAATACCTCTGGATTGGCAGATGTAAGTGGTCACTTTAATATGTTACCCACAAATACAAACGATGCGATTGCTAGCGGGGCACTCTATGCCACGCTGGGGGCGATTGAGAGGATGCGGGTCACTCAAGGCGCTACTAAGTGCCTTTTATCGGGGGGTGCTGCGGCTGATTTGTTGCCCCACCTCGCCGCGCCAATACACCCAATCAACTATCTGGTTCTGGAAGGCTTGCTGCAAGTAGCCAAAGCGTCGGCGCTGGATTGACGCTTTTCCAGATTTAAAAAGCAACCAAGAAGAAAAATTGTGAACATGGTTTACATTTTAAATGAGAATGGTTATTATTTAAACATGTGCTAATCATCCAAGGAGGCTGCTGTGGTTTTTTATCGATTGATGTTACTTGTAGGGATGCTTTTCCCCATCACTGTATTGGCGGCGGATAGTGAGATTGTTTTGACAATTCGTGAGCACCGTTTTGAGCCAAGTGAGCTAAAGGTCATTGCGAACCAGAAAATTCGGTTAATCGTTAAAAACCTGGATGCCACGCCAGAAGAATTTGAAAGCCACGAGCTAAACCGCGAAAAAGTTATTTCGGGCAAGGGGCAGGCCACTATTTATATCGGCCCCCTTAAGCCAGGCCGCTATCCGTTTATGGGCGAATTCAATCAAAAAACGGCGCAAGGCGTCGTGGTTGCGGAGTAATCATGTTTGGCACAGGCATTATTGTTTTTCGTGAAACGCTCGAGGCGGCAATGATTATTGGCATTCTCGCGGCGGCAACGGTTGGTATTGCAGGCCGCAGCCGTATGCTGCTTGGAGGCATTGCGGCTGGCGTGGCGGGGGCTATTGTGGTGGCTTTGCTGACGGGTCGAATTGCTGAAATGGCCGGCGGCACAGGACAAGATCTGATGAATGCGAGCATTCTCGGTTTTGCCGTACTGATGCTGGCGTGGCATAACATTTGGATGTCACGGCACGGGGCTGCGTTAGCACAAGAGGCTCGGCGGGTAGGGCATGCCGTGCGGGGCGGCGAAAAAACACTGTTAACCCTTTTTGTTGTTATTGCTTTGGCTGTATTGCGCGAAGGGTCAGAAACAGTACTTTTCGTCTATGGCTCGATGGCTGGCAGCGAAACCAGTGCGCTGCAAGTCTTGACCAGCGGCAGTCTGGGCCTTGGCGCAGGAGCGCTTGCGGGGTTTCTACTTTATGCAGGTTTCTTACGTATTCCCTTACGCTGGTTTTTTGCAGCCACAAGCGGTCTGATTCTTTTATTAGCTGCTGCGATGGCGAGTCAAATGGCGCGCTTTCTGGTGCAAAGCGATGTGTTACCAGATTTTGGTAACCCGTTGTGGGATACCACTGGCCTGTTATCGAACACATCTCCCGCAGGCGTCTTGCTACATGCGCTGATGGGTTACGATGCGACGCCTTCGGGCTTGCAGGTTGTTTTCTATGTGACGACGTTAATCGTTATTTTGTTCGCCATGTGGATGTTGCGGTACCGCAAAGACACAATTTCAAGGTTTTAATCGAGGAAAAAATGAAACTACACAGCATAGTTGCCCCAGTTATCTTATTTTTCAGCGCAACCACTTTTGCCGGACCGGCTGATTATGTGTATACGCCTGCGGTGGAGTACGGTGAGCGAGAAATCGATTTCAAATTTGGCAGCCAGCGTCTAGGCGATGGTAATCCTGATCTTTCCGCTTGGAGCGTAGGTATTGGTTACGGAGCGACGGAGTGGTGGTTCACCGAGATATATGCCAAATATAAGTTTAAAACCCCGGGCAACAGCAGTCATTACGATGCGTGGGAATGGGAAAATAAATTCCAGCTGACCGAAACCGGGAAGTACCCGGTCGATTTGGGTTTTTTACTCGAACTTGAGCACCCAAAAGATCGCAGTGAAGGGTGGGAAATCAAATGGGGCCCGTTGCTGCAAACAGAATTTGGTAAATGGCAGCTAAATGGCAATCTGCTGCTTAAGCGAAACTATCGGGTAGATAGTCCCTCGGATACAGAGTTGGCATATCAAGCACAGGTCAAGTACCGTGGAAATCAACAGTTAGAGTTCGGTGTTCAAGCCTTTGGTGCGGTGGGTAAATGGAGTAACTGGCAACCGTCGAATCAGCAAAGCCACCAGGCCGGCCCGGCAATCTTTGGCAAGTTGCCGTTGGGGAACCATCAAGCGATCAAATACAATGCGGCTTGGTTGATCGGTGTTTCACAAGGTGCCCCGGATCAAGCATTTCGTCTGCAGACAGAATACGAATTCTGATAGCGCGGCGTCCGCTGGCTGCCAGTACTGACACGCCTTGTTGCTAGGGATAGAATTAACCCTGTGAAAATTTTACGTTTGTTTTTTTTCTTGCTGGTTTTGGCTAATCTCATTTTTTTAGCCTGGTCGCAGGGTTATTTTGATGGGGCAACGGAGGCTCATGAACCTTATCGGCTGGCGCAACAATTACACGCAGAAAAAATGCGGATTGTGGATGAGGGGCAAGTGCGCGAAGCACCGATGGTTTGCCGCACGTTAGGTGGCCTGACCCAGGCCGCAGCCGATCAGATCGAACGTGACGTAGCGGCCTTGGGGGGCAAAGCTAAGCGCTTGCAGCTGCAAGCTTTCCATCGGGTGGTAATTGTTGGCTTGGCTGACCAAACAGTTGCAGATATGAAAAAGTCCGAGTTGCTATCGCAGTTGCCGCAAACACCCCCGCCCCTGAGCGGAATACAAGTGCAAGCGGCACCCAATGCGCTCAATGGACGGTATGAAATTCTTTTGGGCATCTTTACCGACGAAGTGGCTGCGCGAGACTATATTGCCACACTTAAAAAGCGTGGCGTCACGTCAGCTCAATGGGAAAAGCCAAAACCCTCGACACCTCGTGAAGGGATAGAAATCCAGGCAAAAGCGGAGGTGTTTACCCGCCAATTGGAAACGTGGATTGCACCGTTTCCTTCTGCGATGGTGATGAACTGTGTGCGCTGAACGCGATAGATCTAAAAAGCGCCTCGCCACGCAGCAAGACCTATCGCTGGCGTGAGTTATATCGTCGGGCTAACAGGTGGAATCGGTAGCGGAAAAAGCGCGGTAGCGGATTTGTTTGCTACCCATCAGGTACCTGTTATCGATACCGATGCGATTGCCCACGCGTTGACAGCCGCATCAGGCGCAGCTATGCCGAGTGTTCGTGCCGTTTTTGGCGAGCACATGGTCACGCCCGACGGTGCGCTTGATCGTGCGGCGATGCGTGCGCATGTATTTGCTCAGCCCGAAGAGCGCAAACGACTCGAAGCCATTTTGCATCCATTAATCCGGGCTGAGGTTGAACGGCGCATTAGCGCGGAGAACTCGCGCAACAATCATCTTTACACCGTACTTGTCGTGCCACTCTTAATTGAGTCAGGCACCTATCGCCAGCGTGTCCAGCGCATCGCTGTGGTGGATTGTTCTGAAGCGACCCAAATTTGCCGTGTGATGGCACGCAATGGCTTGTCACAGGATGAGGTCGAGCGAATATTGCAAGCCCAAGCTACTCGCGCCGAGCGCTTGGCTGTAGCGGATGACATCATCGAAAATGACGGCCAACTGGCCGCATTGGCACCCCAAGTGGCGCATTTGCACCAGAAATATCTGGAATTGGCGCATCATGCGGGTTGAGATTTACCCAAATTTCGGTGACAATGCTTCCCATTTTATACACTCGGCCAGCGTGTGATTAATTACGAATATCCTCTCAGC
Source organism: Rugosibacter aromaticivorans (assembly GCF_000934545.1). Classification (GTDB taxonomy): domain Bacteria; phylum Pseudomonadota; class Gammaproteobacteria; order Burkholderiales; family Rhodocyclaceae; genus Rugosibacter; species Rugosibacter aromaticivorans. The sequence continues at coordinate 42,570 of NZ_CP010554.1, forward strand.
GAGCGAGTGCGCACTTTGTTGCGACTCGAAGATCTGTTTGAAAAAATCATACATTTCGCCTCTGCCAAAGGGAGCGCTGAACATCATGTGGCGCTGGTCTTGCTGTTTGAGATTCTTGAAGTGGCCGGCCGTGCCGACTTGAAATTTGATCTGGTTCAAGAACTGGAACGCCAGCGACAGATCCTGCTATCTTTCCGTAACAATCCCGAAATCTCTGAAGAAGCCCTCTCGGGTGCGCTCTATGAAATCGAGCAGGCAAGTACTCAACTGCTCGCCGTGCAAGGAAAGATTGGCCATTATCTGCGTGAAAATGATTGGCTAATGAGCATTAAAAACCGAGCCGCCATTCCAGGCGGGGTGTGCGAGTTTGATCTGCCGGGCTACCACTATTGGTTGAACCGCGATGCGCCGTTGCGGCAAAAGGACATTGAGTCTTGGTTGATGCCGATGTTGCCTATTCGGCAAGCGCTGACGATCGTGCTGCGTTTGTTACGTGCATCTGGCCGTTCAGAGAGGCTCCTGGCCCAACGAGGCGCTTACCAGGTCATGATGGGTGGACGAAATTACCAATTGGTTCGGTTGCAGATCAGAAAAAACGAATCGGTATTGCCGGAAATCTCCGCAGGTAAACTGGCTATCAATGTTCGGTTTTTGCGGCCGGATATGACACAGCGGCCACGCCAGGTCGAGACTGATGTTCAGTTTGAAATGACGCTATGTAATCTGTAAGCATGGCTTCTGTACGTTCTAGTTTACCCAAATTGCCCCGCATCGTGCTTTGTCCGCGCTGCGGGGCATCGGTCGAGTGGGTAGAAACAAGTCGCTTTCGACCATTTTGTTCCATGCGCTGCAAGACCGATGATTTTGGTGCGTGGGAAAGCGAAACGTATCGCGTCGCCGCCAGCGAGGAAGCGCCACTGAGCGACGAATCGGAATAGCAAACAAGCTGAGCAAAGCCTATGGCAATGTGGCCGTTTTACCAGGCCGAACGAATGGCGGCTATGCCGTGCGCTCCGCATGCACGGGCGGTGTCAAGATCGTGGGGTGACAATCCGCCCAAGGCAAAAGTCGGCGCTGGTGGTACGCCGAGATTGCTATTAATCTCTGTTGCGAAAGTCTCCCAGCCCAAGCCCGCTCGCCCGGGGTGTGTTACGGTTTCGCGTATCGGCCCATAAACCACGAAATCACATTTAAGCTGCGCCGCGCGCATCAATTCGGCAGGGGAGTGACATGACGCTGCCACCAGTGGAAATTCAGGGCGTGTTAAGCAGGTTGCCAGTTGCGCGGACGTCAGGTGTACACCATCAGCCCCGGCGGCCAAAGCCAGCAGCGGGTCGCTGTTGACGAGCACGCGTGCGCCAGCCGTGTGACAGCGCTTAACCGCCGCGTGAACAAAAGCCTCGCGTTGCCGGGGAGCAAGCATTGGCTCGCGCAGCTGTACGAGCTTGAGCCCGTTTTTCAATGCGTGATCAAGTGCTTCGTTTTGGGCTGCAATACCTATTTCGTTGGCATGCGTGATGGCGTAAAACGCAGGCAAGGCCAGCGCGGCGAGGACGGGGGCGTTGGCTGGCAACATCGGCTGAACGGTCGGCGCACCGGGCGTTTGCCATGTAAGGGCGCTATGCACACGATTACTGATCTCACCTTGCCAGGCACGTACCCGGAAAAAATTCAGATACACATGGGCATGCTCATACACATGTTCCCTGCGTAACCAGGGATCGGCACGCAAAACCTCGATGCCGAGTTCTTCTTGGAGTTCGCGCACTAAGGCACCCCGCGCTGTTTCGCCCGGTTCGATTTTGCCGCCGGGGAACTCCCAATACCCAGGATAAAACGTATCAGCTGCGCGTTGGCCCAGTAAAAATTGACCGTCTGCCCGCTCAATGACTGCGGTTGCAACATGCGTTATTTTCATTTTTTCAGGCGGCTATGCCGACCGGCGTAATCCCGGGCAAATTGCCAGGCAACGCGACCGCTGCGCGAGCCGCGCATTTGCGTCCATTGCAATGCTTCGCTGCGGACGGGATTGCCTGGTTCCAGGGTGTCGGTTGGGTGGCCGAAAACAGTGAGCCAATGCGCGCATATGGCCAGATATTCATCCTGCGTGAAGGCATAAAAAGACAGCCATAAACCAAAGCGTTCGGAAAGCGAGATTTTTTCTTCGGTCGTTTCGCCGGGGTGAATATCACCTTCTTCGGTGTATGTCGCTTCAAGATTTTCAGCCATTTTTTCCGGCATCAGATGGCGCCTGTTGGATGTTGCATATACCAGCAGATTTTCCGGCATGCCGGTGATGGAGCCATCCAGCAGACTCTTCATGGCTTTGTAACCAGGCTCGTTCGCTTCGAACGATAAATCGTCGCAGAAAATAATAAATTTTTCACGACGCCCAAAAACGAGATCCACAATTTCAGGCAAGTAAACCAGGTCGTCCTTATCCACTTCAATCAAGCGCAATCCGCGGTGGGAAAACTGGTTTAGCACGGCCTTGACGAGCGAGCTTTTTCCCGTGCCGCGTGCACCGGTGAGTAGCACATTGTTTGCACTTTTACCTTGTACAAACTGCAGCGTGTTCTGTTCGATGCGCTTTTTCTGCGGCTCAACGCCCTGTAAATCGTTCAAGCGAATCGCGTGCGGATGACGTACGCCTTCGAGCCAACCACGCCCGTTGCGGGTGCGCCAGCGAAAGGCACAGGCTGACCAGTCTGTCACCGGCAAAGCGGGCGGCAGGATCGCTTCAAGACGGTCAATTAATGTTTCGGCGCGAAGAAGAAAGCGGGAAAAGTCAGTCATCGGTACACTCTCGGTTTTTAACGCGACGAACTTTAGCAGATTCATGAAACGCATCCTGATCTATCTACTCATTACGGGCTTGGTGTTTGCGCTGACCAACTGCACAACAACGTCTGCCCCTCCAATAAATGCACCACAGCGGTGCGCAGCCATGCCTACCTGCGTGGCGAGTCCGCCAAGCGATGTTTCCCTGCCCCCTGCGCCACCGATGCAAGCCGCACAGTGGGATGATCTAACTGGCTGGGAAACCGATGATCCTGCCCCGGCGTTGGCAGCTTTTCTTGATAGTTGCCGCGTGCTGGCAAAGCAAGCGTTATGGCAGCCCGCGTGTGTAGCGGCGCGCACGGCCGACGCGCAAAGCCCCAGCGCTTTGCGCGCATGGTTCAAAACCCAGTTTCAGCCTTGGATGATGGTGAATGCGGATGGCTCTCGCACAGGAATGATTACAGGCTATTTTGAGCCCGTGTTGCAAGGCAGTCGCACGCCTTCGCGCCAAAATCCTTACCCGGTGTATGGCCCGCCAGACGATCTGATCACGGTAGATTTGTCCGAACTTTACCCCGAGCTTAAGCACCTTCGGCTGCGTGGGCGTCTCGAGGGTAAAAAAATTGTTCCCTATTACGCCAGGTCAGAGTGGCGTCAGCAAGAAAGCAAGCGCTCACAAAAAGCCATCGCCTGGGTATCAAACGCCGTGGATTTATTTTTCATGCAAGTGCAGGGCTCAGGCCAGGTGGCACTGGGTGATGGCAGTCGTATTCGTCTTGGCTATGCCGATCAAAACGGGCACCCTTACCGATCCATCGGGCGTTGGTTAATTGATCAGGGCGCGATCACTCCTGAGCAAGCTTCCATGCAAGGTATTAAGGAATGGGCGAAGATGAACCCGCAGCGATTGGAAGAATTACTCAATCAAAATCCGAGCATGGTGTTTTTCCATGAATTACCCTTAGCAGGTAAAGGCCCGCTAGGCGCTCTGGGCATCCCGCTTACGCCAGAACGTTCGCTGGCCGTTGATCCACGCTATATCCCCTTGGGCGTCCCTGTTTGGCTTGCCACAACCAGGCCAAACAGTGACCAGGCACTCACCAGGCTTATGCTGGCGCAGGATACGGGTGGTGCCATTCGCGGTGCTGTGCGCGGGGATTTTTACTGGGGTAGCGGCACAGATGCGGGTAATCTTGCCGGCAAAATGCGCCAGACAGGACGTCTATGGGTGCTTATGCCCAAAGGCTATGCGCCTGACGATGCACCAAAGTGAGCGTAGCTTTCACCAATACCCCGCTTGCGCCGTATCGCCAGCACCGAATTTTCACCAAAATGGTGCATATAAAAATATATCAGCACTGTTTTAGCACGTAACCTTCTATCGAGTAATAATAACTAACTGATAAATAACAATATTAAATCAGGAATGGCTTTTGCTTGGTAATTTCGTTTTCGCCTTAATTTAGTGCATAAACGAAAGGACTATCCACATGGAAGCATTGCACACCTCTGCCGACGTTTTGTTTATTTTGCTGGGTGCCATCATGATTTTGGCGATGCATGCCGGCTTTGCTTTTTTAGAGCTGGGCACTGTCCGTAAAAAAAATCAGATCAATGCGCTGGTTAAAATTCTGGCAGATTTTTCAATTTCAACGCTAGCCTACTTTTTTATTGGTTACGGTATTGCCTATGGTGTTCATTTTTTCAGCAACGCCGAAGTGCTTGCGCAAAACAGCGGCTTTGAGCTCACGCGGTTTTTCTTTCTGCTGACTTTTGCTGCCGCTGTCCCGGCGATTATCTCTGGCGGCATTGCCGAGCGTGCCAGGTTCAAACCGCAACTCGCTGCCACATTTTGCCTGGTGGGTTTTGTTTACCCATTTTTTGAAGGGATTGCCTGGAACCATGCGTTTGGCGTTCAGTCTTGGCTTGCCCAGCAGTTTGGCGCGGAATTTCACGATTTTGCCGGTTCGGTCGTGGTGCATGCCGTAGGCGGCTGGGCAGCGCTGGCGGCGGTGCTATTGCTTGGGCCGCGGCGTGGGCGTTATGACAAAAACGGGGCGATTTCTGCGCATCCGCCCTCCAGCGTGCCGTTTTTAGCCTTGGGCGCATGGATACTCATTGTGGGCTGGTTTGGCTTTAATGTGATGAGCGCGCAAACGCTGGACAAAGTTTCTGGCCTGGTCGCCCTCAATTCGCTGATGGCGATGGTGGGCGGCACGCTGGCAGCGCTGATGGTTGGCAAGAACGACCCGGGTTTTGTGCATAACGGGGCATTGGCCGGGCTGGTGGCTGTCTGTGCCGGGTCAGACGTGATGCATCCCCTCGGGGCACTTGCCACCGGCAGCATCGCCGGTGGGCTGTTTGTCGTGATGTTCACCCTCACGCAGAACCGCTGGAAGATTGACGATGTACTGGGCGTCTGGCCGCTCCACGGCCTTTGCGGTGCCTGGGGCGGGATTGCTGCTGGCCTTTTTGGCGCAACCGCCTGGGGTGGCAGAGGTGGTGTGGCAATACCCAGTCAGCTGATTGGCACACTCATGGGCATTGCGATCGCGCTAGCGGGTGGCTTCGTGGTGTATGGGCTGCTTAAATTTTTCGTCGGCATCCGGCTCGATGCGGAAGAGGAATTTGAAGGTTCCGACCTGACCATCCATAAAATTACTGCATCCGCTGAGCGGGAAACTTCTTTTTAACGTAGTTTTAATACGCTGGGCCTTGGCGAAAAAATAGGTAGTGATACGGGTTGTTTGTCGTATCACTACCCTATTATCGCCGTATCACCAGCGCCGACTTTTTACAGTATGGCGCTGGCGTGACGCCGGTGTAATTAACCGCCTTTCGCGTTAAAGCGTTTTTCAATTTCCGCCGCTGGAATATAGCCGCCCACCCGCTCACCGGTAGCGAAGAACATGGCTGGTGTGCCGTTGATACGCAATTTGCGGCCCAGTTCCGTCGATTTTTCCAGTCCGGCGGTATCGCATTTGGCAGGCATGGCGGGCAAGGTTTTGCCGCTGCTCATCCAGTCATTCCAGACCCTGCCCTTATCCTGTGCGCACCAGATCATTTTGGATTTCTCGATGGAGTCTTCTCCCAGTACGGGGTAAAGAAAAGTGTACAAAGTGAGGTTTTTGATCGACTGCAATTCCTTTGCCAGCTTTTTGCAGTAGCCGCAGTTGGGGTCTTCAAACGTGACCAGTACATTTTTTCCATTACCGCGCACTTGCTTAACTGCCAGTTCGAGAGGTAGCGCATTGAACTGGCGCTCTGCCGTCAAGTTTTTACCTGTTTTGAGCTCGATCAGATTTCCGGCGAGCAGATAATTGCCTTTGTCATCCGCATAAAAAATCTGACCATCGACTGCGACTTCCCACAGTCCTGCAATGGGTGCTTTGCTGATTTTTTCAACCTTGCCCACATTGGCTTCGATAGCCTTTTTGACCTCGGCTTCGCCCGCCAAGGCGGCGATAGAAAAGCTAGCCAGTAAAGCCGTTGCAGCAATAAACTTTTTATTCATCATCTCTCCAGAAAAAATCAGGATGCCAAAGCATAACGGACCAACGCATCCTTTACGACCGGCAAATGGTTAGTGAGGCTCAACCCCACGTTGCGCAAGCTAACTAACGGCCCACGACGAACATCAAACAAGCGTTGCAAATGATCGGTAGCGGTTTGTAGCATAAAAACCTCTTCTTTTCGCGCACGCTCAAAACCGCGCAATAGCGAAAAATCGCCGCAATCGCCCTGCGTTGGCGAGGCAAGTAGCGCGTGCGCCAATGCCTGCACATCCTGAAAGCCCAGATTGATGCCGTGCCCCGACAGCGGATGTAACGTGTGCGCCGCATCGCCAACTAAAGCCAGGCGCGGCAACACCGTGCGCGACGCGCGCATCAGGCGCAGTGGAAATGCACTCGGCGGGGTGACCAATTCCAGCGCACCCAGCGCATGCCCCCCCGCTGCGGCCACCCGTTCGCACAAGGCGTTTGCCGAAAGCGATAGCAATTCCTCACCATGCGCTGTCGCCGTTGACCAGACCATCGACAGATGTTGGCCAGGCAAAGGTAGCCAAGCTAAAATGCCATCTGGGCGAAACCACTGAAAAGCTGTGCCGCGATGCGGTAGCGCAGCAGCAAAATTGGCCACGATACCGAGCTGGTCATAGTTTTTGAATGCCACCTCAATGCACGCAGCGCTGCGTGTCCAAGAGTCGGCCCCATCGGCCGCGACAATCAGGCGCGCGCGCAGTTTGCGTCCATCGGTCAGCGTGAGCTCTACTGCCGCATCATCCAATGCCAGCGCTTGGGCTGATGCAGGACAAAACATCGTGAGATTGCCCTGCCGCTTGACCATTTCCCACAATTCGGCCTGCATGAGCGAAGACTCAAGAATCCACGCCAATTCAGCGACGCCGCTGTCATAAGCTGAAAAATCGAGCCTGCCTTTGCCATCGCCAAAAACTTGCATGGCGCGTACGGGTTCCATGCGCGCGTGGTCAAGATGTCGCCAAATGCCGATTTGTTCAAGAAAGCGCGCATTCGCCGGGCTGATGGCATACACCCGGCTATCCCACGTGGTAGAAAAATCGGCTGTACCCCTGGCAGGAAAAACCGGCACCACGCCTTCAACCAGCGCCACAGACAACGAGGATCGGCGCAAAGCCGCCGCCAGTGCGAGCCCGGCGAGCCCGCCACCAACAATAACGATATCGAAATCCATACCGCGATTGTCGCCTACGCATGCCTTCCTTGACAAGGTAGACGTGCGAAAGGGATAATCTCGCCCCTTTGCACCATTGTGCACGGTGATGTAGCTCAGCTGGTTAGAGCGACGGATTCATAATCCGTAGGTCGAGGGTTCAAGTCCCCCCATCACCACCAGTATTCAGACGGCTCCCAACATTGGGAGCCGTTTGTTTTTGGTGTGCTGCGTTACCGAGCCTCGCCAGCGATTGTAAATGTACGTTTACACGTCGAATGCCTGTCTTTGGTGTAGAAGTTGCCGTCTCACCAGCGCCGACTTTTGTGCCGCAGTTTTGAATCAGCCCGCCATGGCGTTATTCATTTTTTCCTGGTCGAGCTCGTTTTCCCATTTCGAGATGACGACGGTGGCGACACCATTGCCGATGAAGTTGGTTAGTGCGCGGGCTTCGGACATAAAGCGGTCGATGCCCAGAATGAGTGCCAGGCCCGCAACGGGGATGGAGGGGACAACCGCCAGCGTCGCTGCCAGGGTGATGAATCCGGCACCCGTGACGCCAGAGGCGCCTTTTGAAGTCAGCATCGCTACGCCAAGCAGGGTTAATTCCTGGCCTATGGTTAGGTCGATATTCAGCGCTTGCGCAACGAATAGCGCCGCCATGCTTAGGTAGATATTGGTGCCGTCGAGATTGAAGGAATAGCCGGAGGGCACGACCAGGCCGACTACCGATTTCGAGCACCCCATGCGCTCGAGTTTTTCCATCAGCGGAACCAGTGCGGATTCGGATGATGAGGTGCCCAACACGGTAAGCAGTTCATCTTTGATATACAGAATGAAGCGAAAAATATTAAAGCCGGTGGCGGCGGCGATGCTGCCCAGCACAATCAACACGAAAAGAAGACAGGTAAGATAAAAACTGCCCATCAGTGCTGCCAGCGGTTTTAGGGCAGCGACGCCATATTTGCCCATAGTGAATGCCATCGCGCCGCCTGCGCCCAGCGGTGCTAATTTCATGATGACGTTCATCATTGCAAAAAATAGGTGCGCAGCATCTTCGATGAAGCGATGGACTGGCTGGCCTGTTTTGCCTAGCCGCATAATGGCATAGCCAAACAGGATGGCGAGAAACAGCACTTGCAGCAAATCGCCCGAGCTAGTGAAGGCATCGGCAAATGTCTTGGGAATAATATGCAGGAAAAAACTGACGGTGCTTTGTTCGGCAGCGGATTTGGCATACGTGGCAATCGCTGTGCTATCCAGCGATTGCGTGTCAACGTTAAAGCCTTCACCAGGGCGAATGAGATGCATGACAAGCAACCCGATGCCTAGCGCTAGTGTGGATACCACCTCAAAGTAAAGCAGCGCTTTACCACCAACGCGGCCGACTTTTTTCATGTCGCCAGATCCGGCAATCCCGAGCACGACGGTGCAAAAAATAACCGGCGCAATGAGCATTTTGACCAGCGCAATAAAACCATCGCCTAAAGGTTTGAGGCTCGTGCCCGCCTCAGGGTCAAGATAACCCAGTAATCCGCCAGCCAGCGTGGCGAGCAGCACCCAAAAGTAAAGTTGATGTGTGAGGCGTTTCATGAGGGCATGGTTTTGAAAAGGGATGAGACAATTGTGGCATGATGCTGCCGCGGTTTGCATAACGATTTTTAACTCAGGCAATAATCAGAACACCTTAGGAGGCAACTTATGATCAATGTGTATTCCTGGCCGACGCCCAATGGGCATAAGGTTCATATCATGCTGGAAGAATGTGGCTTCAAATTGGGGCGCGATTGGCAAGCGCATGCTATCAATATCGGGACGGGGGATCAGTTCACGCCAGAGTTTTTGAAGATTAGCCCGAACAACAAAATCCCGGCGCTGGTTGATCCGGACGGGCCGGATGGCAAGCCCATCGCCTTGTTTGAGTCGGGTGCCATCTTGCTTTATCTGGCCGCGAAAACAGGCAAGTTTTTGCCTAAAGGCGACCGCCAGAAATTCGAGGTTCTGCAATGGCTCATGTTTCAAATGGGCGGTGTGGGGCCGATGTTGGGGCAAGCCCATCACTTCCGTATGTATGCGCCAGAGAAAATTGACTACGCGGTGAATCGCTATACCAACGAGGCCAAGCGGCTGTATGGCGTGATGAACCAGCAGCTCTCGCGGCAGCGTTACATTGCCGGTAATACGTATTCGATTGCGGATATCGCGATTTTTCCCTGGCTGCGCAGCTGGCAAAACCAGGGCATTGATTGGGCAGACTATCCGTTGCTCAAAGCGTGGTTCGACAAGATCGAACAACGGCCTGCGGTAAAACGCGGCGTCGCGGTGTTGGCGGATTTACGCAAACCCTTAACGGATGATAAAGCACGCGATGTTCTGTTTGGCAAAAGCCAGTATCAAAAGCGCTAAGACACATGATTTTCTACGCGGTGCGTAGTAATCAGTTGCTTATTTTTTGCCAATTATTTTTACTCAATCGCCGTATCACCAGCGCCAGCGCGCTGCGTCTCTTCGAGAACTTTTTGCGTCAGACCTTTTTCGCGCGCGGATGTGCGGCGTCGTAGATTTTTGCTAAATGTTGAAAGTCGAGGTGGGTGTAAATCTGCGTGGCGGCGATGCTGGCATGGCCCAGCATATCCTGCACGGCGCGCAGATCGCCCGATGATTGCAAAACATGCGAGGCAAATGAATGGCGCAACATGTGCGGGTGTACCTGCATGCCGAGTCCTTGCTGCTGTGCCCAGCGCTCCAGTCGTTTTTCTACTTGACGGGGTGATAACCGGGTGCCGTTTCTGCCGGTAAACAGCGCCGTTTGTTCAGCCGGTGCATAGCGTGGGCGAGCTGCCACCCAGGCGAGAAGTGCCGTTTGTGCTTGGCCGCCGACGGGTACGGTGCGGGTTTTTTGCCGTTTGCCGGTCACGGTGACTTCGCCTGTCGTCAGATCAAGTCCGCCCGGCCAATCCAAACTGACCAGTTCTGCCAGGCGTAGCCCGGAAGAATAAAAAAGCTCAAACATCGCCGCATCACGCACTTCCAGGTCGTCGCCGGGTTCGGCATTGAGCAGCGCGGCCATTTGGTCCGTGCCGAGCGCTTTAGGCAGGGTGCGGGGGCGCTTGGGCGCTTTGAGCGGCTCTGCCGGGTTGTATGCAATCGCACCGCGTCGCGTAAGCCAGACGTAAAAACTGCGCCATGCCGAGAGTGTGCGCGCAATGGAGCGCGGGGCCAGATTCTGCGCGTGCAACTGCATCAGGCCACGCCGTAATTGTGTCGTGGTCAGTGTGTCTGGCGTGATGTCTGGGGTAACTTCAAGTGCTAGCTGGTGGAGGCGAAAAAGATCCCGGCGGTACGCATCCAGTGTGTGATGGCTGGCGCGCCGTTGAATGGCCAGCTCAGACAAAAACTGTTCAGCTAAGGGATGCATTTCGCCCGCCATTATTTTTCCGCTGGCTAGTTAGATGGCGCAGACGGCGAGGCGCCTAAGACACGTTGTAGTGCAGCAGAGGCCATATCGCCAATGCGCTCCAGATACAGCGTGCCCAGCGCGGGGTAAAAGCGGTGTGCTTCTTCGCTGGCCATGACCAGCAGGCCAAAACATGCGCCGTGCGCATCGCGCAAAGGCACTTGCGCCATCGACCGCAAATGCGCAGCGGCTTCGCCAAACCAGGTGACGGATTCCTGCTCGGCAGCGGGTCCGCAGAGCGGTCGTTTTAAACCTGCAGCAAAGATCTTGGTCGTGTCTGTCACTGCATCCAATAAGCTACTGGGCATGTTCCATACGCGCAAGGCAACGTGAGGCACAGAGAACGCGCCACCCAGATGGGAGTAAATCACGCGCACCATGGTGGCTTCGTCCTGCGCGGCAATCAATGCCACGGCCAGGTCGTGCACCTTGCTGGAGATGGCATCGTTTTCGTTACCAAAGGTGATGAGCTCGGCGAGTTTGGCCTCCAGCGTACGCACTTTGTCGCGCAGCGTGAAGAGTTGTTTTTCGGTAATCGAAATGGCACGTCCGGTATGCGGGTCGGGCAAAGTCATGAGCGCTAACACATCGGTATACGCATCAAAAAATTCAGGGTGGTCATGCAAGTAGCGTGCAACTGCTTCAGCGCTCATTTCAGTGTTCATTTAAAGTCCTCAGGTAGATCAATTTCACCAGTAAAAACAGTGGTCGCCGGGCCGGTTAGCAGAACCGAGTCTAGAGCAGAATCGCTGCCATTCCAGGCGATCGTTAACTCGCCCCCGCGCGTGATGACGCGCACGGGGGAAGTCAGCAATTGGCGACGTATGCCCGCCACGACCGCAGCGCAAGCGCCTGTACCGCAGGCCAGGGTTTCGCCTGCGCCCCGCTCATACACGCGCAAGCGCACCGTGTGCGCATCCAGCACTTGCATGAAGCCGGCATTCACGCGGCGTGGAAAACGCACGTGGGATTCAATCAATGGCCCCAATCGGGCCACCGGCGCGGTATCAACGTCAGCCACTACCTGCACCGCATGGGGGTTGCCCATCGAGACGACACTGATCTCGACCGATGTGTCGCCGACAACAAGCGTTTGCACAAGGGCATCGTTCTCGCTGATAAATGGAATTTCCGCTGGCAAAAAACGCGGCTGACCCATATCGACGGTGACTTCCCCCGTGGCTTCGAGTTGCGGAGAAATAATTCCCGAGGTGGTTTCAACGCGAATCTGCCGCTTGTGGGTTAATCCCTGTTCGTGCACAAATCGCACAAAGCATCGCGCGCCGTTGCCGCATTGCTCCACCTCGCCACCATCCGCATTGAAAATGCGATAACGAAAATCGACATCGGGCCGGGTGGCTTTTTCAACCACCAGAATTTGATCGCAACCAATACCGAAATGGCGATCGGCGATAAATCGTATCTGCGGCGTAGTCAGCGCAAATGTCTGCCGGATGGCATCCAGCACGACAAAGTCATTGCCCGCGCCCTGCATTTTGGTAAAGCGAATTTTCATAAGAGAGATGGTAGTCCAGACGGCGTTGCGTAATCGGTCGAATTGGGCAGGCTAAGCAAACTTGCTTGAGTTAATTTCGGGGTGATCCATAAAAACCCGCCTCACCCGGTGGGCGGGTTTTGAAGCGTTTGTGCAGCCAGTAATATTGCGCCGGTGAGCGCAGGATTTCAGTTTCCAAAAACGCATTCATGCGTCGTGTATCAGCCACGACATTATCTGTGGCTGCGTCGGTGGGATGGGTTGCAGGAAAGTCAGTCCATGGCTCGCCAACTTCTATTTCATAGTGGTTTCCCACCATGCGCGTGATGGTCGGAATGACTGTTGCGCCAGTGAGTTTTGCCAGCCGTGACAGGCCGGTAATGGTGGCGGCAGGCACGCCAAAAAAAGGCACGAACACGGCATCTTTGGCGCCATAATCCATATCGGGCAGATAGTAAAAAGGTCGTCCTTCGCGCATCGGCCGGATGACCGACTTGACACCCTCCTGGCGAGAAAACAGCGTGGTTTTGCCAAATCGCAAACGCCCGCGACGCAATGCGGCATCGAAGGTGCGATTTTTCGCTCGCGCATAAATGGTCACCATGGCGTGATCCATGGCCAGCCGAATCCAGCCAGCATCCAGGCCCACAAAATGTGGCGCAAACAATATCATCGGCCGACCATGACAGGCGGCTAAACGTTCACCATGCGTGATCTTGACCAGGCGGCGAATGCGGGCGGCAGAAGCCCACCACCACAACCCCAGCTCGAGCATGTTGCGCCCAAAAAATGCAAAGTGGCGTCTTGCCAGCGCCGACTTTTCAGCGGCCGATAGCTGTGGAAAGCACAGTCCCAGATTGGTGAGCGTGATCTGTCGCCGCTCACGCACAAAAAAGTAAAGCAGCCAGCCTAACCCGTGCCCCAAGCGGGAGAGCACGGACAATGGCAACCAGTGAAGCAGCCACATCACCGCCAATAACAGATGCGTCATGGACGGCTGACTCCCGCCGGAACCTTATAGCGGTTGTAACCCCACAGATATTGCGCCGGACATTGGCGGATCAAGGCTTCGAGTTCCGCGTTGAGTTGTGCTGCACGGTGTGCGAGATCGCCCTGCAACGGTTGCGATAAGGGCAGAAAATAAAGGTTGTAACCCGCGCCATAGGGCAAGCGTTCGGCATACGTGAGTATCACCGTGGCACCTGTTTCTGCCAGTCGTGCGGCCAATGTCATGGTGTAAGCCGTGTGACCAAAAAAAGGTACCCACACGCCTTCGCCCACGCCGGGCACCTGGTCGGGCAACATGCCGACGGCTTCGCCCTGTTTTAATGCCTTGAGTAAGCGCCGGACTCCAGACATATCGGCAGGGGCAAGATTGAAATTACTCCCGCGGCCTTGAGCAATCAGCGGGCCAAGCCAGGCTTGTTTGGGTTGCCGGAACATGACGGTAATCGGTTTTTGCGCCGCAATGTATTGCGCGGTGATTTCAAAGCAGCCCAAGTGTGGCGTCAAGAATAGAATGCCGCGGCCTGCTGTTGCTGCGATTTCGACTTCATCCCAGCCCGACACTTTGGCTATTCGATTGATAACTTCTGCCTGCGGACGTAACCAGATTTTGGGTAATTCCAATAGGGCTTTGCCCGCCTCAGCAATGGCGTCTTTTTTGATGTCAGTGAGCTTGGCGAAGGAGAGATTCTCCGCCAGATGGCGGCGATAGGTCGGCGAAAAAAGCCAGGTCAGCCAGCCGAGCAGCGCCCCCAGATTATGGAGTAGTGATAGCGGCACATAGGCCAGCAGACGAAACAGCAAAGACATGACAAACTACCAGGAAGAAGTACCAGATACGAATTATCGGCGAATTATCGGTGAATTATCTTTTTCGCCTTGCTGCTGTAAGCGTGGCAAACCTTTTGTATTTGCGGCTGGCTGGACTACAATGAGGGTTGGCTTGCAACATCGCACCATCTTCCGCTGGGTTAAATGACAACTTGCGAGGCGGAGAAAGTCTGAGCATAAAAAGCTTGGGTTGGAAAATAAATTTCGCTAAAGCGTCGTCTGCTCATGCCCCCAGAGCTGGCCTCGCCGGTATCGCGGGGCATTTTTTGTCAGGAGCAAAACACATGAGCCAGGCTTATTTTTTCACATCAGAATCCGTTTCCGAAGGTCATCCCGATAAAGTCGCTGACCAGATTTCAGACGCCATCCTTGATGCCATTCTGGCGCAAGACCCCCACTCCCGCGTCGCGGCTGAAACCTTATGCAACACCGGCCTGGTGGTTTTGGCCGGTGAAATTACGACTAAAGCTAACGTCGATTACATCAACATTGCACGCGACACGTTAAAACGTATCGGCTACGACAATACTGAATCGGGTATTGATTACAAGGGCTGCGCTGTGCTGGTGGCCTATGACAAGCAGTCGCCCGACATCGCCCAGGGCGTGAATAAAGCCTACGATGACGACCTCAATCAAGGCGCGGGCGATCAAGGCTTGATGTTTGGCTATGCGTGCAACGAAACCACGTCGCTGATGCCACTGCCTATTTACTTGTCGCACCGTCTGGTGGAACGGCAGTCACAGTTGCGTCGGGATGGACGTTTGCCCTGGTTGCGCCCAGATGCAAAATCGCAAGTCACCATTCGCTATGAAAACGGCCGCGCCCATTCGATTGATACCGTGGTGTTGTCCACTCAACATTCACCGGACGTTGAATTGCCGCAGATTCGTGAAGCGGTGATCGAAGAAATTATCAAGCCGATGCTGCCTAAAGAGTTGATCAAGGGTGAAATCAAATATCTGGTGAATCCCACGGGTCGGTTTGTGATTGGCGGGCCACAGGGTGATTGCGGTTTGACGGGTCGCAAGATCATTGTGGACACCTATGGCGGCGCAGCCCCGCACGGCGGCGGTGCGTTCTCCGGGAAGGATCCGTCAAAAGTTGACCGTTCTGCCGCTTATGCTGGCCGCTACGTGGCCAAGAACATTGTGGCCGCCGGATTGGCGGATAAATGCCTGGTGCAGATTTCCTACGCGATTGGTGTGGCGCAGCCTACCTCGGTGTGGGTGACGACACAAGGCACGGGCAAGATTGCCGATGAAAAAATAGCCGAGCTCGTGCAACGCCATTTTGATCTTCGCCCCAAAGGCATTGTCACGATGCTGAATTTATTGCGGCCGATTTATGAAAAAACTGCGGCCTATGGTCACTTTGGGAGGGATGAGCCCGAATTCACGTGGGAAAATACCGATAAAGCAGCCGCGCTCCGCGCGGATGCCGGGCTGTAGTCCGGCCCGCAGGGCTTTATCGGTATTTCGTCGTAGGCTAACGCGAGCGCAGCGAAGGGTTAAGCCGCGCAGCGGCGGCCGAAGACAAAATGTTTTACAAGGCAGCCGCGCTCCGCGCGGATGCCGGGCTGTAGTCCGGCCCGCAGGGCTTTATCGGTATTTCGTCGTAGGCTAACGCGAGCGCAGCGAAGGGTTAAGCCGCGCAGCGGCGGCCGAAGACAAAATGTTTTACAAGGCAGCTGCTCTACGTGCCGATGCAGGACTTTGAAGTAAGTAGGTATAACTGAGGTTTTTCTGATGCAAGATCTGGCAAAAAATGTTCTCGGGGGTGTGCTGCAGGCATGCAGCACTGACCCCATGACGGGATTTCTGCGTACTGGCTGTTGCCAGGTGACGGATGAAGACGTGGGCAACCATGGCATCTGCACCGTGATGACGGCAGATTTTTTGGCTTTTTCAGCGGCGCAAGGTAATGATCTTTCCACGCCACGGCCTGAGTTTGAGTTTCCCGGCTTGAAACCGGGCGATCGCTGGTGTTTGTGTTCTGCACGCTGGCAAGAAGCGTTGCGTGCAGGAAAAGCACCGCAGGTGGTGCTAGAAGCCACCTCAGTGGCTGCACTCGAGATTGTTCGGCTGGAAGATTTGCAGCGCTATGCCGCAGACATCAACCAGGAGAAATCATGACCACACTGCATGAATTCACCGTGCCAGATATTCATGGCGTGCCACGCCCGCTGAGCGATTATCAAGGCAAGGTGTTGCTGATCGTCAATGTCGCCAGTCGGTGTGGTTTTACGCCGCAGTACGCCGGACTCGAAGCGCTGTGGCGTCAGTATCACGCGCAAGGCTTGGTGGTGCTGGGCTTTCCGTGCAACCAGTTTGGTGGCCAGGAGCCGGATGATGAAGCGGCTATTAGTGATTTTTGCAGCACAACCTATGACGTAACGTTCCCGCTCTTTGCCAAGGTGGAAGTGAATGGCGACAGTGCACATCCGCTATGGCAGCATCTTAAAAAATCCGCGCCCGGCATTTTGGGTAGCGAGGCCATCAAATGGAATTTCACCAAATTTCTGGTGGATGGCGAAGGCTTGGTCGTTGAGCGCTACGCGCCCACAACCAAGCCTGCAGAAATAAGCCGCGATATTGAACGACTGCTTCAATCGACCACGCCATCGACGTAATACCAGCAGCCTTCTTTGCGCACAAAGCGGCTGATCTCATGCAGCCGTACCGCGCGTCCATTGATGCGGTAGCGGATGACGAATTCAACGCTGGCTGAATCACCTGTTGCATCCTGTGTTTTTACTTCCAGCCCCAGCCATTGTGTGGAGGGCTGTGCGATGGATTGTGTGGTCAGGTTCAATGCTGTCGGCTGTGTTGAAGCGTGCCAGGTTGCCAGCAGATACGCCTCGTTATTTAGCACATAGGCGGTGTATCGCGAACGCATCAGTGATTCCGCATCAGGCGCTGCTGACCCGGCATGAAACCGGCCACAGCACATGGCGTAAGTGGTTGGCCGTCCGCAGGGGCACGTGGCAAGGGCATCGGTAAGGTTTCCTGCTTTGTCACATGGGCGTCCTGAACGAGGCGCCTTGAAAGGGCTGGTTTTTTCTTGTCGATGCCTCACCGAATTAGCCTCCATGTTCCCAAACAGCTTGCAGTAGCGCATCCATTGCCGGCCCAGCAAGCGCCGCGCGTGGGTGATTCACAAGGCAGACCACGACCCAGCGTCGGCCGTGTTGATCCAGCACGTAACCCGCCATGCTTTTCACACCGTCGAGCGTGCCCGTTTTGATATGCGCTTGTCCGGCTACCCCTTGGCCCTGGACGCGTTTTTTCATCGTGCCGTCGCTTCCGGCAATCGGCAGGGACGCCATAAATTCGGGCATCACGGCGCTATGCCAGGCGGCCTGCAGCAGGCGCCCTAAGCTGGCGGCTGAAATGCGTTCTTGACGTGAGAGACCCGCGCCGTTTTCCAGCACCAGCTCGGGCATCTTCAGTCCCCGACGCGTAAGCCAGGCTTGTATGGCGGCGGCGCCATCTTCAGGTCGTGCGGGGCGATGCCCCGCTTCAACCCCCAGGGTGAGAAAGATCTGACGCGCCATGACGTTATTGCTGTATTTGTTCATGTCACGCACGATTTCACCTAAAGTCGGCGATGGCCATACGGCGAACAAACGGGCGTCCGGCGGCACGTCGCCCTCTCTCACGCTGCCGCTAAAACTGCCACCTAATTCGGCCCACAACGAACGGAAAACGCCCAGCACGAAATGAGAATGATCCGGGAATGCAATGTCCCAGCGCTGCTCACCGCAGGCCAAAGGATAAGCGCCGCCTAATACCAATCGATCAACGGCGCCTGACGTGAACACGTCCGAGCGCAGGCCCTCGCGCCAATCGCCACATTCCGCATGGTCATCGCTACGCAGTTGATTCACGAGATCAAGATTGCCCAGCGCGGGCTCAATAGATAGCCTTGGCGATTGCGCTGCATGTGGTAACAGTTGCACGCTGATGGCATTGAAATTGAGCAGCAAGGCGTCTGGCAACACATTGTAAGGACGCATCGTTTCGTGATCGAACTGCCGCGCATCGCTTGCCTCCAGCGCAAAAACATGACGATCCAGCACCAAGTCGCCTCGTATTTCACGCAGCCCGCGTTGCCGCATCTCACGCAGCCATCGCGCAAAATGGTCATAGGTCAGTTTGGGGTCACCCCCTCCTTGCAAGAAAAGGGCACCCTTGAGCACGCCATTTTCCAGTGATCCATTAACAAAAGCCTGCGTTTGCCATGTGTAAGCCGGGCCGAGTAAATCCAGTGCAGCAAAGGTGGTGAGCAGTTTCATGGTGGATGCGGGATTCATGGCTTTATCCGCATTCATCGCCCACTGCGGCCGACGAGAGTCCACCGCTTGAACCACCACAGCGACGGCTGACCGGGGAATTTCCGCTGCTTTCAATGCTTGAGCAACGGGCGCAGGAAGCCCGCCAGCGGTTACCGCACCTGCCCAGGATAAAAGCCAGGCGCAGATGAGTTGCCGCAGGGTGATCATAAAAATCATGGTTTTCATCCGCTTGAATAGGTGGGGTTATCCTTGAATGGATCAGGGTTCGAGGATAGCATCCAGTTCTTGTGAAAAGAGAACAGGCGACCATGCCCGATCAGTAGTAACGGTTTAACAAACGAGGGGGAATGCATGGATCTAGGGCTTAAAGATCGAGTAGCGATCGTATGCGGTGCAAGCCAGGGTATGGGGCAAGCGATTGCCTTCGGGTTAGCCAAGGAGGGCGCGTGCGTTCTGTTGGTAGCCCGTAACGCAGAGCGTCTGGCAATGGCAGAAGCGGCCATTTTGGCCCAATGCCCTGAGGCAAAGCTTGCCAGCTTGGCGATGGATCTGACACAACCGGATAGCGCTGCGGTGGCGGTTAAAGTAGCGCATACGCGCTGGGGTCGACTGGATGTGCTCATTACCAACACCGGTGGGCCACCGCCGGGGCAGCCGCTTGATCTCGCGGATGAGCAGTATCTGCTCGCTTACCAACAAAATTTCATGAATGTGGTGCGCCTGTGTCGCCATGCTGTGCCCGTGATGCGGGTGAATGGCTATGGACGCATTATCAATATGCTGGCGTTGTCGGCACGGCAAATCGAAGACAACCTGGTGCTCTCCTCCACATCGAGGCTGGGGGTGGTGGCTTACGCACGGTATCTGGCCGAACAAGTCGCAGCAGAAGGCATCACGGTGAATAACGTTTTGCCTGGCTCGATCCACACCGAGCGCCTGGCACAAGTGGCGCAAATGCAGGCGCGGCATTTCGGGCGGGATCCAGCGGCAGAGTTAGATGTACGTGCCGAGCGGGTGCCGATGAAGCGGCTCGGCCATCCGCAAGAAATGGCCGATCTGGTGACATTCCTTGCGTCCGAGCGGGCGGGCTTTCTCACCGGGTTGAGTATTCCCGTGGAGGGCGGCCAATTGCGTTCTGTTTTGTGAGGTAATCATGGAGATACAAGCCATCATCGAAGATTTTTGGGCCATGCGTGCGCAGGGCGTTTTTTATCCGCCCCGGTGGTTTGATCGGCTAACGATGGATCAAGCCTGCCGTGTGCAGCTTGGCCTGCTGGTAAATCTCTGGTCGCGGGTGGGCGGCATATCGGCTGGAAGGTCGGCCTGACTGCGGCGGCGATCCGTGAGCAGTTTCGCGTGCATGAGCCAGTGTTTGGCTACTTGCTGGAAAGCGGCCGGCTGGAAAGCGGTGCTGAAATCAATTTAGCCGATTGGCAAGGCGCGGGGTTTGAGAATGAACTCTGCCTGCGTTTGGGCAAACCTTTGCGCGGCCCGGGGGTGGAGGCGGCTGCAGCACAAGCGGCGGTGGACTCCTGCCACCCGGCAATGGAGCTGGTGGAAAACCGGGGTGACTTCACGGCGCAGCTTGCTGTAGCCGTGGCTGATAACGTTCAGCAGCGTGCTTTTGTGGTCGGCCCCCAGGTTCCGCTAGCGGCGACTGCTGATCTCGCTGCGATTGAATGCACAGTTCGCCACAATGGTGTAGAAGTCGCACAAGCGAAGGGAGACGCCGTCATGGGCAATCCCTACGCTTCGCTGGCTTGGCTAGCCAACAAGCTTGCCGAGTTTGGGCGTGGCTTGGAGGCTGGGCAATATGTCATGAGTGGCTCGTTTACCCGCCAGTTTCCACTCGCCCCGGGCGATGTGGCAGAAACTCGTTTCAGCAGTATTGGCGAGGTGGCTTTGCACATCGCAGCGCGCTGAATCAACGCGTTTTCGTTGGCGTTCTTGTTCGCGTCCTTACAAGGATTACCTTAATCTGCCGATCAGCTCTTGAAATACTCAACTTGAGGCCTTATTATTAGCACTCGCTTGGATAGAGTGCTAATCGTTTCACCTCATTCCAGCTTTTCCGCAGGGCACCGCTCTGCACCATCATTGACCAATTTTAAGGAGATTTTGAATGAAAATCCGTCCCTTGCATGATCGCGTGATCGTCAAGCGTCTCGAAGAAGAACGTAAAACAGCCTCCGGCATCGTTATTCCCGATGCTGCTGCCGAAAAACCTGATCGAGGTGAAGTGCTGGCCGTAGGTAATGGCAAAATCCAGGAAGATGGCAAAGTTCGCCCCATGTCGCTGAAGGTCGGTGAGCGTGTACTGTTTGGCAAATACTCAGGCCAGGCCGTTAAGGTGGATGGCGAGGAATTGCTGGTCATGCGTGAAGAAGACATCATGGGCGTAATTGAAGCCTGATTAACTTAACCTTTCAAGAATTCAAGGAGATATAGAATGGCTGCAAAAGAAGTTCTGTTTGGCGACTCCGCTCGCCAACGCATGGTTCGTGGCGTCAACATCCTGGCTGACGCTGTTAAAGTAACGCTCGGCCCCAAAGGCCGTAATGTGGTTCTTGACCGCTCCTACGGTTCCCCCACCGTGACCAAGGATGGCGTTTCCGTCGCCAAGGAAATCGAACTTAAAGATAAGTTCGAAAACATGGGCGCGCAAATGGTCAAGGAAGTGGCTTCCAAGACCTCTGACATCGCCGGTGATGGCACTACCACCGCCACGGTGCTGGCGCAATCGATCGTCCGCGAAGGTATGAAGTTCGTCGCTGCGGGCATGAACCCGATGGATCTGAAGCGCGGCATCGACAAGGCTGTTATCGCGTTGATCGAAGAACTGAAGAAAATTTCCAAGCCCTGCACCACGACAAATGAAATCGCCCAGGTCGGTTCCATTTCCGCCAACTCCGACGCCGATGTCGGCAAGATCATCGCCGATGCGATGGACAAGGTCGGCAAGGAAGGCGTGATCACCGTTGAAGACGGCAAGTCGCTGCAAAACGAACTCGAAGTGGTCGAAGGCATGCAGTTTGACCGCGGCTACCTGTCACCCTACTTCATCAACAATCCCGACAAGCAGATCGCGATTCTGGATAATCCTTTTGTCCTGTTGCACGACAAGAAAATCTCCAACATCCGCGACCTGCTGCCGCTGCTCGAACAAGTTGCCAAGGCCGGCCGTCCGCTGCTGATCATCGCCGAAGATGTCGATGGCGAGGCATTAGCCACGCTCGTGGTGAACAACATCCGTGGCATCCTCAAGACCGTCGCTGTTAAGGCACCGGGCTTTGGTGATCGTCGCAAGGCCATGTTGGAGGACATCGCTGTCCTGACTGGTGGTACAGTCATCGCCGAGGAAGTTGGCCTGACGCTGGAAAAGGCAACCCTCGCTGAGCTGGGTCAAGCCAAGAAGGTCGAAGTCGCTAAAGAAAACACCACCGTCATTGACGGCGCTGGCAAAGAAGAGGCAATCAAGGCCCGCGTGGCGCAAGTTCGTGTCCAAATCGAAGAAGCTACCAGCGACTACGATAAAGAAAAGCTGCAAGAACGTGTTGCCAAGCTGGCAGGTGGTGTCGCGTTGATCAAAGTGGGCGCTGCAACCGAAGTGGAAATGAAAGAGAAGAAGGCGCGTGTTGAAGATGCGTTACACGCGACCCGTGCTGCCGTTGAAGAAGGCATTGTGGCTGGCGGCGGCGTGGCACTGCTGCGTGCTCGTGCTTCCGTTTCCGTCAAAGGCGACAACCATGAGCAAGATGCCGGCATCAAGATCGTGCTACGTGCCATCGAGCAACCGCTGCGTGAAATCGCCGCCAATGCCGGTGACGAGCCTTCTGTTGTTATCAACAAAGTTCTCGAAGGCAAGGGCAACTTTGGCTACAACGCCTCCACTGGCGAATATGGCGACATGGTGAAAATGGGCGTGCTGGACCCAACCAAGGTCACCCGCACCGCGTTGCAAAATGCCGCATCGATTGCCGGCTTGATGTTGACCACTGACTGCATGGTGTCTGAGCTGGTTGAAGATAAGCCAGCCGGCATGGGCGGTGGTATGGGCGGCGGCATGGGTGGTATGGGCGGTATGGGCGGCATGGACATGGGAATGTAATTTCCCGTTTTATCGCCGGGTAAAAACGGTTGTCGCTTGTTTTTACCCGGTAGCGTTTGTTTTAAGAAAAACCCGACCTTGTGTCGGGTTTTTCTCTTTTCAGAGAAAAACGGGTAATATTCTCGCCTCGCTACTTTGGCTGTTACTAATTTTTACAAATTCCCTTTAGCCAAAGCGCTCCTATTTTTCGGTAACAATTTTTTGGCAATACCTGCGGTAATACCCAACGTAAAAACGGGCGGTGATATGCAGTGCAGATATCATCCGGCCGAATAAAGCTGGGGGAGGAGAGGGGAATACCCCGCATTGGGCCGGCCCGTAAGGGTCGGCTTTTTTATGCCTGCAACTGGGGTATTTCAGTACTTGATTAATCTAGTGAGATGTCGTTGTGCCTGCGCCCAAGCCAGTTTCTGAGCGTATCTGTTGCGCATCGAACAAGGCGCGCTCGCGCTGTGCCTGTGGGCTTCGATCAGTCAGTGATACCAGCCAGATGGTGACAAAGGCCGCAGTCATCGAGAATAGCGCAGGCGAGGCATAGGGAAACCAGGCTGACCCCTCGGGGTAGCCGAGCGCTTTTTCCCACACGGCGGGTGAGAGTATCGTCAAGGTGACAGACAGAATCAAACCGACGAATCCACCGGTTACTGCGCCGCGCGTCGTGCAACTTTTCCATAGCACCGACATGAATAACACCGGAAAGTTGGCTGAACACGCCACCGCAAAGGCTAGCATCACCATAAACGCCACGTTCTGTTTTTCGAATGCAATACCCAACAAAATGGCAATGACGCCAAGGCAAAGCGTGGTGATCTTCGAGACACGCAACTCGGCCCAGCTATCGGCCTCACCTTTTTTAATCACCGTAGCGTAAAGATCATGGGCTACTGCCGAAGCACCGGAGAGCGTCAGCCCCGACACTACTGCCAGAATCGTGGCAAAGGCCACGGCGGAAATAAAACCTAGAAATACATTGCCGCCCACCGCATTGGCTAAATGCACAGCCGCCATGTTGCCACCGCCTTGTAAGCCTTTGGCGAGGTCCCCCTCAACAAAATAAGCGACAGGATCTTGCGTTAGCAACACGATGGCACCAAAACCGATGATGAATGTCAGGATGTAAAAATAACCAATCCAAGTGGTGGCCCAGGCGACCGACTTGCGAGCCTCTTTCGCCGAGGGTACGGTAAAAAAGCGCATCAGAATGTGTGGCAACCCTGCTGTGCCGAACATTAACGCCATACCCACGGAAACTGCAGATACCGGGTCTTTGATCAAACCGCCGGGTGCCATGATGGCGTCTTTTTTGGCATGAACCTCGACTGCTTTGGCAAACAGCGCTTCAGGGCTAAAGTGAAATTGCCACAACACCGCAAATGCCATGAATGACGCCCCAATCAGTAACAGAACGGCCTTAATGATTTGCACCCAAGTGGTTGCCGTCATGCCGCCAAACAGCACATAAGACATCATCAACCCGCCCACTGAGATGACAGCGACGAAGTAATCAAGACCAAACAGCAGCTTGATCAATTGGCCAGCGCCAACCATTTGCGCAATCATGTAAAACAGCACCACAACGAGTGAGCCGCAGGCCGCAAAAGTACGAATAGGCGTTTGTGAAAAGC
Source organism: Rugosibacter aromaticivorans (assembly GCF_000934545.1). Taxonomy (GTDB): domain Bacteria; phylum Pseudomonadota; class Gammaproteobacteria; order Burkholderiales; family Rhodocyclaceae; genus Rugosibacter; species Rugosibacter aromaticivorans. Next base: position 66,861 of record NZ_CP010554.1, read on the forward strand.
GGTAGCCGGCAACATCGGCAAACGTAAACCTGCCCAGATTGCGCAACCGTTCGGCCATCAAAAAGGTGAGTACAGGCCACCCGACCAGCCAGCCGATCGAAAAAATCAGCCCATCAAAACCACTGGCAAACACCAGGCCCGAAATGCCCAGAAAAGAAGCCGCCGACATGTAATCCCCGGCGATGGCCAGCCCATTCTGAAATCCAGAGAGGCCACTGCCGGCGGTATAAAAGTCAGCTGCTGTGCGGGTTTTTTTCGCGGCCCATTTGGTAATCGCCAATGTGATGGCAATAAAACCGACGAACATGGCAATCGCCGTCCAGTTAGTGGTTTGTTTTTGCACCTGACCCACATCCACCCCGGTGGCGAGTGTATTGCTTGCACTGAAAAGCGCGCCCCAAAGCACAAGCCATGGCATCTTGAGCATGTTCATTCGGCAGCCTCCTGAAGTAGTTCAGCCGCCATGGCGTCAAACCGAGTGTTGGCCATATGCACATAGAAGGCAGTAATGAGAATGGTCAAAATGATCACACCCAAACCCAGAGGAATGCCAAGGGATGTCACCCACCCGGTACCCAGTTTTTGCGCCAGAAATGGTTTGTCAAACGCCACCAGCAAGATATAGCCAAAATAAATAATCACCACCAGCAGGGTCATCACGATGGCGTAGCGATTGCGCGTGCGCACCAAATGATGAAATTTCGGGTTGGCAAAAATCCGCTCAGCTGCTGTGTTTTTCATAAACTCTCCCGGATGTGAAGATAGAATGTTCGTTATTTTTGACGCAATGGTAGCCAGACCCTATAATACCCAACCTCATTGGCCAGGTAGCTCAGTCGGTAGAGCAACGGACTGAAAATCCGTGTGTCGACAGTTCGATTCTGTCCCTGGCCACCACTATTCAACGCCCAACTGTTCTCAGTTGGGCGTTTTCACTTCTGGCTCCCCCAAAACATGCGGGGTTCACGCGCATTCTGCGTGTGCCAGGGGGCAGTCAGGACAGTGGCCGATGGGGGCCAGTTCGACCCTTTTCTGCTCTCTGTTCTCTCGAAATCTCCGCCAACTTCTTCGCCGTAGCACACGCACATCGCCCTACGCGACAACGAGTTGCGCGTGTGTCGGCTTTTTGAGTTCGCCGGTCAGTCCGGAGGAGCAGACCATCAGGCTGCAACGAAGTCCGGGGCCGAGCACGGCATCCAGTACTCGCCTGGACGCCGATTGGATTTCACGAGTGCTCGGTAGGCATGGAGCGGCCCCTCGTACTCCGGCCTCCCCTTGTTCGCTGTCTTCACCTTGAACAGATCGTTCGGCTTGTCGCTATCCTGGCCTGCTCGCAGCATGACGCGTTCGCCATCGACCTTGACGCCCTTGAACGACCAGAGTGCGCTGAAGACGGCTGCCTGCCCGTCCGTGCATCGGATCGGTCCGTGGGGCCAGTCGTCCAACGTCACCCACCTGAAGTCTGCCGAGAACGGTCCGTGGACGGGCGTCCTGGGATCGGCCGTGACAGATGGTTCTGGAGCTGCGCCCGGCTGGATGTAGGCGATCCCGCCGCCGTAGAACGTGAAGCGTTCCTCCAGCGCCAGCCACTCGACGCCCGCGCCGAAAGGCGATCCGCGCATCGTGCGCGGCCTTGGCGTGATCATGCGGATGTCGCCGCCGGCCACGCTCACCCGATCCAACAACGCAGGTTCTTGCAGCACTCGCGTCAGATCGCGGGCGAGCAGCACGGGCGAGCGTCGAGCATCGCCGAGCCGCCACACGCCGTCGCCCAGATCATCGATGCCGTCCCGGCTTTCGATGCCGAGCGCGAGGCGCAGCTTCTGGCGCAACCATTCCTCGTCCAAGGCCAAGGCCGCACCGTCGTTCGCTTCGACGGCGACTGGCCCGCAGTCCGGGCAACGACACACGCGCCCGCCGCGACCATCGCCCCAGACCTGCGCCCGATGCTGCTGGCAATGCGGGCAGAGCACGAAGGACTGATCCACGACCGTCGGCTTGACCGCCTTGCCGAGGACGGTCAGCGCCGTGGCCTCGCGCGGTGACAGCGTGGCGCGCAGCACGGGCGTGCCGCCCGCGAACAGGCGGCAGACCAAGGCCCAGGCATCGTGCGCCGCCATCGATCAGTCTTCGAACGCCGAGGAGGAACTGATCGCGTCGGCTTCCGGCGGAAGCTCCTGCGCGCTCAGGGTCTGGCCCTTCTGCAAGATGCCCACCGAGACCAGATAGCCTTCCAGCTGCGCCTGCATCTTGGCGTCGAACTTGTGCAGGTTCAACCGCCCCTTGCTGGTTACCTCGATGGTGACCACTTTGGCGCGCGTGCGGCCCGGCTCGGGTGGATAGTAGAGATTGACCTGCGCCGCCGTCACCGCCCACTGGCCTTCCAGCGGGCCGGGCAGCTTCTCCTTCAGCAGCTCATGCACCGAGCGTTGCTGGCTGGACTGCATCGCAGTGCATTCGATCTTTAGCGCGGCGTCCGGGCTGAGAAGCGTGAGCGCCTTCAGTTGCACCATCGAGAAACCATCCTCGAACGCCTCCGGCACGTCGAAGCCGGTGCGCAGCATCGACAAATTCAGCGTCGGCGACTTGATCCGGTGCGCGTTCGCCTTGACGCCCAGCACATGCTCGGCGAAGGCCTCGACCAGCATCTGCTGGTATTTCTGGCCGCCGCGCACCAGCGTGCGCACCACGCCGGTGGACTTGGCGTATTCCAGCACCATGTGGATGTTGGGGTTGCCGACGCGGCGCTTGAGGGTCGAACCCTCGAACTCCAGCCGCAGCATGGCCATGTCCTTGACGTGGACGGTGAGCAGGAACACGCCGGGGCTGCGCTCGACCAGATGCGCCACGCTGCTGTCGCCGCACTGCATCTCGCGCTTGTAGAAGGCCGAGATCGCGTTGCGCAGCGCGGCCAGATTGTGGTCAGCGCCGTTCGGCTGACGCTTCAGGCCCAGATCGTATTGCTGGGTCTGCGGCCCGTGGTGCTCCCAGAAGCTGAAGTCGTAAGCGCGCTCGAACAGCGTCGGATGGTTGACGTAGAGCCAGAACGAGCGGTGGACGTCGCTGCGGCACAAAGTCAGCCCCGCCAGCGCGGCACCGTCCGCCACCACGGCCTCAAACATCGCCTGCTTGCCCGCCGCGTCGCCCAGTTGGACTGCGGCCATGAGGTTGGCGATCATCTGGTCGCGGGCGGCGGTGTCGGGCCACACCTTGACCGCCTCCACCAAGAACTGGCTGGTCTCCGGCGTGTCGTCCCACGCGAACCCGTCGGGCACCGGCAGGCCATGCGTGGTCAGGAAGTCGCGCAGCGTGGCATCCACCGGCAGCTCGAGCATCACGTCGACAAAGGTCTTCTTCATCTTGTTCGTCCTTTCTGGATCGGCGTCGGAGGTCTGCGACCGATGTACGGACTGCACTGGCCAGCGACAGGGTTACTGAACACGCATCTCGTACAAGTAAAGCCACGAGATACTGCTGCGATTCTGAACCGCAGATTTCCGCTTGTCAATCAACGGGGCACATCTAGACCTTTTGTGTATCTCACAGCTATACTGTGAGTCTCGTTTTTATTGACTGACCACAGGAGCATCGCCATGGCTTCGGCGTTTGGAGCACGCCTGCGGCGCTTGCGCGAGGCGAAGAAGTTGACCCTGCAACAGGTCGCCGACGCGGTCGGCTGCACCAAGGCCTACATCTGGGAACTAGAGATGAAAGAGGGGCAGCGCCCGACGGCCGAGCGCGTGCAGGCGCTGGCCAAGGTGCTGGGCGTGACCATGGAGGACATCATGGGCGAGCCCATGCCCTCCGTTCCCGACGCCAGCCCGGAGGACGTGATCTTCTTCCGCACCTATGCCGGCATGACGGAAGACGAGAAAGACCGGGTCCGCAAGACTCTGAAGATCATCTTCCCCGACAAGGAACTGCCGGAGTCGAAAGGATGAGTTCCGCGCAGACGCTCACCGGTTCCATTGCCGCCAGCCACGTCATCAAATGGCTGCGCGCGTGGTACCGAGACGAGGGCATGCCCGAGGCCATCGATCTCGACGTCGTGCGGCAGATGCTGCCCGGCACGCCCTACGGCACCGGCGTGCGGGAAATCAGGCCGCCGGTGCCGTTCGACGACGAGGCCTTCGAAGGGATGCTGGCACGCAATCCCGATGACCAGGAAGTCTGGGGCATCGCCTACAACGGCAAGACCAGACACGAGCGCCAGCGCTTCACCATCGCCCACGAGCTGGGCCACTTCATCCTGCATCGCGGCCAGCAGTGGAGCTTCAACTGCGACAAGCAGAGCGTCCATACCGGCATCGCCACGCTGCGCGACATCGAACGCGAAGCCGACGACTTCGCCAGCAACCTGCTGATGCCCGGCGATCTGCTGCGTGACTGGATTTCGAACCAGCGCATCGACCTGCACGTCCTCAGCGCCATCGCCAAGCGGTTTCAGGTTTCGTTCGAGGCGCTGTGCATCCGCTTCATCAAGTTCACCACGCAGCGCGCGATCCTCGTCTATTGGGACAACGGCTACGTGAAGTACGAATGGCGCAGCAGCAGCGCCGTCAAGACGCGGGCGCGCATCCGGCGCAACGCCGATCCGCAGGAACCGCTGCCGGGCACGCTGGCAGCCGACGCCAGCGTCGATCAGGAATGGGATGGCACGGAGATGTCCGCCGCGATCTGGTGCCCGGAGGAGGCGCGGCACATGAAGCTGCGCGAGTTCAAGCACAGCTTCGGCGCGCGTGATCGCGTCCTCACGCTGCTCCTACTCGAAAGCGCCGAGCCGCGCGCATGGGATCGGTCGTGGCAGGATGGCGAGAGCTTCGACAGCTTTGATCAGTTCGTGTCGAACGGTCAGTTGCCGGTTCGCTGAGATCCTGCTGGGCTTCCGAGACTCGACATTTGATCGCGGGGCACTCACCCGGCGCAGCACGACAGAGCCTTCACGTCTTTGTGGAAGGTTTGCGCCGCGAGTTTAAGCCCTTCCACCATTGTCAGGTACGGGAACAACTGATCGGCCAGCTCTTCCACTGTCATCCGGGCACGGATTGCCAGTGCCGCCGCCTGGATCAATTCGCCGGCCTCTGGCGCAACCGCCTGCACACCAATCAGCCTACGTGAGCCCTCCTCGACTACCAGTTTGATGAAGCCGTGGGTGTCGAAGTTGGCCAGCGCGCGCGGCACGTTGTCGAGCGTGAGCGTGCGGCTGTCGGTCTCTATGCCGGCGTGGTGCGCTTCCTGCTCGCTCACGCCCACGGTGGCGACCTGCGGGTCGGTGAACACCACCGCTGGCGTCGCTGTCAGGTCGAGTGCCGTTTCCCCGCCGGTCATATTGATCGCGGCGCGGGTGCCGGCTGCCGCCGCCACATAGACGAACTGCGGCTGGTCGGTGCAGTCTCCGGCGGCGTAAATGTTTTGGGCGCTGGTGCGCATGCCGTGGTCGATGACGATGGCTCCTTGTTCATTTACGGCGACGCCAGCAGCATCGAGATTGAGGCTGCGTGTGTTCGGCGCGCGGCCAGTCGCGACCAGCAGCTGGTCGGCGTGCAGCTCGCCAGACGAAGTTGTTATCACGAATTCACCGTTTGCATGCGCGATCTGGCTGGCCTGCGTGTGCTCAAGCACCTTGATGCCTTCGGCGCGGAAAGCAGCCGTGATGGCTTCGCCAATGGCCGGGTCTTCGCGGAAGAACAGCGTGCTGCGTGCCAGGATCGTGACCTTGGAGCCGAGCCGCGCGAAGGCTTGCGCCAGCTCCACAGCCACTACCGACGAACCGACCACGGCCAGGCGCTCTGGGATGGTGTCGCTCACCAGCGCTTCGCTCGAAGTCCAGTAGGGCGTGTCCTCGAGGCCAGGGATCGGCGGCACGGCGGGAGTTGCTCCGGTGGCGACCAGGCAGCGGTCGAACGACACCGTGCGCTCGCCGCCGTCATGCAGCTGTACCGTGAGGCTGCGGCCGTCGTTGAAGCGCGCTTCGCCGCGCAATACGGTGATTGCGGGGTTGCTGTCGAGGATGCTTTCGTACTTGGCGTGACGCAGCTCATCGACACGCGCCTGCTGCTGAACGAGCAGCTTGTCGCGCAGAACGGACGGCGGCATGGGCGGTAGTCCAGCGTCGAACGGACTTTTGCGGCGCAGGTGAGCGATATGAGCAGCGCGGATCATGATTTTCGAGGGCACGCAGCCGACGTTGACGCAAGTCCCGCCGATGGTGCCGCGCTCGATCAGGGTGACGCGCGCGCCTTGCTCGACTGCCTTCAGCGCCGCAGCCATCGCAGCACCGCCACTGCCGATGACGGCGATACTCAGCGCGCCGCCACCAGTGCCGGCCTTGTCGTCGCCGCCGCCCAACTCCCGCACATGGTCGAGCAGTCCGCCCTTTGCCGGCCCGGTCGGCGCACCGGTCAGGGCTGCCCGATAGCCAAGTCCGGTGACGGCGGCAATCAGGGCGTCGGACGGCGTGCCGGCGTCGACGGCGAGCCGGGCTCTGCCCTGGGCGTAGGACACCTCGGCCGATTGCACGCCGGGCACATTTTCCAGTGCTTGCTTGACGTGGGTGGTGCAGGACTCGCAGGTCATGCCGGTGATCTTCAGCTGTGTCATGTCATCGCTTCTCATCGTTCATTGCGGCCGAAGGGCCTCCGCCGCGTTTCGCGGACAGCTCGCACCCGCCCGGGCCGCAGCGTCGGTTCGCCGGCGACACCAGATCCCAGATCGAGATACCGACCATCAGGGCCAGGCCCGTGTACACCAAGCGGGCCGTCCACCAATTGCCGAGCAGCCAGACCGTGCCGGCAAACACGATGGCCGGCCCGATCATGCCGAGCAGGCTGCGATGCCATTGCCGGTGGCGCAGCCAGCCGAGCGCGTTTGCCAGCAGCGCCAACACAGCGAACAGCGGCAGCAGTTTGGAGATGAACAGCCCCTCATACTCCTGCAGGAAGCCCAGGCCGATGGCCGCACCCAGGCTGGCAAGCGCGGGAAAACAGGCGGCGCAGCCCATCGCGGAGATGACGGTGCCGAGCACGCCGGCCTTGTCGGCGATGCGTGCAGTCGGCTGCATAGCGCCGGTACGCATTCAGCGCTTGACGCTAGACGGGTAGCCCGCGCCTTCGGTCGCCTGGGTGAGCTTTTGAACGCTGGTCTTGGCGTCGTCGAATGTCACGACCGCTTGGCGCTTCTCGAAGGTTACGTCCACGTGGCTGACGCCCTCGACTTTCAAGAGCGCCTTCTTGACGGTGATCGGACAGGCGGCGCAGGTCATGCCGGGAACGGACAGCGTGACGGTTTGCGTGGCGGCCCACGCGGGGGCCACGACGGCGGCCAGGGCGACGGCGGCAAGCAAGTTCTTCATGGCTAACTCCTGTTCAGTAGAAGAAAGGCAACACATAGGGGAAACCAAGCGCGACCACAACCAGTGCAGCCACGATCCAGAAAATCAGCTTGTAGGCGTTGCGAACCTGCGGCATCGCGCACACCTCGCCCGGCTTGCAGGCTTGGACCGGCCGAAAGATGCGCCGCCAAGCGAAGAAAAGGGCGATCAGCGCCGCTCCGATGAAGAATGGCCGGTACGGTTCCAGCGCCGTGAGGTTGCCGATCCAGGCCCCGCTGAAGCCCAGTCCGACCAGAACCAGTGGCCCGAGGCAGCAGGTTGAAGCGAGGATGGCGGCCAGCCCGCCGGCAGCGAGCGCGCCATGGCCATTCTGCGGTTCCGACATGCGGTTCTCCTTTCAAGATTTCGCTTGGTACGGTAACGTTACTTCCGTAGTCAAGTACGGAGTCAAGCGAAATGGAAAACAATCTGGAGAACCTGACCATCGGGGCCTTCGCCAAGGCCGCCGGGGTCAATGTCGAGACGATCCGCTTCTACCAGCGCAAGGGCCTGCCGCTGGAACCGGACCGGCCCTATGGCAGCATCCGCCGCTACGGTGGGGCCGACGTGGCGCGGGTGCGGTTTGTGAAGTCGGCCCAGCGCCTGGGCTTCAGTCTCGACGAGATCGGTGAGCTGCTGAAGCTGGAAGACGGCACCCATTGCAGCGAGGCAGCGCAACTGGCTGCCCTGCGACTCAACGATGTGCGCGCCAAGCTGTCGGACCTGACCCGGATCGAGGCAGCCCTATCCAAGCTGGTCGGTGAGTGCGGCGCGCACCAAGGCAACGTGTCTTGTCCGCTGATTGCTGCCTTGCATTGCTGCTAGGTAAGGGATCGGCTTGGGTATCAAGGTTGTCCAACCGATCTGTGACATCTCGTGCAGTCGTCTTCAGAAAGTTTGCGGTTGGATCAAGGAAGTTTCTGCACTCGGGTTTTGATCGTTCTCCCGCGCACTTCCGCTAAATCACGTTACGCGAAGTGCCTTCGGTTTCTAGCATGAGCAGCGTTTTCCATCGGAACGCCTGCTATGACAGAACTCGAACCCATCTCCATTTCCCCGCCGTCTGACCGCCCACGGCACGCGCATCAGGAAATCGCCGACCTGCTGGCCGCCGCGTTACTGCGCCTGCGCGCGCGTCCGTCGCGCGACACCACCGAAAACAGCGAGTGCGTTCGCCTTGGCTTCCCCGGCCAACAGCGCGTGAATGCGAACCCCGATCACCACCACGGAGTTCGCCCATGAAGGCACACGCACCATCCACCACCTCGGTCGCCGCCCAGGTCGCCGGTCTCCCCCATCTCTCGATGGATGATCTCTGGAAACTGTGGGACGAGCATTTCGACGAGCGGCCCGGCCACCATCATCGTGGCTGGCTGGAGAGCCGACTGGCCTACCGGATTCAGGAACGCGCCTTCGGCGGCCTGAAACCCTCGCTGCGCAAGAAGCTCGAGGAAGTTGGCGAAACCGGCATCCTGCCCAAGCAACTGCGCGGCGATAGCCAGCGCCTGCTGCCCGGCACCATCCTCACGCGCATCTACGACGACGTCGAGCATCGCGTGCTGGTGCGCGGCCCGAACGACTTCGAGTACCAAGGGCAACGCTTCAAGAGCCTGTCCGCGATTGCAGGCCACATCACCGGCAGCCACTGGTCCGGCCCGGTGTTCTTCGGCCTCAAGGCGCCGGCATCGAAGAAGGTGACGGCATGAGTTCGCCGCGCGCCAACCCGCTGCCGCCGGTCACGCCGAAGAAGCGTTGCGCCGTCTACACCCGCAAGTCCACCGACGAGGGGTTGGATCAGGAATACAACAGCCTCGAAGCGCAGCGCGACGCGGGCCTCGCCTTCATCGCCAGTCAGCGGCACGAAGGCTGGATCGCGGTCGGCGACGGCTACGACGACGGCGGCTACTCCGGCGGCAACATGGATCGCCCCGCGCTGCGCCGGCTGCTGGCCGACATCGAAGCCGGGAAGGTCGACACCGTCGTCGTCTACAAGATCGACCGGCTCACCCGCAGCCTGCCGGACTTCGCCAAGCTGGTCGAGGTGTTCGACCGCAACGGCGTGTCCTTCGTCTCGGTCACCCAGCAGTTCAACACCACGACCTCGATGGGGCGGCTGACGCTCAACATCCTGCTGTCCTTCGCGCAGTTCGAGCGCGAGGTGACGGGCGAGCGCATTCGCGACAAGATCGCCGCCAGCAAGGCCAAGGGCATGTGGATGGGCGGGGTGCCACCCCTGGGCTACGACGTGCTCGAGCGCAAGCTCGTCGTCAACGAACGCGAAGCGGCGCTGGTGCGCGACATCTTCCGGCGCTACGCCGAGCATGGATCGGCGGCGCGGCTGGTGCGCGAACTGGACATCGAAGGCCATACCACCAAGGCGTGGGTGACGCAGACCGGGCGCGAACGCTCGGGCCGAACCATCGACCAGCAGTACCTCTTCTCGATGCTGCGCAACCGCATCTACCTGGGGGAAATCCGCAACCACGGCACCTGGTATCCCGCCCAGCACGAAGCGATCGTCCCGCAAGGTTTGTGGGACGCGGCGCATGCCTTCATCGAACGGCGCAAGCAAGCGCCGCGCGAGCACGCCGCCAAGCATCCGGCGCTGCTGGCGGGTCTGCTGTTCGCGCCCGACGGACAGCGCATGCAGCACTCCTTCGTCAAGAAGAAGAACGGACGGCAGTACCGCTACTACGTCCCGTACCTGCACAAGCGGCGCAACGCGGGCGCGAGCCTGTCGCCCGGCATGCCGGACGTGGGCCATCTCCCCGCCGCCGAGATCGAGAACGCGGTGCTGGCGCAAATCCACGCGGCACTGTCGGCTCCGCAGATGCTGATCGCGGTCTGGCGCGCCTGCCAGCAACATCCCGCAGGTAGCACGCTCGACGAAGCGCAGGTGGTGGTGGCGATGCAGCGCATCGGCGACGTGTGGGCGCAGTTGTTCCCCGCCGAGCAGCAGCGCATCACGCGGCTGCTGATCGAGCGGGTGCAACTGCACGGGCACGGGCTGGACATCGTCTGGCGCGAAGATGGCTGGATCGGCTTCGGTGCCGACATCGGCGCGCATCCGCTGGTCGAGGAATCCAGCGCACAGGCCGAGGAAACACTGGCATGAGCACCACGACGAACCCGCGCAAGCGCGCCATCCGCGTCGAGGTCGGAACCGATGCCCGCAGCTACGTCAGCGATGGCCAGCGCGTCACGCTGGTGCCGCTAATGATCAAGCGCCGCCAGAACCGCAAGCTGCTGATCCCGCCCGCGCCCGATGCCGCCACTGCGACGGGTGGCTTCGACGTGCCGATGATCAAAACGCTCGGCAAGGCGTTCTACTGGAAGCGGCTGATCGACGAAGGCGTCTATCCGACGACCGCCGACCTGGCGCGCGCGCTGAAACTGGAGCCAGGCTGGGCGGCCGAGGTGCTGCGCATGACCATGCTGGCCCCGGACATCGTCGAGGCGATCTTCGAGGGCCGCCAGCCCCGGCTTCTGAATCTGCACACGCTGCGCGGCCGCCAGGACCTGCTGCCCCGCGACTGGGCGGAGCAGCGCAAGGTGCTGGGGTTCTCGGCTCTCGAAAGCTGACGTTCAGCCGGCGCAACAGCCCGCCTTGCCCCGTTCTTGAACGGGCGGGCAAGGCACGGTGCCATAGGAGCAATAGACGCAGCAATCGCCGTGCTTGGGCTTGAGCACGGTGTGGCAGGCCTCGCACTCATAGAACCACTGGCAGGCGTCGGTGGGCATGACCTCGGTCTTCGCGTGCCCGCACGCCGGACAGCGCAGCGTCGATTCGAGGACGAGGGCGTTCACTTCGCGCTCCCGACCACCGTCGAGGGATAGCCCGCGTCCTGGGTGGCGCGCATCAGCGCCTCGACGTTGGTCCTCGCGTTGTCGAAGGTCACCGTCGCCTCGCGCTTGCCGAGGTTCACGTCCGTCTTCGCCACGCCCGGCACCTTGCCGAGGGCTTTCTTGACCGTGATGGGACAGGCGGCGCAGTTCATGCCCGGCACCGACAGCGTGACGGTCTTGGGGGCCGCCATCGCCGGCCCGCTCAGTGCGAGCGCGAGCGCGAGGCAGGCCCATGCCAGCAGCTTTTTCATGACAACCTCCGTTCTTCAATAGAACCAGGGCGCGACCAGCGGAAAGCCGAGCGCCACGATCACCAGGGCGACAACGATCCCGAACAGCAGCTTGTAGCCGCGCCGAACCGACGGCACCGCGCAGGCCTGTCCGGGTTCGCACACCGGAGCTCTCGCCCAGATGCGTCGCCCGGCGAGGAACAACGCGACGAGGGCCGCGCCGATGAAGATCGGGCGGTAGGGTTCGAGGGCCGTCAGGTTGCTGATCCATGCCCCTGAGAAGCCCAGCGTGATCAGCACCAGCGGCCCGAGGCAACAGGTCGAGGCCAGGATCGCGGAGACGAACCCGGTCGCCAGCGCCATTCGACCGCTACCTGTGTCGGCACGCGCGGTTGGGGAATCTGGTTTCATGGCGTAAGCTTACTTCCGTACTTAAGTACGGAGTCAAGACCATGAACGATATTTCTGATCGCGAGCCGATGACGATCGGCGCCCTGGCGCGAGCGGCCGGCGTCAATGTCGAAACCATCCGCTTCTACCAGCGCAAGGGGTTGATGCCCGAACCGGATCGTCCCCTTGGCAGCATCCGCCGCTACAGCGGCGATGAGCTTGGCCGCATCCGCTTCATCAAGTCGGCGCAGCGACTGGGCTTCAGTCTCGACGAAGTGGCCGATCTGCTCGAGCTCGAGGACGGCACACATTGTCAACAAGCACGCGAGCAGGGGCGCAAGAAACTCGCTGACGTCCGCGCCCGCATCGCCGATCTGAAGCGCATCGAAACCGTCCTTGCGGATCTGGTGGCGCGGTGCTCGACCACACGCGGGCGTGTGCGCTGTCCGCTCATCGACGCGCTCCACGAAGCGTGGCCCGCCGCGCGCATCTAATCTGATTCCCTTCGATGAGGCGAGCCACCGGCTCGCCTTTTTTGCGCCCTGTGGGCAGGGATTGGCGAACCCGAAGTTCCCGCCTGGTTCGCCATTGCGTCCCTTAAAGGTTCGCCACCCGAAGTCTGGAATGACACCTGTTCCTCAACAACGCAACAGGAGCATTCCATGCAGACACCAACCAGCACCATCCCCCGGTCGCCGCAGCAGGCGATCAACAGCCTCTCGCCCGGCGACCGCCGGGTGCTCAACGAAAACGAACTGGCGCAGCGGTGGGGCGTCAGCCCCAAGACCCTGCAACGCTGGCGCAGCGAAGGTCGCGGCCCGCGCTACCTGAAGCTGTCCAAGCGCGTCGGCTATCCCGTGGACGCGGTCATCGAGTTTGAGCGCCAGGCGCTGCACGACTCGACGTCCGAGCGCGCGGCGGTCTGAGGAGCGATGCCATGAACGACATCACCCTCTTTCCCGCCGACATCGCCGCGATGTCCGTCAGCCAACTGGCGGCGCTGCCCGCCGTGCAGAAGGCCGAGATCGACAAGAACCTCGACGAGGCCCTCGACTGGTTGAAGAAGGCGCGCGCCAAGTTTGACGCAGCGCTCGATGCCGCCTACGGCGAGCAGGCCCGCACGGCACTGCGCGATTCGGGCCGCGACTTCGGCACCGTGCACCTCGACGACGGCCAACTGCGCATCAAGTTCGATCTGCCCAAGAAGGTCAGTTGGGATCAGAAGCAACTGGCAGAAATCGCCGAGCGCATCGTGGCCTCGGGCGAGAAGGTCGAGGGCTACCTCGACATCAAGTTGTCCGTCTCCGAGTCCCGCTTCACGAACTGGCCTCCGGCGCTCCAGCAGCAGTTCGCCGCCGCTCGCACCGTGGATTCCGGCAAGCCGTCCTTCACCCTTTCCCTCGATTCGGAGCACTGATCATGAGCACCAGTCTCATCGCTTCGCTGCGCAAGCAGCTGCCGTCCATCTACGGCGAACACCTTCCCAACGAAATCCGCTATCGCGGCGCCGACGGCCACGATGTCGTCGTGGCGCTCGACGCCGCCACGGTGGACGAACTGGCCTTCGCCATCCAGACGACTAACGCGGAATCTCTGGCGCTCAGTCGTCGCCGCACCGCGCTGGAGGAACTCCACACCGAGGTGCGCAAGCGCGCCGCACGTGGGGCCGACCGCATTGCCGACGTTTCGTGGGTGTGCTGATCATGAGCGCGATCATTCCCTTCCAGTTCGAGGCGCACGCCGTGCGCGTGCAGGTCGACGACGCGGGCCTGCCGTGGTTCAACGCCAGCGACGTCTGCGACGCATTGGAGATGGGCAACCCGTCTCAGGCGATCAAGTCGCATGTCGATGCCGATGATCTCCAGAAATTGGAGATCATCGACAACCTCGGGCGCACGCAGCGCGCCAACCACGTCAACGAATCAGGCCTCTACGCCCTGATCCTCGGCAGCACCAAGGACGCCGCCAAGCGTTTCAAGCGTTGGGTGACCGGCGAGGTGCTGCCCGCGATCCGCAAGACCGGCGCGTACTCCGCCCCCGGTGCGCTGGCGGCTTTGCCCGCGCCGACCCACGACCGCGTGAGCGCGATCCTGCTGATCGGCGAGGCCGTGGCCAAGGTGCCGGGCGTCAAGACCGGCATTGCGATGGCGGCGACGCTGACGTGCATTCACGAGAACACGGGCCTCGCCGTCGAAACCCTGCGCCGCGCGTTGCCCGCTGCCAACGAGCCGATCTGCTCGCTCAACGCCACCCAGCTCGGCAAGCTGCTGAACCGCTCGGCCAAGGCCACGAACCAGTTGCTGGCATCACACGGCTTCCAGTTCCGCAATGACCGCGATGAATGGGAACTGACCGATGCCGGTGAAGCGTGGGCCGAGGCCATGCCGTACTCGCGCAACGGCCACAGCGGCTACCAGATTCTCTGGAATCCCGCCGTCGCCGAAGAGTTGAAGGAGGTGGCGTGATGGCCCTCCCGATCATCTCCGCGCAGCAGCGCATGGCCGAGCGCAAGGGCGTCAAGCTGCTGATGCTCGGTAAGTCCGGCATCGGCAAGACCACCCGGCTCAAAGACCTCGACCCGGCCACCACGCTGTTCCTCGACATCGAGGCGGGCGACCTTGCTGTGGCCGACTGGCCCGGCGACACCATCCGTCCGGCCTCGTGGCCGGAGTCGCGCGACTTCTTCGTGTTCCTCGCCGGGCCGGATCGCTCGCTGCCACCGGACGCCGCGTTCTCGCAGGCGCACTACGACCACGTCGTCGAGAAGTTCGGCGATCCGGCGCAGCTCGACCGCTACCACACCTTCTTCCTCGACTCGATTACGCAGCTCTCGCGCCAGTGCTTCGCGTGGTGCAAGACGCAACCGGGTGCCACCAGCGACCGCACCGGCAAGCCGGACATGCGCGGTGCCTACGGCCTGCTCGGTCAGGAAATGGTCAGCGCCTTGACCCACCTGCAACACGCGCGCGGCAAGAACGTGGTGTTCGTCGCCATCCTCGACGAACGGCTCGACGACTACAACCGCAAGGTGTTCGTGCCGCAGATCGAGGGCAGCAAGACCAGCCTCGAACTGCCCGGCATCGTCGACGAAGTCGTGACGCTGGCCGAGATCAAGGCCGAGGACGGCAGCGCCTACCGCGCCTTCGTCACCCACACCGTCAATCCCTACGGCTACCCGGCCAAAGACCGCAGCGGTCGTCTCGACCTGCTCGAACCGCCGGACTTGAACGCACTGATCGCCAAGTGCGCGGGCGCAGCCGTGCCCGCCAGCGCCGCCGCTCATTCCGCCATTCCCGCACCCCACGAATCTCAGGAGTAATCGCCATGACCAGCAACTGGAACGACTTCAACGACGCCGAACAGCAACAGGGCTTCGACCTCATCCCCAAGGGCACGCTGGTGCCGGTGCGCATGACCATCAAGCCGGGCGGCCACGACGACCCGGCGCAGGGCTGGACGGGCGGCTACGCCACCGAATCCTTCGAGACCGGCGCGATCTACCTCGCCGCCGAGTTCGTCGTCACCGGCGGCGAGCATGCCAAACGCAAGATGTGGTCGAACATCGGCCTGCACTCGAAGAAGGGCCCGACCTGGGGCCAGATGGGACGCAGCTTCATCCGCGCCGTGCTCAACAGCGCGCGCAACGTCCATCCGCAGGACAACAGCCCGCAAGCCGCCGCCGCGCGCCGCATCCAGGGCTTCCACGAACTGGACGGCATCGAGTTCCTCGCCCGCGTGGACGTCGAGAAGGACGCCAAGGGTCTGGATCGCAACGTCGTCAAGCTCGCGGTCGAACCCGACCACCCCGAGTACGCCAAGCTCATGGGCGTGCCGCCCAAGGCCAAGAGCGGTGGCGGCACCTCGGGCGCTCCGGCGCAAGCCGCGCCGCCCTACGCCGCCACCGCCATGCCTGCGCCGCAACGCGCGCCAGTGACCGGAAAGCCCGCTTGGGCGCAGTGAGGGAGGCCGATGAAATGCTGGGTCTGCAAACGACACGCGCGCGGCTACGGCCACACCGATGGCCGGTTCAAGACCGCCGATCCGCGCCGCTATGTGATCGACTGGGTGTTCTGCTCGCGCCGCTGCCAGGACGCCTTTCACATGCTCTACGGCAACTGGACGCGCGCGAAGGAAGGCTGCGTCGGCATCGGGGAGGTCGCCATGATCGATCCCTCTGATGTCGAACTGGCCGCGATGCGCAAATGCCTCAAGGCCTTCGGCGAGGCGGCGGGCGAGATCGGCTTCGGCAAGCCCCTGGGCGACTACGCGGAAGCCGAGGCGATGCGCGTCATCGACGCCATCGTCACCTGCTACACGGAAGCGATGGTCGAGCACCACGAGGCAACCAAGTTCCCGCCCGTGCGCGGCATGGCCCCGACACCCGATCCTCTGGCGAATCCGTTCTCTGATCTGGAGGACGACCTTCCCTGGGAAGAACCGAAAGGGAGGAAGCCATGATCGACTACAACTCCTCATCGAGCATCTCGGGCCAAGTCACGGCACTGGTCGATGCCGGCATGCAGCGCGTCCGCGCGCAGCAGCCCGCGCGCGACTACCTCGGGGCGTCGCGTCTGGGCGCGGCGTGCGAGCGCGCCTTGCAGTTCGAGTACGCCAAGGCTCCGGTCGATCACGGGCGCTCAACCTGCGGCCGGATGCTGCGCATCTTCGAACGCGGTCACGTCATGGAGGACTGCATGGTGGCGTGGCTGCGCGACGCGGGCTTCGACCTGCGCACGCGCAAGCCCGACGGTGGGCAGTTCGGCTTCTCCGACGCGCACGGTCGGCTGCGCGGACACGTCGATGGCGTGATCGTCGGCGGGCCAGAGGGCTTCCGCTACCCCGCGCTGTGGGAGAACAAAGCCTTAAGCGCGAAGTCGTGGCGCGAGCTGGAGGCGAAAGGCCTCGCGGTCGCCAAGCCGGTGTACGCGGCGCAGGTCGCGCTGTATCAGGCGCACCTGCAACTGCATGAACACCCGGCGCTGTTCACCGCGATCAATGCCGACTCGATGGAGATCTACGTCGAGTCGGTGCCCTTCGACGCCGCGCTCGCGCAGCGCATGACCGACCGCGCGGTCAAGGTCATCACCGCGACCGAGGCCGGAGAACTACTGCCACGAGGCTTCAACGACGCCACCCACTTCGAGTGCCGCATGTGCGCGTGGCAAGACCGCTGCTGGAGGACACCGGCATGAGCCAATCTCCGATGAACCAGTTGCTCGGCGAGCAACTGATCGACGTGCGCCAGGCCGCGCTGATGTTCAACCTGCCGTCGTACTGGCTCTCCCAAGCCAAGGAACGCAAGGCCCGGCGCATCCCGCACTACCGCGTCGGCAAGCTCGTTCGCTTCAAGCCCCACGAACTGGAAGCGTGGATCGTCGCGCAGCAGCCGCCCGGCGAGGAGGCTGCGGATGCTTGATTTCAACGACACGCAACCGCCTGTTCCTCGCGACCTCGACGCCGAACGCGAAGCGATCCGCGTCGAACTGCTCGTCCGGCTGGAATCGGTGCTGGCCGCGCTGTTCCCCGCGGGCAGGAAGCGCGGCGGCAAGTTCCTCGTCGGCGACGTGCTCGGCAGCCCGGGCGACAGCCTGGAGATCGTGCTCACCGGCGACAAGGCAGGCCTGTGGACGGATCGCGCCACCGGTGACGGCGGCGACATCTTCACGCTGATCGCCGCGCACCTCGGCATCGACACCCACGCCGACTTTCCGCGCGTGCTCGATGCGGCGACCGAACTGCTCGGGCGTGCTCCGGCGGCACCGGCGCGCAAATCAAAATCGGCGCCGCCCGTCGACGACCTCGGCCCGGCCTCCGCGAAGTGGGACTACCTCGACGCCTCTGGCAAGCTGATCGCAGTCGTCTACCGCTACGACCCGCCCGGCCGCAAGAAGGAGTTCCGTCCGTGGGACGCGCGCCGTCGCAAGATGGCTCCGCCCGATCCGCGCCCGCTCTACAACCAGCCGGGCATGACCAGCGCATCGCTGGTGGTGCTGGTCGAGGGCGAGAAATGCGCGCAGGCGCTGATCGACGCTGGCATCGTCGCGACGACGGCGATGCACGGCGCGAACGCGCCGGTCGAGAAGACCGACTGGTCGCCGCTGGCAGGCAAGGCCGTGCTGATCT
Organism: Rugosibacter aromaticivorans; assembly: GCF_000934545.1. Lineage (GTDB taxonomy): Bacteria > Pseudomonadota > Gammaproteobacteria > Burkholderiales > Rhodocyclaceae > Rugosibacter > Rugosibacter aromaticivorans. The sequence continues at coordinate 84,819 of NZ_CP010554.1, forward strand.
GGCCCGACCGCGACAAACCGGGTTGGGAGTACGCGACGCAAGCGGCGCAAGCCATCCTGTCGGCGGGCGCGAAAACCTGTCATATCCTGTATCCGCCCGAGGAAGCGGCGGACGGTTGGGACGCGGCGGACGCCGTGATCGATGGCTTCGACGTCGCAGCCTTCCTCACCCATGGCCCGCGTCTCCAGATGCACGACGTCGCCGACGACACCGAGCCGGTCGTCAGCACCGACGAATCGGTCTGGGGCACGGAGGATGCGCTGGCGCTGGCCTTCACCCGGCGCTACCACCGCGACTGGCGCTACGTTGCCGCGTGGGGCCGCTGGCTGGTGTGGGATGGGCATCGCTGGCGCACCGAGGACACGCTGGCGGCCACCGACCTGATCCGCAGCGTCTGCCGTCACGCCGCCGTCCATGCGGACAACCCCAAGATCGCCGCCAAGCTGGCCAGCTCGGGCACCGTCGGCGGCGTCGAACGGCTGGCGCGCGCGGATCGCAGGCACGCGGCCACCACTGCCGAATGGGATGCCGACCCGTGGCTGCTCGACACGCCCGGTGGCGTGGTCGATCTCAAGACCGGCAGGATGCGGCCACACGACCGCGCCGACCGGATGACCAAGATCACCACGGCCACGCCGGGTGGCGACTGCCCAATCTGGCGGCAGTTCCTGGTGGAGATCACCGGCGGCGATGCCGAGCTGCAAGCCTACCTGCAACGGATGGTCGGCTACTGCCTGACGGGCGTGACCAGCGCCCACGCACTGTTCTTCCTCTACGGCACCGGTGCCAACGGCAAGAGCGTGTTCGCCAACGTGGTCAGCACCATCCTCGGCGACTACGCCTCGACCGCGTCGATGGACACCTTCGTCGAAACGCGCGGCGACCGCCATCCGACCGATCTGGCCGGACTTCGCGGCGCACGCTTCGTGACGGCCATCGAAACGGAACAGGGGCGGCGCTTGAACGAATCGAAGGTCAAGGCCATCACCGGCGGCGACAAGATCTCCGCGCGCTTCATGCGGCAGGACTTCTTCGAGTACACGCCGCAGTTCAAGCCAGTGATCGTCGGCAACCACAAGCCCGCCATTCGCAACATCGACGAGGCGATGAAGCGGCGGATGCACCTGATCCCTTTCACGGTGACGATCCCGCCCGAACGGCGCGATGGCAACTTGACCGACAAGTTGCTCGCCGAGCGCGATGGGATTCTGGCGTGGGCAGTGGCCGGATGCCTCGTGTGGCAACGCGAAGGATTGAAACCACCTGCGAGCGTGGTGTCGGCGACCGAGGAGTATTTCGAATCCGAGGACGCGCTGGGCCGCTGGCTCGACGAACGCTGCGTGCGCGAGGCCAACGCGAAGTCGCTGACCGCCGAACTGTTCGGCGACTGGAAGCAATGGGCCGATTCCGCTGGCGAGTTCATCGGCTCGCAGCGCCGTTTCTCCGATCTGCTCATCACCCGTGGCGTCGAGAAATGGCGCAACACGGCGGGCGTTCGCGGCTTCCGTGGCATTGGCCTCAAGCACCCGCCCAAGCCCGCCTACACCCCATACGCCGACGACTGACCGCCATGCCGACACACCCGACTGACGCTTTTGACGCATCACAACGTAAGTCTCTTACGCGCGCGTGCGCGCGCACGCCTCATGGAAAGTTTCGTTGTGCTGCGCCGGATGCGTCAGTCCGAACCGAAACAAGGACTGCAACCATGACCACGACCATCCTCGCCCTCGACTTGGGCACCACCACCGGCTGGGCGCTGCGCGGCAGCGACGGCAGCATCACCAGCGGCAGCGAGAGCTTCCGCCCGCAACGCTTCGAAGGCGGCGGCATGCGCTTCCTGCGCTTCAAGCGTTGGCTCACGGAACTGAAGACCGTGGCCGACGGCATCGACGCACTGCACTTCGAGGAGGTGCGCCGCCACGTCTCGACCGACGCGGCGCACGCCTACGGCGGTTTCCTCGCCACGCTCACCGCGTGGTGCGAGCACCACCAGATTCCCTACCAGGGCGTACCGGTCGGCACGATCAAGAAGCACGCCACCGGCAAGGGCAACGCGGGCAAGGACGAGGTGATTGCATCCGTCCGCGCACGCGGCCACACGCCCAGCGACGACAACGAAGCCGACGCGCTGGCGCTGCTGCATTGGGCCATCGCACAGCACGATCTCGAACAGGAGGCGTGAGATGAAGATTCCGACGCCCCCCTATCGCTGCCCCTTGGGCCGCCTCCAGCCCGAGACCACCGACCTCGAAGCGATGAAGCAACGTGGCTGGCGCGACCAGCACATCCTCGTCGTCAACGCCGCCGACGAACGCTTGGACTTCATCGAGCGCGAGTTCGTCCGGCGCATCGGCGAACGTCTCTACGGACAGGGAGGCGCACGCCATGGCTGACCGTCGCGCTGCTTGGACAATCGAAGACGTGGCCGCGCGTTTCGAGGAGGCGGCCAGCACCGGACGACGCCTGCCGCCCGTGCGCGTGCAGGGCTACTTCAACACCTGGCCGATCATCGTGCGCAAGGAGTGGGAAGCCTTCGCGGCCGATGAGCATGTCTATCGACCGCTCCCTCCGACGCCGGACGCCATCGACCGGATGCTGGAGACGATGAAGTGGGTGCAGTGGCTGGAGGTCGAGCAGCGCCACCTCGTGTGGATGCGGGCCAAGCGCTACGGCTGGCGCGACATCACCATCCGCTTCGCCTGCGACCGGACGACGGCATGGCGGCGCTGGCAGCGCGCCTTGCAGACGGTCGCCGACCAGCTCAATGGCGTCGTCACGGCGTAGTGATTTGGCGTGATTTGGCGCGGGTGGTCGGCAATGCGCGGGCATCGGCGGCAGTGAGCGGTTTTTGACCCTGCAACAGATTCGCCGATCCGGCGGTAGTATTTCAGCTATCTTCTGGACAGCGGTGACGGCGCGGCGAGCGGCCCGAGGCAAAAGGGGTCCTTCCTTCCCAAACCGCCATGCGGGGGGCGCGAGCGCGGCGCTTTTTTAGCGTCAGGGTGCGAACCAAGGTTCGCACGGTTCGCGGTTCGCACCCGTCAGTTCGCACTAACCCACAAACCCGCCCACGGCTTCGTCGGCGGGTTTTCTATTTTCAGGACACCATCTTTGAATACGCTCAACGTCGAGTACCGCAAGGTCGAGGCGCTGATTCCCTACGCCCGCAATCCGCGCACTCATTCCGATGCGCAAATCGCCAAGATCGCCGCCAGCATCGTCGAATACGGCTGGACGAATCCGGTCCTGGTCGACGGCGACAACGGCATCATCGCGGGCCACGGTCGTTTGGCTGCCGCACGCAAGCTGGGGCTGGATCAGGTGCCGGTGATCGAGCTGGCCCATCTCACCACCGCACAAAAGCGCGCCTTGGTCATCGCCGACAACCGGCTGGCGCTTGACGCTGGCTGGGATGAGGAGATGTTGGCGCTCGAACTGGCGGAGCTTTCCGAAGCGGGTTTCGAACTGGCGCTGACCGGCTTCGAGAACATCGAGATCGATGCGCTGCTGGCAGATGCCACGTCGACTGAAGGTGAACCAGCGGCGCAGGATGGTGCAAACGCCGATGAACCTGATACGACTGATGACGTACCTGACACGCCAGTGGTGGCGGTGTCGCGCGAGGGAGATGTCTGGGCCATCGGCTCGCACCGGTTGATCTGTGGCGACGCCACCGACCCAGCCGTGGTTGCCACGCTGATGCAGGGTGACACCGCGCAGCTTTGCTTCACCTCGCCGCCGTATGGCAACCAGCGCGACTACACCTCCGGCGGCATTGCCGATTGGGATGCCCTGATGCGCGGTGTGTTCGCACATCTGCCGATGACGGACGACGGACAGGTGCTGGTCAATCTTGGGCTGATCCACCGCGACAACGAAGTCATCCCCTATTGGGACGGCTGGCTGTCCTGGATGCGTCAGCAGGGGTGGCGGCGCTTCGCGTGGTACGTCTGGGATCAGGGGCCAGGCATGCCCGGCGACTGGCAGGGCCGATTGGCTCCCAGCTTCGAGTTTGTTTTTCACTTCAATCGCAGCACCCGCAAACCCAATAAGATTGTTCCTTGCAAGCATGCAGGCCAGGAATCGCACCTGCGCGCTGACGGGTCGTCCATGGCGATGCGCGGTAAGGATGGCGAGGTCGGCGGCTGGACGCACAAGGGTCTGCCGACGCAGGACACCCGCATCCCCGATTCGGTGATTCGCGTGATGCGTCACAAGGGCAAGATCGGGCAGGACATTGATCACCCGGCCGTGTTCCCGGTCGCATTGCCTGAGTTTGCCATCGAGGCTTACACCGATTCGGGTGACGTCGTGTTCGAGCCCTTCGGCGGCAGTGGCACGACGATGCTGGCCGCGCAGCGCACTGGCCGGATCTGCCGCAGTGTGGAAGTTGCGCCGGAGTACGTGGACGTGGCTATCAAGCGTTTTCAGCAAAACCACCCCGGCGTGCCGGTCACGCTCATCGCAGGCTGTGGAATCAAATCGGGCCAGTCCTTCGACGACGTGGCCACAGAACGGCTGGCGACCACGGAGGTAGAACAATGAGCGCGTCCTGGTTGGCAGACAAGATTGAGCAGTGGCCGACAGCCAAACTGCTGCCCTATGCCCGCAATGCGCGGACGCACTCGGATGATCAGGTGGCGCAGATCGCCGCATCGATTGCCGAGTTTGGCTTCACCAATCCGATCCTTGCAGGCAGTGACGGCATCATCGTCGCTGGGCATGGACGCTTGGCCGCTGCGCAGAAACTTGGGCTTGAGATCGTGCCCGTGGTCGTCCTTGATCACCTGAGCCCGACCCAGCGCCGCGCCTTGGTCATCGCAGACAACCGCATCGCGGAGAACGCTGGCTGGGATGACGCTATGTTGCGCATCGAGCTGGAGGCCTTGCAGTTGGAAGGTTTCGATCTGGACATCACCGGCTTCGACGCCGACGCGCTGGCCGAACTGATCGCGGGCGACGAGCCGGACAATGAGGGCCAGACCGATGAGGACGCGGTACCGGAGGTTGGCGAGACACCCATCTCGCGCCCGGGCGATGTCTGGATCATGGGCCATCACCGCCTGCTGTGCGGCGACTCGACCGTGGCAGAGAGCTATGCCCGGCTGATGCAGGGCGACGTGGCAGACATGGTCTTCACCGACCCGCCGTACAACGTGAACTACGCCAACAGCGCCAAGGACAAGATGCGCGGCAAGGATCGCGCGATCCTCAACGACAACTTGGGCGATGGCTTCTACGACTTCCTGTTGGCAGCATTGACGCCCACCGTGGCGAACTGCCGGGGCGGCATCTATGTGGCGATGTCATCCAGCGAGCTGGATGTGCTGCAGGCCGCCTTTCGCGCCGCCGGTGGCAAGTGGTCGACTTTCATCATCTGGGCCAAGAACACCTTCACGCTGGGCCGTGCCGACTACCAGCGCCAGTACGAACCGATCTTGTACGGATGGCCTGAGGGTGCACAACGCCACTGGTGTGGTGACCGCGATCAGGGCGATGTGTGGGCTATCAAAAAGCCGCAGAAGAACGATCTGCATCCGACGATGAAGCCGGTGGAGCTGGTCGAGCGAGCCATCCGCAATTCGAGCCGCCCGGGTAACGTGGTGCTCGATCCGTTTGGTGGTTCTGGCACAACGTTGATTGCGGCCGAAAAGTCGGGGCGCGTCGCGCGGCTGATCGAACTCGATCCGAAGTACGCGGATGTGATCGTGCGCCGGTGGGAGGACTTCACCGGCCAGACGGCTATCCGCGAGGCGGCAGACCAGGAATTGTGCGCCAGTTGAATGGCTGGCCGGGCTGCTTGGTATCTTCTTCCTCGGCGATGCGCCGCAGGATTTGCATGGTGGTGAGATCGCGCGGCAGTGCCATGCACATGACGCGCACAGCCTGCTCGATGGAGATGTCTGGACGCCGGTTGGCAATCAGCCAACGCAGCGCCTGCTCCCGTTCGTTGGCGGGTGTTTTCATCAGGCAGCCATCTCTTCGCAGATTTCGCAGTGGATCACAAAGCCTGTCAGGTAAGGCAGGCCGCGTGGGATGCCGTACTGCTTGCTGGTCTGGCGGCCAACCGTCCAGCCCATCCAACGTTCGGTGGCGGCGTTTATCGCATCCTGCAAGGCTTGGCCTTGGTACAAACCGTTCTGGACGTCGTCTGCAAAGTGGCGTCCGTGGCGGCTGTCGAGGAAGGTCCGCACCGATTCGGGGGGCTGGTGGGTGGCGTCCGAAATGGCGTTCATGGCCAAGGGCCATGCAGCGCTGGCGTGTTCGGTCATCGTGCCCCAAAAACCCCAGGCTTCGTTTTGGGTGGCGGGTATCTGGTTGGTGGTCATGGTGTCTTCTCCGGGTTGATCGTTGCGACACCTGTAGTAACGCGCTGTTCGATTGAGAAGCCAAGCTGTTCCTGGCTTCTTTCTCGATCAATTTCGATCACCCGAGACGGGCTACGTAGCGGGCGTAATCACCGCCCTCGGGATTGACGTAGAGGTAAGGGCGTCCGGGAGCAGTGACCTCGACGCAGAGGTAGCCGTCGCCAGTGCCGCCACCCTTGCCACGTAGCCAGTCGCGTGACACCAGCAGGCTGCGCCCAAAGGCGTCGAATTCGGCAGGGGTGAGCTCCTTGGTCTCGATGACGTAGACCTTGTGCTGGTCGCGACCGCCCAGTTCGCCGAGATCGGCAGGTTTGCGTGCAAACGGCAGGCGGATACTCAACTCTTCGACCTGGAGGCTTTGGCCTGCGAACTGCAGGGTGCGTGGGGTGCGTTCGATGGTGATGGTCATGGTGCTCATGGCGGTTTTCCTGGTATGGCGTCGTCAATCACGACATCTGTATGAACGCGCTGGTGGGGAGAGAAGCCAAGCTATTCATGGCTCCTCTCGCCATCTTTTTGGCTTCGCCGAAACTCGCTGTGCTCGTTTTCAGGCGATGCGGTAGATCCGCTCGCCACCCTGCGGCTTGTCCGAGACGATGGTCAGGCCGAGCTTTTTCTTGAAGGCTCCGGCGAAGGTGCCGCGCACCGTGTGCGCCTGCCAACCGGTGGCGGTGCAGATCTGGCCGATGGTTGCGCCCTCGGGGCGTTGCAGCATCCGGATCACTTCGGCTTGCTTGCTGTTCTCGCGGGTGCGCGGCTTGACCCACGTGGCTTCGGCGGCGGTAACAAAGGCTTCCAGCTCGGGATCGCTCGCGGCAGCAGGCGCGCCTTCAGCATTGGCGATGATCCGGTCGAGATTGGCTTCGAATTGACCGACGCGCTTCTTGTTCAATCCGGGGCGCGGAATGCCCAGGGCGTCGTAGCCCTCCGCAGCGACAAACCAGTCGATGCCGTCGGAGGTAATCAGTGCGCGGTTGAAAAGTCCTTCGAGCACCTTCTTGCGTGCGCCGCCTTTGATGTTGTCGGGAAACCAGTCGATCTTGCCGCTGGTGTGTTCAACCGCGTGGACCAGGATCGCGTGCTGGGCAGGGGTCAGTTGGGTGGTGGTCATGTTTTGCTCCTTCGATGTGGTGGACGGTGATGTGATGAACGCGCTGTTCTCAAGTGAAGCCAAGCGCTTTCTGCTTGGCTTCTTCGCTTCGCAATCAGGTGTTGGCCTTGTCTGACGGGTTGGCATTGCGCCCCTGCTCAAGACCCGCGTTGAAGGCGGCTTCAAGCGCATCGCGTAGGCACCAGACCGCTACATCGTGGAAATCGAGGCTGTCCGAGCGGCGGGTTTCCAGGGTTTCGATGCCTAGCTTGTTTTGCGCGATCTGGGTCAGGAGTTGTTCGAGCTTGCTCATGTCCGTGTCCTTTCAGGGTGTTGATGACGAACGTATGAACGCGCTGTTCCAGATGGAAGCCAAGCTCAATCCGCAGGAATGACGAACAAATGATTGAAGGTGCCCCGAAGGGGAAATATGGGTATTTCGATTCGTGCCTACGCACGCCACCGAGGGGTGTCCGATGCAGCGGTGCGCAAGGCCATCGCTGCTGGGCGGATCACGCCGGAGGCAGACGGAACGATTGATGCCGAGCGCGTCGACCGCGAGTGGGCGCGTAATTCCGATGCGCCGCGCAATGGCACGGCCACCCGCGCGGTCAAGGTCGCCGTCCCGGAGTCCAGCGGACCTACAGGAGATGGACAAGCAGCATTACCAGTAGGTGGAACGTCCTTGCTGCAAGCGCGGACGGTCAACGAAGTGGTCAAGGCGCAAACCAACAAGGTGCGTCTGGCCCGTCTCAAGGGCGAGCTGGTGGATCGGCCACAGGCCATCGCCCATGTTTTTAAGCTGGCGCGCTCCGAACGCGATGCGTGGCTCAACTGGCCCACACGCATCTCGGCACAAATGGCAGCCAAGCTCGGCGTCGATCCCCACACGATGCACATCGCCTTGGAGGCGGCGGTGCGTGAGCACCTGCAGGAACTGGGCGAGATGCGCCCGAGGGTGGATTGATGGACATGGACTATGAAGGCGCTGCCGAGATTGAACGCGCGTGGCGCGAAGGACTGACGCCCGACCCGCTGCTCACCGTGTCCGAATGGTCGGATCGCCATCGGATGCTCTCCAGCAAGGCATCTGCCGAACCCGGGCGCTGGCGTACCAGCCGCACGCCGTACCTGAAAGCAATCATGGACTGCCTGTCGCCGACCTCGCCGGTCGAGCGCGTGGTGTTCATGAAGGCCGCCCAACTCGGCGCGACCGAGATGGGATCGAACTGGATCGGCTATGTGATCCATCACGCACCAGGTCCAATGATGGCGGTATGGCCGACAGTGGAGATGGCCAAGCGCAACTCCAAGCAGCGGATCGATCCGCTGATCGAGGAGTCGTCCGCACTGGCTGAACTGATTGCACCGGCGCGCAGCCGGGATTCCGGCAACACCATCCTGGCCAAGGAGTTCCGGGGTGGCGTGCTGGTGATGACCGGGGCTAACAGCGCGGTCGGGCTGCGCTCGATGCCGGTGCGGTATCTGTTCCTCGACGAGGTCGACGGCTATCCGTTGGACGTCGAGGGTGAAGGCGATGCGATCTCGCTGGCCGAAGCCCGTACACGCACCTTCGCGCGGCGCAAGATCTTCATCGTCTCGACGCCGACGATCTCAGGGGCATCGGCTATCGAGCGCGAGTACGAGGCCAGTGACCAACGTCGCTACTTTGTGCCGTGTCCGCATTGCTCCCACCGTCAGTGGCTGCGTTTCGAGCAGCTGCGTTGGGACAAAGGGCAACCGGAGACCGCCGCCTACATCTGCGAGTCATGTGACACCGCCATTGCCGAGCACCACAAGACGTGGATGCTGGAGCACGGCGAGTGGCGCGCGATGATCACGGATGGCGCAGGCAAGACAGCGGGTTTTCACTTGTCATCGCTGTACAGCCCGGTGGGCTGGCGTGCTTGGCGCGAGATCGCCGCTGCGTGGGAAGCCGCCGTCAGTAAAGAGGCGGGATCGGCCGCCGCCATCAAGACCTTCAAGAACACCGAGCTAGGCGAAACCTGGGTCGAGGAAGGCGAAGCGCCGGACTGGCAACGACTGGTCGAACGCCGCGAGGACTACCGCGTCGGTACGGTGCCGCAAGGTGGTCTGCTCTTGGTCGGCGCGGCCGACGTGCAGAAAGATCGCATCGAGGCGTCGGTCTGGGCCTTTGGGCGCGGCAAAGAGTCCTGGCTGGTTGAGCACCGCGTGCTGATGGGCGACACCGCCCGCGACACGGTGTGGAGGCGCCTCGCTGAAATGCTGGCCGAAACCTGGACACACGCCTCCGGCGCGGCGATGCCGCTGGTGCGTTTTGCATTGGATACCGGGTTTGCAACGCAGGAGGCCTACGCCTTTGTGCGGGCTTGCCGCGATTCGCGTGTGATGGCGGTCAAGGGGGTGCCTCGCGGTGCAGCCTTGATCGGCACGCCGACCGCCATCGATGTCTCGCAGGGTGGCAAGAAGCTGCGCCGGGGCATCAAGGTGTACACGGTGGCGGTCAGCATCGCCAAGCTCGAGTTCTACAACAACCTGCGCAAGAGCGCAGATGTTGGCGAGGACGGATTGACCACGGTGTTCCCTGCCGGGTTCGTCCATCTGCCCAAGATCGATGCTGAGTTCATCCAGCAACTCTGCGCGGAACAACTGATCACCCGCCGCGACCGCAACGGCTTCCCGGTGCGTGAGTGGCAAAAGATGCGTGAGCGCAATGAGGCGCTCGACTGCTACGTCTACGCCCGCGCGGCTGCATCGGCGGCGGGACTGGATCGCTTCGAGGAACGTCACTGGCGGGAACTGGAGCGACAACTGGGGCTGGCCAGTCCGCCAGCCCTTGAAACACCTACCGAATCGATCAACGAGGCCACCCAACGCGGTGGCCTCGCTGTTTCTGGCAACCGCAACACCGGTCGGCGCGTGATCAAAAGCCGCTGGCTGTCCTGACACCCAAAGGAGAAAACATGAGTCTTGCTACCCGTATCGAAAGCCTGGTCATTCGCGTCGCGCAGGAGTTCAACGACGTCCGTGCCAAGGCAGGCAACCTGGCCAACCTCACCACCACCGACAAGTCGAATCTGGTCGCGGCCATCAACGAACTGAAAGCCGCCGTGGTGTCCTCGGCGGTGATCGACGATGCGCACGTCGCGGCCACGAGCACGTACTCGTCCACCAAGATCGTCTCGCTGCTCGATGCGCTCAAGACCGAGATCTTGGGCGGTGCCGATGCCGCCTACGACACGCTGGTGGAAATCCAGCAACTGCTGCAGAACGGCACCAGCGGTCTGGATGCGCTGCTCGCCGCCGTCAACAACCGTGTGCGCTTCGATGCGGCGCAGTCGCTGACCGTGGCCGAGCAACTTCAGGCACGCAGCAACATCGGTGCCGTCGCGGCCAGTGACGTCGGCAACACCGACACTGACTTCGTCGCGGTCTTTGTGGGTGCGCTGGTCTGATGAGCCTCGCATCGCGCATCAGTGCGTTGGCCAGTCGTGTGGGACTCGAGGTCAAGACCAAGATCGACGCCACCCACCCCGGCGTGGCCCGGGCATGGGTGTGTTTCGGCTATGTCGGCACGCAGGTCGTCGTACGTGCATCGCACAACGTGGCCAGCGTGACCCGGACGGCGGCTGGCCGCTACCGGGTGACCTTCGCCACTGCCATGCCGGATTCCAACTACTGCTGGACGGCGCTTGCCCGCAGCAGCACCAACAGCGGCACGCAGCGCATCGCCATCGTGCGATCCAGCACAGACCAGAAGACCGCCCAGTTCGTCGACATCAGTTGCGCCACCACGTCCGCATCGTTCGACGACTCCTCAGAAATCAACCTCACGGTGTTCCGCTGATGGCCTACACACAAGCACACCTCGACGCACTGGAAGCCGCGCTGGTCAAGGGCGAAAAGCGCGTGACTTTCGGCGACAAGACCGTCGAATACCGCAGCGTCGATGAACTCCAGGCCGCCATCGCGGCGGTCAAACGTGACCTCTTCGAGCAGGCCGTGGACACCGGACTGTGGCCGGGCGCTCCACGGCAGATCCGTGTCACCACCGGCAAGGGGTTTTGAGCATGCAATGGTTAGACCGAATGCGCAGACGCGTCGGCATGAGCCTGCTTGGCGGCACGCCGTTCTATGACGGCATCGGTGGTGGCCGCCGCGCGTTGGCGTGGCAGGTCGGCAATCCCGGTGCGGTCGCAGCGCTGGCATTCACCCAAAATGAACTCCGCGCCAAGAGCCGCGATTTGGTACGCCGCAATGCCTGGGCAGCGGCAGGCGTCGAAGCCTTTGTCTCGAACGCCATCGGCACCGGCATCAAGCCGCAGAGCATGCTGGCCGATCAGCCCCTGCGCGAAGCGATCCACAGCCTGTGGTGGGACTGGTGCGAGGAGGCCGATGCCGCCGGACTGACCGATTTCTACGGACTGCAGTCCTTGGCCTGTCGTGCCATGCTCGAAGGTGGGGAATGTCTGGTGCGGCTGCGCTATCGCCGCCCGGAGGATGGCCTGCCAGTGTGCCTGCAATTGCAGTTGCTCGAACCCGAACACCTGCCAGCCACGCTGAATCAGGAGTTGGTTTCTGGAAACGTCATCCGTGCGGGTATCGAGTTCGACAAGCTCGGACGGCGGGTGGCTTACCACCTGTATCGCTCGCATCCGGGTGATGGCTCACTGGCCCCGATGTCAGGCACCGGTGGCGTGGTGGGCGGTCTCGACACAGTGCGTGTACCGGCCAGCGAAATCATCCACATGTTTCGCCCACTGCGGCCGGGACAGATCCGGGGTGAGCCGTGGCTCGCCCGGGCGCTGGTCAAGCTCAACGAACTCGACCAATACGACGACGCCGAGCTCGTGCGCAAGAAAACCGCAGCGATGTTCGCGGGTTTCATCACGCGTCTGTCGCCCGAGGACAACCTGATGGGCGAAGGGTTGCCGGATGCCAATGGCTCGGCGATGGCTGGACTCGAACCGGGCACGATGCAGATCCTGGAGCCCGGCGAGGACGTGAAGTTCAGCCAGCCCGCCGACGTTGGTGCGAGCTACGCCGAGTTCCTGCGCATGCAGTTTCGGGCGGTGGCAGCGGCGATGGGCATCACCTACGAGATGCTGACCGGCGACCTGACGCAAGTGAACTACTCGTCGATCCGGGCCGGGCTGCTGGAGTTTCGCCGCCGCTGTGAGGCCATCCAGCACGGCGTGATCGTCCACCAGCTGTGCCGTCCGATCTGGCGTGCCTGGATGGAGCAGGCCGCACTGGAGGGTGCTCTGACACTGCCGCAGTTCACCGAAAAGAGACGCGACTACTTCGCCGCCAAGTGGATTCCACAGGGCTGGCAGTGGGTCGATCCCAAGAAGGAATTCGACGCGATGCTGACCGCCATTCGCGCCGGGCTGCTGTCTCGATCGGAAGCCATCTCGGCCTTCGGCTACGACGCCGAGGACATCGACCGCGAGATCGCCGCCGACAACCAGCGGGCGGACGAACTCGGTCTGGTTTTCGACTCCGACCCGCGTCACGACAAAGCGCCCCAACCATCGGCATTGGGCGCTCCCATGAATGCGGCCGCCACGGTGGCCGTGCCGCAAGACCAACAGGACAACTGACATGCAACTCGTTCATCTGGCGTCCCGCCTCTACGGGACGCCGCTCCTCATTGCGCGTCCCAAACTCGACGTGATCCTCTCCGTGTTGGGTTCCCGCATCGGCTTGCCCGATCTGGACATGGCGATGCCGCTGCCCATGCCGCGCCAAAGCGCCACATCGGGTCAGGCGGGCATTGCCGTCATCCCTGTGGTCGGCACGCTGGTCAGACGTTCGATGGGTATCGAAGCCGCCTCCGGTCTTATGTCTTACGGCGAGATCGAAGCCCGACTGGACGCCGCGCTGGCAGATCCTCAGGTGGCGGGCATCCTGCTCGATCTGGATTCGCCCGGCGGCGAGGCATCGGGTGTGTTCGAGTTGGCCGAGCGCATCCGCGCTGCCAGCACCATCAAGCCGATCTGGGCGCACGCCAACGATGCCGCGTACTCGGCGGCTTTTGCCATCGCGGCTGCCTGCCAGCGCCTGACGCTGTCGCAGACCGCTGGTGTCGGGTCGATTGGCGTGATCGCACTGCACGTCGACCAGTCGGTGAAGGACGTCAAAGACGGCCTGAACTACACCGCAGTCTTCGCGGGTAGCCACAAGAACGATTTCTCCCCGCACGAGCCACTCACCCCCCAGGCCACCACCGCGTTGCAGACCGAGGTGGATCGCCTCTACGACATCTTCGTGAATCAGGTCGGACAGATGCGCGGCCTCGACCCGGATGCCGTGCGCGCTACCGAGGCGGGGCTGTTCTACGGCGAGCAGGCGGTGGCAGTTGGCCTCGCCGACGCCGTGATGCCGTTTGATGCGGTGATGACCGAGTTCACCGACGCGTTGGCGGCCAAGCAGCGGTTGGCGCAGCCCGGCGTGGCCCGCGCCTCGCCGCGAAGCCTGTCCACGCAAGCCATCTCAAACCCGCCCCGAAGCAAACCTTTCACCCTGGAGAACACCATGACCGACCCCAAAGACGACCACGATAACCCGAGCGATCCGGCCGACACCGCCCCGCAGGGCGACCAGCCGCAGACTGACAGCGATCCGCAACCGACGCCTGCTGCCCAAGCAGCACTGGTGCAGTCCTTCGCCAGCGGGCGCGGCCAAGCTCAGGCCATTGCGGAGATGTGCCTGATCGCGGGCCAGTCCCAACGCACGGCGGAATTCCTCGCAGCAGGCTTCTCGGAAGCTCAGGTGCGCCGCGCCTTGCTGGACGCCCGTGCCGACCAACCCGAAATCGCCTCGCGCATCAGCGCCGATGCAGGAACCAGCCAGCACCCGGAAAACAGTCCGGTGGTCGCTGCCGTCAAGAAACTCACCGCCAAGGAATAAGCCATGCCCACTGTCTCTCAACCCAAGAATCTCGGCGACCTGCTGAAGTACGAAGCGCCGAATCTCTACTCGCGTGACCAGGACACCGTCGCGGCCGCGCAGAACCTGTCGCTGGGTACCGTGGTGGGCCGCGAAACGGCTACCGCCAAGCTGAAGGCCCTCGATCCGAGCGCCACGGACGGCACGGAAACCGCCGTTGGCGTGCTCGGCAATGACGTCGATGCGACGCTGATCGACCGTGAGGACGCGATCCTGATCGCCCGCCACGCCATCCTCGCGCGCGGCGCATTGGTCTGGCCGACTGGCATCAGCACGGCGCACAAAGCGGCTGCCATCAAGCAACTCGCAGAACGTGGAGTCCTGGTCCGCGATAGCGCCTGACCCACTTCAACGCTCCGTTTCACTCCCCCCAAAACCCGCCGCTGGCGGGTTTCGTCATTTCTGGAGATCCCAAATGCAGAACCCTTTTGAAAACCCCGGCTTCTCGATGGCCAGCCTGACGGCCGCCATCAACCTCCTGCCCAACCGCTATGGGCGGCTGGAGCAACTCAACCTGTTCCCGGCCAAGCCGGTGCGCACCCGGCAGATCATCGTCGAGGAGTACGCCGGTCGTCTGAATCTGCTGCCCACCCGCGCGCCCGGTTCGCCCGGCACGGTGGGTGAACGTGGCAAGCGCAATCTGCGATCCTTCGTGATCCCGCACATCCCCCACGACGACGTGGTGCTGCCCGAGGAAGTGCAAGGCCTGCGCGCCTTCGGTTCCGAAACCGAGATGGAAGCCATCGGTGGTGTCATGGCCCGCCATCTGGAGACCATGCGCAACAAGCACGCGATCACCCTGGAGCATCTGCGCATGGGTGCGCTCAAGGGCAAGATCCTCGACGCCGATGGCAGTGAACTCGTCGATCTGTTCGACGAGTTCGACATCACCGCGCAATCGGTATCGTTTGAGTTTTCGACGGCAGCCGACAACGGACAAATCAAGACTGCCTGCCTCGAGTTGCTGGGGCTCATGGAAGATGGGCTCACCGGCGAGTTCTCGACCGGCGTGCATGTGTTGTGCTCGACCGAGTTCTTCCGGGCGCTGACCACCCACAAGGAGGTCAAGACCGCCTACCAGAACTGGCAGCAGGGCGCGGTGCTGATCAACGACATGCGCTCGGGCTTCAGCTACAGCGGCATCACCTTCGAGGAATACCGTGGCCAGGCTTCCTTTGTGCAGGCCGACGGCACGCTAGGGTCGCGCCGCTTCATTGCCGCAGGGGAAGCCCATGCCTTCCCGGTCGGCACGGTGGATACCTTCGCCACGTACTTCGCGCCTGCGGACTTCAACGAGACCGTGAACACCATCGGCCAGCCGTTGTATGCCAAGCAGGAGCCGCGCAAGTTCGACCGGGGCACCGATCTGCACACGCAGTCGAACCCGCTGCCGATGTGCCACCGCCCAGGCGTGCTGATCAAGCTCGTTGCAGCCTGATGGATGTCGCGACGCTGTACGAAGCGGCCCGCAATGCCGGACTGCTGACCGCCGTCACGGTGGCGGGCACCACCGTGCAATGCGCCTTCCGTGCCCCAGACGAAACCGTGCTGGATGGTTTTGCACTGTCGCGGGACTACCAGATCGACTACCCGGCGTCCTGGCTGACGCTGGCAGTCGGGGACACGGTCGAGGTGGCAGGCAACACCTTTCAGGTGCGCGACGTGCGTGCCATCGGCGACGGTACCGAGCGTCGCGCCTCGCTCACCCAACTCTGAGGAAAGCCCCATGAACTCCGTCCGCGAGCGCGTCTTGCGGGAGATCGTCACGCGCCTGGCATCTGCGATTGCCCCGACGCCGGTGCAGCGCATGCCTGCCGTGCCGGTGACCCGCGAGGCCAGTCCGGCGCTGCTGCTGTTCGTCGATGGCGACAGCATCACTGCCCACGCCAACCACCTGGTCGACCGGTTGCTGATCGTCCGACTTGCCGTGGTCGCACGCGGTGCTGATGCCTTCGACGTCGCCGACCAGGCGCTGGTCGCGGCCCACGCGGCAATGCTCGCCGACCCGAATCTGGGCGGTCTGGCCATCGCAGTGCGCGAGATCGACTGCGAATGGGAGTTCGACGACGCCGACTCCGGTGCCGTCGCACTGCCCGCCCGCTACGAAATCCGCTACCGCACCCATGCCATCGACCTCACCCAAACAGGATGAACCCATGCACATCGAACTACTGAAACCCCATACCCACGCAGGCAAGCGCCTCGCCGTAGGTGATCGCCTTGATCTGAATGACGCCAGCGCCCGTTGGCTGATCGCACAAGGCACGGCCAAAGCGGCCACCCCCGCCACTGATTCCAAACCCACCCGCCGTGATGCCACGTCCGGTGTTTCCACAACTGCAGCCACCCAAGGAGACTGAACATGGCTTACTTTTCCGGACAAGGCCGCGTCTACATCGGCGCACGTGATGAACTCGGCAACCCGGCCGGACTGACCTTCGTCGGCAACGTGCCCGAGCTGAAGGTGTCGCTGTCGGTAGACACCATCGAGCACCTGGAAGCGCAGTCGGGTCAGCGCCTGACCGACCTGCAACTCATCAAGACCAAGAAAGGCGAGTTCGCCTGCACGTTGGAAGAGCTGATCGCCACCAACCTGGCGCTCGCGCTCTATGGCACCACGACCACGATCACCCCCGGCACGGTGACTGGCGAGCTACTGCCTAACCCGGTCACGCCGGGCAGTCTGTATCCGCTGGCCATGCAAAACGTGTCCGCCGTGCAGATCCAGGACTCAGATGCCACGCCCAAGACGCTTCCGGCCAGCCAGTACAGCGTCAATGCCAAGCACGGTTCACTGGTGGTGCTGGATGCCACGTCGGGCGGCCCGTACACCGAGCCGTTCACCGTCGATTACGCCTATGGCGCGGCGCAGAGCACGGCGATGTTCACCCAGCCTTTGCCCGAGCGCTGGATTCGCTTCGAGGGGCTCAACACCGCCGACGGCAACCGCGAGGTGGTGATCGACCTCTACCGCGTGGCCATCAACCCGGCGAAGGAACTCTCGATCATCACGGACGAACTGCTGAAGTTCGAGCTGTCGGGCCAGGTACTGGCGGATCTGACCAAGCCAGTCGGCGGTGATCTCGGTCAGTTCGGACGTCTGGTGCTGCTGTGATGGAAGGCTTCAAGACCTTCCCCCCTGAGCCTGTGGTCGTGACGCTGTCCGGCACCGCGCTGGAACTGACGCCGATCCGGCTGGGTGAGTTGCCACGGCTGCTGGCCGTGGTGCGCCCGCTGGCCGAGGAAATCACCAGTGATCCGGACTGGATGGCGCTGCTGGGACGGCACGGCGATGCCGTGCTGGATTTGCTGGCGATCACCACTCGGCGTGAACGCGCGTGGATCAACGACCTGTCGCTGGAGGACGCCGTGCAACTGGCCGCCGCCGTGTTCGAGGTGAACGCGGATTTTTTCGTGGCGCACGTTGTCCCGGCGATTCAGGGCGCGGCCCAGCGACTCGCGCCGACGCTGCGCTCACTGACGACCTCGGCTGGGACAGTGCCGTCGCCCGCCTGATCCGCGCCGGGCACCGGCTTGGCGACGTAATGGCCTACACGCTCACACAAGCGCAAGCCTTTCTGGATGCCGACGGACAGATCGAACGGCAGCAACTTGCCCAGCTGCTCGGCATTCATGCCGTGGCAGCTCAGGGCGAGAAGCGTGGCATCGAACAACTGCAACGCGATCTGCTCAAGGACTGACCCATGCGCCTCTCGCTCACCACCACCGGCTTGTTGGACCCGCGCCAGTTGGCGGCGTGGAGCACCGAGCGGCGTCGTGCCATCCACACCGCTGTCGCCAAGGGCATGCAATCGGGCGGGCGTGAAGTGCGTGATGCGGCGCGATCCGAGATCCGCAGTGCCTTCACCGTCAAGCGCAACAGCTTCATCTCCTCGATGGGCGTGAAGGTGTTCGACAAGAAGCCCGAACTGCTGCCCGCCCTGCTGGTGGGCAGCAAGATTCCTTGGCTCGGTCTGCATGAAAAAGGCGGCACGGTGAGCGGCAATTTGCTGATACCGCTGCTGCCCGGGCGCATCGGCCCCAAGCGTTTCAAGGCGGTCATTGACGGCCTGATGCGCTCGGGCAATGCCTTCTTCATCGAGAAGAACGGACGCGTGCTGCTGATGGCCGAGAACATCAAAGAGAACGCCGGGCAGCTTGGCCGCTTCAAGCGTGCCGAGCGTGGTCGTACCGGGGCCAAGCAGATCAAGCGTGGCCAGGAGATTCCCATCGCCGTGCTGGTCAAGCGCGTCGATCTCAAACGACGACTGAATCTGGCGGGTGGCGTGCAACGCGCACTACCTGCCTTGGCGCGGGCGATTCAACAAGAACTGGACATAGTCTGATGGCAAGCAATCGTGCCCAAATCCTGATCAGTGCCGTCGACCAGACCAAGACCGCTTTCGATTCGATCAAGCGGGGCCTGGGTGGTCTGACCGACACCGCCAAGAGCGTCAACGGCGTGCTGGCCAACCTCGGGGTGGCTGTCTCCGTGGCTGGTCTGACCGCGATGGTGAAATCGGCCATCGACACTGGCGACGCGCTGGACGAGATGTCGCAACGTGTCGGTGTCAGCGTCGAGACCCTGTCGGTATGGAAACCGGCAGCCGAGCAGTCCGGTGTGTCCGGCGAATCGTTCGAGAAGGGGCTGCGCAAGCTGTCCACCACGATGCTGGAAGCCGCGACCGGGTCGGAAGATGCCGCGCGCGGATTCTCCGCCGTGGGTGTCGAGTTCGAGAACCAGGACGGCACCCTGCGCGCCACCGATCAGGTGCTGCTCGATCTGGCCGAGCGCTTCAAGGCCATGCCCGATGGCGCGGAGAAAACCGCCCTGGCCGTGCAACTGTTCGGCAAGTCGGGAGCCGAGCTGATCCCGTTCCTGAATCAGGGGCGCGACGGCATCAATGAGCTCGCCGCCGAGATGCAGGCGCTCGGCGTGCAGATGAGTAGTGAGACTGCGGCGCAGGCGGGCAACTTTAATGATGCGCTCGACAAGCTGAAACTGGCCACCACCAGCATCGGCAACCAGATCATCGCGTCCTTGCTGCCCGCCCTGAACGATATGGCCGGTGGCATGGTCGAGTCGGCCAAGCAAGGCGGCACGCTGCGCGTGATCCTGGATGGCGTGGTGCTGGTGCTCAAGACCTTGGCCCTCGGTGCCGCCACCGTCGGCAAGGCCTTCGTCGCCTTGGGCGAAGCCATTGGCGCGGGTGTCGCCGCCGCTGTAGAAGCGCTCAAGGGCAACACCGACGGGGCCAAGGCCATCATTGCCGACCTCAAAGGCAATCTGGTCAAACGGCTGGATGAACTGGCGTCCTTCCGTGACAGTCTGTTCGACCCCAAGCCCATCGAGGTCAAGGCACCCAAGATCCAGGCCGATCCGGAACTGCTGCAACGCCTGACCAAGCCTAAAGCCGTCAAGCCAGCGCAGGACACGACCGGCGCGCAAACCACGCTGATGAAAGCGCAACTGGATACCGAGTTCGCGCTGCTCAAGGACGGTTTGACCCGGCAACAAACTGCGCTGGATGCTGCACTCGAGGATCGTCTGGTCTCGGTGCGCGACTACTACACGCAGAAAACGGCCATCGAGCAGCGCGAGATCGATGCCGAAATCGCCCGCAAGCAGCAGGAGCTGGCGCGCAATCAGCAGGTCGCTACCACCGGCAAATCGGAAAACGACCGCCTGCGTGCCAAGGCCGAAGTGGCCAAGGCGGAAGCCGACCTAATCACGCTCAATAACCGGCGCACGGACATCGAACAGGCCAATGCGCGCAAGGCAGCGCAAGCCGAGCGTGAGCTGGCCGATGCCTTGGCGCAGGCGCGTGAGGAACTGGCACAGATCACCGGCACGGCCACAGATGCCGACCGGCAAGCTGCTATCGAGCGCAGCTACCGCGATCTACGGGCGCGACTGGCGGCAGAAAGCGATGCCGACGGCGTGTCGCTCATTGATCGGCTGATCAATGTGAAGGCTGCACAGGCCAATCTGGCGGCGCTCGAAGCCCAATGGCGGCAGGTCACCGAGCGTCTGCGCAATGCGCAGGAGGCCATTCAGACCCTGCAGCAAGCTGGGCTGCTGACCGAAACACAGGCACGTCAGCAGATCGTGGCCCTGCAACAGCAATCGGCCACCGAGATGGAGCGCTTGTTGCCGACCATGCAGCAAGCCGCGCAGGCCATCGGGCCAGATGCGGTGATTCGGGTACAAGCGTGGCGCAACGAGCTGGATCGCACCAAGCTCACGGTCGATGAAATGGCTCCGCTGTGGAACCGCATCGGCGAGAGCTTCGGCGGCGCGCTCAACGGGATGATCACCGGCGCACAGACCTGGCGCAGCGTGATGGCCAGCCTGTTCCAGCAGGTAGCCGACGCCTTCCTGCAGCAGATCGTGATCCAGCCCTTCCAGCAGTGGATCGCCATGCAGGCGCGAATGCTGGCGCTCAAGCTCGGTTTCATCCAGCAGGAGCAGACCGTCGATGCTGCGGCCAGCGCCGCCAAGGTCGCCCAAAAGACCACCGAAACCACCGCCGTGGTGTCGATGGATGCCGCCAAGGCCGGTGCAGGTGCAGCAGCGTCGCAAGCCTCCGTGCCCATCGTTGGCCCGGGGCTGGCCATTGCCGCAATGGTGGCGATGGTGGCCGCAGTGATGGCGCTGCTGGGTGGCATCAAGAAATTCGCGGGTGGTGGCTTGGTGTCCGGGCCGGGCAGCGCCACCTCGGATTCGATCCCGGCGCGTCTGTCCGCAGGCGAGTACGTGGTGCGGGCGGCCGCCGTGCGCCAAGTCGGCGTGGCCTTCCTCGACTCGCTCAACGGCTTGTCGGCAGGCCCACGTTTCAAGGGTGGCGAACTGGCCTTCGCAGCGGGCGGGCTGGTACCGGAGGTGAAAGTGCCACCCGCGCAGCCGCAGATGAATCAGGCCGTGCGCATCGTCAACGCAGTCGATCCGGGCGTGACCCACGACCACCTGCAGTCGCCTGCCGGAGAGAAAGTCATCGTCAACATCATCGGGCGCAATGCACGGGCCATCCGTGCGGCGCTGCAAGGCTGAATTTTCAGGGGAAAGTCCAATGGCACTTCTGTTCATCGACGGTTTCGATCACTACGACCCGCAGGCCGTGGACAGCTTTGGCGATCCGTGGCTCGCACGTGGCAAGGCGGCGTATCTGTCACCACAGGCCACCCGGATCAATGGCCGTCGTCCGTCCTCCTATGCTCTGCGTTTGCCGGAAGGTTCGGGGGGTGGCTACGTCAAGAACCTCGACACCACCAAGACCAGCCTGATCGTCGGGGCAGCCATTCGTGTGGTGCCGTACCAAAACACCTACACCGAGCCACTGCTGCTTGGCGTGCGCGATGCCAACTCGCAGGTCGCGCATCTCGTGAAAATCGGCGAGGACGGTCGGCTCAAGCTCTACCGCTGGCAATACGGCTATGACCAGTTGATCTCTGTCTCAGTCGCCAGCGCTCCGGCGCGCGGCTGGCACTACATCGAGTTGCAGGTCACTCAAGGCACCAGCAACGGTGTGCTGTCAGTGCGCATCAACGGCATCCTGGCCATCCAGATGACCGCGCAGAACACCATTCAGGGCGGCGGCCAACTGCTCACGGCATTCGTAGGTGCGGTGCCCGGCCAGAATTGTCCGCTGACCATCGACGTCGACGACTTCTACATCGCCGACACCAGCGGCACGATCAACAACACCTTCCTCGGTGATGTGCGCGTCGATGCCTTGCAGGCTCAGGCCGATGGCAGTTTGAACCAGTGGACTCCCAGTCCGGTCGGCACTGCTGCCTGGGAAGCCGTCAGCGACGAGGACGAAGCCACAGCGATCAGTGCGCCCAACGTCGGGCTGCGCCAGTCCTTCGATGTCGAGCCGCTGCCGGTAATGGCCACGCCTGCCATCTACGGTGTGCAACTGACCATGCTGGCGCGCAAGACCGACGCGGGGCTGGGCAAGGTCAAAGGACTCGTGGTCAGTGGTGCGCAGAGCGCCGTCAGCACCGACATCGTCCTGCAGGAGCAACTGGCGTGGCAGAGCACGCTGTTCGAGCGCAATCCGAACGGCAACGTGCAGTGGACGGAGGCCGCCTTCAATGCCGCTGAGTTCGGCCTGGAGTCGGCATGACGGAGCGTGTCGTCGTTCAAGACATTGCGGAGGTTTCCAGCAAACCAACGCCGGGGAGCGAACTGCCCGCCTTCCAGGGTGAAGTGCTCTCGCGCGCCACCTTCGGGGCGAGCGCAGCCAGCTTCACGCCGGAAACAGCTGTCGCTCCGCTGCCGCCCAATCTGACGGCCAGCCTGCTGGCGGAATCCTTGGCGGGCCCCTGGCCACCCATCGATGCGCCGATCTTTCTGGTCGAGGTGTTGCGCCGGGACACGGCCTCAAGCGCCATCGTCGCCACCGGTATGGATGCCTTTGGCGACCAGCCTTGGCCGGATGCGCAACGCGGCGTGTTTGCCTTCCGTCATGATTGGATGGAGCCCCTCGTGGAACGGCTGGAGTGGCAGACCAGCGTCACGCGGCTGGCCAGTGGCAACGAATCCCGGCAGGCACGCCGACGCGTTCCTCGGCGCTGGCTTACCTACAAGGTGGGCAACGCCCGGCAGACCGATGCCTTGGTTGGCGACTGGCTGGCCGATCATCTTGGTCAAATGGCGCTGTGGCCGCTGCCGCAGTACGCGGTTCACCTGACCGAGTCCTGCGAACGTGGCGCACTGGCACTCAATGTGACCGAAGCTGACGGGCGACAGTTCGGGCCACTCTCGGCCAATGTGCATCTGACCTACGACGGGGTGCAGGGCTGGCAGGAGACTGAGAGCAATGGCCGCTGGGTGCTGATCATCGCCGCCGGTGGGTGGCAGATCGCCCAACTCAGCGATGTGGAAAGCGATCTGCTGTGGCTGATGGAACCGTTGGCACGCGCCGCAGCCGTGGGCAGCTTCGTCATGCCCTTGGTGTGGGGCAAGGCCATCGACCCGGTGGATCTCACGCAGTGGGTGCCTGGCATGGTCGGCGGCAACGTCCCCACACAGATCCAGCCTGCGCCATTGCCCGACCAGGATGTCCTCGATGACCCATGGCTCGACGAGATCCCGGTCTGGCCAGATGGCAACTGGCGTGACGATCCAACGGCCGCAGCGCAAACCACGATCACCCGCCAAGACTTTTCGACTGCAGATCCGTGGGTGCGCCGGGACGATCCGTGGGCGACGACAACTTTGCAGCGGCGCTATCTGGCCAGCTCACTCGATGAAATCGAGATCTGGCGGGCGCGGTTGTGGCGCACCCAAGGCCGTCTGGCGGCCTTCTGGCTGCCCGATGGCTTGGCTCCGATCCTGTGGGTGAACGTCGAAGCCGATCCCGAAGATGGCTTCCTGCGCGTGGATGGCAAAGACATCTCCGCGCGAATCTCGGATTTTTGGCATCGCCCCGCCGCTTGCTTGATCGTGCATCCAGACGGCTATCGGCAATACGCCCTGACGGCAACCTGCCATCTGGATCAAGGCGGTGTGCTGGTGCTGCGCTCGGGCCTTGACGACTGGGTGCCCGCGGGCAGCCGCGTCATTCGCCTCGTGCGCTGCCGCCTCGACCACGACGCCATCGATCTGTACTGGCACAGCCCGACGCTGCTGGAGATCACCCTGACAGCGCGTCAGTTGCCCGAACCACGCGGAAATGACCGTCAAACCTACGAGGGAGAGTAAGCACGATGAGCCAGAACCCATTGCTGGAAGTCGAGCTATACGCCTTCGCCAGCAACAGCGCGCAGTTCTATCTAACGCCGCACGAATTCGATGTTGATCTGGATGGCAACCTCTACAAGAGCCTGGCCTTGGAACGCAACGAACTGGCGCTGGGTGCTGAAGCTGCGAAGGCTGGCTTGGATCTGAAACTGCCGCCGAACTGTGATTTGGTGCGCCACCTGCTCGCCAACTCGCTGACCGGCGACACCACCTCGATCACCCTGCGCATCGGACGGCGCGATACCTGGGGCGACTACTGGTGGATCTCCGGCACGCGCTGGATGGGCCGGGTGCTGGGCGTCGAAGTCGCTGACGATGTGGCTCGCATTCGCTGCGAGTCCGCGCAGGTCAGTCTCAAGCGCATCGGGTTGCGGCGGCTCTACAGCCGCAAGTGTTCCCACGTGCTGTATTCGGCTGCTTGCGGTGCGTCACCCATCACCGCCAGCGCCTTCGTGAGCAACAGCTATGGCCGCAACGTCGATCTCGATGGCGGTGTGCCCGGCAGCGTCAGTGGCGGCTTGGCCGGTGGTTGGCTGCAAACACCCGAAGGTGCCCGCCACATGATCGTCAATGACTACGGTGGCGGCGTCGAGTTGCTCTATCCGATGGTCATTGAAGTCGGTACCGAGGTGCTGCTGACGGTCGGCTGCGACCACAGCACGGCCACGTGCGAGTCGCGCTTCGGGAACCTCGACAACTACGGCGGCTTTCCCGCCATCCCGAGCAAAAACCCGTTCTCGACGGGCGTGTTCTGAATCCCTGGAGAAATCGCCATGTGGTACCTCGTCGTCATCGTGGTGGCGGCGCTGGTTTCGGTCGCGCTCGCGCCGAAACCGCCCGAGCCCAAACCGGCGTCGCTGTCTGACGTCGATGCCCCAACCGCAGAAGAAGGCCGACCGATTCCCGTCGTATTCGGCACCGTGCTGCTGCGCGGTTCCAACGTCGTCTGGTACGGCGATCTCGAAGCCGATCCGATCAAGAAGAAAGGTGGCAAGAAATGACCACGCAGACTGTCATCACCATCGATCACGTGCGCGCCGTAGGCCTGTGCGTGAACGGCACGCGCACTTGGTTTGCGCGTCACGATCTGGATTTCCGCGCCTTTCTGCGCGAAGGCTGTGACGCCGACACCTTGCTGGCCACCGGCGATGCAATGGCAAAACGTGTGGTCGAGCACGCCCGCAATCAGTCCATCCTGCGGGAGCAAGACTGATGGGTGGCAGCAGCAAGAAGCAAACCGTCGGCTATCGCTACCGCATGGGACTACACCTGGCCCTGTGCCAAGGGCCAGTAGATACGGTGCAGGAAATCCAGATGGGTGACCGCACCGCGTGGGGTGATGCCGACCGCGCGCCGCTGTCCAGCGGGCATGGGCTGACCAGCCTCTCGATCAACAAACCCACGCTGTTTGGCGGCGACGAGCGCGAAGGCGGCGTGGTCGGCACCATTGATGTGCTTTCTGGTCACGCCGGTCAGGGGCGCAACG
This sequence comes from Rugosibacter aromaticivorans, assembly GCF_000934545.1. Lineage (GTDB taxonomy): Bacteria > Pseudomonadota > Gammaproteobacteria > Burkholderiales > Rhodocyclaceae > Rugosibacter > Rugosibacter aromaticivorans. The sequence goes on from NZ_CP010554.1 coordinate 110,447, forward strand.
ACTACCTGATGAGCCGCCTCGGCAGTTCCATTCCGGCATTCCGGGGCGTGCTGTCATTGGTGGCACGCAAGATCCTGTTCGCGGCGAACAACCCGTACATCAAACCGTGGGCAGTGCGCGTCCGGCGCTTCACGGCGGGTTGGTTCGATGCGCCGTGGATGGAGTGGAATGCCGAGGTGCGTACCTGGGATGAGGACGAAGGGCGCGAGATCAGTGTCGGCATGAATCCAGCCCACATACTGGTGCAGTGCCTCACCGATCCGCATTGGGGCATGGGCTATCCGCAGAGCACCATCGGTTGGAGTTTCTGGAATGCGGCGTGGGCCCTGTCGAGTGAAGGCTTCGGTCTGAATTTGATCTGGACGCGGCAACAACCCATCGAGAGCTTCATCGGGCAAGTCATCGACCACATCGGCGGCATTCTCTACACCGACCCGGAACAAGGCACGTTTGAGCTGAAGCTGCTGCGCGACGACTATTGGATCGACAGCCTGCCGCAGTTGGGGCCTGACGAAATTGTGCGGCTGGAACGCTTCGAACGCGCCCAATGGGGCGAGCTGCCCAATGAACTGACCGTGGTCTACACCGACTGGCAGACCGGCGGTGATGCTGCCATCACGGTCGAGAACCTGGCCGCCATCCAGTTGCAAGGCGGCGTGATCAATCAACGCCGCGACTACCCGGGCGTTAACTACGGGCCACTGGCCGCGCGGCTGGCCTTGCGTGATCTGCGCGCTTTGGGTTCGCCCTTGGCCCGGATGAGTCTGACCGTGGCACGCGACACGCTGGAGCGTGCGCCGCTGCCGGGTGATGTATTTCTGCTGAACTGGCCGCGCTTGGGTGTGGATCAGATGGTGGTGCGGGTCACCGGCATCGACACCGGCACCTTGGGCGCGGCCGAGTGGCGAATCGAAGCCATGGAAGACGTGTTCGGGATGAGCAACACCGTGCTGTCGCCCCCGCCACCGCACGTCGAGGAGCCGACCATCGAACCGTTGTCGCCCGCCGTGGTGCTGGCCGTAGAGGTGCCGTATTGGGAACTGGCCCGGCGTTTGTCCCGCGCAGATCTGGCCTACCTGACCGATACGGACACCTATCTCGGCGCGCTGGCGGCTGCCGGGGGCACCGGGCAGTTGAATTGGCAATTGGCCACCGGCGCATCGAGTGGCGACCTCGCAGCCGTTGTGGGAGAGGACTACGCGCCACTACTGACGCTCGATGTGACCTTGCCTGCCAGTGAGGCCGATGCCATCGGTGTACCAGTGACGGCCATCAGCCAGCCGGAAAGACTGGCCGTGGGCGACTACGCCTATCTGGTGGCTGCCAATGGGGCAATTGCAGAAGCCGTTGCCGTCCTGGCCTTCGATGCTGCCAACGCGACCATAGATCTCGCGCGCGGCGTACTCGACACCACACCCCAAGGACATGCCTCGGGGACTCGGCTGATCGGTATCGGCGAATGGCTGGCATCCGAAGGTGCGGAGCGGGCCCCGGGCGAATCGGTGTTCGTGGGCGCGATTCCTCGCACATCGACCGATCAGGGTGATCCAGTGCTGGCCGCGAATGGGCAGCCGATGGTGCTGGCCGGTCGGCAGGCTTTGCCGTATCCACCCGGTCGCATCCGCCTCAATGGCCAGACCGAGCCTGCCGTGGTGGCCGGTGATCTCACCGTCGCGTGGGCCCACCGCGACCGCACGCAGCAGACCGCCTACCTCGTGCAGCAAGACGAGGGCGACATCGGGCCGGAACTGGGCGTGACCTACACGGTGCACCTCCGTAATCGCAACAACGTGCTGGTTCGTACTGAGACGGGGTTGCTTGGCACCGCCTACATCTGGACGACAGCAGTGGCCGCGCTGGATGCTGGTGCGCTGGGCGACCGCATCACAGTCGAAATCAGTGCCGAACGCGATGGTTTGAGCAGCTGGCAGCCGCAGGTGCGGGTCATGGATCGTTCGGGCTACGGCCTGCGCTGGGGAAAGTATTGGGGAGGTGTGTGATGGAGCCGCGCATCGATGTTCATCTGCTCACCCTGAACGAGCCTGCCGAATGGCGTGAGGCCTGCATCGCCAGCCTCGAGGAAGCACCAATCAGGTTGCACGTTTCGCCCGGCATTCCGGGGCGTATCGGCGAAGCACGCGCGGCAGGCTATGCAAAAGGCACGCTGCCGCTGGTGTCCTTTGTCGATCCCGACGATTTGTACGAAGCCAGTGCCTTCACACAACTGGCCGATGCGCTGGATGCCTGCCCGCAGGCCGTGATGGCCTACACCGACGAAGCGTTGACCGATGAAAACGGGCTGGATATCGCCGTGCGGCGTCTGGCCTACAGCCGTTGGCAGCACGCGAACAGCGCCAGCCATGTGCATGGCCTGATCGTGATGCGTCGATCTGCCGTCGATGCCGTGCTCAAGGAAACCACCGACCTCAACAACTTCGCCGACTGGCTGCTGACCCTGCTCGTGGCCAAGCGTGGCGGCGTGCTGTACCTGCCCATCGTTGGGCGTCATTGGCGACAACACCCTCAGCAAAGCCATCGCACCGGCGACCCGGAGGCTGTCCGGCGCATTCGCCAAGCATCGAATCTCTGGAGATAAACCATGTCATCGACTGACCCGAACCTTGGGCTCAACTACGGCTGGACGCTCGGCGAAAGTGGCTGGGACACCGGCATGGACGCCAACCTCAAGCGCCTCGGCGCGGTGGTCGGCTTGTCCGTAAAAGACCGCGACTTGACCACACCACCGGCCAGCCCTGCCAACGGCGACCGCTACATCGTGCCTGCCGCCGCCACTGGCGTGTGGGCAGGCAAAACCAACCAGATCGCGGTTCGCATTGCCGATGCCTGGGAGTACCACTCGCCCAAGATCGGCTGGCTTTGCTACATCGAGGACGAGGCCAAGCTCTCTGCCTACAAGTCCACCGGCTGGAGTGCTGGCATCGCCATGTGATTTCCCTTCTTCGTACCCACCCGAAACCCGCCCAGATGTTCGCTCACTGGGCGGGTTTCGCATTTCTGGAGACTGCTATGACCGAACCCGAACAACAACAGCCCGCGCTCGTCGAGAACATGCTTCTTCTGCGCCGAGAGGACTTCGACGAACTGCTCGACCGTGCCGCTGAACGCGGAGCCGAGCGTGTCCTGACCCACCTTGGCCTGGAAAACGGCCACGCCGCCCGCGACATCCGTGAACTGCGCGACCTGCTGGAAGCCTGGCGCGATGCCCGCCGTACCGCATGGCAAACCACTGTCAAAGTCATCACCACCGGCATTCTGGCAGCACTGCTGGTTGGTGCCGCCATCAAGTTGAAACTGATGGGAGGCCCGCAATGATCGAGACACTGCTTGGTGGCCTCCTCGGTGGGGCTTTCCGTCTCGCACCTGAACTCCTCAAATGGCTCGACCGCAAGGGGGAGCGTGGCCACGAACTGGCGATGCAGGACAAGGCGCTGGAGTTCGAGAAGCTGCGTGGCGCGCAGCGAATGTCGGAAATCGGCGCAGGTGCCGATGCTGCGTGGAACGTCGGAGCCATCGAGACGCTGCGCGAAGCCGTTCGCACACAGGGCGAGAAAACCGGCGTGCGCTGGGCTGATGCCTTGTCTTGCAGCGTTCGCCCGGTCATCACCTACTGGTTCATGGCTTTGTACTGCGCTGCCAAGGCTGCCGCATTTGCGGCCGCAGTGACTGCAGGTGCTGGCTGGGGCACGGCCGTCCTGCACGCATGGACAGAGGCTGATCAGGCGCTGTGGGCCGGGGTGCTGAACTTCTGGTTCCTCGGGCGCGTGTTTGACCGGGTGCGTCCGTGATCGAAGTACCGAAAGCGGCCATCGATCTGGCCAAGCGCTTTGAGGGATTCGAGCGCAAGGTGAAGCGCGGAATCGAGATCACGGCCGTTCCCTATATCTGCCCAGCAGGTTTCTGGACGATTGGGTACGGCCATCTCTGCGATTCCAAGCACCCACCGATTACGGAGACGGAAGCAGAGGTTTATCTGGCGCGCGACCTCCAATCGGCACTCGCCGCCACGTTGCGTTACTGCCCGGTGCTGGCCACCGAACCGGAGGAGCGGCTCGCGGCCATCGTTGACTTCACGTTCAACCTCGGCGCGGGGCGGCTTCAGACATCGACCCTTAGGCGGCGCATCAATCAGCGGGACTGGACTGCTGCGTGCCAAGAGCTGCGCCGATGGGTCTATGGCGGCGGGAAAGTGCTGCCGGGACTCGTTACTCGGCGCGAGGCTGAGGCTGCTTGGCTGCTTCGCAACGCCTGACCGCAGAGGCACGCGGAAGAGCTTGGCTTTCCCGTCGAACAGCGCGTTCATGTCATCCACACCACCAACTACCGTAAGAGTCGCATCATGAAAAATGAATCCGAATGGCAGACCCAGATCGCAGAGCAAAACGCGGCGGATGCGCTGACCAATGCGCGTGGCACGTTGATGCGTGCTCTGCAAGAACTTGACTCGTATATCGAGAAGTTCGACGCAGCCGATAGCCCCGCCAGGAAGGCTGAGGCGCTCAACTGGACACTGAATTACTTGGCGACTGGCATTGCACCAAACCTTCGCCTAGACCTGATCGCCAACGCTCAAGCGCAGTTCGCCCGACTGGCGAAATGACTTGCTGCTGATCGCTCTCATCCTCTTCAGCATCGCCAGGATCAGCTCCGTCCGCAACAACCGCCGCCGCTTTACCCATAGCCCGTTCGACCAGTTTGACCAGGGCGGCCTTTCTGCTCTTGTAGAAGCTGTCGAAGTCGTCCGCTCGGAGCGCGGTCGTATCGATGAGGTGCGACCCGACAATGGCGTCCATCTGGGCGTCTGCAAGCTGAACCTGCGTATGAGCCTGCAGTTTTGACAAATAGATCGATGGCGCATGCCCGCCGATCATCCGGTTTGCCTTGTAGGAAATCGGGGTTTTGTTGACGACTGTGTTGTAGACAGCGCGCTTAATGCCGTTCTTCTCACACCAGTCCTGCGGAAAGATGTGATGAATATCCAGCGCAAGCTCCTCGTCGTCGAGTTCCTGGATCTTTGCCTTCCAGAAGAAGTCTTGCGCGCCTTCACGAAGTACCAGCACATTCAGGCCTTTGTACGCGGCGGACAGGCGCGACGTCATCGTGTCTAGGCGGTCGGGGCTGAACGCCGCATCTGCAATGGTTCGCGGTATTGCGTCGTCACTGTCGATCCACTGCAATAGATCCTCGACGTCGTTCGCGATTCGGGTCTCGATGGCGCTGCCGTAGAGTTCGCCGAGAACGCCACTCCAGTACCAGTGAGAGAGTTTCTGGTAAATTCGCGGCTCAAGCCAGCGTTCGCGCAGGTGCGCGAGTACCGAGGCGAGAGGAGCCAGTTGAGTTCGATAAGGCAGCTCGCGCGGAGTTTTCACACATTCCTTGCGCAAAAACTTGGCCGCGAGAAGGAACCCCGCTTCGACTTCGCCTGCCCATTTGGCATATGCGCTCAAGGGCATCGCAAGTATCGAGACGCGCTTTGCACTCACAGGCTGTACGGACTTACCGGTTTTCCCCGAAGCCACATCGGCGCGGCGCAACTCCAGCGTGTGCAACATCGATACGGCCTGCAGAAAGTCCGTGGACTCCACCTGTGACAGTAGCGCCTCTTTGCACAAGCGCTGATACCGTCCCGAGACATTTCGGGTGGCGTTGCCATGCCAGTCATCACGCAGATTGAAGCCGTCAGCTGCGTAGGTTGCAGTGACCAGTTCAAAAACGTTGAGTGGGACGCCGCCGGTGTTTACCTTCTCGAAGACCAGGCAGACGGCTTCCTTCGTCGTGGCCTTGCCGAGCTGGATCACAGGTAGCTGGTAGTTGCGGAAGGCATTCAATACCTGTCGACGGAATTGCATGTACAGGCCGAATTTCTCGGGAGCGTACTCCTGCAGCGCTTCTTCCCATGCATCCGAGTTCAGAATCTGATCGCACGGAAAGTACAGCTGCTCGCACTCTTTCTGAGTCGTCGTCAAATCAAGATCGATCTGTCGGCCAAAGTTGGAGCGTTTGATCTTGTCCTCTTCGATGGCCTCGATGGCGTCTTCCAAGCGATCCCCGCCCTCCAGCGCCACTTCGATGTTCCAGTAGTAGTGGCGTCGAATGGGCTTGCCTTTCTCTGTGCGGGTCTTCACTGCATCCTTCGTGGCCAAGACTTGCGTCAGGGTGGTGAGGCGTTGTTGCCCGTCGAGGATCAGGAGCTCCGCATCCGAGGCACCCGGGGGGAGGGTAACCCCTTCCACCGGCCGTACCTGAAACTTGGCCTCGCCGCCGGTCTCCAGCAGCATGACTGCCCCGACCGGGAATGACCTGGCAATGCTCACCAGCAGACTGCGAATGTGCTGGTCATCCCACACCCATCCACGCTGAAAATCAGGTAACTGAATCTTCGCCTTGACGATTTCGGCAAGGATCTCTGGCAATAGCCGCTTGGTGCTGTCGAAAGTGCTCATTGTTTTGCCTTCATCTTCACTTCACCAAATCCATCAACTTATCGAAGCTTTTCACCACGTCGTACTTGACCTTTTCAGGGGCGTACTTCCGGTTGATTTCGTCGAAGAACTTCCGGGCGCATTCGATCTTGGTTTCCTCGATCTTCGTCAATTGCATCGTTGACATGGACCCTTTGGTCTCCGCAACGAAATAGACATGCTTGACGGCACCCTCTTTGAACGAAATTGCCCAGTCAGGGTTGTAGTCACCCACCGGCGTCGGGATCAGGAAGCCACGGGGCAACTTGGCGTACACGACCACTTCGGTGCAGGTGTCCAGCGTCTCGACGAATTTGCGCTCGATACCAGAATCAGTGATCACGTAGTCGTAGATGTGCCGCTTGAGCTTGTCACCGGCCTTGCTGAAGTCCTGCTTGGTCTGACCTGCGGTGAAGATGTCGATATCGAACTTGTCCTCGACCGGGTCGTAGGCTAGGTGTTCGATGATCATCGTTGCCTTCTGCTCGTTGATCAGCCGCACGGCTTCGGCGATGAAGCTCTCGGGATTGGTGCGGAACTGTGCAAACACTGCGACGCTGATTCCTTTCAGGATGTCTGCCGTCGTGCGTCGCGTCAGTTGCGTGCCTTCTGCGATCTTGCCGATGAGGTCGTACTTCACTGCCGAGTGAATCGAATGCACGTTCTTCTCGGTTTCAGTGGCCTTGAGCACGAATGCTTCGCCATCTTTCAGACCGTCGTAGGTCACCTGGGCAGCCTGCTCGCCGGTTTGAATCGTGTACTGCAACGGCGTCACGCGAAGGCTCTTATCCAGTTCGGCAACGGCCTTCTTCACCAACTCCGCTGAATCAAAGTCAACGCTGTAAGCCGCCTTGCGATTGATCCGGTTCCACAGTTCCTTGAACTCCTGCTTGTCGAAGTTGCTGTTGAGCGGGTTCTTCTTGGGGCGACGGTCATCGCCAATCTCAAACATCTGGCTGTCGCTGAAGACGCTGTCGATCAGTTGGTACACCTGTTCAGCATGAGCCTGCAGTTCCGGGGGCAGCGGTGCCAGGGTGCCTTCCTTCTTGGCCTCGTGGTACGTGCCCGTGATGCGGTCGGTATCGTCGCTGTAATCGTTCTTGAGCAGGTACTTGTAGATCTGCTTGGCCAATTGCGGCGTGACATCGACATTGCCGGTGGGCGTCTTGAGCACCTTGCCGGTGAAGTAGGCTTCGTTGGCCACCTTGGGGCGGGCAGACAAGGAGTCGCTGATATCTTTCTGCAGCGCAGTGACGAACTCCTTGAAGCTTTCGCTCGCCACCACGGTCAGCACGTTGACGTCATGGACGATGGCCGGATGATCCACCCGGTCGCCGAGCTGATTGACAGACAAGCGCAGACCACGACCGACCTCTTGTCGGCGTGTCACCTCGTTGTTGTAGTCGGGGTGCTTCAGGAAGCAGATGACGAAGACATTGGGGTTGTCCCAGCCTTCGCGCAGGGCCGAGTGCGAGAAGATGAAACGCACCGGCTCTTCGAATTTGAGAAGTTGCTCCTTCTTTCGCAGAATCAGGTCATAGGCATCCACATCGTCGGACAGGCCTTTGTTTTCGCCAGTCTTGGCAATGCTCGGGTCCACGTCGCGCTTGGTCTTCTTGTCGATGGAGAAATACCCGCTGTGCGTCTTTTCCGCCGTGATGCCCTTCAGGTATTTGATGTACGGCGTTTCATCCAGGTCCAGCACCTCGTTCAGGTACTGGCTGTATTCCTCTTCAAAGATCCGCGCGTAGTCACCTTTCTCGTCCGCTGCCGAGTAGTCGCGGTACTTGACCACTTCATCGATGAAGAACAAGGTCAAGACCTTGATGCCTTGCTGGAACAGCGCCTGTTCCTTGTCGAAGTGCGCCTTGATCGCCTCCCGAATCTGAATGCGGCGTAATGCTGCTTCATTCACATCGCCATAGGCGTCGCCAGCTTTCAACTCCACACCGTTGGTGAAGCTCAAGGTGTCCGTGTTGGCGTTGATGTCCGCGACCACATAGCCACGGTACTGATCCAGCTCGTTTGAAAAACCATCGGAGAAGAGGTTGTCACCTTTAGATATCTTGCGCACCACGCGCTTGATCTCGCCGCTTTTCAGCTTCTGCTCGAACTCAACGCGCGCCACAGGCGCCTTGCTCGAAATCTCGATGGACTGCAGGTAGAGATAGGCATTGGTTCCCGCCAGCCCCTTTACTGAGATGCCGCGCACGGCGATCTTCTTCACCAGCTTCTGGTTGTAGGCGTCCAGCGCGTCAAGCCGGTGGATCTTGTTGTGCGTGGTCTTGTGGGTGGCGGAGTAGCGAAGCACCATCAGTGCCTTGAATTCTTCCAAGGACTTAAGTGTGGCGGCACCCTCCATCTTCTGCGGCTCGTCCAGGATAAGGATCGGTCGGTTGGCGCTGATCACATCAATCGGTCGGCGAGACTGAAAATCATCCAATTCTTCGTAGATCCGGCGAGCATCCTTACCAGTTGCATTAAAGGCCTGGACATTGATCACCATTACGTTGATCCCTGCATCCGAAGAGAAACTTTCCAAAGGCGGCAGGTTTTTGGAGCTGTAGATGAAAAATCTTGCCTTCCTGTGGTAAGTCTCCAGAAAGTGCTCTGCGGTGATTTCCAGCGACTTGGCCACGCCTTCACGGATGGCGATGCTCGGCACAACGATGATGAACTTGCTCCAACCGTACTGCTTGTTCAGCTCGAAAATAGTCTTGATGTAGCAATACGTTTTGCCAGTGCCAGTTTCCATCTCGATATCGAGATTGACTCGGCTGACCTTGGTCTTCACCAGTTCGGATGACTGGGGCAGGTTTTGCTGATGCTGAACCTGGGTGATGTTCTCCAGCAGCGCGATATCGGTCAGCTTCAGGTCGGCGTTCTTGAACCCGCTCTCGGCAAACAGATCCTCGACGCCTTTCTTCGCCTTACCCGGATCGATGCGATAGCTGATGGCCTCCGTCGTCGCGGGCGGCTGCCCTTTGAAGCAGTCGACCACGGCTTGCACCGCCGCTGTCTGATAAGCCTGCGTTTTGAATTTGAGTTTCATCACGCGCCCCTCAGATGCATTTCACTTCGGTGGCGGGCGACAAGAGCTTGAAAATCTGCTCAACGTTGATCTTGACCGCGCTATTCTTGTAGCCCGCGTCGCGGAACACCACGCGTAGCGGCTGATGCTTGGCCAGTTCCTTCACGAAGGTTTCGTCGATGCTGCCGCTGGCGTCGAAGCAGGCGGCAAGCACATTGCCATCGACAAAGAATACGTCCTTGCCTTGAATGGACTGTTTGGCGATGGGTAGCGCCAGATCGACACCCCAATCCAGCATCACCTGGAACAGCAGGTCTTCGGGTGTACGGTCGGGCTTGATGTTGTCGACGAACAGGTCGAACTTGGCTTTGTCGAGCGCATCGGGCGCGTAGTAAACGTCGGCCATATTCGACGTGTCGATCTTCAGCGTACGGAATCCAACATCCTTGTCCCATGAAGAATGGGTGCTATCAGAAACAACCAGTTTTCCAGAGCGACGAATTCGCTCCTTGCTTATATCTGCAATGCTCTTAAATCCTGCCTTATAGGCCTCAGTGTCCTCGTTGCACGGCTCGGCCAGCTGAACCATTACGAATCTGCGATTGATTCCGTCTTCGGCGTTGACCTGCATTACCGCGTGCGCAGTTGTTGAAGATCCTGCAAAGTAATCCATAACCACATCGCCATCGTTGAGCTTGAGTGAGCTGAGAAGAATCTTCAGCAGCGATGTGGGTTTTGGGTAAGAAAAATAGCTTTTGCCTTCAAAGATATTCTCCACCTCAATCCCTCCGTCACTTTTCAACGAAAGAATAGACCGCAGAAGGAAAGTATTTACGTCATCAAGATACGTTATGGAGCTGGGCTGTGTGGTCTCATTCTTGGCGAACCAAATTCGGCCACACATCACACTCCCGTCGTGAAGCCTTACGATGCTCTCGTATTTGCCATCCTTGAATTTTGCAGCCTCCCAAAATGTTTCCTTTTTCCAGCGCCAACCGCGATCCGGAACTGCCACAGGATTTCCTGTGATTGGGTGTGGCACTTCATAGCGCGGCCCAAATGTGTTCGCATTTGGCCAGCTCATGTTTATCTTGCCCCAGAGGCGGTAGTTCTCGTCAAAGGAGTTGTAGAGCGTAATGCCGCGGTCGTAGCCTTGTTTTTTGTAGAGCTTCTTTATTTCCTTTTCGGCTTCGGCAATGGGGGTTTTGGCCTTTTTGAGCTTCTCGACCATTTCGTAAATATCTTCGAGGCCATCTTTGCGCATCACGAGTTCGTGCGGGATGGTGGCATCCTTGGCGTATATCAGGATGAAGTCATGGATGTTGCCGATCCCTTTGTCATTCTTTGGGATGCGCTTGTTCCAAGATATGCACTCGATGAAGTTCTGCTCACCAAATACCTCGTCGCAAACCTTCTTTAAATTTGATATTTCATCGTTTCCTATGGAGATGAAAATAAATCCGTCATCTCTCAAGAGTGGGCGAGACAGCTTCAGTCTCGAATAGATCATGTTTAACCAATCCGAATGGAATCGGCCGTTTGAATCGGTATTGGCGGTTAGCCGATTGCCTTGCTTGTCCTTTTGATTGGACTCAAGAAAATACTTATCGAGATCTGATGCAAAGCAGTCTTCGTAGATCAAATCACTGCCTGTGTTGTATGGAGGGTCGATGTAGATCATCTTGACCTTGCCAAGGTAGGTCTCTTGCAGCAGCTTCAGCGCATCGAGGTTATCGCCCTCAATGAACAAGTTCTTCGTGGTGTCGAAGTTCACGCTTTCATCGCGGCAGGGGCGCAGCGTTTTGGCAATGGGCGCATTCGCCGTCAACAGTGCCTCACGCTTACCCGGCCAGTTCAGGTGATAGCGCTCCTGCGGCCCTTCCACGATCGACTCGACAAGCTCTTGCCGCAACTGGTCGAAATCCACGGCCAACTTCATGCTGCCGTCCTCGCCCTTGGCTTCGGTGACGCAGCCCGGAAACAGATCACGAATACGGGCGATGTTGTCCTGCGTGAGATTGGGTGAATGCATTTTTAGTTTTTCCATGTTCTTTTCCTCTGGACGCCAGTGGTTAGCGGCTCACAATTCAAGTTCGTATTGGTATGGTCAGTCGCCTTGTTGCCAGTCCTGGCAAAAGTGCGTGCGCAGACTTTCGATGGCGGATGGCAAGCTGCCCTGGCAAGTCACACCCAAGTAGGTGGCCGCGCGCGTGGTGCCGACGTACAGGTATTTGTCGAACAGCGCCGGGTGTAGCGTGGCGAGCTGGTCAATGCCGACAAAGAACACCGCCTCGAACTCCAGGCCTTTGATGTGCTGGATGTCGAACACGCGCACATTGCTTTCCTGCCCCACAGCCTGGCCCTCTCGGCAAGCGATGACCTGGATGTTGTGCTCCGCCAAGGCGGCGTTCAGCGCGTCGGCCACCGGAGCAACGTCGTCCTCGGTGTTCACAAAAATGGCGGTGGATGGCAACTGACCGACAAAGCGCTCAATCTCGCGAATGCGATCCGCCAGCCAACCGACAATGGTTTCTGCGTTGGTGGCGTGCTCCAGCAAGGCTGGCGCAACACCCACGCTGTCCATATGCGCAGGCAAGCTGGCGTTTTGCTCGGTACCACCGACGGCGCGGATCATGGCGCGGGCCAGATCGTTCAGCTGCTTGCTCTGACGGTAGGAGACAGTGATCTCCTTGATATCGAAATCGGCGAAGACCCACTTCAAGTCGTCGGCGGAGCGTGCGCCCCAGGTGGTCAGGCGCTGATTGAAATCGCCGCAGGCAAAGAATGAGCGCAGTCGCGGATGCGCCAGCGCCGCCATGCTCGCAAGCTGGATGGGCGAGAAGTCCGTCGCTTCATCTACCAGTATCTGGTTGCGGTAATGCCCCAGGATAGGATGGAGCGATGACCACGCTGGACTATCGATGTCGCGCTGAACATTGGGCCGACTGATCAGATCGCCTGCGGCGCGCAAGATCGCGAGCAAGACGATGTCCAACTCCAGCGGGTGGATGTCGCGCGCCTCAAAACCTTCGTGGCGATACCAGGTGTTTGCCGGTTGGTGTTCGCGCCTGAATGCACGGTAGCGCTTCGGAATGCCGTCGAGGTAGCGCTTGACCGGATTGACGAACCGGCGTGCACTGGCCTGCACCAGAAGGCTTGCCCCCACCTCGGCGCGATCCGCTTCTGTCAGACCACGATCCCCCAACCACTCGATGATCTTGCCGTTGCGGGAGGCTTTGCTGACTGCGCGCTTCGATGCTGCCGCCCGGGCTTGGGCACGCACGGCTTGCATATAGGCATTGAGCGCGGCGGCACGGCCTGTGCGGGGTGCGGTGGCGTCTTCCTCCTCATCAGCGTCGGGGTCGTCCTGGTCGTCCGCATCAGTCGCTTGCGCCTGTTGCAGGCTGTCTATTACGCGGGCCAATTCATCCAGAAAGGCTCGGTTGCGGTTGAGCTGCAGGTTGAGCGCGGCCTTGATCTTGCCGTCGGAGCCTTCCTTCAGGCTGCTGACGAGCGCCTGTACTTTGGCAATCTCCACCGCCAGCGAGCCAAACATTGCCGCCAGTGCGCCATCGGCCGCCCGCGACAAGATGTCTTGCAGACGTGCGCCGAGGCTCAGGACTTCGGGAGTTTTGGCTTCGTGGAGCTGGGTCGCTGCATCATGCAGCTCCTGCACATAGGCCTTGCGCTGCCATGCGTCGAAATCGTCAAACCATTGAATGGGGCGCTCTAGTGCTGCCTCGCTCAGGCTGGCTAATCCGTCTTTCAGGACAAAGGTGCCGCCGCCAGAAGCCGTTCTGAGGACGCCGAATGCGTTGCGGGCTAGCTCGCGTCGATAGTCCTGCCACGTTCTGATGCGCAGATCCGAGGCGGGAACACCTTCGCGTGCAAATGCCTCCTTGAGGTATTGCTTGAGCAATTCCGTGGGTGTGAACATCAGCCAGCTGTTGGCGTGCGCCATACCTTGGGCTGAGGCAACTGTTTCAACCAGACGTTGTTCGCCTTCTTCCAGGAAGGCCGTGTCGAGCTTTTGGCCGAGGCGTCGGATCAGGGTGGTTGTTTTGCCTGTACCGGGCGGGCCCAGGATCAACAGGCGCTTGTCGAGAGGGAGACGGAAAATTTCGTCCTGGTATTGATCGAGGATGGGCTGATCCCGCAGTCCCATCTTGGTGATGACGCTGCGGCGAACGCCGTCGATGATGTTGGCCTTGACGGTCTCTTCGGCCAGCAATTGGCCAAGAATGTCTTCGGTGACTTCCTCCCCCGCAACCTCGGTCAGCAGCGCACGCAGTGACTCGATGGTGAACGGCCCAAAATGCTCGGCTTCAACGACGGTGTCGCGAGAGTCCCACCCATCGGCAAGCGCATTGGGCCGAAGCTGGGCCCGCTCAAGAACCTCAACGACGGTTCCATTGGGAAGCGTGAACTCTGCGCCAATTGCCAGTGAGGCCAGGCGTCCAACCGGCGCGCGGTAGCTGGCCAAATTGGGAAAGCCCGATACCGGCGTCGTGCGGCAGATGTAGTAGGTTTTCTCTTCTCCCTCTTCATCGACCACCACAACGCGGGCGATGGCAGGCTCTGCCACCAGCACCTGATAGCTTTCGCGGTTCGCCTGACTGATCTGATCCAGCCTTTGGATGGCTGAACTGGACGTCATTGTGTTGATGCTTGCCAGCGCATCCGAGCCCAGTGTCCGCCCATCGTGCAGCTTGCTCTTGGCCGTTTCAGCAATGCTTTCGAGTTGCGCCAACGCTTCGCCAGCGACCTGCTCGATGTGTTTCCTCGATTCGTCATTCAGGCTCTGCGTCATGCACTCTCCCTCCCGGTCAATTCTTCAAGTTCGTTTTTAAGCTGCCGCAAGTGCGCGTTGATCTCTACCTTGCGGTTGAATTGTTTTTCTTTGGCAAGTCGGCTGGCGGCTTTCTCGACCTCACGCTGCTTGGCGGCAACCTGTTCAACGCGGGCGACCAAGTCAGCGAGGCTTTCTTGTGGGCGCGCGGGCGTGGGAATCAGGCGGTGAAGCGCCTGCTCATACAAGCCGCCCAAGTCGAGTGCCAAGGGCATGGCGGCGCGCTCACAGTCACTCGGCAACCAGGCTGTCGCAAAGTAGTCGCTCAAGACCCAACGGCTGGCGTCTGACTCGTTCGGGCGCTTGTACGCGGCAATCACCTGTGTTCGGCCATCAAAGCTCAGCTCGAAGATGATGGGAAACTGCACCGCGCCATCGATGCAGCGCAAGACGTCCAGATTCAGCTCAGACGTCTTGAGCTGGATTGAGAAAATCTGAAGCTCTGGTACTCCCGGCTTGGCGGGCAGGTTGATCGTTTCTGGTGCCAACTTGTATTGCCAGACGATCTGCTCCACCTGCTCGACGAACAAGTCCTTCAGCCTCGTATTGGCACCGCTGTGTTCGTAGATCTTGTTCTTTGGCAGGGTGCGGCCAAAAGCGGCTTGCTTCGGGTAATTGATGAACGCGGCATTCGACTCGAATC
Organism: Rugosibacter aromaticivorans; assembly: GCF_000934545.1. Taxonomy (GTDB): domain Bacteria; phylum Pseudomonadota; class Gammaproteobacteria; order Burkholderiales; family Rhodocyclaceae; genus Rugosibacter; species Rugosibacter aromaticivorans. The sequence goes on from NZ_CP010554.1 coordinate 125,449, forward strand.
GGGCGGGCAGACTCATCCGGCCTCCTGAATCACGAGGAAGGTGATCAGTTCGAAGTCGTCCAGCCCGGCGATGGTATTGACCAGCGCGGTGGTCTTGCCGCCGCTGAACAGGCTGTCCAGATCCTTCTCTTCCTTCACCTCGATCATGGAGCGGATGGTCTTGCCAAGCAGGTCCGAATACACCTGCATCTTGCGGCCATCGGCCGTTTCCTTGTTGAACAGGCGGCAGGCATCTGGAATAGGCTGGGCTTGCCCCTTGCAACAGGTGCGCACCAGATCGAGCAGGCGCTTGACCTCGGTGTGGTCGTGAATGACTTCACCCTCGCGGTTGATGTAGACGAGGTAGTAAGGGTGCAGCCGGTTGTGCTGGCTGACACTGACGCTCGGATTGCGGTTGCGAAGCGTGAAGATCACGCCCGGGCGCAGGCCCAACTCCGGCTTGGCAGGCACCACGGCGTGCATCCCGCTTGGCACGTTGCTCAATTCACCATTGGCCTTAACGTAGTTGAGCAAGTCCATGCGGAAGTCATTGAGTCCGAGGTCAGTGATCGACACGCCAGTCTTCAGGTCTTCCAGCTCGATCACTTCTTCTTGCAGACGACGCAATTGCTCCTTGCGATAAGACACGTCGTTGGCTTGGGCGCTCAGCACGTTGTCATCGCCGGTGGCCGTGACGTCGGCAATCATCATCCGACTCTCAACCCGCTCCTTGAGGTTGATGTACTCGTCGAGCGAGATGTCTGGCCAGTAGTTGACCAGCTGGATACTGCTGTTGGGCGAGCCGATGCGATCCACACGGCCGAAACGCTGGATGATGCGCACGGGGTTCCAGTGGATGTCGTAGTTGATGAGGTAGTCGCAGTCCTGCAGGTTCTGGCCTTCAGAGATGCAATCAGTGCCGATCAGCAAGTCAATCTCTGCCGGTTCGTTCGGCAGCACGATGGCTTTCTCCTTCGAACGCGGCGAGAAGAGGGTGAGCAGTTCCTGGAAGTCGTAGCTCTTCTTGAGCGTGGACTTCGGCGCACCTTTGCCGGTGACTTTCGCGCTGTGCAGGGTCTGTGTGGCCAGCAACTCCGGAGCCAAATTGGCATACAGATAGTCAGCGGTGTCGGCGAAGGCGGTGAAGATCAGCACCTTCTTGTTGCCGGGATTCAGCGGTGCTGCGATTTTGTCCAGAACCAGTGCCTTCAGGTGCTGCAGCTTGGCGTCATCGGCAGGTGTGATCTTGTTCATCGACGCCAGCAAGGCATCAATGATTTCCAGATCGACCTTCAGCTCGTGCTCCCAAGAAGGCAAGTCCATATCGGCGAGGCTGATCTTGACCTTGCCGCCTATTTTTTCAGACTCGTCGCTGTCCCCAATGGTGGGCAGGTCGTCGTCGTCCGCGTCGAGGTTTTCCAACTGGTCGGTCAGGTCATCAATGCTGGCGACGTTGCCGGTCTGATTGAACGTGCTGATCTTGGCCAGCGTATTCGTGTGGTTCGCACGCAGGGACTGGAGCGTCAAGCGGAAGGACTCAATCGAGCTTTCTAGGCGCTTGAGCAGATTGGTCGTCATCAACGCCTGCAGGCTCTTTTCGCGGTCGGCTTGCTTGAGCTTGCCTTTGCCAGCGACCTGGGTGTCGTACATCTCCTCGTACTTCTTGAGCCGACTTGGCAGGATGTAGCTGATCGGGGCGTACACGGCGAGCTTGAGCAGGGACAGTTGCTCGAAGATCTCGTTGAAGCTCATCACGTCCGTTCGCTGCGTGAGCGGGCTGTGGAATGACAAGGGTTTGCGGCGCTCGGGGAATTGGCCGATGTCCTTGGTGTCGTAGAAGGTCTGGATGTGCTTGCGCGAGCGTGCGATGGTGACGCTGTCGAGCAATTCGAAGAAGTCGAAGTCCAACGAGTCCAGGATGGCTCGCGCTGTGCGCTCTTCCGGTGGAAGCTTTGCCCATGCGTTGAAGCTGGCCTGTGCACCACGGAAAATATCCTCTACCGTCTTGCCGGTGCGCAGCTTCTTGCTGAGGTTTTCGGAGTCGCCCTCGTAGGCCAGTGCCAGTTGGTTGCGCAGGTCATTGAAGCGGTTGTTCACTGGGGTGGCTGAAAGCATCAGCACCTTGGTTTTCACGCCCTCCTTGATGACCTTGTTCATCAGCTTCTGGTAGCGGGTTTCCTTGTCCTTGTAGGCGTCGTTATTGCGGAAGTTGTGCGACTCGTCGATGACGACGAGGTCGTAATTGCCCCAGTTGATGCGGTTCAGCGGTGTGCCAAACGACTCGCCGCTGGTGCGGCTGAGGTCGGTATGGCAAAGTACGTCGTAATTGAACCGGTCACGGGCAAAGATGTTGGTTTTGAGGTTGCGGTTGTAGTTCAGCCAGTTGTCCGCCAGCTTCTTGGGGCATAACACCAGGACTGACTTGTTACGCAGCTCGTAATACTTGACGACCGCCAGGGCCGTGAAGGTCTTGCCCAAGCCGACGCTGTCGGCCAGGATGCAGCCGCTGTAGGTCTCAAGTTTGTTGATGATCCCAGTGGCCGCATCTTTCTGGTAGTTGAAGAGCTTGTTCCAGATGAGCGTGTCTTGGTAGCCCGTGCGGTCGTTCGGCAGGACATCCTCATTGATGTCGTCCAGGAACTCATTGAAGATGTTGTAGAGCATCAGGAAATAGATGCTCTCGGGCGAGTTTTCCTGGTACACAGACGCAATATGGTCGCAGATCTGCGCCGTCACATCCTCCAGCTTCTCGGGGTCCTGCCAGATCTGGTTAAACAGACTGAGGTAGGTCGCCGTAAAGGTCGGCTCGTCCATCTTGTTGACGAGGTTGGAGACAGCGTTGCCCTGCTGGTAGCCAAGGTCGACGGCGGTAAAGCCGTGCAATGGCATGTAGGCAGTCTCTGTGGCGGCCGCCTGAACGCAGGCAAACTGCTGCATGGGTGCCTTGCTGCGATTGGACTTGAACGTCGCCTTGCGCCGCATCCAGTCCGCGCACTCTTTTGCAATCGCGCGCTGGGTCAGTTTGTTGCGAAGCTGAATCTCGAACTCACTCCCGTACAGACTCCGTTCGCGGTCAGCCTTCGGGATGTGGAATTCTTTGCGTTCCTTGCGAATCTTGTCGGTAACCTCGTTGGCGGTGAACGTCGGCGAGGTAAAGATGAATTGCAGCTCGTCGATTTTTTCCAGCTCTGCTTTGAGCGCTTCAAACGCGTACATCGAAAAGCAGGAGGCTGCGATTTTCAGGCGAGCACCGGGTTTGAGCGTCTGCTTTAGGTCGTCGCCGAGCAGGCGGTTGATGTTGTCGATCAGTTCCATCAAGAGTCCGCCTTCGTAGTGGCGCTATAGCCTGGTGCCAGTACGGCATTTTTCACGCCGTAAATCGCGAGATGATCTTTGAGCCATAACCGGTACTCCGGTCCACGAAGGCAATGATCGGGCGAACAGTCGACACTCCATTTGCGCAGGATGTATCCAGCCGTGGCAGCGCGCAGCTTCATCCGCAGCACGCCGTCGCGCATGCCGTAATCCATTTCGGTGATCTCCGGCCGGGGCTGATCCGGGTGCGGCACCAACTCCAGTTCGACGATCCGCGTCCACTGGATGTCTTGATCGCTCATCTCATGGGCTGCCACTGGCTGCCCCTTGAGCACGACAGGGTTCTTGATCCGGGTGATGACGAAATCCCGGAACTCCTGAGACTTCCGGTCAAAGGCGCGGACATGCCAGCGCAGGCCGTTGTCGATCAGCGCAAAGGGGACGACTTCCCGCTCAGTACAGCCGCTAGATATTGAGTAGTACTCGACGCGGAGCGGACACACCAGATGGATCGCCCGGGTCACGCTGGCCAGCACATCGAGATCCGGGTGTGTAAGCCGTGAGGGGCTTTCGCTGGCCACCCACGCCTTGAGCCGCATCGGCTCGCCGTCTCCAAAGCCCTGCGTCAGCCAAGACAGCACCCGCTCCGGAGGAAAGTCGAAGATGGGGCGGAAGTCTGGCCCCAGGACGTAGGCCTTGCCTTTGGGGTCATAGTCGATGTTGCCTGGAGACAACTCCTTATAGAGCGCTAAATCTCGAGTTGCCGCTGCGGACTGGATGCCAAACCGCGCAACCAAGTCCTGCCGACGGATCTCCCCCACGAAGCGCACGCGCAGCTCAATGAACGCGAGCCGGTCGCGCTGAGGCTGGGTCAGTTCTGCAAGTTGGTCTTTGGGCATTCCTGAGTGCTCTATCGGGTTAGCGAATACTTGTGCGGGTTATTGCGGGAAGTATATAAGCTGCTCTAGAATGTGGCAACGCAATGTTTATGATTCTTGTATGCGTTGCATTGTGATTACCACATGACGGGCGATGCCCGCACTTTGGAGCATGGGAGTGAAAGCAGACAAAGCCATCGCGACCTACCGGCGCATGCGGGCGCAGCCGCTGTGGCGTCTGCTTGCCTCGACTACCGGGCCCACCGTCATTGGCCTGCTCCAATCTCATCTATATGAGAGCGAGCGAAGCCTCCCTGCCTCCATTTTTCACGAACGCATCGCAAGGGATCTGGAAGAGCTGCGCGCCCAAGGCGAAGACTTTCCCCAAACGGCACAGGCGTATGTCGCCAGCTGGCTCGCCGATGGGTACCTGGAGCGACGCTTCCCGGCTGGGGCTTCAGAAGAGGAATATGAACTCTCCACGGCGGCCGTCGAAGCCATTCGGTTTGTATCTGGACTGGCGCAGCCGCACTCCGCCGCGACCGAAAGTCGCCTGACGCTCGTCATCGAGGCCTTGGCCCGACTTGCCGAGGACACCGACACCGACAAGTTCCGCCGCATCGACCGGCTGATGGCCGAGCAAGCCCGCATCGACAAGGAGATTGACGCCATCCAGAAGGGGCAGATGCGCGTGCTGCCCCAAACAACGGCGCTCGAGCGCACGCGGGAGATCATCACGCTGGCCGACGATCTGGCCGGTGATTTCCGCCGAGTCCGCGATCAGTTCGACCAGCTCAATCGCGATCTCCGTGAGCGCATCATGGACAACGATGGCAATCGCGGGGATGTGCTGGATTCGCTGTTCGCCGGAATCGACCTGATTTCAGAGAGTGACGCCGGAAGAACTTTCTCCGCTTTCTGGCGACTGCTCACGGACCCAGAACAAGCGGCCACGCTTGATCAGGCGCTAGATAGCGTTATGTCGCGGGAGTTCGTGGGGCAGCTCGAAGCCAAGGAGCGACGATTCCTTCTGCGGCTCACGCGGACTCTTCTCGAGCAAGGCGGTATGGTTCACGAGGTGCTCCAGACCTTCGCGCGCAGCCTGAAGCACTTCGTCCAAAGTCGTGAGTACCTCGAGCAACGCCGACTCAATCACCTGCTGAAAGACGCCCAACGCGCAGCACTGGCCCTGAAGGATGAAGTCAGGGCCACAGAAACCCTCCAGTACACGCTGGAACTCACGAGCAGTCGTTTGCGCTCATTGTCTCAATGGGTGTTGCACGACCCATCCCTACAAGCATTGCCCGGGCAGATGGCAGAAGGGGATGCGCCGCCAATCGACCTTGAGTCTGTGAGCGAACTGGTCGCACAGTCCGAGATCGACTTCCGAACACTGAAGGCCAACGTGCTGGCTGTCCTAGAGCAACGCTCCCAGGCATCCATTGCCGACGTGCTGGAGCAGTTCCCTGCTGCGCAGGGGTTGGGCAGCGTCGTCGGCCTGCTTGCGTTGGGCAGTCGGCATGGGTTCAAGGCCGACCACAGTGAAACCGTAGGCTGGGTTGGAGGCGACGACGAGCGTCGTAGCGCCCGAATTCCAAAGATCTTCTTTTTGAGGGAGCGGGCCAATGAACTGGTCTGAGAACAACGAATCAGCAATGCCAGTCGAAGCACAAGCACCCGATGATGCTCAGGCACCTGCCAACACCCTGTTCCTGGGCGACAGCGGCGAGTTGGCACTGGATACCCGGCGCGCCCTGGTGCAGCTGCTGGCAGGGCCATCGCTCGACGGACGTCGGCATCCAAAACTCTGGCCGATCTTGGTACGAGACGAAGCGGTGATCCGTCGGCGTCTTGCCGAGCTGTTTCTCGAACTGGTTATCGACCGAGACGTACAAGTGGCGTTCACGCGCCAGGCAGACACCGGCGAACTTGAGGTACCTCTCCTGTTGCGTCGTGCCCAGCTGACGTTCATTGACTCCATTCTGCTGCTCCACCTTCGCCAGCGATTGACCCAGGCGGACTCGCAGGGCGACCGTGCCGTGGTGTCGACAGACGAGATCACGGAGTTTCTCTCCCTCTATGAGCGCGCCGCCAACACCGACCGTGCAGGGTTCGTGAAACGGGTTCATGCCTCCATCGAGAAGATCAAGAAGCACAGCATTCTTCAGAAAATTCGCTCGAGTGAGGATCGCTTCGAGATTTCGCCGACGCTGAAGCTCCTCTTCTCGGCAGAGGAAATACAAGCGCTGACGCACCTGTATCAGCGAATGGCGGCCGGAGAAACGCCAGCGCAGCTGGTTCAGACTGAAGCTGATGAGGAGGCTGACCAATGATCTCGGAACCCCAAACCGCCTCCTTGTTTGCCCGCGAGCAGTTCCGGATGACCCGCCTGCAGGTTTACAACTGGGGTACTTTCTCCGGCCTGCACGACGTGCCGATCAGCGAGCGAGGCTTTCTGTTTGTGGGTCGATCCGGCGCTGGAAAGTCGACACTGCTCGATGCATTTTCGGCGTTGCTGACGCCACCTCGCTGGATCGATTTCAACGCTGCTGCACGCGAGGCGGACCGCAGCGGTCGTGACCGAAACCTCGTCACCTACATACGTGGTGCGTGGGCTGAACAGAAGGATGGGGAGTCGGGAGAGATCGCGACCCGCTACCTGCGCGCAGGGACGACCTGGTCAGCCTTGGCACTGACCTACCAGAATGCCTTGGGTCAGTCTGTGGTGCTGGTTCAGGTGTTCTGGTTGCGGGGCAATGCAAACGGCAGTACCGACGTCAAACGCCACTACCTTGTCATGGAACGGGCCTTTGATCTGCGCGAGCTGGAGGACTTTGGCCAATTCAACTTCGACATCCGGAAGCTCAAGCAGTCTTTCCCTGAGGCATTCGCACGCGACGAATTTCGCCCCTATTGCGAACGGTTCTGCCGTCTGCTCGGCATCGAAAGCGAAATGGCGCTGCGTTTGCTGCACAAAACCCAGTCGGCCAAAAACCTCGGCGACCTCAATACCTTCCTGCGCGACTTCATGCTCGACAAGCCCGAGACCTTCGAGGTGGCGGATCGCTTGGTCAGCGAATTCGGCGAACTCAATGCGGCCCACCAGGCGGTCGTCACGGCTCGCGAACAGGTTCAAACGCTCGCGCCAGCGCGGGAGCAGCATCAGCGCAGGGATTCGTTGATGCTGCTGCGCAATGGGCTGGATGAGCTTCGGCTGGGGGTTGATGGCTACCGTGAGACTCGCCGTATTGAGCTCCTCAAGGAGCACGTGGCATCCCTGGAGGTGCAAGCCAACGGCTCGGAAGGCGAAGTGGGGCGACGTCAAAGCACTCTGGAAAACCACGCTGCAATCCTGCGCGATCTGGAGCGGCAGCACCGTGAAGCAGGCGGTGATCAGATCGAACAATGGGAAGCAGAGAAATCTGGTCTGGAGGGCCAGCGCACGGATCGCCTGCGCAAACGCGGTCAGGCCGAAGATGCGTGCAAGAAGCTGGGCTGGAGCCTTCCTGATTCGCCTCAAGCCTTCGCAGAACTGTTGGGCAACGCGCGGCAGGAAGTCGAAAATTGGGAACAGCGCAGCAACGATAGCCGGGCCGAGCAGTTCCGCCTGGACCGAGAAAAGAAGGATGCCGAGACCGCGTTTTCGCAAGCACTGAAAGAGGTGCAGGCACTCCAGCGCCAGCCATCGAACATTCCGGCGGACATGCTGGAAATGCGTCGAGAAATCGCCGCCGCCATCGGCATCTCAGAGTCGGCACTTCCCTTTGTTGGCGAACTCGTCGAGGTGAAGCCTGACGAGGCCGAATGGCAGGGGGCCATTGAGCGCGTACTGCATGGATTCGCGCTCTCACTCTTGGTAGACGAGCGCCAGTATTCAGCGCTAGCCAACCACATCAACACCACCCACCTCGGCCAGCGCCTGGTTTATTACCGGACTGGCCGCCCGGAGACCTGGCAGGCCAAGCCCATTGGTGGCAACTCGCTCGTCCTCAAGCTGAACGTCAAGGAGGGGGCGTATGCCGATTGGCTCCAGGCCGAGCTACGGCAACGCTTCGATTACGCGTGCGTCGATTCCATTCAGTCGTTCAGGAGTGCTGATCGCGCCATCACCCGCGAGGGGCAGGTCAAGCACAGCAAAACCCGGCACGAGAAAGACGACCGAAGAAGTGTCGGCGACCGGCGAAACTGGGTGCTCGGATTCGATAACCGCGAGAAGCTCGGGCTCTTTCAAGCTCAGGCGCAGGAGCTAGCTGACACCATTTCGCGCCTCGGCGGGGAGATCGACAAGCTCTCCGACCAGGACAAGAATCGTGCGGCCCGAGCGATGCAGTGCCAGACTCTGGTGAATCTCCAGTGGCAGGAAATAGATGTGCTCCCATTGCTGGATCGCATCTCCAGCATTGAACGGCAGATCCGCGAAGCGCGGGAGGGCAATGCCACCCTGCTGCAAATCAGCGAGCAGATCGGTGAACAAAAGAAGCTCGTCGAGGATGCTGACAAGGAGCTTCGCCAGGCAACACGCGCGCACGACTCGATTCTTGATCAGATCAAGACCAGCACCCAGAAACTGGAATCTCTCCTGCAGGACGCGTCTATCGTTCCATTGACGCCCCATCAGGTGTCGGGTCTCGACGAGCGCTTCGCCAAGCAGTCAGATGCAGTCCGGCTCGACAACCTCGACAAGGTGACAACGTCTGTAGAACGCGCACTCAATGCGGAGATCGAAGAGGTCAACCGTGGGATTGGTGCCTGCGAGAAGGAAATAGAAGCGCGCTTTGCCGATTTCAAACGGCAATGGCCGATGGACGCGGGCGACATGGACACGAGCCTTGCCAGCGCGCCAGATTTCTTCGCCAAACTGGTTCGGCTGGAAACGGATGGACTGCCCGCCTATGAGCAGCGATTCTTTGAACTGCTACAGAACCAAAGCCACCAGAATCTGGCGGCGCTTTCCACCTACCTGAACGATGCGCGTAAGGCGATCCTGGAACGGATGGATCTGGTCAACGATAGTCTTGGCCAGGTGCCCTTCAACCAGAGCGCCAATCAACGCACCTATCTCCACATCGACGCCAGTGACCGGCAGCTTGTCGACGTCAAGGAGTTCAAGCAGGAGATCCAGCAGGCGCTGAGTCATGCATGGACGGAGGATCGCGAGTTTGCCGAGGCACGGTTTCTGGCCTTGCGACGACTTGTTGATCGACTCGCCAGTCAGGACCCCGAGCAAAAGCGCTGGCGCGAGACTGTGCTCGACGTTCGACAGCATGTTGAGTTCATCGGGCGGGAGATCGATGAAAGCGGCGTCGAGGTCGAGATCTACCGCAGCGGAGCAGGCAAGTCCGGCGGCCAACGGCAGAAACTGGCCACTACGTGCTTGGCCGCAGCCCTGCGATATCAACTGGGCGGGAACGACCACGGCGTGCCGATGTATGCGCCCGTCGTGCTGGATGAAGCCTTCGACAAGGCGGATAACGAGTTCACCGCTTTGGCGATGAATATCTTTACCAATTTCGGATTCCAGATGGTGGTCGCCACGCCGCTGAAGTCCGTCATGACCCTTGAGCCATTCATCGGTGGCGCCTGCTTCGTGGACATCAGCGATCGGCGCGTGTCAGGCGTCCTGCTGATTGAGTACGACGGTGATCGTCAGCGGCTGAAACTGCCAGAGCACGCACGAGAGGAGGCTAGCGTTGAAGCTTCCTGAAGATGTTCGGCAGTTTCTTGCCCGTCGCTTTCAAAGCAAGCACCGCGAGTGGTTGATTGGTGATGCGGGCGAGGATCAATGGCCGCTGGAAGTTCCGCTCGGCATACCGACGGAACAGGCTGCGCTGAGGCAGGTCGACGGCGTTCGTGCTTGGGTGAGCGCATGGCAAGGTTGGCAAGGAGTCGGCTCCTTGTCCTGGTGTGAGCGCCGGTGGAAAGCGCTTGGCGTTCAGCTACTACCGGAGAAGCTAGCGTTGGGCGGCCCAGAGCATGTTGCCATGTGGATTGGTGAGTCCGCACGATGGGAGCGTGCTCAATCTCGCTACCGGACACTCACCGCTCGCTGGCCGGTACTGGCGCAGCCGTTGCCAAGGTACTTTGATGTCCTGGCGGACTACGGCGATGCCGATTTTCATCGGCTTGCAGAGATGCTGGACTGGATAGCGAACCATCCACAATCCGACCTATACCCCCGCCAGCTGCCGGTGTCCGGGCTGGATAGCAAATGGCTCGATGGGCGCAAAGGACTGCTGACGGATCTGGTGGCCGCAATACAAGAGGACTCCTCCAGCGACCTGGACTTCTACCAGCGCTGCGGACTGAAGGCACCTCCACTCCTTGTGCGAATGCGGGTGCTGGATCAGGCATTGCGAGCCAGGGTCGGTGGCGTGGGTGACATCACTGCACCAGTGGAAGATCTGGCAAGTCTCAATTTGCCGGTCTCACATGTGTTTATTGTCGAGAACCTTCAAACGGGACTGGCAATGTCCGACATGCCGGGCGCTGTCGTGTTCATGCGTCTTGGCTATAACGTCGACGTGTTGGCCCGATTGCCTTGGCTTGCCCGCGCGAAGTGCATCTACTGGGGTGATTTGGACACCCATGGATTTGCCATCCTGCATCGAGCCCGCTCATACATTCCAGCGTTGCAATCCGTGCTCATGGACGAGGGCACCTTGCTGCAACACAAGGCGCTGTGGGTGGATGAGTCGGCGCAGCATCCATCAACGGAACTGACGCTTCTGACGGAGCAAGAGCAGCAACTCTATCGGGATCTCAAGCAGCAGCGCTGGGGGCAAAACGTTCGCTTGGAGCAAGAGCGGATCGACTGGGTCGCCGCGTGGGGCGCGTTGCAGCGGACATTGGCCTAAAGCCACTGGCCCCCAATGGTTGCCTGCCGATGGCAGAACCTGATCAACGCAGCGCGTTCAGCACTTTTTCGGCTTCCGGCCAGGGCAGCCGTCGCTTGCCAGACTTCATTCGGTCAAGTGCCTTGAAGGCGTCGTCGACTGACAGCAGCTGGTTCTCGATCATGGCGCACAGCAGCCCGATGGTTCCCATGACGTTGACCTGCTCCTTGTTGGCAACAATCCGCAAATTGGCGTCGCCGGTCAGCAAAGTGCAAGTCTCTTGCTTCGCAAGCGCCAGTGCCAAGTAGTCGTTGTGACTGGGCTTGGGACCGTTTTTAGCGGGAAGCAGATGGTTGTGCTGGCCTGGCAACTGCTCGGCATACGCCACGAAGTCGCCGCTGACCTCCATGACCTGCAAGCCCAGGTCTTCAAGGCCAGGGCTGCCCGGTTCAATTTCTTCGTAGTACAGCAGATCAGGGATGCCGAACTGCATCGGAAGCTGGAAGAGCGTTTCCATCAACGCTCCCGCTTCCATATCGATCAAGATGTTCGCATCACTGATGAGCAACCGCATCCGATGACTCCAGCTGGCGTTCTTTGTGGAAGCGCATCATCGGGATGCCCAGCAGTTCCGCCGCCTTGCCTTCAGAAATGTATTGCTCGGCCAAGGCGCGGTACACCAACTGATCAAACAGTCGGGGATGCTCTTGCGGCAGTGGCTGGCCAGGCTCGGTCTTGCGCCAGCCCTTGGCCGAAAACCGCTTGAACATGGAGAGGTGAGCGGCCTCGGTGATCACGCCACACTGTTTGGCGCGCTGCAGCCATCCAGTCATCGACAGACCGAACTCGTGCTTGAGCACGTACAGCTCTTGCCATTCCAGCGCATGGCGTTGTGCCCCAAGCAACTGCAACACCGCGACACGCGGAGCCAGGAAGGCGCCGGCGAACCGGTCGCAGGCTTTCTCTTCGTTGATGCCGTCAGCCAGTCGTCCTTCGAGCAACAGGTGCCCCAGCTCATGCGCCAGCGTGAACCGCTGCCGATCACCGGGCCAGCGCTCGGAAACAGCCACGACCGGATACTCTCGGCCATCTTCGGTCCGTGCCTTGGCCGTCAAGCCAGAGAAGCCTGGGTTCTCTTCATCGACCACGATGACCAGCAAGCCAAGGCCTTCGAGGGTGTCGGTGAGGTCAGCAATCGGATTCAGCCCCAACTGCCAAGCGTTGCGGACCGAATCCGAGAACGCATCGATCTCATCCAGCGAGGTGATGTGCTCGGGCAGATTCGCGGGCGGCGCAAAAGCCGGGAACGGCAGTTCGGGAAACGCGCCGAGCAACTCCACGCGCTTTTCCACCAACTCGACGACCTTGATCTTCAGCGCATCCTGCGCCGTCTTGCCAAAGGTCGAGAGCTTGCGGAACTCGGGCTGCAGCAGTTCAACGGTGTGCGTACGGAAGAAGTATTCGGTCCGAATGCCGCAGGCGCGGGCCAGCTTGAGCAGCTGAGTCGAGGACGGCGTCAGCAGACCCTTCTCGTACTTCTGGATGGCGGTGTGAGAAACACCCACCTGTTCGCCCAACGCACCCAGGGTCAGACCTGCCGCCAATCGTGCTTGACGAATGCGATCTGCAATCATGACTCCTCCTTGGGTTGGGTTTAAAACAACCGTCATCCTACCAAATTTTTAAACCAAAGAGAAGCCCGGCCGTCTCGGCGACCGTGGCGTCAGTCGTGGGCGACTGCTTCCATGTAGGGGCGCATCACAGTGGCGACGCGGCAGTCCTGGGCGTAGCGCCACAGATCGTCTGCAGAGGCCTTGCGCGTCCTCCAGGCGTCTTTCAAGGCCTCCAGCGCCACATCCAGACCGATCTTGTTGCGATGTTTGAAGCAATCGACCACGGTCTTGGCCGGGCTGTAGATCCGCACCTTCACCCCGTTGCACAAGTGCTCCTCGACGCCTGCCAGATGAGCCCTACCGGCCATCTGAACCATCCGGATCGGCGGATAGTCGATCCGGGGTGAGTGGCTGCCGCGTGGCATGGCGATCCAGACTTGACGCGGTAGTTGGGTGGTCAGCCCGTGGAACTGGAGTGCGGTGAGCAGGCAGAACACGGCTTGTGGCACCCTGGTGGCAACAAGGGCAAGACTCTCAAATTCCGTCGCCTGTGCGCCTGGCAGACGGTAAAGACCACGCCCGACCCGTACCAGCAGACCTGCGGCCGTCATGCGCGTCAGGATGACCCGGGGCGAGCCGATGGCGTCCAGGTCGCTGGCACGCAGCAGTCCTCTCTGGTTGGCCAGATCAAGGATGCGCTGGGTATGGGTCTCGGAGAGCATGGCTGGAGTATGTTCCATTTGTTCTCCATTTTCAATTAATCAACGAAATATCGGAACGCATGACAACACACTTCGCCACGGCCCGCCCCAACTACGGGGCATCAGCATTCCCTTTCATCGGGTACCGGCATGGGCGCAGCTGATGCATCTCCCAGAGGAAGAGTTCCTCGATGCTGAAGCGGATGACTTCACCGTTTGCGATCCGGTAGAACGGAATGCCGAGCCGCAGGCGTTCCTGATTCTGGTGAATCCAGTAACCGGGCAAGCCAGTGATATCGACCACATCCTTGGCGGAGTAGAAAACCCGATCACGGCGCTCAGGCCGTTTCTGCATCATCTGCTCGATGGCATCTTCACGTGCCGTGGGAGAGGATTCGGACAACTGGCGTCCCGTAGGGGATTTCCAAGTGACCCGAGCCTTGCGTTCGAAGGCCTCGACCTCCACCAGAAGGTAACGGACAGATCTGTTGAGGTGCCAGGCGGGCGGGCCGATCCCTTCCGAGCGCCACTTTTGCAGCGTCTTGGGTGAGAGATTCCACCTCGAGGACAAGTGGGTTTCATCGAGGACCGGATACGTGATGACTGGCTCATCCGGGCTGGGCGCAACGCCCTGCTTGTTGGCATCAACCTTGGGTTTCATCACGCACCTCCGTCAGCGCGGCCTCGGCCGCTTCAAGACTGCCGTACTGCGCGATGAGTGCGAAGGCCTCGCTCAAGTAGTACCGCTTTGGTTCGGGAGCGGTGGGCGCGGGAGATTCGACAACGGGCTGCGAGTCGCATAAGGATGGCAACGGCGCTTCGTTGGACATGCCCTGGCGGATCGCCTGCTCATAGGTGACGATCTCATCGACTGGATAGCGGATGGCCTTTGAGAGCTTGATGTACGGCGGGCCGCGTTCTTCGCTGCGCCAGCGTTGCAGGGTCTTGATGCTGACGTTCCACCGACGTGCGAGCTCCGTTTCGGTGAAGGCGGGTTCGGTTTGCATGGCATTTCCTTTCGTCGTTCGTGCCGGGCATTACGGCGACAAACGAGAGGAAAGCCAAGTTGCGGCCCCGAGATTCCCCGGCAGTCGTGGCAACTGCGAGTGCCAATCTGCCTCTCTGAACTTACAATCATGGGCATGTGCGGTTGCGCGAAATCCTTCCCCGGAATCGCGCGAGGGTCTCAAGGCTTCCGACCGGGGCTGAGAGACTGCTGATATGTGGGTTTGGTTTTCTGTTAAACTCCACCACCAACGTACAAAGCCGACTTTTTAGTCGGCTTTGGCGTTTCTGGAATTTGCCCACATCACGTTCGTAATTCATGCCCGTAATTTCCGGCATAGCGCTCACATTCCTCGCATTTCTGCAAGGTCGATTCTTTGTTGTTTTATTTCTCTTGCCGCCAGCGGTACGCCACAGCGAATAGCAGGACGGCGTATATCACTACCCAAAAAGCCAGGCCTAAGGTAACTGAGGCACCGTTCATGGTACGTAAAACCAGCGCACTCGCAGCGCACGCGGCCATCAATTCATACGCTGCTAACGCCAGCTGCCGGTGTGACCAGCCGGAGCGGATGAGGCGCTGATAGGCATGATCATGATGCGCCTGCCACACCTTCTCGCCGCGCAAGGCACGGCGTAGTAGCGTGACAGTGGCGTCCACAATAAAAGGCGAGAACACCAGCAGCGGAAACCACACCGGCCATACCGTTGCCTGCCAGCCCCACAGTCCTAGTGCACCCGCCAAAAAGCCGAGCGGGATGGAGCCGACATCACCCAAAAACACCCGTGCAGGGTCAAAATTGAAGACCAAAAATGCCAGCGCGGCAGCCGCTACGACGAAAGCCAGCGCCGCGAATTCCGGTTGCCCGGCCAGCCACGCAGCAATTCCGTAAACACCAAAACCGAAAACCGCCATGCCACCCGCCAGCCCGTTGGCGCCGTCCATGAAGTTGTAAAGATTCATCATCCAGCCGAGCGCGAGCGTCAGGCCGAATAGCATGGGCCAACTCACCGTATCACCAGCGCCACCCAGCCCAGAAACGTGTTCAAAAGACGGACCCAAGACTTTTCCGGCAGCAACCACCCACACGGCGGCCACCAGCAAATGCACCGACAGACGTAGCGCAGCTGATAGTCCACGGCGATCATCCAGAAAGCAAAAGCCGCCGAGAAGCAACAGCAGAATAAGTAGCAGCAGCAGTGGCGATGAATCAACCAGTGCACCTGTCAGCAAGCTACCGCCAAGAATGCCCGCCAGCAAGCCCAGCCCGCCGATACGCGGCGTCGGTGTGGAATGTAACGAACGATGATTCGGCTGATCCAGCGTAGTTTTCGCCAGTTGCCCACGCAGCAGCCAACGCAAAAGCAAAAAACAAACAGAAAACGAGACCACGGATGAAATAAGGTAAGTCATGGGCACTGGCTCATAACCACGCCGTTGCCACTGCCCGATGACATTGTGTTGGTGTTACAGCGACCACACTTTTCTCGCCCCGAATGCGCCGCTCCCAAACAGCGATTTGACGTCAATGATGCAGCCGTGCGCGGCAAGACATTCGGCAATGCCGACAGCCTCGCGCTGGCGGTAGGCGTCGTGCGCCACGGCGATGACGACGGCATCCGCTGCGGGTAAATTTTCCCAGGAGGTTAATGTCAGCCCGTATTCGTGCATCGCCTCGTCTGTGTCGGCCAGCGGGTCATGCGCGATGACTTCGATGCCGTAACTTTGGAGTTCGGTAATGATGTCCGGCACTTTTGAGTTGCGCAGGTCGGGGCAGTTTTCCTTGAAGGTGAGGCCCAGCACGTTGACCTTTGCCCCCTTGATGCCGCTGCCGGATTCAATCATCAGTTTGACGGTTTTTTCGGCAATGAATTTGCCCATGCCGTCGTTGATGCGGCGGCCGGCGAGAATCACTTGCGGGTGGTAGCCAAGCATGTCGGCCTTATGCGTCAGGTAGTAGGGGTCGACGCCGATGCAGTGGCCGCCAACGAGGCCGGGCGAAAATTTGAGAAAGTTCCATTTGGTGCCGGCAGCGGCCAGCACGTCCGAGGTGGCGATGCCGATCTTGTCGAAGATGATGGACAGTTCGTTCATCAGCGCAATGTTGAGATCGCGCTGAGTGTTCTCGATCACCTTGGCGGCTTCGGCGACCTTGATCGATGAAGCGCGATGCACGCCGGCGGTGATGACGGATTCGTAAAGCTGCGCGACTTGCGCGAGCGTTGCCGCATCGTCGCCAGAGACGACCTTGATGATTTTGGTGAGCGTGTGTTCCCTGTCGCCGGGGTTGATACGCTCAGGCGAATAGCCGATGTGAAAATCTGTTTGCCACTGCATGCCGGAATGTTTTTCCAGCACGGGGATACAGACTTCTTCTGTTGCGCCGGGATAGACGGTGGACTCAAAAATCACCACCGCACCGCGTTTCATGTGCTGGCCGACAATGGTTGATGCGCCGATCAGCGGGCCGAAGTCGGGCTGATGCGCGGCGTCAACGGGCGTGGGCACGGCGACGATCAAAAAGTCGGCGCTGGCAAGACGGCGCGGATCGGTAGTGCAGTCGAGTTTTGCGGCTGCGCGCAAATCGTCCGCCGAGACTTCGCCGGTCGGGTCGCGGAATTCGTTGTAGGCGGCAACCTTGGCGGCCGATAAATCAAAGCCGATGGTTTGACATTGCTTGCCGAATTCAACAGCGAGCGGCAGGCCGACATAGCCGAGGCCGACGATGGCAATGATGGGATTTTCAGGTAGCATTATCTTAATTGGCCGGATAAATGGGTGTTGGTACAATGGTTCATAGCAGACTTGCCCACCGAACCGACAAGGGGCTGTTCCAGCTTTCATCTATGCAGGCAATAGCCGATTCTGGAGACAGCAGCTGCGAAAAAATACGCGGGTTGGCGCAAATACACAGAAAGGCCAGTATCGACCTCCAGGGAGTGTTGACTGTTGCGGCGCCCGAGAGCGCCTGTTTCCACCAGGATATGGCGCGTTTGTGTTGGGGCAAGTTCTGGTTGACCGCATAAGTCAGCAGGTTGGCATCAACCAGAATCACTTGCGTTGCTCCAGATTGGCTCGTAGCGATATGTCTTCCAGTTCGTCCGCAAGATGCAATGCCTTGTCCAGATTAATGCTCGCCAGCGGTACGCCAAGCGAAGCCGGCTTCAGGCGATACGCTGGAGACGTGGACTTGCGTACTGCTTTCTGCTGCAACTCCGTCAGCAGGTTTTCATTGATCACCGGCTTAAAGGGTTTGCCTGCTTCTTGCGCGCGCTTTTTGAGTTGGCAGGCCAGTGCGTCTTCGATTGTGAGCGTGGTTCGCATCATGCCGCCCTTCGCGTAAGCATCAAAGTGTCATTTTACGGCAAGTCATGGTTTGCAAGATGCCCACTGATCGATGAGGAGACTGGCGTTCTCTGGTGGCATGTCAGACGCCGTAATAGCCGCGATACCAGGTAACAAAGCGTGCGATGCCCTGTTCGACGCTGGTGGCGGGGGCGAAGCCGGTGGCGGCTTGTAGCGCAGCAGTGTCAGCCGAGGTGGCGGGCACATCGCCGTTTTGCAGCGGTAAAAAATTTTTCTGCGCGGTTTTGCCTAAAGCAGTTTCAAGCGTGGTGATGTAGGTCATGAGCTCCACAGGATTGTGGTTGCCGATGTTGAACACGCGGTAAGGTGCCCAACTGGTGGCGGGGTCGGGATGCTGTTTGTCAAACGCTGGATTGGCCATGGGCGGCCGGTCGCAAACGCGGATCACGCCTTCGACAATATCATCGATATAGGTGAAGTCGCGTTGCATCTTGCCATGGTTGAAAACATCAATCGGCTGCCCTTCGAGTATCGCCTTGGTGAACAAAAACAGCGCCATGTCGGGCCGGCCCCAGGGGCCGTACACGGTAAAAAAACGCAGCCCGGTGGTGGGTATGCCATATAGGTGGCTGTAGGTATGAGCCATCAGCTCGTTGGCTTTTTTGGTGGCGGCATACAGGCTCACCGGATGGTCTACCGAATCGGTCTCACTAAACGGCATTTTGGTGTTGCCACCATACACGCTGGAGCTGCTGGCATAGGTGAGATGCTCAACCCCGGCGTGACGGCAGCCTTCGAGGATGTTTACGAAGCCAGTCAGGTTGCTGTCCACATAAGCGTGTGGGTTTTGTAGCGAATAGCGCACGCCAGCCTGGGCAGCCAGATGAATCACCCGCTGTGGCTTTTCATGGGCGAACAGTTCAGCCATGCCGGGCCGGTCTGCCACGTCATGCTTGATGAAGCGGAACAACGAGCGGGGTGTCAGTCGTGCCAGTCGCGCTTCTTTGAGCGTGACATCGTAATAATCGTTCAGGTTATCCAGCCCGATGACTTCGTCGCCGCGCGCCAGCAGGCGTTCGCAAACATGCATGCCGATGAATCCGGCGCAACCGGTCACAAGAATTTTCACTATTCATCCACCTGAAAAGAACGCATTTTCTCATAGTTGGCCAATGGTTCCACCACGATGAAGATATGTCGCGCTTGCGCGGGTGACGAAATCTGCTGTTGTTTCACGCTGGCGCGGGCGATTTTCCCCGAGTCAATTCCCGATCAACTCTGGCAACGATATGCCGCACATCGATGCGCTTGGAGCCGCTTACCAAAATCCGCCCAAACTATTCATGTGGCATTGCAGTTGCTTGTGCCGGTGCGTTCCCGGGTGTGAAAATTTCAATCGCGGAATTTGGGTCCAGCAATAAGTGTTACCGTCTATGACATTTCGTTATAGAAATGCCATTGAGCGCGGTGTATATTTTGATGACGTGGAAAAGTATCTACGTGAATGCTTCATGGAATTCAATTGCATAAGGAGGAATCATGTTCAAAAGAATATTTGTTATTGCTACCACTGTGTTTTTGGCCAGTACCAGTGTCACCACTTTTGCCCGTGGTGGACCGGGAGGCGGGGGGCATGCCGGTAGTATGGGCGGTATGTCGCCAGAGCACATCAGCAGTCAAGGGATGCAAAATACCAATGGACCTGATGCCAGCGACAGAGATAAGGGGCTGGAGCGTGCGGAAGACCGTATGAGCCAGGAAGGTCTAACCCATGAAAAAGCGGGTGCTGCCCATAGCAAGCATAAACGCCATGGCTCACCGATGACGAAGGATGGGAAAGACGAGAACTCGTCTCAAAATAGAAGTAAGTGAAGTCGGACCATGACCAGAGGTAAGTGGTAAAGCGAGAGGTTTATTTGTCGAAAGCGGCGGCAGATGTGAACCTGAACACCACCCGCTGCTTGTTCCAGTCTACTGACACCTCAGCCTGCCGCCACGTACCGGATGCAGATTGAGGTGCCGTAGCTGACGATCATCAACAATCGCCTGTACGATGTCCGGGGTCGGACGCGTCAATCGCAGAGCCTTGGACACCGGGCCCTCCGTTCCGGTTTGAGTGACCCGGGCAAGCTCGGTGGCATTGGCCCTCGCCGGAATCCAGCGCCTTGCCAGTAGAGCGCCTTGCCCAGGGGCCGGACCACCGGCAGATCGAACGACGATTTGATTTTGGCGCTCTTGGTCCCCGGCGGCGGTACCAGTAGCACCTTGCTAACCATGCCGCTTGATCGACAGTGGCATAAAGATAACCGGCCTGCCTCGCACATCAAACTGCCTGGCCGTACGGTGTGTTTCTGTCCTGCGCAATGATGGCACATCTCGGGGATTAGCCCGCTGCCATCCAATCTGCGAATGGGCGTTAAAATAGGCGAATTCCGTCCACATAAAACCCCTGGCCCGCCGCTGCCTACCGTTGCGAACCTTGTCGTTTTCTTGTTCCCGGTTTTTAATACGTCTACTATTCACTCCGCCGGATCACCCCGGCCTCTCTCAGGGTTCAACCGACGTGCAGCTTTTTGCTCTAGGTATCAATCACCATACGGCACCGCTGGCCGTGCGCGAGCTTATCGCCTTCCAGCCTGCACACCTGGGCCAGGCTCTGCACGATCTGTTGCGCGAGCACACGGTGCACGAAGCCGCGCTATTGTCGACCTGTAATCGCACCGAACTGTATTGCACCACTGAGCACCCGCAAGTGGCGGCTGACTGGCTGGCGACATACCATGCGCTGCCGCCGGAGAAGATTCAGCCCTATCTGTATCAATATCCGCAGCAGGATGCGGTGCGCCACATGTTTCGCGTGGCCTCTGGGCTGGATTCCATGGTGCTCGGCGAGCCGCAGATTCTGGGGCAGATGAAGCAGGCGGCGCGCATTGCTGAAGAAGCTGGCACGTTGGGCACGCTGCTTGGCAAGCTCTTCCAGCGCACCTTTGCCGTCGCTAAGGAAGTGCGCTCCACCACTGCGATCGGTGCGAACACGGTGTCGATGGCGGCCGCTGCCGTGCGGCTTTCCGCGCGCATTTTTGAGTCAATCGCCGCGCAACGCATTTTGTTTATTGGTGCAGGCGAAATGATCGAGCTTTGCGCCGCGCACTTTGCCGGTCAAAAACCCAAGCAGCTCACCATTGCTAACCGTACGATTGAGCGTGCCGAGGCGCTGGCGCAGCGCTTTTCCGGCGACGCGTTACGGCTCGACGAGGTGGCCGAGCGGCTGGCGAATTACGATATTGTGATCTCTTGCACCGCCAGCCCGCTGCCGATTATTGGCTTAGGGTTGGTTGAGCGGGCGTTGAAAATTCGCCGCCATCGGCCGATGGTGATGGTTGATCTGGCGATCCCGCGCGATATCGAAAGAGAAGTGGGTGATCTGGATGATGCGTTTCTCTACACGCTGGATGATCTTGGGCAGATTGTTGAATCCGGACTGGAATCACGCCAGGCAGCGGTCATTGAAGCCGAAGCGATCATCGATGAGCGCGTGCAGGGTTTTTTGCATTGGTTAGCCGCGCGCGAGACCGTGCCCACCATTCGCGCCTTGCGCGATGCTGCAGAGCGCATGCGGCGGCATGAAATCGAACACGCGCTGAAATTGCTGGCGCGCGGTGATGCGCCCGATAAGGTGCTCGACGCGCTGTCGCATGGGCTAATCAATAAATTTTTGCATGCGCCAACGCAGGCCTTGAATCAGGCAGAAGGCGATGAGCGCACCGAGATCGCCGCACTAATTGCGCGCCTGTACCATCTTTCTTCCACTGATTAGATTGTCCGCGCCGGTGCTGCGCTTTGCGCGCGTACTTGGCCATTATTTGTGATCGCCTTGCCATGAAAAAAAGCATTTACGACAAACTGGAACAACTGGCCGAACGCCTGGCCGAGCTCGATGGCTTGCTGGGTGCCGAAAATGCTACGCACGACATGGACAGCTATCGCAAGCTCACGAAGGAGCATGCCGACATCACGCCCGTGGTCGCTTTGTTCCAGGCTTACCGTCGTGCCAGCGCCGACTTTTCAGCGGCGGGCGAGATGTTGAACGACGCTGAAATGAAAGCGTTGGCGCAGGTCGAGCAGGTGAGTGCGTTGGCGGAAATGGCGCGACTCGAAGATGAATTGCAAACGGCGCTGCTGCCGCGCGACCCGAATGACGATAAAAATCTGTTCCTTGAAATCCGCGCTGGCACGGGCGGCGATGAATCCGCGCTGTTTGCTGGCGATCTGTTTCGCATGTATTCGCGTTACGCCGAGCGCCAGGGCTGGCGCGTGGAGATCATCTCGCGCAGCGAGTCCGACCTTGGTGGCTTCCGTGAAATCATTGCCCGCATCGAAGGTCATGGCGCCTATTCGCAACTCAAGTTCGAGTCCGGCGGGCATCGCGTGCAGCGCGTGCCGACGACGGAAACGCAAGGCCGTATCCACACCTCGGCCTGCACGGTAGCGGTAATGCCAGAAGCCGATGCGTTGGCCGAGGTTGCAATCAATCCGGCGGACCTGCGCATCGATACATTTCGCGCGTCGGGCGCGGGCGGGCAGCACATCAACAAGACCGATTCGGCGGTGCGCATCACGCATCTGCCCACCGGCATCGTCGTCGAATGTCAGGACGACCGTTCGCAACATCGCAACCGCGCCCAGGCCATGGCCGTGCTGGCAGCGCGTATCACGGCAGAGCAAGAGCGCGAGCAGCAGCAAAAACTCGCCTCGACGCGTAAATCATTGATCGGTTCCGGCGACCGTTCCGAGCGCATCCGCACCTATAACTTTCCGCAGGGGCGTATTACCGATCACCGCATCAATCTGACGCTGTACAAGATTGACGCGATCATGGATGGTGATTTGAGCGAGCTGGTCCGTGCGCTGACTACCGAACATCAAACCGAACTGCTGGCCGAGCTGGCAGCGTGAACACGCGGGTGACCATCGCCGCCGCGCTGGCCGCTGCGCGCGAAAAATTGCCGGGCTTTGAGGCGCGCCTGCTGTTGGGCCATGTATTACAGCGACCGCCCGTGTGGTTGCTGGCACATGATGATGTGCTGGATGAGGCCGTGCTGCGCGCTTTTAATGTGCTTGTGGCGCGCCGTCATGAGGGCGAACCCGTGGCTTATCTGCTCGGCCGGCGCGAATTTTTCGGCCGTGATTTTTGCACTTCGCCCGCCGTGTTGATTCCGCGCCCTGAGACTGAACTACTGGTCGACATCGCGCTGCGAAAAGTCTTGAGTCCGTCTTTTGAACCCGTTTCTGGGCTGGACGGCGCTGGTTTGGATTCGTTTCTGGATGATACGGCGGAAAACGGCAATACAGCGGGTAAAGCAGTGAGAATTCTCGACCTGGGTACCGGCACCGGCTGCATCGCCATCACACTGGCGCTGGAATACGCGCAGGCGCACGTAACTGCCCTCGATGCCAGTGACGCAGCATTAGCGATCGCCAAAGAAAACGCGCAGCGGCTCCATGCCGCGGTGCGGTTTTTGCAGAGCGATTGGTATGCGACTGTGCAGGGCGAGACGTTTGATCTCATCGTCAGCAACCCCCCCTACATCGCAGCCACCGATGCCCATTTGGCGCAGGGCGATTTGCGTTACGAACCGTCTGCTGCATTAACCAGCGGCGGGGATGGACTCGATGCCATCCGCCACATCATCGCCGCTGCGCCCGCGCATTTATCTCCGCAGGGTCAGCTCTGGCTGGAACACGGCTACGATCAGGCCGAAGCCGTGCGCACGTTGCTCATCGCCGCCGGATTCGTGGCTATCAAGCAGCATCGCGATCTGGCTGGCATCGTGCGCGTGAGCGGCGGTTGTTTTATGGGTGTGGAATAAAAAAGCCTTCTCGCGAGTGAGAAGGCTTTGTGTTCGAGTGGCACGACGCGTCGTGCCACTCGCCGAGGCGTTTAGTGCAGCCCCGCCATGTAGTCAGTGACCGCCTTGATTTCCGCATCGGTCATTTTCAGCGCAATGGTGCGCATGATCTTGGCGGGATCATTAGCGCGCGTGCCATCGCGGAAGGCCTTGAGTTGCACTTCGGCATAATCGGCGTGTTGTCCGCCGACACGCGGGTATTGCGCCGGGATGCCAGCGCCTGTAGGGCCGTGGCACGAGGCACAGGCAGGCAGGCCTTTGCTTGCGTCACCGCGACGATAAATCGTTTGACCTAGTTTGATGGTGGCTTCGTTTTTCGCTGCGCCGGGTTTGGCGGTCTGCGTTGCAAAATAGGCTGCCAAATCACGCATCTGGCCGAGGTCATACGGTGCGATCATGCCACCCATGACGGCATTGGCGCGCAGCGCAGGCTGGCCATCGGCGGCTTTGAAATTGGTCATCTGCTTGAGCAGGTAATCGTAGCTTTGGCCAGCCAGCGTGGGGTTCACAGGGATGAGGCTATTGCCATCAGCGCCATGACAGGCAGCGCAAACGGTGGTTGCGATTTCCTTGCCGCGGGCCGCATCGCCCATGGGGGCTGCGTGGGCAGACACTTTGGCGGTACCGGTGGCATGTGCGCTGCACGTGATGACCGCAAAAATTAATGCAAACAGGGAACGACTCATGATGACAAATTCTCCGATTAACTGCCGACTGTCCGGCCCGCGAAAGCTGTTATTCTACCTTAGGCTAAAAGTGGCTAATCTACTGCTTGCTTTTATTTAGCGCTTTATATAAAGCCGGCTGCAACGCCTTGCGCGGTGCTATTGAACCAAACTTTATTTTATTCTCTTTACCATGGCTCTTTTTCGTCACGCCACATTTGAAATTTCTGCTGCCAAACCGAGCGACTTGTCACCCTCTTTAGGGCCGGAGATCGCTTTTGCCGGTCGTTCCAACGCAGGCAAATCAAGCGCCATCAATACGCTGGTTGGCCACACCCGGCTGGCTTTTGTTTCCAAAACGCCCGGGCGCACGCAGCTGATTAACCTCTTCCGCATGAAAAACGGTGCGGCGCTGGTGGATCTTCCCGGGTATGGGTTTGCGCAAGTGCCTTTGGCCGTGCGGCTGCAATGGCAAGGCTTGCTGGAGGAATATCTGATCCGGCGCAGCAACTTGGTGGGGCTGGTGCTGATCATGGATTCGCGTCGTCCACTCACTGAGCTGGACCGGAAAATGATCGGCTGGTTTGCGCCAACGGGGCGCCCCATTCATTGTTTGCTGACGAAATCTGACAAACTCACTCGCCAGGAACAAACCAAAACCTTGCTTGACGCACGTGTCGCGCTTGCCGAGTATGACGCGGGGGTGACTGTGCAGTTATTTTCCAGCCTGAAAAAAACCGGTATGGAAGAAGTTGAGCGCATCGTGGGTGGCTGGCTAGGAGTGCAAGCCGGAGTAGAAACTGCAAGCCGCGATGAAGCAAAAGAAAAACCCTCGGCTATCGGGGGAGGGATAGCCGAGGGCGAAGTTGCCTGACAACTTGTCAAGACACCTGCCAAGGGGGAAAAAGCAGGGAGCGCCACGCAAAGAACGTGATGAAAAGGGGAAAATCAGCACGTTGATTCTTTGCTTGGCACACGTCTTATTGGATAAGACCAACGCAGTAAAGTTCAATCCGTTTTTGGAGAAAATATCATGGCCAATTTGCCGTGGCTAAACGCAGGCAATAGCGGAGTATTTCCTGGGATACGTATGCGCCGCATGCGCACGGACGAATTCTCGCGGCGTTTGATGCGTGAGCACACACTGACTTCGAACGACCTGATTTATCCTGTGTTCGTACTTGAAGGTGCAGGGCGCAGCGAGGACGTAGCTTCGATGCCAGGGGTTGCGCGTGTTTCGCTTGACCGCTTGCTGCCAGTGGCCGAACGGGCTGTGCAATGGGGTATCCCCGCACTGGCGCTGTTCCCAGTGATTGATCGTGGCAAAAAAACACCGGAGGCGGAAGAAGCCTGGAATCCCGCCGGGCTGGTACCTAGTGTGGTGGCACGCCTGAAAAAAGAATTTCCGGAGTTGGGCGTTATCACGGATGTGGCGCTCGACCCTTATACCAGCCATGGTCAGGACGGCCTGATCGACCCGCGTGATTCGCGCGGCTATGTGCTGAACGATGAAACGCTGGAAGCGCTGGCAAAGCAGGCCTTGTGTCATGCTCGCGCCGGTGCCGATGTGGTCGCGCCATCAGACATGATGGATGGGCGTATCGGGCATATTCGCGCGGTGCTGGATAAAGAAAAACTGATTCACACGCGTATCCTCGCTTACGCCGCCAAATATGCGTCAAGTTTTTACGGCCCGTTCCGCGATGCTGTGGGATCGGCTGGTAATCTTGGTAAGGGCGATAAAAAAACCTACCAGATGGACCCGGCCAATTCTGATGAAGCCTTGCGCGAAGTGGCGCTGGATCTGCAAGAGGGTGCCGACATGGTGATGGTCAAGCCCGGCATGCCCTATCTGGATATTGTGCGCCGCGTGAAAGACACCTTCGGCGCGCCGACTTATGCCTATCAGGTGAGCGGTGAATACGCGATGCTCAAAGCTGCTGCGCAAAACGGCTGGCTCGATCACGATGCGGTGATGATGGAGTCGCTACTGGCCTTCAAGCGCGCCGGTTGCGATGGCATCCTGACTTACTTTGCGCTCGAAGCGGCGGCCTTGCTGAAGGCTTGAAAAGTCTTGTCCAGAGACGGCTTTGTATTCCCTGCGGTCAGATTCAAAAGTCCGTTTTTGACGGCGCTAGTCGGCTGTGAAAAGTCGGCGCTGGTGATACGGCCTTATCTTATATATCTTATTATCGTGCCAGTAGCGGCCATTGAGCGGACCACTGCGCCAGCGGGTCTTCCTTAAAACCACTTTTCACAAAGCGCTGCCAGCGGCCCAGCGTATAGCAAACGAGCAGATTGGCATGCGCGCTGCAATCGTGTTCGGTGCTTAACGCGCCTTGCGCGACGGCGATCTTCAGGCACTGCTTGAGCGTGGCTTCGATGCGGTCGAGCAGTTGATTGATGCGCGCCTGTAAACGCGGGTTTTCATGCACTAGCGCATCGCCCACCAGCACGCGCGTCAAGCCACGGTTTTTTTGCGCAAAGCGTAACAGCGAAGCGACAATTGTCTCCGCTTGTTTCAGGCCGGATTCCTCTGCTGATTCAATCTGGCCGATCACGCTGAACACACCGCCTTCGATGAATTCGATCAGCCCTTCATACATCTGCGCCTTGCTCGCAAAGTGGCGATACAGCGCGGCTTCAGAGACATTCAACTGTTTTGCCAGCAGCGCCGTCGTCACTTTTTCAGCCGCGGGCCGTTCGAGCATTTCGGCGATGGTTTGCAAAATGACCAGCTTCTTTTCGCCTACTTGAGTGCTTCGCGGTTCGTTCATAGGGGTCTCGGACAGAGTCTCGTCATTTGGATTTAATCAGGGTGCCGACGCCGTCATCGGTGAGAATTTCCAGCAGTAGGGCATGCTCAACGCGGCCATCGATGATGTGCACGCTTTTCACGCCGCTGCGCGCCGCGTCCAGCGCCGATCCGATTTTCGGCAGCATGCCGCCCGACAGCGTGCCGTCCGCCACCATGTCGTCAATCTCGCGCGGCGTGATGCCCGTCAGCAGGTTACCCGCTTTGTCCAGCACGCCGGGCGTATTGGTCAGCATCACCAGCTTCTCGGCCTTGAGTACTTCGGCGATTTTGCCAGCCACCACATCGGCATTGATGTTGTACGTTTCGCCTTCGCTGCCGACGCCAATCGGCGCGATCACCGGAATGAAATCGCCGGAATCGAGCAGCGCAATCAGGCCGGGATCGATGGAAACGATCTCGCCGACCTGGCCGATGTCGAGCATCTCGCCGGGCTTCTCCAGATTCTCGATGAGCAGTTTTTTGGCACGAATGAAATTGCCATCCTTGCCGGTCAAGCCCACCGCCTTGCCGCCCTGCTGATTGATGAGATTGACGATCTCTTTATTGACCTGGCCGCCGAGCACCATTTCCACCACGTCCATGGTTTCGGCATCGGTCACGCGCATGCCTTGCACAAAGGCGGCTTTTTTACCGACACGCGCCAGCAGATTTTCGATTTGCGGCCCGCCACCATGCACCACCACCGGATTCATGCCGACTAGCTTGAGCAACACGACATCGCGCGCGAAGCATTGCTTCAGATTGTCGTCGGTCATGGCGTTGCCGCCGTACTTGACGACGATAGTGCGATCATGAAACCGCTTGATGTACGGCAGGGCTTCAGTAAGCACGCCAGCCTTGGTGGCGGGGGCAGGTTTTGTCGTCATGGCGCTAGAAATGTGCGAGTGGTAACTTCGCTTATTCTAGCGATGTACACAAGAAAATGGGGCGCAACCACCCTTTACGGTCGCTGCGCCCCGTATGCTCATGCGCGCCGTATCTCCACTGTCGGCTTTGCACAGCCGACCGGCTTCGGCGGCACGGAGCAGTGCTCCGCGAAACCCCGCCTACGCCCAGCGCCGACTTTTATTGAATGCTCAACCGCTTGGCCTGCGCTGCCACTTTCTTCGGCAACACCAGTTCCAGCACGCCGTCGTTGTATTTGGCGCTGGACTGCGATTCATCGACTTCCTGCGGCAACTGGAAGCTGCGCGATACCTTGCCGAAATAACGTTCGCTGCGCAGTACCTGTTCGCCTTCCTTGACTTCTTTTTCTTCACGGCGCTCGGCGGAAATCGACACGACAGCGCCATCAATGGAAACGTGAATATCCTCTTTCTTCACACCGGGAATTTCGACGTGAATGGCATAGGCATCTTCACGCTCCTTGACGTCAACTTTCAAGGCCGGTGCTTCTGTCCTTTCGCCGAACTCAACAGGACGCACAAAAAAACCGCGCAGCAAATCGTTCAATGGATCACGATATATCAGGTTGTTCATTTTTCTTCCTTTCTTGATTAATGGGTGACTCCCACCCCTGTGAGAGTCTTATGGCAGCTATATAGGCGCGCCCCGTCAGTTTTCAAGAGCATGTAACATGGGGCCGTTATGACCCCGCATGAACTTTCAAGCGCTGTAAGCGCGCTGCGGCCCCGCCTGCTGCGCTTCGCCCATCTGCAACTACGCGATGCATCGGCCGCCGAAGATGCTGTGCAGGACACCCTGCTTGCTGCTACCGAGCGAGCCCGCCAGTTTGCCGGCGCCGCAGCGGTATCGACGTGGGTCTTTGCCATTCTGAAGAACAAAATCATCGACGAATTCCGCCGCCGTAGCCGTCAGCCGCAAGCGGCTGGTGATATCGAGCAGGAACAGGGGCTTGAAGACGCATTGGAAGAGCAATTCGATGAGCGTGGTCACTGGGTCTCGCATCCCACGCCTTGGGCCGACCCGCAGGCTTCGCTGGAGCAGAAGCAGTTCTGGGCAGTCTTCGAGGTTTGCATCAGCGGTCTGCCTGAAAAACCGGCGCGGGTTTTCGGCATGCGCGAATTGCTGGGCATGGAAACGACAGAAATTTGTAAGGAACTCGGATTGTCCGCGTCGAATTGCTGGGTGCTGTTGCACCGGGCGCGTCTGGGGCTACGTGATTGCTTGTCCCGACGCTGGTTTGGAGAAAGTTAAATGCTGTCGTGTCGCGAAGAAACAGAATTGATGTCACAAAGGCTGGATCGTCCGCTGTCGTCGGGTGAACGACTCGGGTTGTGGTTTCATTTGTTATTCTGTAAGGGCTGTCGCGCGACGCAAAAGCATTTTGCCTTTCTGCGGACTGCCACACGGGCCTGGCGAGAGCATCATGACGTTGATTCAATCCCGCGTTAACCATTTACAACCTTGAGGAGCAATGCAATGAAAAAGATGAATTCCCTTACCCTCGCTGTTGGGGCCGCTTTTGCAACGACCGTTCTCAGCACGGCCGCTTTTGCTGGTAGCAACCCTTTTGCCATGCAAAAGCTCGATAGCGGCTACCAGCTTGCGGCAGCTGATACCGACAAGAAAATGGATGGCTCCTGTGGTGACAAAATGAAGGATGGCAAGTGTGGTGCCAAAATGAAAAAGAAAGATGGCAAATGTGGTGAAGGCAAGTGTGGCGCGAATAAGAAGAAAATGCATGATGGCAAATATGGCGACCACAAAGACAAGATGAAAGAAGGCTCTTGTGGCGCCGACAAGAAGAAAGACGGTAGCTGTGGCGCTGGTAAAAAAATGGAAGCACCCATGGAGAAATCCATGGAAACACCCAAGGCTGAAGAAGCAAAGTAACAAAGTAAGTTTGCGGCCATGACATCCTCCGTGATTTCAGGGGCGGGCCTCGGCTTCAGGCGGGAACTTATTCCCGCGCTGAAAGCCGGGGTACCGGACCCTGTACGCTTTTTCGAACTAGCACCCGAAAATTGGGCCGGCATGGGTGGCAGCTCAGCCAAAGATCTGCGCGCTTTTACCGAACGCTATCCCTTTGTTTGCCACGGCCTGTCACTTGATCTGGGTGGCCCTTCACCGCTGGATGACTCTTTGCTCCATCGCATCCGCAGTTTCATGCAGCAACAGGGCATTACGCTGTATACCGAGCACTTATCCTGGTGCGCCGATGATGGTCATCTATACGATCTGTTACCGATCCCGTTAACGCAAGATGCTGTACGCTGGGTGGCAGGCCGCATCCGCCACGCACAGGATATTCTTGGCATGCAGATCGGCATTGAAAATGCGTCGACTTATCTCATTCCACCTGGTGCGGAAATGACGGAACCGGAATTCATCCGCGCCGTGATTGATGAGGCGGATTGCCTGCTGCATCTGGACGTGAATAATATTGTCGTCAATAGCTTGAATCATGGCTTTAATGCCAGCGAATTCCTGCGCGCTTTGCCGCTGGAGCGCGTCTGCTACATTCATGTGGCCGGCCATCATGTCGAGCCCGACGGGTTGGTGATAGACACCCACGGTGCGGATGTCATCGATCCGGTGTGGCAATTGCTCGCAGAAGCCTATGCGCTGTGTGGCCCGGTACCCACTTGCCTCGAGCGCGATTTCAATTTCCCTGAGCTGACTGTTCTCAGCCGAGAGGTCAAGCAAATTGCCACGCTGCAGGCGCGCTATGAAACGCGTGAAAATCAAGCTCAACGGGCCGTCGCATGAACGCGCTGCTCCCCTTTCAGGACTTTCAATTTGCGCTGGCCCGCCACCTGCGTTACCCGCGTCGTGTACCTCGCCCCATGGGTGTGTCAGCACGCCGCACAGAGATATATCGCGGGTTGGTGCGCAATAATCTCGAAGGTTTTTTGCTCGCTTGTTTTCCTATTACGCATGCGCTGCTTGGTGCGCGTCGTTGGCCGCGGTTGGTGGATGCTTTTTTTCGCGAAGCACGCTGCCATACGCCGTATTTTCGTGAAATTCCGCGTGAATTTTTGCACTGGCTGCTAGAAACACCGTCGTTGCCGATGACCGTTCCCCCTTGGTTGCCAGAGCTAGCCCATTACGAATGGGTCGAGTTGGCGGTTGATGTTATGGACACCCTCCCGTCACCCGCGTACAACCCGACAGGCAACCTGCTGGATGGCCAGCCGCTGTTATCAGCTGCGGCAATGAATCTCGCCTATGCCTGGCCGGTGCACCGCATCGGCCCGCAATGGCGTCCACGCAAACCCAGCGCAACCCATTTGCTGGTGTTTCGGGATGCGTATGAGGCTGTGCAATTTATCGCGTTGAATCCGGTCAGCGCACGCTTGGTGGCCTTGCTACACGCGGCAGAAGGGCAGCTCAGCGGCCGCGAGGCTTGTGTGCAGATTGCACATGAATTGCAGCATCCCGAACCGGAATCACTCCTCATGCATGGTGCGCACTTGTTGGATCAACTACGCACTGCGGGTGCTATTTTAGGGAGCAAAAAATGACGAGGTTATGGGCAGTTGTTGTGCGTTTGCTTAATGCCGTAGGTGACTGGTTGGGTTTTTTGGGTTTGCGTTTTCTACTGGGCTGGGAGTTCTTTGAATCCGGCCTGGAAAAATATCATGGCGAAAACTGGTTTGCCGACATCCAGGATAAATTTCCCACGCCATTTAATCTGATGCCGGTGAATATCAGCTGGTCCATCTCCACCTGGTTTGAGTTGATCGGCGGCGTGGCGCTGATAGTCGGGTTCGGCACGCGGTTTTTTGCCGTGTCTCTTTTTGTGCTTACGGTCGTTGCGATCGTGGCAGTGCATTGGCCAGATGAATGGCACACGATGATGGCGTTAGCGCAGGGCTATGCCATCACCGATGACGGTCACGGCAATTTCAAACTGCCAGTAATCTTTCTGGCAATGCTCTTGCCGCTAATCTTTTCCGGCCCTGGAAAATTATCGCTGGATGCCTGGATTGCCCGGCGTTTTTTGGGTAAGGCATGACTGTAGAAAAATCGGCGCTGGTAATACGGCAAGATAGCCCCTCTCGTTGCCCGCGTTGTGCTGCAAGCTTCACCTGTGGTGTTGTCGCGGGGCGCGACACCTGCTGGTGCGCTGAATTGCCGCCGCTCACGCTGTCCAAAACTTCTGCCGCTACTTGCTATTGCCCTGAATGTTTCCAGGCACTACTCAGCGCGCCATCTCACCCAACGTAAGAATTGCGTCGCGGTTGCTCCACGAAAAGCAGGCGGCGGCGGCTTGTTTCCATGGTAGCCATTGGTAGGCGACATGCTCGTCCAGTGTTATTTTTATCGGACATTTTTCTGCGAGCGCCAAGCTGAATACATGTTCGGTGTTGTGCGTTACCCCCGGCCCGTAACGGTATTGCCACTCGGGGAATATTTCAAAGCGATTCGTTTTTTGCCAGTCAACGAATTGTGTGATCGGTGCGTGAATCCCCGTTTCCTCAAACACCTCGCGCTGGGCCGTTAGATTGAGCGGCTCATTGTCTTCCTGGCTGCCCGTCACCGATTGCCAGAAGCCGTGGTGCTGCGCCCGTTCAAGCAGCAGCACATCCAGCGCTGCTGTATGAATTATCACGAGCACTGAAACCGGTTTTTTGAAAATCATTATTTAAATCCCCAGAAACGGGTTCAAACGTCTCTGGATTCCGGTTGGGCGATGATGGGTAGCCAGGCGATACCATCGGCTTGCATATCGACCAGGCACCAGAACGGCACGCCTTGTTCGCGCCACTCGTTGGCGACATTCTGCAAGACCTGCATCAGGGTGACGAAATCGCTTTCGGCGTGGGCATGGATGCCATCGCAATGGTCGAGGATAACGACATAGCCTTCGGCGGGACGCCAACCCATATCGAGCAGGCAGTCGTTGAGTGCATCCCAGTTATGGCCGAACCATTCAGGAAAGCCAAGGCCGCGGCCGAGGGTTTCGAGCAATTCATCTCGGTTATGGGTGCTGCGTAAATCAATTCGCTGCACGAGGCAACCCGCCGATTCGGCACCTGTAATCAGGTCGCTTAAGTTTCCGTGCGGTAAATGATAGACACCAGCGTGGCCAGCCGCGCTAAACAACGTCTGATAATGGGCGATGCTCATCGTTGAATTCTCTGGAAGCTGCGGTAGTGGTCGTCAGTGTAATAGAACACGATCGGTGGCGAGCCGCCAGTGATGATGCGGCGTGCCCCTCGGTCATGGCGACCAGGGGTCGGCACCGTGTATTCGTGATAGTAGCCACGCGCTTTTTGTGGCAGCCGACGTTCGAAATTTTGAAAGACAATGCCGTCGCGGCGGTAAGGAAAGTCGCTACCCTGATCGATCAAGCGCAGCGTTTCGCGCGCTTCCGGTGGCAGCTGTGCAAGGGTTGTTTCGTCCGCCAGGGCAACCAGCGCAAACGCAGCGCTGCACAGAGTGACGAGACGGCTTAGTGCGGCGCGCATGCGTTATCAACCAACCTCAACCTGGGTTTCCACTTTCTGTCGCAGACGAATATGCAGTTCGCGTAATTGTTTTTCGTCCACTGGGGACGGGGCATCGGTGAGCAGACACTGCGCGCGTTGCGTTTTGGGGAAGGCAATCACGTCGCGAATCGATTCAGCGCCGGTCATCATGGTGACGATGCGATCAAGGCCGAACGCCAAGCCGCCATGCGGTGGCGCGCCATACTTGAGCGCATCAAGCAGGAAACCAAATTTTGTCTGCTGCTCTTCAGGGCTGATACCGAGCGCCTGAAATACGCGTTCCTGAACCTCTGCGCGATGGATACGCACTGAGCCACCGCCCATTTCCCAGCCGTTCAAGGCGAGATCGTAAGCTTTGGCCAGGCACGCGCCCGGGTCGGTCGCCATGAGTTCCTCATGGCCATCTTTCGGGCTGGTGAATGGGTGATGGCAGGCATTCCAGCGTTTGTTTTCTTGATCATATTCAAACATCGGGAAATCGACCACCCACAAAGGCCGCCAGGCTTCGCCAGTGACATAGCCTTTTTCGTGGCCTATTTTGGTGCGCAATGCGCCGAGCGCGTCATTGACGACTTTTGTTTTGTCGGCACCAAAGAAAATCAGATCGCCGGATTGTGCGCCAGTACGTTCAACGATGGCAGCCAGCGCTTTCTCGTGCAGATTTTTAACAATGGGCGATTGCAAACCTTCCTCGTTCAGCTGGGTGACGTTGTTGACTTTGATATAAGCTAGCCCCTTGGCGCCATAGATTTTCACGAACTCGGTGTAAGCATCGATCTCGCTGCGCGTGAGCGATTTTTCGCCACTGCCGCCGCCAGGGATGCGCAGGGCTGCGACACGGCCGCCCGAGGTGGCAGGGCCGCTGAATACCTTGAAGGCGACATCCGTGACGACATCCGCCACGTCAACCAGCTCAAGGGTGACGCGTAGATCGGGCTTATCCGAGCCGAAGCGCTGCATGGCATCGGCATGGGTCATGCGCGGGAAGGGGTTAGGCAAATCGACGGCCAGCGCGGTTTTGAAGACGCTGCGTATCATGTCTTCCATCAAGGCAGTGATTTGTGTTTCATTCAGAAACGACGTTTCGATATCCACCTGGGTAAATTCGGGCTGCCGATCAGCGCGGAGGTCTTCGTCGCGGAAGCATTTAGTGATCTGGTAATAGCGGTCGTAACCAGCGACCATTAACAGCTGTTTGAATAACTGCGGTGATTGCGGCAGAGCGAAAAACTGGCCGGGATGGACACGCGATGGCACCAGGTAATCGCGCGCGCCTTCAGGCGTTGACTTGGTCAGCATCGGTGTTTCGATATCGATGAAACCCGCATCGTCAAGGAAGCGGCGGAAAGCCATGGCTACCTTGTAGCGCAGCATGAGATTTTTTTGCATCTGCGGGCGGCGCAGATCAATCACGCGATGAGTGAGGCGCACGTTTTCCGAGAGATTGTCTTCATCCAGCTGGAAAGGCGGCGTTACCGCCGTGTTGAGCACTTCCAGCTCATGACAGAGAATTTCGATTTCGCCGGTGGGCAGATTAGGGTTTTCGGTGCCGGCAGGACGGCGGCGCACACGGCCCGTGATGCGCAGGACATACTCGTTGCGCACATCTTCCGCTACCTTGAACATCTCGGACCGGTCTGGGTCGCAAACAATTTGCGCCATGCCTTCGCGATCGCGCAGGTCGATGAAAATCACGCCGCCGTGATCACGCCGACGATGGTTCCAGCCGCACAGGGTAACTATCTGGTCAACATGGGAGGCATTAACTTGACCGCAATAATGAGTACGCATAATAAGTTCCGAACTGAGATGAATTGCCCCGGTGTGACGGTGGGCGGTTTATTGGTTTTTGGCGTGCCTGAGCGGGTTCCTCATGGGCGGGGCGACGACCCCCATGGAGACGATGTATTTCAATGCATCATCGACGTTCATGTCGAGTTCGATGACATCGCGGCGTTTGACAAAGAAGAAAAATCCATTGACCGGGCTGGGGGTGGTCGGAATAAAAACGCCGACATATTCTTCAGGCAGCTTATTGGCGACATCGTGCGCCGGATTCCCTGTCTGAAAAGCAATGGCCCACGCCTCGGGATGCGGGTATCGCACCAGCAACACTTTGCGAAACGCATCACCTTTCCCAGAGAAGAGCGTATCGCTAACTTGTTTAACTGCGTAATAGACCGATTTGACGACGGGAATGCGCGAAAGCATGGCTTCCCAAAAGCGCACCAAGCGTTGACCGACGATGTTTGCGGCAAGCAGCCCCGTAAGCAGAATGACTGCAATCGTCAGAATAACGCCCAGACCCGGCAGGTAGAAACCCAGCAGATTTTCAGGTTGAATGGCCGTGGGCAAAAGCTTCAACGACTGATCCATCGAGCGCACGATCAGTGACAGCACCCAGATGGTGATTCCCAGAGGTACCCAGATGAGTAAGCCAGTAACGAAATATTTTTTCAAGGCAAAGAGGCCGTTTTGGCGGGTAGCATTTAAGCCTTGGTGCTGGCAGATTCGCTTTTGCTCGCGGGTGTCGCTGTCGCTGGAGCGGCCTTGGTTTCAATCTTGGTTTCCGCCCTGGTTTCTGATGTTGTCTCGGTGATTACGGCAGGTTTTCCTGCTGGACCTCCTTTAAAGTCAGTAGCATACCAGCCACTCCCCTTGAGCTGAAAGCCGGGAGCGGTGAGTTGTTTGGCTAAGGATTCAGACTGACATTGAGGGCAGAGCGTCAGCAGAGGGTCGCTTATTTTCTGCATGAACTCTTTCTCAAAGCCGCACTGAGTGCAACGATAAGCGTAGATTGGCATGGCATTCTCCGGTATTTCTGAATAGCAGATAATTATAGCCGAAGGCCCCCTGGCCAAGGAATCGGGGAATTCGTGGTGCAGGGCTTACAGCGTGGTGCCGAGATAAGCCTGAGTGAGCGGTTTGCCCCAGATCAAGGCAACGATCCCCGCTGCGGCAAGATAAGGCCCGAAAGGAATGGGCTCCTGGCGGCCGTGTTTTGACATCACCATGAGCAGGATGCCGACCACGGCGCCCACCAGGGAGGATAACAGAATAGTCAAGGGAAGCATTTGCCACCCCAGCCAGGCACCGAGGGCCGCCAATAATTTAAAGTCGCCGTAACCCATGCCCTCTTTGCCGGTGACAAGCTTGAATAGCCAATACACGCTCCAAAGGGACAGATAGCCTGCTATAGCCCCAATCACTGCACTTTTAAGATCGGTATATGTGCCAAACAGATTAAATAGCAAACCAATCCATAGCAGCGGTAGCGTAATGTCATCGGGTAGCAGTCGCGTATCGTAGTCGATGCCTGTGAGTGAAATCAGCGCCGCGATAAAAATTAGCGCGCCCCAACCCGCAGCAGTTAAACCAAAGTGCATGGCAGCGAAGGCAAACAACGCCGCTGTCGCTAGTTCTATCAAGGGGTAGCGAATAGAGATCGGTGTTTTGCAAGCGCTGCAACGGCCACGCAGAAAAAACCAGCTAAAGAGCGGGATATTCTCAGTCGCCGTAATGGCATGGCTACATTTGGGGCAACGCGAGCGCGGACGAGACAGACTGAGTGGCTCAAAAACGGGTGGCGTGTCACCGCGCAAATCGGCACATTGCACGGCCCAATCGCGCTCCATCATGATAGGCAAACGGTGAATCACGACATTAAGAAAGCTGCCAACCATCAAGCCCAGCACGCTGGCGATCAAAACAACCACCGACGGATCCGTAAACCACAAGGCGCTCATGAACAGCGCTTAACCGACAACCGAGCCAAGCTTGAAGATGGGTAGGTACATCGCAACGACGAGGCCACCGATAAGCACACCAAGAAATACCATGATGATGGGCTCCATCAGGCTGGACAGCGCACCGACAGCATCGTCAACCTCAGCCTCGAAAAAGTCAGCCACCTTGCCCAGCATTGAATCGAGCTGCCCTGATTCTTCGCCAATAGCGACCATTTGCGTCACCATGGGCGGAAATACATCCGAGTTTTGCATAGCGACTGTCAGGCTCGAGCCGGTACTCACCTCGTTTTGAATCTGTTGGGTAGCAGTGGCATAGACGTAGTTGCCTGATGCACCTCCGACGGAATCCAGCGCCTCAACAAGGGGTACACCTGCGGCAAACATGGTGGATAAAGTACGTGTCCAGCGGGCGATAGAGGTTTTGCGAATCAGATCGCCAAAGACGGGTAGCTTGAGCGCATATTTGTCCACTGCGATCTGGAAGGCGCGTGAGCGCTTGAAAGCGTACACCATGCCATAGATAGCGGCAAATAGAGCGCCGAAGATAATATGCCAGTTCGCCACAAAACCATCGGAAATGGCGATAACGACCAAGGTAGGACCCGGCAGATCACCGCCAAAACTGGCGAATACGCCTTTGAACGCGGGAACAACGAAAATCATGATTACCGCTGTGATAACAAAGGCGACCACCAGAATCGATGTTGGGTAGAACATCGCGCTTTTCAGCTTGGACTTGATCGCCTGAATTTTTTCTTTGTAGCTTGCTAGCCGATCAAGCAGTGTGTCCAGAATCCCCGCTTGCTCACCCGCAGCGACAAGATTGCAGAACAACGCATCGAAATGGATTGGGTATTTGCGAAATGCAGTGGCTAGACTAGCCCCTGTTTCAACATCCGTTTTTATGCTGATCAACAGTCTGGCGAGCGCGGGGTTGTTGGTACCCTTACCAACAATGTCAAAGGACTGCAATAGAGGCACGCCAGACTTAACCATCGTGGCAAGCTGACGGGTAAATAGCGTGATGTCCTTGTCGGTGACTTTGCCGCCAGAGCCGATTTTTTTCTGTTTCAGCTTGCTGACCAAAATCCCCTGTCGGCGCAAGGCTACCTGCGCAACAGCCAAGCTGGGTGCATTCATTTCGCCACGGACAACTTTGCCGGTTCTATTCTTGCCTTCCCAAAGAAAGCTTGCCTCTTTTACAAGAATTTTTTTTTGCGCCGTTGTCGTTGTCGCCATCCCCTTATCCTCAGTCTAGTTGCTTGTCACTGCGCCCGACAAACCGTGGCAAGCGTATCACTCTTGTCCAGGATAGTGAAGCCGAACCATTTTAACCTTACGGTTCTGGGTCTGAATAATCTCCATGGGTACCCCACTCACTCTGACACCGACACCAACCTCAGGGATGTCTTGCAGGTGCTCGATGATCAACCCATTCAGGGTGCGCGGGCCGTCGACGGGCAGATCGAGTTCAAGCTGACGATTTAACTCGCGCAAGCTGATGGCACCATCAACCAACACGGTGCCTGCCTCATCCCACGTCAGGCGCGTACCTACATCCGCTTGCCGGGTGGTGAATTTTCCTACCAGTGCTTCAACAATATCTTCCAGGGTAACCAAGCCTTGGATTTCGCCATACTCATCCACCACCAGACCGAGGCGCTGGCGGTTTTCGCGGAAGAACTGAAGCTGCATGTAGATGGGTGTCGCTGCCGGAATGAAATACGGCGCGGTCATTCTTTCGCGTAAGGTTTCCAGATTGATTTCACCGTTAAACGCCTCGCTAAGCAAATGGCGCAGGCGGAGCACGCCTATGACATTTGCTGAGTCATGCTCGGAAACAATCACGCGTGTGTGGTAGCTGGTAGCAAGCTGCGCCATGATTTCATCAATGGGCGCAGCGATATCAATCGTTTCTATTTCACCCCGCGGCGTCATGATATCGGCCACAGTGACATGTTCCAGTTCAAACAAATTCAGCAGAATGGAACGGTGCTGTGAGGGGATAAATTGGCCAGAATCAAGCACCACAGCGCGTAACTCTTCAACGGATAAATGGTGCCCTTCGGCGTCTGGTTTGGGTTGCAGATGCAGTAACCGCAACAGGGAGCGGACAAACAGATTGATGAACCAGACGACGGGGTAAGCGATACGCAACAATGGCGTCAGAATGTAGCTGATGCGAATGGCCAGCCAGTCTGAATACATTGCCCCGGCGACCTTTGGCGTGATTTCTGAAAATACCAGCAAGCAGAAGGTGACAAAGAGCGCACCGGCCTCAAGCGACCATTTTTCGTCACCAAAGACGGTCACCGCAATATTTGCGGTCAGCATGGCGGCCAGCGAATTAATGAGGGTGTTGCCAAGCAAAATCATGCCAAGCAGCTGATCTGTTTTGCTCAGCAACTGGATTGCCAGCCGTGCACCACGGTGTTCTCCTTTGGCTAAATGCCGCAGACGAATGCGGTTGGAAGCCATCATCACGGTTTCGGCCATGGAAAAAAAGCCGGACAAAATCAGCAATGCGGCAAGCGCCACAAATTGCGTACTGAGGGGTAATTCATCCATCGATTCGGGCCATACGATTCAAGTCATGTGCTGCGGTTGAGAATAATCTCAAGCACAAAGCGGCTGCCAACATAGGCTAGCAGCAAGGCCAGAAACCCGGCCAGCGTCCAGCGTAATGCCACCCTGCCGCGCCAGCCACGCAGATGGCGACCGATAAGCAAGGCGGCGAAAATCAGCCAGGAAATAATCGCAAACACTGTTTTATGGTCAAACGTTAACGCCTTGCCAAACAAGTCTTCAGAAAAAAACACGCCCGAAACCAAGGTTAATGTCAGCAGCACAAAGGCGATATGAATTAAGCGAAACAGAATGGTTTCCATTGTGAGCAAGGGGGGCAGGCTCGCGAGCAAAGGTGAAATTTTCCCGCGATGCAACCCACGCTCAGCTGCTGCCATGAGTAAAGCGTGCAAAGCGGCCAATGTAAACAGGCTGTAAGCCAGCATGGCGGCGAGCAAATGCAGACGCAGGGCCGTTGAGCTGGCATTGGCCAGGATATGCGGTTCGGCAAATAGGGCAGGTAACAGGCTGGCTAAAGCCGCGGCGGGTAAACCCAGTGCCAGCAAGCCATTCAGCCGGGCGAAAAAACTTTCAATCCAAAACAACACGATAGCCAGCCACACCATCACAGACAACGCGATGGCAAAACCAAAGTGCACTTGGGTACCATCAAAAATTGCCATGCGGATACTTACCGCATGAGCAGCTAAGGCGGCGAGCAAAATACTGCGCTCGACCAAGGGTAAGCCGGGTAACCCGGACAATTCGCGGGAAGACTGGTTCAGTAGCGAACCACGCCAACTCGTGCGCCATAATTGGAGCGATAGTGCGGTATATATCGCAGCAGCCAGCACATGCATTACTATTGGGGACATTCGCAAAGTCTACACCAAGCCACTTAATCTTATTGTCATCATGCTCGACAACCTAACCCAGCGCTTCGGCCGCGTCGTTAAAAATCTCCGTGGTCAGGCACACCTGACCGAAGACAACATTACAGACATGCTCAGGGAAGTGCGCATGGCCTTGCTCGAAGCGGATGTTGCTTTGCCCGTCGTCAAAGAATTTAT
Source organism: Rugosibacter aromaticivorans (assembly GCF_000934545.1). Taxonomy (GTDB): domain Bacteria; phylum Pseudomonadota; class Gammaproteobacteria; order Burkholderiales; family Rhodocyclaceae; genus Rugosibacter; species Rugosibacter aromaticivorans. The sequence goes on from NZ_CP010554.1 coordinate 166,254, forward strand.
CTCCCGGGTGAAAGAAAAGTCGCTCGGTCAGGAGGTCGTTGGTTCATTAACACCCGGCCAGGCGCTGGTAGGTGTTGTTCAGCGCGAATTAACCGAGCTCATGGGTGGTGCGAGTGTCGCCCTGAATCTGGCAACGCAGCCCCCCGCGATTATGCTTATGGTCGGCTTGCAAGGCGCGGGTAAAACAACCACCACCGCCAAACTGGGTAAATGGCTCAAAGAGCGGCAAAAGAAAAAAGTGCTCACCGTCAGTTGCGACGTGTATCGCCCCGCTGCCATAGAACAGTTAAAAACCGTATCCGCCCAGGCGGGCATCGATTTTTTTCCTTCGTCGCCTGATCAAAAGCCGGCCGATATCGCCGCGGCAGCCATCGATTATGCCAAGCGACACTTTTATGATGCGCTCTTTATCGATACCGCCGGACGGCTGGCGATTGATACTGCGATGATGACCGAGATACGCGATTTGCATGCGCAGGTCAAACCTATCGAAACCCTGTTCATCGTGGATGCCATGCTTGGCCAGGATGCTGTGAACACCGCCAAGACATTTGCTGAAATGCTGCCCTTAACCGGCATTATTCTGACCAAGCTGGATGGTGACGCCCGCGGCGGTGCGGCGCTATCCGTGCGGCAAATCACCGGCAAACCCATCAAGTTTGCCGGGGTGGGCGAAAAGCTCGACGGGCTGGAAGAATTTCATCCCGAACGCATGGCCAGCCGTATTCTCGGTATGGGCGATATTCTGAGTCTGGTTGAAGAGGCTCAGCGTAACGTTGATCACGACAAAGCGCAGGCGTTTGCCAAGAAAATGAAAGCCGGCAAGGGCTTTGATCTGAACGACTTCAAAGAGCAAATCGGGCAGATGAAAAAAATGGGCGGCATGGCCGGCCTGCTCGACAAGCTGCCTGCGCAGTTAAGCCGGGCTGCGCAACAGGCAGGCGGCGCGGTGAATGATAAATCGATGAACCGTCTGGAAGGCATCATCAATTCGATGACACCTGCCGAACGCGCAAAACCCGAAATCATCAAGGCTACGCGCAAGCGGCGCATTGCGCTGGGCGCGGGGGTGCAGGTGCAGGAAGTGAATCGCCTGCTCAATCAATTCGAGCAGACACAGAAAATGATGAAGCAGTTTTCCAAAGGCGGTATGCAGAAGATGATGCGCGGCATGAAGGGGATGTTACCGGGGATGCGGTGACGCCGGCCCGCGAAGCGGAATCCCCGGCGCGGTGGTCAATCAGAAACAAGGCAAAAGTCGGCGCTACAAGGCGGTCGAGCAAAATGCGCTCTCCTCGCCGCTGCGGATGGCGATACGGCGAGGATCTAACGGGGTCGAAGTAAATTGGTCAGCTTCAACCTTCTTTGGAACCGATTGCCACGCCGCCCACGAATCCAGCGCGGATTACCGTTTTTCTGAACAGAAAATCGTAGCCTTTCTTATTACGTAGAACCCGACGCCCTAATGCGTATGCAGCTTCTCCTGAAGCCAAACCTTGATCAGCGATTGATAGGAAACGTCGCGGGCGTTGGCGGCGGCTTTGAGGGCGTCAAGCAGATGTTGCGGCAGCCGCAGAGAAATCGTCTTCGTTGAGGGTTTCAGGTTTGGCAGCACGGCACGCTGGGCTTTCTTCCAGTCCAGAAATTCTGTCGAGTCTTTTCCCCTGGTTTCCCAAAAGGTGCGCTCTGCCGCTTCGTTCTTGAATTTCGGCAGCTGTTTAGTTTGCTTGCTCATAGATGATCCTTTCTTTCCGATGCATGCCATGGGTTGAAAGCGCGTAAAAGACTTCTTATCGCGTAGCTTGCATCACCCTTGGCCCCCAACTCCAGCGCCCTTCCCATGCGCCGCGCACCATGTTCGGATACTCGGGCTGGCCCAGGCTGCCGTTGTAGCGGCCCAGGGCGCGGTACAGGTCGCCGTTTTCGAGATCGAGATAGTGGCGCAGGATGGTGCAGCCAAAACGCAGATTCGTGCGCAGGTGAAACAGATTGCTATCCTCGCTGCCGATCAGCTTGACCCAGAAGGGCATGATCTGCATGTAGCCGCGGGCGCCCGCCGATGACACGGCGTATTTTCTGAAGCCACTTTCTACCTGGATCAGGCCGAGCACCATCTGCGGATCGAGCCCGGCGCGCTTGGCTTCGTAATATACGGTTTTGAGGAAATCCAGCCGCGCCTCGCGGTCCGGCATGCGCGGCGAAAGCCGGCGCGACATTTCTGTGAGCCAGTCAATTTTTTCTTCAAGTGAGGGAAACTGCGGTTCAGGTGCGGCATGGTCGGCAATCGACGCCTGCAGCGCGGCCTGCACGCTGGCTGCCAGCGGTTCGTACTGCTGCGCGCCAGCCCAGACATTGCCGGTAAGTAGCAGCGTACCAAGAGCAATCGTCAGGCGCACAGCTTCTGCTGCAAGAATCCGGTGATTTCATCTGCCGCCACCAGCGTCGCGTCGACGTCGCTACGGCCTTTGTATTCGAGCTTGCCGTCTTTCAGGCCGCGTTCGCCCACTACCACGCGATGCGGCACGCCGATGAGTTCCCAATCCGCAAACATCGAGCCGGGGCGTTCGTCGCGATCATCCAGCACCACATCGATACCTGCCGCGAGGAGTTCTGCGTAAAGCGCGTCAGCTGCCGTTTTCACCATGGTCGATTTGCCATACGCCATGGGCACAATCACTACGGCGAAGGGTGCGATGCCCGCCGGGAAAACAATGCCGCGTTCATCGTGGCCCTGTTCGATCGCCGCGCCGATAATGCGTGAAACGCCGATGCCATAACAGCCCATTTCCATGATTTGTTCCTTGCCCTGCTCGTCAAGAAAAGTACATTTGAGCGCTTCGGCATATTTGGTGCGTAGCTGAAAAATATGACCGACTTCGATGCCGCGACATAGCTCCAGCGTGCCTTTGCCATCGGGTGATGGGTCGCCTGCGACCACGTTACGAATATCGGCGATTTCCGCTGGTAGCGGCAAGTCACGGCTAAAGTTTGCGCCGGTCAAGTGATAGCCTTCTGCGTTGGCGCCGCAAATAAAGTTGTTCATAACAGCCACCGCGCGGTCAGCAATGATACGGCCATTAAAGCCCACCGGTCCAATATAGCCGGGCTTGCAACCCAGCGCCGCCACAATCTCTTCGTCGCGCGCAAAACGAAACTCGCCTATCAGTTTTTGCGCCTTGATTTCGTTCAGCTCATGGTCGCCGCGCAACAGCAGCAGGACGAATTGGCCGATCTCCCTGGCGGAACCAGCCATCACGGCGACTGCCTTGACCGTCTGGGTGAGTGGCGCATTAAGAAAATCGGCCACGTCGGCGCATTTGGTCTTGCCTGGAGTCGCTTTTTTCTCGCATTTTTCTATTGCCGCCGTCTCACCAGCGCCGATTTTTTGTGGTGTGACAGCTTCAGCCAGTTCGACGTTCGCAGCGTAGTCCGATGTCGGGCAAAAGGCGATGGCGTCTTCGCCCGAATCAGCCAGCACATGAAACTCGTGCGAGCCGGTGCCGCCAATCGAACCGGTATCCGCCGCCACGGCGCGGAACTTAAGACCAAGCCGCGTGAAGATGCGTGTATAGGCGTCATGCATGCTGCGGTATTCGCGCTCCAGATCGGCGAACGAGGTGTGGAACGAATAGCCATCTTTCATCAAAAACTCGCGCCCGCGCATGACGCCAAACCGTGGCCGGATTTCGTCGCGGAATTTGGTCTGAATCTGGTAAAAATTTCGGGGCAACTGGCGATAACTTTTCACTTCGCGACGCACGATATCGGTAATCACTTCCTCGTGCGTTGGGCCAATGACAAAATCACGCTGGTGGCGATCCTTGAAGCGCAGCAGTTCAGGGCCGTATTGCGGGCCGCGGCCGGATTCTTCCCACAGCTCGAAAGGTTGCACGGCGGGCATCAGCAGCTCGATGCCTCCGGCGCGATTCATTTCCTCGCGCACGATGGTCTCTACTTTGCGCAGCACGCGCAAACCCATCGGCATCCAGGTATAGATGCCCCCGGCAAGACGCCGAATCAGCCCGGCGCGCAGCATGAGCTGATGACTGACAATCTCGGCGTCCGAGGGGGCTTCTTTGAGGGTGGCAATGAAAAACTGGCTGGCGCGCATAAATAAATACAGGCTAAAAATGGCAGGAGGGCTATTTTACCTGCGAGATGCCCAGACGCAGGTGGCTTTCCAGCGCGCCCTGATTGTGAAAGAATACTACCCAGTTAATTATTGGAATTTTGTCATGCTCGATCGTGAAGGATATCGCCCAAACGTCGGCATCATTCTGACCAATCAGCGTAATGAGGTTTTTTGGGGCAAGCGTATCCGTGAGCACTTCTGGCAGTTTCCGCAGGGTGGCATCGATAAAGGCGAAACCCCCGAGCAGGCGATGTTTCGGGAATTATACGAGGAGGTGGGCCTCATGCCGGAACATGTGCGGATTATCGGCCGCACTCGCAGCTGGTTGCGTTATGAGGTGCCACAGCACTGGGTTCGCCGCGAAGGACAGAGTCACTATCGCGGCCAGAAGCAGATCTGGTTTTTGTTGCGCTTGATCGGCAGGGATAGCGATGTACACCTGCGCGCCAGTGCGCGGCCGGAGTTTGATGCCTGGCGTTGGAGTTCGTACTGGATTCCGCTGGATAGCGTGATTGAATTCAAGCGTGGCGTGTATGAGGCTGCCTTGAATGAACTTTCTCATATTTTGTTTCGTGGGCACGTCGATCAACACGCCGCCCAGCCATTAAGTCAGCCCAGCCAAACACCTGAGCAGAAAAGCACGGGTGCGTCCGCTAGTCAATCCTTAACGGATCATGCACCGTAATGGATGCACGATGAATGCACAACGCAAAACTTCCCTTGCTTGCTTGGCCGGTGCTTTGTGGATTGTCAGTGCCACGGCACTTGCCGAAAAGAATAATGGCTACGGGCTCGATGCGGGTTCCGGCATTGAGTACGTGCCAGAAGAGACTGTTGAATGGAAGGAGCTGGAAGTAACGCTGCCTGCGGCCCCAAAATCTGAAAACCTGCGGGAGTTTTATGTCAGTGCCGTGGCGACCAATCATTACTTCATCGACAGCAGTTCGCTCGCTGTAGGGAGCGATGGCATCGTGCGTTATGTCCTGGTGGTGCGCACAGAAGGCGGGGCAGAAAATGTCAGCTTTGAGGGCATTCGGTGCGAAGAGCATACCTGGAAGCTCTATGCCACGGGTGGCACTGATGGGCAATGGCGCACTGCGCGAATCAGCGAGTGGCGGCCTATCGAAAACAAGCCGGTGAATCGCTACCATGCGGTGTTAAGCCAAGAATTGTTTTGTCCGGATGGCTATCCCATTGCCACGGCGGATGAAGGCCGTCGCGCTTTGCAGTTAGGCAGGTATCCCAACGTCAAATGAGTGTTTATAGGAGTGTTCGCGCATGATCGACCGTCTGATTCCCGAGATCGACAAAGTGTTGCGCACGCTGTTTGCGCCTGCGCCCACCAGCCGCCCCATGCCAGGAGAAGACCTGCCTGAAGCCGATTTGAGCGAAGCTGAAAAGCGGCATGCCGCCGCGTTGATGCGCATTAATCATTGTGGTGAAATTTGCGCGCAGGCGTTGTATCAGGGGCAGGCCATCACCTCACGTCAGCCCGAAGTCAAGCGCGCCTTGGCAAAGGCCGCGCAAGAAGAAACCGAGCATCTCAACTGGACGGAGCGGCGCATTGCCGAGCTGGGTGGCAGAAAAAGTCTGCTCAATCCGCTGTGGTATGCCGGCTCACTTGGTCTGGGGCTCATCGCAGGCAAGCTGGGCGACGCCTGGAACCTGGGTTTTCTTGCCGAAACCGAGCGACAAGTTGAAGGTCACCTTGAAAGCCACAAGGCGCAACTGTCGCCGCAAGATCAAAAGTCCTGGGTAGTGCTCGAACAGATGAAATCAGATGAAATCAGCCACGCCCACATGGCCGTTCAGCATGGCGCACGCGAACTGCCTTTGCCCGCCAAGATGGCCATGAAGCTCTCATCCAAAGTGATGACAAAAACCGCTTATTACCTTTGATCGGCGCGATTACGCTTCCACCAATTCAAAGCTGTGCGAAATTTCGGCAGTTTTTTCCAGCATGATTGAAGCGGAGCAGTATTTTTCTGCCGAAAGTTTCAGCGCCCGCTCAACGGCTTCGGGTTTTAAGGCTTTGCCTGTTACCGTAAAGTGCAGATTGATCCGCGTGAATACTTTGGGGTCGGTGTCAGCACGCTCGGCCTGGAGCTTTACCGTGCAGCCGCTCACCGCATGCCGCCCACGCTGCAAAATCAGCACCACATCAAACGCCGTGCAGCCACCCATACCAGCTAGAAGCAACTCCATCGGCCGTGGTGCCAAGTTACGTCCACCGGCATCTGGTGCGCCATCCATCGCCACCAAATGGCCACTGCCTGTTTCGGCAATAAAGCTCATCCCATCGTGCCATCGTACTGTACATTCCATGTCTTTTCTTCCTTAATGTATTGCTCACTAAATCACATTTATATTCTATCCTTGGCATCTGGGCCATGGGACTTGATGTGGCTGCGCTAGCCGTTTTTACTTTATGAACCCTGCTGAATACTGCAAAGAGCAAAGAGATGACAACACGGGAAAATTCTGCATCGAATGTGGCACCCGATGTGGCGCTTGTTGTGGCGGCCGCAGCCGAGCCCGCTGTGGAACACATGATAGAACCGGTAGTAGCGCCTGCTATGCGCTACCGCGTAAAGCTCAAACAAACGAACGAAGTCTATGAGTGCCTGCCTCACGAAAGTATGCTGCAAGGCATGGCGCGGCTTGGGCGGCGTGGCATACCGATCGGTTGCTTGAATGGTGGTTGCGGTATTTGCAAAGTCGCCGTAGTGGCAGGTGCCTGGGAGAAAACCGGGCTCATGAGTCGGGCACATGTCAGCGCAGAAGAAGAAGCCCGTGGCACGGTGCTGGCTTGCCGTGCCGCCCCGAGTTCGGATATTGAAATTGAAGTACTCGGCAAAATGCAGAAGGCTGTGTTTAAAGGCTGGCCATAGCCGCAAACTGGCGTCGCCGACGAGCTTAGCGCGACGTTTTTTCTTGCAGGATGCGTGTGTAAAGCGCAGTTAATTTTTCTGCCATGCGCGTGAGATCAAGCGCACTGACACTTGAACGTGCCGCGGTTTGCATGGTGGCGGCGCGGCCTGTTTCGCAGAGTGTGTTGATTGCCGCAGCGAGTGATTCAGGATGATGCGCCCTGACGACGACACCATTGGCGGTTGTGACTAATTCTGCGGCGCCGCAACTGGTGGTGGTGATCAGCGGCAAGCCACACGCCAAGGCTTCGAGCGCCGCATTAGGGAATGGATCGTATAGCGTGGGCAGCGCAAAGATGTCGGCTGCGCCATAAAAGGGGCGAACATCTTTTTGCGGCCCCCAGAAACGAACGCGCCTCGCCAAGCCAAGTTTTTCAGCTTTATGCTGCATCGCTAGAGCAGATTTGTCGTAACCCACTACCCACAGCTGGGCAGAAGATGACGGCAGTAGCGCAAACGCGTCAAGCAAACTTGGCAAGCCTTTGCGTTCAAAGCCGGAACCCACAAAAAGCACCACGGGCGCCGTATCACCAGCGCCGACTTTTGTCCGCATCGTCGCACGATACTCGGTACGTAAGCGTGGATGAAAGTGTTCCAGATCGACACCGTTGTAAATCACCGGCAGTTTTTCAAGCGGGATGTCAAAGCGCTGTGCAACATCGTCACGCACCATGTACGAGTTGCAAATCACCGCGCCAAGATTTGGATGACGGAACATCGCCGCCTCAGCTCGCAGCATGTAGCGATGCCAGGGCGAGAGCCATTCAGTGAGGCGAGCTATCTTGCTGCGTGAGGCGGCTCGCAAGGCAAGCCACGTGGCATGCACGCCGTCGCCTGCGCGGTAAATGTGGCAACCGGGAATCCGCTCGTGACTTTGCACCAGGTCGTATTCACCGGATGCAATAATTTTTTGTACGCCGCGCGCAAAGCTCCAGTCGCGCCAGGTGCGGCCGATATAAAAAGGGTTCACGCGGTGGCCTGCTGGCGGCGTTTCAGTTGTCGATGCAGTTGGTGTTGTCCATTGTCTTGCAATGATGTCGACATCCACGTGGCGCGCTTTCAAACCGGCGATCGCCCGTTCGACAAAACGTTCTGCACCGCCAAACGGCGTGTATTTCTGCCGCACGATGGCGAGTTTCACAGCAATTCCTCGCACGCAGCCATGACCTGTGTTACGGGCAGGGTCGTCAGGCATTCGCTGATCTTGCTGTCGTTACAACCCGCCCGACCACACGGGCGGCAAACGTGATTGCTTGAGGTAACGATCCGCTGGGCGACTTGCCAGGGCCCCCATTCGCGGTCACCGGAGGGGCCGAATATTGCCACCGTGGGCGTGCCCATAGCGGCTGCGATATGCATGGGGGCGGAATCGACACCCACAAACAACTTGGCGCGCGAGGTCAGCGCAGCCAGTTCTTTTAATGAAAGCTGGCCGGATAAATCAATCAGCGGTGCGGTGTTTAGTACAGCGCTGCGGGCGCGGTGGACAAGAATCGTCTGGATCATGGCGAGCTCTTGCGCATCGGGTGCAGCGGTTAAAACAATGGGCCAGCCGCTGCTGCTCAATAGCTGACACAATGCGGCGACGCGTTCGGCTGGCCAACATTTGAACAGCCAGCGTGACGTGGGATGAATATGAATAAAGTGCCCGGCCGTTAAGCCGTGCGCCGCCATGAGTTGATCCATGCGGGCTTCTGCGGGTGCACCCGGCACGAGAATCACCCGCTTATCTGTGGCTGTTGGCGTGAAACCCAAGGCGCGCAGGCTATCCAGATTGCTTTCCACCGTATGTCGATCGGGGTTTGATTGTGCAGGGTAAAAATGCGTAAAGCTGCGTGCCCAAAAGCCTCCGCCAACATTGTCACCGAAGCTGCCATCCGAGTTGCCACTTAAGCGTGGCGCAACGGACCAGCGCGGACGCAACAACCGCGTGAGCCACGCACCCCGCATGTGCACTGAGAGATGGATGATCAGATCATAATGCCGTGCGCGCAATTGCGCCAACAAACGCCCTTCGGCCGTCAATTGGTGCCAGACGCCCTGCTTTTTCCACTGGCGATCGATGACATGCAGTTGAGCCAATTGCGGATGGCAGGTGAGCATGGGCGCGGTATCGCGATATACCAGCGCATCAATCTCACACTGGGGTGCCAGACGCTGCAGGGTGGAGATGACCGGGGTGGCCAACAAAACATCGCCGTGATGGCGTAATTTAATGACCAAGGCGCGGCGCACAGCGGCCGCGGAAAAGATGTCGGAAGGCATTTGTGTATTGTGCCAGAGTCGCCAAGGTTCACGCCTACTGGTTAGCGCGTACTGCTTGACCGGGTTCTGGTTTTCGCCGAAACTTGGCGGATGATGTCCTCCCTCGATTCCTTTGAACGCAAGATTGATCAGCTTTTAGCCATCATGCAGGGTCTGCGTGCTGAAAATGAAACGCTGCGCCAGCGTGTTACATCGCTAGAAGCCGAAAAATCTGTCTTGAACAACAAAATCATCGCGGCCTGTGAACGCCTTGCTGCCTTGCGCGACCAACTGCCGGAAATACCTGAGCCATGAGCGAAACGCTAGATATTCATTTACTAGGTAAGGATTACCGTGTGGTGTGCGCCCCGGCAGAGCGGGACGCATTGGTTGCTGCGGTGGCGTTTCTTGACGATAAATTCAAGCACATAGGTAGTAAAACCCCGCAGGTATCCGGTGGCGCGCGCACTCGCAGTAGTAGTGAGCGTATTGCGGTCATGGCGGCGTTGAACATTGCGCATGAATTACTCACCTTGAAAAACGCAACACCTGATCTTTTCGTTGGGCTTGAAAATGAAACGATTCAGCGTAGAATAAATTCCATTGAGAGCAAGCTGGATGAATCACTGGCTGCCGCACGGGTCACACGTCAGCCATTGCCCTAGAGACTTTTCGGTGATTGAAAACGGTAATCGTAGGTAGTTGTGGATAGTCGTAGGTAATCGTACGTAATTGAATCTAGTCTGCTTTCCCTGATTTTCCCCTGCGGTGTGCGCCAAGGCTATCATTCTTTGAGCCAATACGCATTTACGCTGGTTACTGCCCTTGAGTGCCGCTGTTGTGATCGCTTCTTGTAAGTGAGCCTGATGTGGCTGGAACGTAACCTCCCTGAACTCAGGTTCGGGATGTCGGCCAAACGCCATGCGCGGGGGAGCCCTAAGCTACAACAACCCCAATAGTGCGGACTCTTTCGCGCTCTTGGGGTTTGTTTTTAGGCTTTATCGGGTAAAAAATGGAGCGTATTTTTTTAAAACACGCATGGAGGCTATTGGCATGTCGCGCTATTGGTTGATGAAAAGCGAACCTTCAGTGATCAGCATTGATGATGTGCTGGCCATGCCGCAGCAAACGGTTGATTGGTGGGGAGTACGTAACTACCAAGCGCGCAATTTCATGCGCGATCAAATGTCCGTCGGTGACGGGGTTTTTTTCTATCATTCTTCATGTCCCGAACCGGGCATTGCGGGGGTGGCCGAGGTCGCGCGGCAGGCTTATCCTGACCGCACGCAGTTTGATCCTGCAAGCCCTTACTTTGATGCCAAGGCAACCGCTGAAAACCCACGCTGGATGAATGTGGATGTTCGTATCGTGCGGAAAACCCGGTTGATCAGTCTGGATGAGTTGCGCGCTCATGCGGAGCTGGCTTCCATGCGCACGCTGCAACGCGGTAATCGCCTGTCCATCACGCCAGTAGATCCAGCGGAGTGGAAGTTCATCATTGAAAAACTGATAGGTACGCAATGAACTGGTTCTTTGCTTACCTTGCGCTAGGCGTCGCGGCTGGTTTTTTTGCTGGCTTGTTAGGGATAGGCGGTGGCGCCGTGGTGGTGCCTATCCTTGTCATGATGTTTGCAGCGCAAGGGTTTCCGGATGCGCATTTGATGCACTTGGTGCTCGGCACCTCAATGGCGACCATTATTTTCACGTCGATTTCCAGCATGCGCACGCATCATCAGCATCAGGCGGTGAACTGGTCTGTGGTGAAAACCATCAGCCCCGGCATCATTCTCGGCACGCTGCTGGGCGCGCAACTGGCGGCGCATGTGCCAACCCGTCCGCTGGCTATTTTTTTCGCCGTGTTCATGACCTACGTGGCTGCACAAATGATCATCAATGCCAAACCGGCGCCTTCGCGCGATCTCCCCGGCCGCTTGGGCATGATGGGTGCAGGCTTGGGTATCGGGGCTATTTCCGCGCTGGCGGCAGTGGGTGGCGGCTCGCTGACCGTGCCATTTTTACTGTGGTGCAATGTCAAAATGCACCAAGCCATTGGAACATCGGCAGCTGTTGGCTTGCCCATTGCGCTGGCTGGCACCCTAGGTTACATGCTGTCAGGTTACGGCGCGAGCGGTTTACCGGCGGGCAGCTTTGGCTTTATTTATCTGCCTGCGTTAGCGGGTACGGTGCTGGCCAGTGCGATGGTCGCACCCTTTGGTGCGCGGCTGGCGCACCGGCTGCCGGTGGCAATCCTGAAAAAGATTTTCGCCAGCGTGATCTTGCTGTTGTTGGCAAAAATGCTGTATGGGTTGTTTAGTCGCTAAGCGGGTTACTGGGCGGGCTGAAAAATTTGTCGCCAAGTGTGCGAATCGCGGGTGCTTACCGTATCACCAGCACCGACTTTTTATCGCGCCCGATTACTTTGGCAGCAATTGTGAAAAATCATCAATCGCGGGGTAGTCTGCTGTGTTTTTTTGCGGCTGTCGCGTGTCCGGTTTTTTAACCGCAACTAAATGCGCTATGCCATATCGGCGGGCTGAATCCAGTACAGGCAAACTATCATCCACCAGCAAAGTACGCGCAGGGTCAAAGGGTTCGATTTTGTTCAAGTGTTGCCAGAACGCTTGTTCCTCTTTGGCGGCGCCCAGGGCATGCGAGCTGATAATGGCATCAAAGTGCGGGGTGAGCCCGGTGCGCGCCATTTTCAGCGCCACGCTTTTATGGTGTGCGTTAGTCGCCAGAACAATGCGTCGGCCGCTGAGCCGGATGGCGGAAAGAAACGTGAGCACATGCGGGTGAACTGCAATCAGATGCGCCACTTCTTCTTTCAAGCACATGATGTCCAGTCCCAGCTCGTTTTGCCAGAAATCGACGGAATACCAATCGAGCGTGCCCGCGCCTTGGCGGTAACGGGTCATCAATTCGTGGCGCACCACATCGTGCGGCCGATCAAGCGATTCAGCGTAGCGTTGTGGCAAATGCGTCTGCCAAAAATGATTATCAAAATGCAGGTCGAGCAAGGTGCCATCCATGTCGAGCAACACGGTGTCGATGTGCGCCCAGGGGACAAGTGGATTCATGGTGTGCTCAGTGTGGGTCGGGGTGAGTTAGGGTTAGCAGCCCCGAAATCGTGGTGGGCGTTTTTCGAGAAAGGCGGCAAGGCCCTCTTGATAATCTGCTGTCTCAAGAAAACGAAATGCCTCGCGTTTTTCTTCCAGCGTGAGCGGCTGTCCGGTAGATAAGCGGGTGATCCATTGCCTGTGCGCTCTTGCCACCAAGGGCGCCCCTGCGGCAATGCGGCAGGCGGTGGCGTGCGCTTCAGTGAACACCTGCGCATCTTCAGTGACGCGTGTTAGCAAGCCTTTGGCATAGGCTTCGTCTGCAGTGAATAAGCGGCCTTCGAGCAGAATTTCCTTGGTAACCGCCGGGCCTGCGATGGCGAGTAAACCGTGAAGTTCACCGGGATACATTGAAAATCCGAGCTTCATGATCGGTGCGCCGAACTTGGCGCTGTGGCCCGCGATGCGCAAATCACAAGCGCAGGCAATTTCCAGCCCGCCACCGATGCATGGGCCGAGAATAGCGGCAACCGTGGGCACGGCACAGTGTTCGATCGCGGCCAGTGCCGCACCCACTGCCTCGTGGTAAGCAAGAGCTAGATCCACAGTGGCACGGGCGGTATGAAACTCTTCCAGGTCGCCTCCGGCGGCAAAGGCTGCGCCTTCACCGCGCACAATGATGCAGTGCAAAGAGTCGTCATCACTCAGCGTGCGCATGACGGCGTGCAACTGTTGCCACATGGCGGCATTGAGGGCGTTGAGCTTGCCGGGGTTGCACAACGTCACCGTAGCGATGTCATTTTCGCGCGTGCGGCGTATCGTGGGTGTCATGGCTGTTCATGCTCCTTATTTTTCTTATGGTCATTTTACCGGGCTTTACATGATAGCCACGCGCGTGCTGCGGCTCCTGCGGTATAGTCAGACGGATGAAAATTTCACAACAACACTTCGCTTTTTTGCTGGCCGCACTGTCTGCGATCGGTCCGTTTGCGATTGATACTTATTTGCCGGCTTTCCCGGAAATGGCGCAGCAACTGGGCGCGTCGGCGTTGCAGATTCAGCAAACGCTCACCTTCTATCTGATTCCCTTTGGTTTCATGATGCTGTGGCATGGCACGCTATCAGATGCCTTGGGCAGGCGACGCATTATTCTTGCCGGGCTATTGCTGTTCGTTCTGGCATCATTGCTGTGCGCTTTTGCTACGCGCATTGAAATGTTGTGGCTTGGACGCGCGTTGCAAGGGATGTCGTCAGGTGTGGGCATGGTAGTGGGCCGGGCCATGGTACGTGATGTGCTGCACGGCGCTCACGCGCAGCGGCTGATGGCCAAGGTAGCGATTCTTTTCGCCATTGCGCCGGCCGTTTCACCTATTGTGGGTGGCTACCTTTTGCGCTTTTATGACTGGCAGGGAATTTTTATTTTTCTTGCACTGTTTACGGGCTTGTTACTCGCTGCATGCCTGGCCTGGCTGCCCGAAACGCTCGCGGTGGAAAAGCGGCAATCGCTGCATCCCCTGAAATTATTGCGGGCTTATCAAGACGTGTTGAGTCATGGGATGTTTAATCGCCTGGCGATGGCCAGTGCGTTTACTTTCAACGCATTTTTTATTTACGTCGTGGCGGCGCCCGTATTTCTTATTCGCCATCTTGGGCTGACGCCACAATCGTTTGCGGTCATGTTTGTGCCCCAGGTGGCCGGCATGATGATCGGTTCTTTTTTGTCGGGCAGATTCGCGGGGCGGCTCACGCATCGGCGGACTATCGTGATCAGCTATGCGGTCATGGCGGTTGCTGCCAGCTTGAATCTGGTGATTAATCTGGTTCTGCCACCGAGCCTGCCCTGGTCGATTTTGCCACTGCCCTTGTTTGCTTGCGGCATGTCGCTCTCGATGCCCAACATGCAGTTACTGGTTCTCGATTTGTTCCCCGAGCGGCGGGGGTTAACCTCCAGCACCATGAGTGCGATCTCTACGCTGGTTGGTGCACTATCAACCGCCTTGATTATCCCGCTGCTATGGGATAGCACGTTGGGTCTGTCATTGGGTATGGCGGGATTTTTGGTGTTGGGTGTGATTAGCTTTGCGCTCACCCGAACATTAGACGAAGCTCACGCAGGCGCGTAACCATGGCTGAACAATGAAAAGTCGGCGCTGGTGAGACGCCGCGCAACAAGTCCCCTGGGGGGACGGCGAGAATGAAAAAGTCCATTGTGTCTTCTGGCTGTAAAGATAAATTGCCTGAGCAGGGTAAGATTAAATTTTTTTATCATCCTGTATTCATCACTGCTTATGAGTGCCCTCCATTTCCCCACGCTCTTTTCCCCGTTACAGGTAGGCGCGCATGTGTTGAAAAATCGCGCCATCATGGGCTCCATGCATTTGCGCCTGGAAACCATGGATCGCCCTCTGCAACGCCAAGCGATGTTTTATGCCGAGCGCGCCCGCCACGGCGTTGCCTTGATGGTGACGGGTGGTTTTTCTCCCAGCGCTGAGGGGCTGCTGGAAGAAGGCGGTCCATTATTGGCTGACCCTGAGCAGGCAGAAAAATTGCGTGGCATTACCGAGGCCGTGCATGCCGAAGGCGGACGTATTTTGTTGCAGATATTGCATGCCGGCCGCTATGCGCGAATTCCTTCACCTGTCGCTCCGTCGGTTATTCCATCGCGCATTAACCGCAGTATTCCACGCGAATTGACCGAGGCTGAAATAGAAACCACGATAGAAGATTTCGTGCGCTGCGCTGAGCTCGCTGCGCTGGCTGGTTTTGATGGTGTGGAAGTGATGGGTTCGGAAGGCTATTTACTCAACCAATTCACGGTTACGCGCACCAATCAGCGCACCGATGCGTGGGGTGGCAGCGTTGAAAACCGGCATCGGTTGCCGGTTGAAATTGTCCGCCGCATGCGCGAGCGCTTGGGTGTTGGTTTTTTGATCATGTTTCGCATCTCGGCAATAGACTTGGTCGAAGACGGCGCCGATGCGCATGAAGTCGCGCAGCTTGCACGCGCGGTTGAGGCGGCGGGGGCTGATATTTTGAATACCGGCATCGGCTGGCATGAGGCGCGCATCCCCACCATTGCGTTTGTGGTTCCCCGTGCGGCGTGGCGCTTTGCCGCAGCGCGTCTTAAGCGCGTGGTGACTATCCCCGTGGTGGCCTCCAACCGCATCAACGCACCGGACGTTGCGGAAAGCTTGCTCGCCAGCGGTGACGCTGATTTGGTATCGATGGCGCGACCATTTCTCGCCGATCCTGCCTTCATGCACAAAGCAGCGGAAGGGCGTGCCGATGAAATCAATACATGCATTGCTTGTAATCAGGCGTGCCTGGATTATGTTTTTTCGGATCGTCCGGCGACCTGCCTGGTGAACCCGCGTGCAGGCCATGAACTGACGTTTGCGGAAATCAAACCGTCTACTGTTCGACGTCGTATCGCGGTGGTGGGTGCGGGGGTTGCGGGGCTGACGTGTGCTGTTACGGCAGCCGAACAAGGCCATCACGTCACGTTATTTGAAGCGGCTGACGCTATTGGCGGGCAAATTAACTATGCGAGGCAAGTGCCAGGAAAGCAGGAGTTTAACGAGCTGTTGCGCTATTACCAGCGGCGGTTAGAGGTTTTGGGTGTGGCATTGCAGCTGGGTGAAAAACCCGATGCTGGTCGGTTGGTTGCGGGCAAGTTCGATCGCATTGTGATCGCCACGGGTGTGCGTCCGCGTGTGCCTGATATTCCGGGCATTACGCACCCTAAAGTGGTGAGCTATCCGGAGGTTTTTTCCGGGCGGGTGGTGCCGGGTCAGCGCGTGGTGGTTATTGGTGCCGGTGGTATCGGTTTCGATCTGGCGGAATTTCTCTGTCATCCGCCGCCGGACGCACAGGCCGCGCAAGACACGGTCCAGCAGTTTCAAAACGCCTGGGGCGTCGATACTTCACCCGATGCGCACGGCGGGTTAAAGGCGCCAGCCCCAGCGCAACCCTTCCGGCGCGTGACCTTGGTGCAACGCAAACCCGATAAACCCGGCCGCAGGCTGGGACTCACAACCGGCTGGGCACTGAAAGCAACCTTGCAACGCTATGGTGTCGAGATGCTCGCTGGCTGTCACTACGAGCGCATTGACGATGCGGGCTTACACCTCACCATGAACAACCAGGCACG
Organism: Rugosibacter aromaticivorans; assembly: GCF_000934545.1. Classification (GTDB taxonomy): domain Bacteria; phylum Pseudomonadota; class Gammaproteobacteria; order Burkholderiales; family Rhodocyclaceae; genus Rugosibacter; species Rugosibacter aromaticivorans. The sequence continues at coordinate 182,766 of NZ_CP010554.1, forward strand.
GGTGCTGGCCGCCGATACCATCGTGCTTTGCGCAGGACAAGAAACGGAGCGCAGTTTGTTTGAAGCCTTATGTGCGTTAGGTGTAACGCCCGATTTGATTGGTGGGGCAAATGAAGCCGCGGAGCTGGATGCCTTGCATGCGATCAATCAGGGAATGCGCTGTGCGCTGCAAATGTAACGTGAAAAAATAAGAGTCGGAGAACTCCTCGTCATATAATCATCAAAAAATAATGACTTTTCAGAAAGTTAAGCATTCCGTATCAACATCTCATCTACAGCACCTACATCTGCAATGGATTTTTCTCAATCGGAGGAGCACACCAGTATTCGTGATGCCGTGGGCAAAATATGCGCACGGTTTGATGATCACTACTGGTTAGAAAAAGATCGTGTGGGTGGTTTCCCCCACGAGCTGCACCGTGCCTTTGCTGACGGGGGTTGGCTAGGCATCTGTCTGCCCGTTGCGTACGGTGGCAGTGGCATGGGCATTACTGAGGCTGCGGTGATGATGCAAACCATCACCGCTTCCGGGGCGGGACTGTCGGGCGCTTCGGCTGTCCATATGAATATTTTCGGGCTGCAGCCAGTAGCGGTGTTCGGCACGGAGGAACAAAAACAGCGTATGTTGCCGCCGTTAATTGCCGGGCAAGAGAAAGCCTGTTTTGCCGTGACTGAGCCAAATGCAGGGCTAAACACCACCCAATTACAAACCCGTGCTGAGCGCGTGGGCGACCACTATGTGATCGCAGGTGAAAAGGTGTGGATCTCTACGGCGCAAGTCGCCGAGAAGATGCTGATTCTCGCGCGCACAACGCCACAAGATCAATGCAGTAAACCGTCGCTGGGTTTGAGCTTGTTTTATACCGATCTTGATCGCCAGTATGTTGAGCTGCGCGAGATAGACAAAATGGGCCGCAAAACGGTGGACTCCAACCAGATGTTCATTGACGGATTACCAGTGCCGGTAGCTGACCGCATTGGCGAAGAAGGCCGCGGGTTTGAATATATCCTGCATAGCATGAATCCCGAACGGATTCTTGTTGCTGCCGAAGCAATAGGGCTGGGACGCGCGGCACTGAATCGCGCCACGCGGTACGCCAATGAACGCATTGTGTTTAACCGGCCCATTGGAAAAAACCAGGCGATTCAGCATCCCTTGGCTGAGTCATGGATGGAACTTGAAGCGGCTGATCTGATGATGATGCGCGCCGCCTGGAAATATGATCACGGCGAGCCATGCGGCGCGGATGCGAACGCGGCAAAGTATCTGGCCGCTGAAGCAGGATTCAATGCCTGCCAGCGTGCGGTGATGACTCACGGTGGGTATGGTTACGCTAAGGAGTATCACGTTGAACGGTATTTGCGCGAGATTCTGATTCCGCGTATTGCCCCTATCAGCCCGCAATTGATTTTGTGTTACATCGCGGAAAAAGTATTGGGTTTGCCAAAGTCGTATTAAAAATCTTTAACAAATAATTAACTCCAAGCCCTCTGAATAAAAGGGAAATGTTTAAATTTTTTTGGAAAAATCGCTCATGAATAATGAAACTCTTGAAATCGAACGGCAGGACAATATCCGCATGCTGCGCGAAAGTGCGCAGGGCTTTGCGGCTAAAGCCTCACCCCTGACCCGCGCCCGTGGTTTGCGTGGCTCGGCAACGGGGTTTGATCGCAGTTTTTGGGGCAGTCTCGCCGAGCAAGGCTGGACAGGGCTGCTTATTCCTGAATCGTTTGATGGCTATGGTCAAGGGTTTGGTGAGATGGCTGCCGTCGTGAGCGAACTGGCTACTCAGGTGGCGCCAGAGCCGATTGTGCCCACGCTGGTTTTTGCAAGTCGCCTGATTCAGCATACCGGCAGTGGTGACGTTCAGCGGCAATTGTTGGCAAGCATCGCATCCGGAGAATTGATTCCGGCCGTGGCCTGGCAAGAAGATATTGCCGGTTTGCGGATCAATCTGAACGCTGAAAAAGTGTGCGCCCGGCAGGTCGATGGCTGCGTCAAACTCTCGGGAGAAAAGCACCATGTGCGCCCCGGTGCTGATGCCGATGGCTTTGTGGTCTCGGCACGCAGTGATGAGGGCACGCTGTCGCTGTGGTGGGTGCCGTCAAACACGACAGGCGTGAGCGTGAAATCCGTTGCGCTGGCCGATGGCACGAGTGCTGCGCGCGTGATGTTCGATGGCGTCATGCTGGACACTAACTGGTGCTTGGCGCATGGCGCCGCCGCGACAGACGCCTTGACGCATGCCTATGACGAAGCACTGGTGATGACCAGTGTCGAACTGTTGGCGCTGCAACGCGCGATGCTTTCGATGACGCTTGAATACCTGCGCACCCGTGTGCAGTTTGGCAAACCCATTGGCAGCTTTCAGGCATTGCAACATCGCGCTGTCGATTTGCTCATCCAACAAGAGCTGACATCTGCTGTCGTTGGACAAGCCATCACGCTGCTGGATGGCACCGCCACCGTGGTGGAACGTTCTGCGATGGCTAGTCGCACCAAGGCGCGTGCATCGGATGCCGGTTTATTGATGGCGCGTGAATCGGTGCAGATGCATGGTGCCATTGGCTTTACCGATGAATATGACCTGGGGTTGTATGTGCAGCGTGCGCTGGTGTTATCGGCCTGGCTTGGCAATGCGCAAACACAGCGCCGTCGTTACGCATCGATCACCGCCCCATCTGCTTGAAGCAAGGAGAAACCCGAATGTCTACGAATCAATCTACTGACTGGAATGCCCTCGATACCGAGACTTTTCGCCAGACGGTGCGTACGTTTTTTGAGCAAAACTATCCAGCGGAATTACGCTATCCAAAAACCCGTTTGCGCTGGTCTGAAATCAAAGACTGGTATATGACCTTGTCGCGTAAAGGCTGGGTTGCCCCCAGTTGGCCGCAGGCTTATGGCGGCATGGGGCTAAGCCCCGAAAAGCTCATTGTGTTTATCGAAGAGCAGGAGCGCTGGGGTGTGGGCCGTGCGCCGGACATGGGCATCGCGATGATAGGCCCGCTGCTGATTCAATATGGCAGTGACGAACAACGGCAGAAATATCTGCCAAAAATCATCCAGGGCGAAAACATCTGGTGCCAAGGCTACTCTGAACCCAATGCCGGCTCCGATCTAGCCAGTTTGCGCACAGACGCGGTCGAAGACGGCGATGATTTCATCGTCAATGGGCAGAAAACATGGACTACCCTCGCACAGGATGCCACCCATATTTTTTTGCTCGTACGCACCGATAAAACCGTGAAGAAGCAGGAAGGCATCAGCTTTCTGCTGGTTGACTTCACCACCCCGGGAATTACTGTTCGGCCGATTCGCAATATCGCGGGTCATGAAGAATTTTGTGAAGTCTTCTTTGAAAATGTCCGTGTGCCCAAAGCTAATCTCGTGGGGGGCTTAACCAAGGGTGGGGTATTGCCAAGGCCTTACTCGGCTTTGAACGCATTTTTCTCGGGAGCCCGAAGCAATCGCAATATGCGCTTTCCAGAATTGAAGAAGCCGCCCACGCGATGGGTTTGTTTGGTGATCAAGGCTTTGTTGATCGCTACACGCAACTTCAACTGGATGTCGCTGATTTAAGTGCGCTGTATGTGCGGTTTGTTGAGCAAGTGAAACGCGGCGAAGAACTCGGACCGGATGTCTCCATGCTCAAAGTATGGGCGGCAGAAACCTTTTCACGCCTGGCCAATTTGTTGGTCGAGATAACGGGTGGATCAGGTGCGGTGGCTGGCGATATTGAGGTGAATGGCAAAAAGATTGATGTGCTCACCAGTTTTTACAATGCCAGACCGGCAACCATCTACGGGGGAAGTAGCGAAATTCAGCGCAACATTCTGGCTTCCAGCGTCTTGCAATTGCGCAGCTAAATTTTTCAAGCTCAACGCTATTTAAGTGCAACATATGAGTGATATGACAAATGCCTTTAATGGCCCAGGGCCGGATGCCGTTTTTGCAGCAGCGCTCGCTGAAGGGCGGTTCATGCTGCAGCAGTGCGATGATTGCAAAAAATATGTGTTCTACCCGCGTGTGCTCTGCCCGCATTGTGGTTCGCCAGAACTCACCTGGCAGCCCGCCAGCGGCCAAGGCGCGGTGTATTCAACCACCGTGGTACGCAGAAAACCCGAGCAAGGCGGCGACTATAACGTGGCACTCGTTGATCTGGCGGAAGGGCCGCGCATGATGAGTCGGGTGGATGGCATCCCGCCGCATGAGGTGTTCATTGGCCTGGCGGTGCGTGCACACATTATTGATGACCCGAAAAAAGGCAAGCTGCTGGTATTTACGCCAGCGCAAGGCGGTGTCGCATGAAGACAACTGACTTGCGCGGCAAAACCGCGATTGTGGGCGTGGGCCTGGGCGGCTTGCCCGGTGTTTTAAATGCGGCCCCCAACCGCAGCTCGATGGAAATTCAAACCGAAGCGGTGCACCATGCGTTGGCCGATGCGGGATTGAAGTCCAGCGATGTCGATGGTTTATTTACCGGCTCATCGCACGCCTTCATGCCGGCTTTATCCACGGCGGAATACTTAGGCATACGGCCGAAAATTTCGGATACCACCATGATCGGTGGTTCATCCTTCATCGGCCATTTGTTGCCCGCGGCGATGGCGCTGCAATATGGTTTGTGCGATGTGGCGCTGATTTGCTACGGCAGCAACCAGGGCTCAGGCTTTGGCAAGCTCAAATCCATGTCCGAGCCGCAAACCTATGAAGCACCCTATGACCCGAGGCATCCGATTAGCAGTTACGCGCTGGCGGCAGCGCGTCACATGTATCAGTTCGGCACGCGCCGTGAGGATTTGGCCGAAGTGGCCGTCGCGGCACGGCGCTGGGCGCAGTTGAACCCCTTGGCCTTTGCGCGCGATGATCTCACGATAGAGCAAGTCATGGCTTCGCGCATGGTGAATGATCCGTTATCTATTCTCGACTGTTGTCTGGTCACCGATGGGGGTGGTGCGCTGGTTTTAGTGCGCAGCGAACGCGCGAAAGATTTTCCCAAGCCTCCGGTGTATATGCTGGGCACGGCCATGGCGCATTGGCATCGCCAAATCAGTAGCATGCCTGATCTCACCGTGACAGCTGCGGCCGAATCCGGCCCGCGTGCATTTGCCATGGCAGGCTTGAAGCCAGCGGACGTGGATGTGGTTGAGCTGTACGACGCGTTCACCATCAACACCATCTTGTTTTTGGAGGACCTCGGGTTTTGTGCCAAGGGCGAAGGCGGTGCTTTTGTGTGTAATGGCCGCATTGCACCAGGCGGCAGTTTGCCGGTGAACACCAATGGCGGTGGCTTGTCGTGTTGCCATCCGGGCATGTACGGCACCTTTTTGCTGATCGAAGCGGTACAACAACTGCGTGGCGAAGCCGGTGCGCGGCAAGTGGATAACGCGCACATTGCGCTGTGCCACGGCAATGGCGGCGTGTTGTCAAGCCAGGTGACGGCGCTGCTGGGGGATGCTTCCGCGCTGTGATTCGCGGTGTAATTAACGTTGTATTGGCGTGGATGAGCGCAGAAAAAAATAACAGGGGAGGTCTGCATGACAATTAACTATGACAAGCTGATGGCATGGCCGTTTGAGGATGTGCGTCACCGCTACACCACGCGTGACACCATGCTGTATGCCTTGGGCATCGGGCTGGGCGCTGACCCAATGAATGAAGCCGAGCTGCGCTTTGTGTATGAAAAAAACCTGTGTGTCTTGCCTACTTACCCCGTTGTGCTGGGCTACCCCGGCTTATGGATCAAAGACCCGGGCACGGGCGTTGATTGGACGCGACTGGTGCATGGTGAGCAAGGCTTGCGTATCCATAGGCTGCCAGCTACTGCGGGCGAAGTGATTGGCCGTACACGAGTGACGGGTGTGATCGACAAGGGCGAAGGCCGAGGCGCGCTGGTATTGACCGAGCGCAAAATTACCGATGCGGTCAGTGGCGAGTTGCTTTGCACTTTGACTTCCACCACCTTTTGCCGTGCCGATGGCGGCTTTGGTGGGCCAGCGAGTTCTGCGCCCGCCATTCATGTGCTGCCCGAACGTACGCCAGACGTTACTCTCGACCGCTCAACCGATGCGCGCGCAGCACTCATCTATCGCTTATCGGGCGACTACAACCCGCTGCATGCCGAACCTGCCATGGCAAAGACAGCAGGGTTTGAACGGCCGATTTTGCATGGCTTGTGCACGTTTGGCATTGCGGGTTATGCGTTGACTCGCGCCGTGTGCGATAACGACCCTACGCGTTTGATTGCGATGAATGTGCGCTTTACCTCGCCGGTGTATCCGGGCGAGACGATACGCACTGAAATGTGGGTCGATGGCAGCATCGTGTCTTTTCGTGCTCGGGTGGTTGAGCGTGACGTGATGGTGCTCAATAACGGCCGCGCCGAGATTACGTGAGCGCAATGAGCCTTTGATCAATACTCAGATCAGCCTTGACAGGATGCCGCCCCCGTGGATTTTCGCTTAACTGAAGAGCAGCGGTCCTTGCAAACAACCGCTCGCCGCTTTGCCGTTGAGCAAATGACGCCCGTTGCGCGTGAGCTGGAACGCACGGCAACGCCCGTGCCGCACGAGTGGCTGCGGCGTTATGCCGAGATGGGCTTTCTGGGCATTAACGTCGCCCCTGAATACGGTGGCATGGGGCTGGGCAATCTGGAAGCGCTCCTGGTGATTGAAGAATTCGCCAGGGTATCTTCCGCCGTGGCCTTCCCTATTTTTGAGAGCAGCGTAGGGCCTGCGCGGGCGATCGAGCATTTCGCCAGCGAAGCCTTAAAGCGCCGCGTATTGCCCGCCGTTTGCCGAGGCGATCTGGTGGTGGCAGTCGCGATGTCCGAGCCGGATGCGGGCTCTGCCTTGACCGATCTTAAAACCACCGCACGCGTAGAAGGCGATGAAATTGTGATCAATGGGCAAAAGCGCTGGTCCAGCGGCAGCGGCCATTCGGGTGGCTACGTGGTGTATTGCCGCATGTCTGACGCACCCGGCGCCGCTGGCATAGGCGCGATGTATGTGGAAAAAGACACGCCGGGGGTGACGTTCGGCGCGCCGGAACAGTTGCTGGGCTTTCGCGGCATTCCGAGTGCGGACATGTTTTTTGATGCCGTGCGTGTGCCGCAAGACAATGTCATCGTGCCCGCCGGTGGCTTTAAAAAACTGATGGAAGCGTTTGATCTGGAGCGTTGCGGCAACGCCACCATGTGTTTGGGCATTGCGGCAGGTGCCTTGGAGGATGCCTTGCAGTATGTGCAAGAGCGCCAGCAATTTGGCAAGCCGATTGTGGATTTTCAGGCGGTACAGTTAAAGCTGGCGGACATGACCATGAAGGTGGAAGCCACACGCTTGCTGATTCATCGCGCGGCGCAAAATGCCAGCCATGCGTTGCCTTCGATGCTGGAGAGCAGCGTGGCCAAATGCTATGCCAACCAAACCGTGCGTGAGGTGTGTGGCACGGCCTTGCAGCTTTTTGGGGCGTATGGCTATTCAACGCAGTTTCCGATGGAGCAGCGCCTGCGCGATGGCTGGGGCTGGGGCATTGCGGGCGGCACGATTGATATCCAGATGATCAACATCGCGTCGGCGCTGGTGGGACGGCGTTTTAATCAGCGCGCATAGTTATTTACGGCGAGGGCCTGTCATGAAAGAGTTAACACCATCCATAACGGCATCGACAGGCGCAACCGATGTAACCGGCACACCGGGTGCCCTGAGCGGCCTCAAGGTGATCGATTTATCGCGTGTGCTGGGCGGGCCATTTTGCGCTCAAACGCTGGCCGATCATGGCGCGCAGGTGATCAAGGTTGAGCCGCCGCAAGGCGATGAAACCCGTGCCTGGGGGCCACCGTTCAACGATACTGGCCTGGCTGCCTATTATCTTGGCGTGAATCGCAACAAGCAGGGTATGGTGATCGACCTGTCGAGCACCGAAGGACGAGAAATTGTTCTGCGTTTGCTAGAAGACGCCGATGTGCTCATCGAGAATTTCAAAATTGGCACGATGGAGCGCTGGGGTTTGGGCTACGAAGAAGTGCTGCGCGCACGTTTCCCTCGCCTCATTCATTGCCGCGTGAGCGGCTTCGGTGCTGACGGTCCGCTGGGTGGTGCGCCCGGATACGATGCCGTTGCGCAAGCCATGAGTGGGTTGATGAGCATCAATGGTTCGCCGGAATCCGGTGCCACGCGCATCGGTGTGCCGATTGTCGACCTTGCGACGGGCTTGTCTGCGACTATTGGCGTCCTGCTGGCGTTGGCCGAGCGCAATCGTTCGGGCGTAGGCCAGTTCGTTGACGCCACCTTGTATGACACCGCCATCGCGTTGTTGCATCCACATGCCAGCAACTGGTTTATCTCGGGAAACCCGCCGCGCCGTTCGGGCAATGCGCACCCGAATATCGTTCCCTACGACAAATATCCGACCCGCACCTGCGAGATGTTTCTTGGTATCGGTAACAACGGTCAGTTCCGCAAGTTTTGCGCTTACCTTGGCAAACCCGAGCTGGCGACAGATCACCGCTTTATGGACAACAGCGACCGCATTGCCAACCGTACTGTGCTGCGCGAATTGCTCGAAGCAGAGTTGAGCCATGTTGATGGCCATGCGCTTTGTGAAAATTTGATTGCGGCCGGTGTGCCCGCCGGGCCAGTGCTGTCGATACCCGAAGTGCTGACGCACCCGCACACACTGCACCGCAAAATGGCGATCACGACGGCCACTTACACAGGCACGGGCATTCCACTAAAACTCTCGCGCACGCCGGGCAATATCACCAGCCCCTCGCCCGCGTTTGGCGAGCACACCCGAGAAATTCTAGAAGCGCATGGATATGATGCAAATGAAGTACAGGCTTTGCTGGATGAGGGTGTGGTGATCGCTGCACCGACGGTTTAAATAACATAAATTGTTTTTAACAAGGAAAAATAATGGATCTTGATCTGGCAGGCAAATCAGTCATCATTACCGGCGGCGCATCCAACATCGGGCGCGGCATCGTGCTGGCTTATGCGCTTGAAGGTGCGAACATTACCATCGGCGATATTGACCAGCAGCAAGCCGAAAAAGTCGCTGTGCTGGCGCGTGCGCAAGGTGCAAAGAGTGTGCAGGTGATCCCCACGGATGTGACGAACATGGAACAGGTGAAGGCCATGTTTGCCGCAGCCGTCAGCAAGTTTGGCGGGGTGGATGTGCTGGTGAATAATGTCGGCTGGGATCAGCTCATGTTTTTCACGCAAACCACCCCTGCGCTGTGGGAACGCATCATCCGCATTAATTACCTGGGCGTGCTCAACTGCACGCACACTGCGCTAGGCCTGATGATTCCCCAGCAATTCGGCGCCATCGTCTCGATCAGCTCGGATGCCAGTCGCCAAGGGGAACCGAAAGAAGCCGTGTACGGTGGGGTTAAAGCGGCGATCAACAGCTTCATGAAAACCATCGCCAAAGAAAATGGGCGCTACGGCATCCGCTGCAATGTGGTTTGCCCTGGCGTCACCATTCCCGAAGAAGCGGAAGATGTGGGCAGCACCAGCATGTGGTCTGACCCCACCGGCATGTTCACCCCCGAGCAGCTGGAAAAAGTAGCCAACGCCTTGCCTTTGAAGAAAGTCGGGCGGCCAGGGGATGTGGCCAATGCTGTAGTATTTTTGTCGTCCAAAGCCGCAAGCCACGTTACGGGGCAGGTGCTGTCGGTATCTGGCGGCTACAGCATGATTGGCTAGGCCAACTTACCGCGATAAGGGCCGTAGCAACAAAGTTGATGCTGGCTTGAGCGACTTTCTAGCGCGGCTCAAGCCAGCAGTTTTCACGGTGTGTCACCATCAAGCCTGGAAAGACCTGAAATATTGCTGCGCTGCGGCAATATTGTTTGCCAGTATCTTTTTGAAGGCATTGGTGATGTGGTAGTGGTCGGTTGGTTTTCCTTCAATAATCCTTTTATAAAAAACACCGACCTCTTCTGTTGCCTTGACAGCACCGTGCACTACAGTTTCGTTTAGCTCGACAGTATTGGCGATGACTTCTCGAGTTTTGGTTTGTACTTCATCAATGGGTAACATGACATGCTCCTTTAGGAAATGTTGCGATGCACCAATTTCTCACATCATTGCTTTAATGTCAACACTAAATTCGTCCCAAAAAGTCGGCGCTGGTGAGACGGCGAGGTCGTAATAACCACGTAATAAACGGATGGTATAGGGGCGCAGGTCGCGAATATGCCTCCAAGAGATAACGGATCAATGAGTTATCTTCACTGCAGAGGTCATCTTTGGAGCGTACCTCTCGTACCTCTTTTAGGTGCTGCGATATTTTTTGATCAAACCAACGACTGCTGCGCCCCGGCGTCACCCGTGGGCCGCGCACGGGCGTAATCCAGCAGCTCGGCCAGCCGGCCGCTCTTGTTGCGCCAGTCGTGGAACAGCGCTTCGCCGAGCAGCACATAGCGCCACTCGCGGTTATCCCGCTGCTCGGGCGCCAGTCCGTTGATACGTTCGCACCATGCGGCGGCGGCCTTCAACTTGCGCTGCACGTTGGGGTGTATCGTCTGTTGCTGGGCCTTGGTCTCCACGACATACACGCCTGCAGCGGTGCGCATAAAGAAATCCGGCGAATAAAAAGCAGGCAAACCATCCTCTTTCACATAGTGCAAGCGGGCGAATTCGTGGCGGGTTTCGCTGATCTTGCAGAACGCCAGCACACTGCTGTCAGCCTGCGCCCATTCCATGAATGCCCGCTCCAGCCCGCCGTTACGCGTCGGGTAAGGCAGGCGCTCATAGATACACTTAGCGACAGGCAGCGAGGCGCTATCGCGCATGGTCAGCTTATTCACCTCAGACAGCTGACGCTGGCGCACGTCGGTTTCGCCTTGCCAGTCGCGCTGTTCCGATTCCACCAAAGCCAGCGCGAATTTCTCGGTGATGTGGTCCACCAGCGGTTGCAACAGCAGCAGGCGCCAGTTTTCCTTCACCAGCGGGTCAAAGGGTTCGGCGAACAGACGCTCGCGGATGTAGCGTTCCAACCAGCCCGTCAGCTCTGCCGTATTCACCTGCATGTAGGGATTGACGTGGTGATCGGCGATCTTGCGTCCGCGCTGGCTATTGGCAGGCAGCGGCAGTCTCAGCGCCTGGCCGATGCGACGGGTGAGGCGCGCCAGATAGTCGTTGTAGCCGCCGACGCTCATCACCGCGCCCTCGACCCGGTAATCACCGAACAGCGTGGCGCTCTGCAAGTCCTGCGAAACAAAGGTATCGCCCCGGCCCAGCATGCGCGAGAGTTCCGCACGGCTCATCGCAGTGAAGGGCGGCAGCGCCATGACGTCCAGCCCGCGATGATCGAACGTCTCTTCGGCCTCACGCAGGATGAAGGGAATCGCGAAATCAAATGCCTCGAAACCGTCCCGCAGGCCGATGGTCATCATGTCACCGGCGCTGCTGGTGTTGTCGCCCTCCTCGCTGGTCGCACCGACAAGACCTTCTTGCATCAGCTCATCGTAAAAAGACCGGAAGGCCGGATGCTCGACAATGCAGAGGATATCGAGCAGGCTGGCTGGCTCCTGTCCCCGGTTGATCCGTTCGCGGTTTTCGCGCCGGATGTCGGCAAACTCATCCTCGCGCCACATCAGGCGCAGGCCGCGGCCGATAGTCTGCTCCAGCAGAATCTGCGCCTGGCTTGATCTCAGCGGCACGATCACGCAGATGTTGTTCACGTCGAAGCCCTCGCGCAGCATCAGCACGCTGACAATCACGCGGGGCGTGGCATGGCGGTCGACATCGAACAGGCGCTCCTTAATCGGCGCCCACTCTTTTTCGCCCAGTTCCGCCCTGCGTCCCGAGTCAATCGCCATGACTTCTTCTTCACGCAAGCCCTCGTCGCGCAAAAAGTTGGCCACCAGTGGCGAGACCGTGGTGTCTTCGCACACCACCAGCATCTTCGGGTGGCGCACAGCATCCAGCGGGGTAAAATCCGCCTCCAGCTTTTTCAGCTTTTGCAAACCGGCGCGCAACATCACGCGCTGCCCCTCGGCCAGTGTCGGGTTGCCATCCGCGTCACGCTCGGCCTTGAATTCCAGCGGCAGGGCGCCGAGCTCCTTGCGCTTGTCCAGCACCAGCGATTTCACCAGTCCCGCGCGCATGGCCGCTTTGAGATCAAAATCGACGACGATATGCGGGAAGTAAACTTTGCGTTTGTTTTTGCCCGCGCCCGCATCGTTATAAGGCGTGGCCGAGAAATCCACCTGCACGAAACGGCGGCCTTTTTTCTGCGCGATGCGCGTCAGGCTGTTTTGCCACTCGACCTCGCTCGTTTCGCCCTCTTTTTTCAATTCGTGAATGTGGTGCGCTTCATCGTTGAACACCATCAAGGCAGGCAGATCAGCCAGGTAATCGAGCATGCCGCCGCGCGCAAAGCGCCGGTCGAGCGCCTCCAGACTATTGCCAGCCGATTTTCCCGGCGTGAGCGGCAGCAGGTCAGCGATAACCTGTTGCGGGTCGGACAAGGCGTCGTTGGTGCCCGGCACAGCCACTTCCGGCTCCGTCTCTTCCTCGGCTTCCGCCAGCGCATGCCAGTTGGTGACCGCGATGAGGCCGTTGCCGGTCGCCTTGAGGCCGATCTCGTTCTTTTCGCAGACATTGCCGCGCATAAAGCCGAACACCCGTTCCCGTTCGCCTTCGGGGATGAATAGTTCCGCATAGCGTGCCATGTCCGAACTGGCGAAATCCCGCACGCCGTCTTTCAGCCGGCCGCACAGCGCATCGAGCAGGCGCTCATAGACGATCAAGCCCGGCGCCACGATCAGGAAATGGCGCGTGAAGCGCGGGTCCGCATTTTCCCCTGTGTTGCCTTCGGCCTGCGCCGCCGTCCGGTTCAGCAACTGCCAGATCATCAAGACCTGCATCACCCAGGTTTTACCCGTGCCGGTGGCCATCTTCAGGCAATACCTGGGGTGGGCATGCTTGGCCTGCGCGACTTCAGTCAAGCGCGCGCCGGCCAGCAGCGCATCCGGCGCGGCCTGCCGGTAGAGGCTGACGAGATCAGGCGCTGCCAGCACTTCATGGGCGACAATGGTGTTAAGCATCGCCTGCCGCTGCCCGGCGTGAAAATTGAATGGCCGTGTGGCGCAAATGTCCGCGAGAAACCACCAGCGCAACAATTCCGCCGTCGTTGGCGTGACCAGATCGTAAATATCCGCAACACCCTCTTCCAGGCCAATGCACAGCGCATTGGTCTTGGCCGTCAGACCAGCGGCCAGCGCCAGCGGATTCTCGGCAGCGGCCTTCACGCCGCCGCCTCGACGGTTGCAACCACCTCCGCCTCAAAGCCGAACACATCCACCGCGCGCACGCACACGCGGCGCGGGCCGTTCTTGACGGGCAGGGTTAACCGCGCTTGCGTCACCACGCGCAGCGGGTCGCCATCGTTCTCCGTGTTGCCGCGATAGTCCTGCCATACCGAACGGAACACCTGCCCGTCATAGTCCGGGTCCACCGCCCAGTATTCGATCAGCGCCAGCGGCTCCCTGTTCGCCACCGCCTGCAACTTGGCACGGTTGGCCTCGTCGAGGTTGATCGCCTCTGGCGAGAGCAGCACGTAGTTCGCCAGCCTTACCGTCACCGTCTCGCCAGCGCCGACTTTTCTTCGCTCTATCGGATGCAACGTCAGATATTGCAGGCTGGCGAAGCGCACCTGCCCGCGCAACTTTTCCAACCCGCCCTTCTTCTTCAAGCGATCGAGCAGGTCGGGTGGAATCACCAGCACTTCCAGCCGCACGTCGTTCATCGCAGCGATACTCTCGCCGATGCCCGGCTCGAAGTTCCAGCCCAGCACCACCACCTTGTCCCAGCCGCCCATCAGCGTATCGCGCAAGGCCACGGCTTTTTTCAATGTGGCCGCGCCGGTCAGTTTGTTCGGCGAATCGGCCAGCACCAGCGTCTTCGAACCGCCGGCCACGAGCTTGCCCAGGTTGCGGTTGGCGTTCTCTTCCGGCGGCAGCGGCAGCGCGCCGTAGAGCGAGAGCACGATCTGCGACAAGTCGCCAATGCGAAAGCCACGCCCGAGAGATGCCTTGGCCGCCTCCACCTGATAGTCGCCAATCGCCTGGTAAAGAAAAGGCTGCGCGTTCTGGTCGATCAGGCGTTTCCGCATCACCATGCAGGCCGGCTTGCCGAGGTCAGTCGTGATCCAGCGGCGGCCGAGCTTTTCGGCGACGGCGGCGGTGGTGCCTGAGCCGCCGAAGAAATCGGCGATGAGGCCGTTTTCGGGGCAGGAGGCCTGCACTATGCGCTCCAAGAGCTTTTCTGGTTTTTGCGTCGCGTAGTCGATGCGTTCCTTTGCCATTACGTTGATGTCGGGCACTTGCCACACTGAAGTCGCAGCTTTTCCTTTTGACTCCGAAAGGTATTGCTTCCTAAGTTGATCACCACTACCTTGCAACCGATAACGTCCTTTTCCATCAAGGTCATCGTTAGTGAAGCGCTCTGCGATGTACTCATCTGTGTAAGGTTCGTAGATTTTTGAAAATTTTGGCTCCGACGTTTTGCCATAAAAGAAAATTACGTCGTGAGAGTGAATCCAATTTTGCGCAGCTGCCTTCCCTCCTGAAGGGTTCCCACGGTTCCAAATAACTTCACGCTTGAAATTGTCTCGACCCCATATCTCATCCAGAACTAACTTCACGTAATGCCCGACGTGCCAGTCTAGATGCACATAGATCGAGCCGGTCTCGGCCAATAGCTCACGCATCAGAATCAGGCGCGGCGTGATCATCGCCAGATACGAGGCCGTGCCGTCGCTCCAGGTATCCGAGTAGGCGAACTGCTCGATGACGGTGGGTTTTTGTTCCAGTTCCACGCCGGGCAGTACGACCTTGGTGCGGTAGTCGGCCTTGGAGTCGAACGGCGGGTCGATGTAAATCAGGTCGATCTTGCCGCGCAGGCTGGGCGTTTGCTCGTCGCCCGCCAGTAGCGCCGCCATCGCCAGCAGGTTGTCGCCGTAAATCAGGCGATTCGCCCACGGCATGCCGTCAATCGCCGTCTCGCCAGCGCCAGCACGCTGCGTCCCTTCGGGAACTTTTGTATGGCTTTCCCGTTCCGCACTGCGTATCCAGTCCTGCACCGCCGCATCCTTGGCCGGCAACACCCATTCGCGGGTTTGCAGTCCGATGCGGTGACGGCCTTCCAGACTTTCGAGAATGCGCTCGGCTTCCTGTTTCCCCTTGGCGACGATTTCGGGCAGTTGTTCCAGCAGACTTTTAGACATGGTTGTAATTCTTTTTGCACGGCAATCACTTTTCGAGGGCGATTCAACCGAAAGTTCAACGAATAATTGAACCAAGAATACAACAGAAAGTTTAATCACGACGCCACCGGAATTTAAGTTCTGGATATGGATGAAAAAACTGAGTTCGCCGAACGCCTACGTGATGCAATGACCACTGCGGGTTATCAGGCGCGGCCAAGTGTGTTGGAAAAGGAGTTCAACAGCCGCTACTGGGGAAGGTCAGTCACTTTTCAAGCCGTGTCGCGCTGGCTGCGTGGCGAAGCCATCCCCTCTCAGGAAAAACTACAAGTGCTGGCCGACTGGCTGGGCGTCGAGCCGCATGTGCTGCGCTTTGGCGCAGGGCCGATCAAAGCGATTAGGGAAAAGGCCAAGCGATGGGACGAAGGTGTCGGTTATCTGGAGCGCGAGGTGTTTGAAACTTTCTTGTCCCTGCCAGCCCCGCAACGCAAGATCGTGCGCGAGGTGATTTTGACGTTTGCCAAGGCGCAGACAGCGTCCAAGCCAGACAAGAAAAAGCCGCGCGGTTGATGCTGCTGCGGGATGCGGCGTATTGCCGTTAGCTACCGGCCATACCGTGATACCATGGTATTACTTTATTATTTGGTAATACATGGAGGCCGATTATGCTGAGTTCAGCCGTCACAACCAAAGGGCAGGTCACGGTACCTGCCGAAATGCGCGAAAAGTTCGGCATCAAGCCGGGGGATCGGGTGGGTTTTGTTGAAGAAAACGGACGCTTGATTATCCAGCCGCATCCGCAGGGGGTGGCGGCCGCTTTCGGCATCCTTAAAGCCAGAAAATCCGTGAGCCTGTCAGCCATGGATGAGACCATCAAGGCCAAGCGGAAAAACCGTGCTGGCGCTTGATACCAATGTGCTGGTGCGGATTTTGATTGACGATCCGCAGGCTATTGACCAGTGTGCAGCAGCGCGCGCGTTGGCAAGCGCGGCTGGCGAGGTTTATGTGCCACAGGTGGTGCAGATCGAAACCGTCTGGGTTCTGGAGAGCGCCTACGGCTTTGCTCGGGCAGAGCTTGCGGCGGTGCTGGAAACCCTGTTGGGCAACCAGAGTTTTGTGTTGCAACATGCTGATGTTTTGCGCGCCGCGTTAGGCGAATTCCGCAACGGCGCGGCTGATTTTTCTGACTATGTCATCCTGACGCAGGCGCGCGCCGAAAATATGCTGTTGGCGACTTTTGATCGCAAGCTGGGTAAACTGGCAGGTGCGCGTCTGGTGCCAGTCGCATAAAGTGCGGATGACAGAGGGCAACAGAGGGGTAACGGTTTTGGGCACAGTCAGGCCGTAAAAGTCGGTGCTGGTGAGACGGCGTGACCTGACTTAATCGACCCTTTTGCGACCTTTTTTATACCTATTCGGTGGTTACCGCATGATGGGGCAGGGTCGGAGTAGCGGTGCAGACTCTGGCTCTGCGCGAAAATGAAGCGCTGTCTTACACCGGAGAATGGCTCTTGAGCCAATCTTGCAAGGCTGCGTCAACACGGGTTTGCCAGCCTTCGCCGCTGTCACGAAATTGATCGACGACTTCTCGCGATAACCGGATAGTGATGCGCTCTTTAGTGGGCGTTTTTTGCGCGCCACGCACGCCCAGTTTCTTTCTCAGCGCTAGCGGCAATACCTCAGCGGCGGGCTTGAATTTCGCCATATCTGCCGTGGTCAGCTCGCGAACTTCGTCGTTCGCATTAATCAAGGGTTTGTGGCTTGCCATGTCTATTTGCCTCTCTTGCATTTGCCCGCGATTTATAGAACGCTGCAACAGTATGCAATTCTGCCAGAGCAAGTGGAACGATAACGAGCTTCACTGCCGAGGTGTCAATTGAGCGTCACTTCAGCGCGGCACGCACCTGGGCAAGCGCTTGCGCGATTGGAATGGCCTGAACCGCGCCACTTTCGACATCCGCAATCCTGCGTTCGATTTCAACAGCCCATGCGTCCTCAATCTCAGTATCTTCATCAAGGCTGGCTAGCAATAGCTGTGCGAATGCAGCACGCTCACCTGACGTGAGCTTCAGTGCTTCAGCTTCCAATTTTTCAAGTTGATTTCCCATTGTCAAATCCTCTGTAGAACTCGTCAAATATTACTGCGATTGCGATTCTCATGCTCAGATTGGCCAATATGCTGGCGTTGATCCGCTTGAGTGTAGGGGTGAGAGTGCCGCATGGTACGGCCCATGTGTAGAAAGTCGGCGCTGATGAAGCCACTGATGAGGCAACTGCACAGCAAGAAGGGGCAGGACAGAACCCTGCCCGCTTCGCTGTGGATGCGCTACAAGGCGGTCGAGCAAAAAAACGCTCAACTTTGCAGGCCTGGGCTTTGGCTTTGCATTCCCTTCGGTCACATTTCCTTTGGTCAGATTCCGCTTCGCGGGCAGGTCTCCTCGCCGTAGCGGATGGCGAGACGGCGCCTCACTCATAATGTGACCACATCCGCAATACTTTGACGATACCTTGCTCTGCCAGAACTTGATAAACGAGGCGGTGTTGAATATTGATGCGACGTGAATATGCTCCAGCTAAATCACCCACCAGTTTTTCATAAGGCGGTGGATTCTGAAACGGGTTTTCACCAAGAATCGTTAATAAGCCTAACGCCTTCTCTTTTAGTCCGGATGCAGCAAGTTTTTGCGCGTCTTTTTGTGCAGCTTTTGTATAAACCAGCTGCCAACTCACCAAGGCAACTCCTTGGCGCACTCATCCAGCGGGCTTGTCATGCCTTCCCGAATGGATTCACGCATGCCCGGAATAGAAAGCAAATAAACCGTTTCTTGTAGCGCAGCCCAGTCATCCATTGAGACCAAAACCGCATTATTTCGCTTGCCTGTAATAACCACCGGCTCATGGTTTGAGCTGGCTTCATCAACAAGACGATAAAGATTTGACCGAGCCTCGCTAGCCGTCAGTGTACGCATCGCGCACTCCTATAAAGGAAAGCTTAAGCGTACGTTATTACGTACTTTAAGTCAAGCAAGGAACTACTCTGTATCAGCGGTATGCTGTATGAGTATATTTCACTCCATTGCACCTCCCTGCGATATGGACTTTGGCGCATCATACCTTTATAGCGAATTCACTTACCCTTAAACTGAAACATTACCCCTCCCTTGTATCGCTTTGGTTGTCTTCCCCGCCGGTATATAATCTCATCCCTGCTTCCGAGGAGCGCTGCAAGGTCGGGCCGTATGGCTCAAACCCTAGGCTCGGAACCTGTTTTCAACGGCGCTCACCTACCCTGAAATTTTCTGCCGGGGTCACGCGTGAGCCGAACAGCCATATTGCAACATCGCAGCATCGCTCCCCGCCCCGGTCATGAATTGGAGAAACACGTGACCGCAAGCCACCAACCGCAATCTGACCGCAGCTTTGAGCTGCGCGATTTGCTCGCGCAGCGCATTCTTATTCTGGATGGCGCCATGGGCACCATGGTGCAGCAGCATGGTTTGAAAGAAGCGGACTATCGCGGCGAGCGTTTTCTGGCTCACGGCAAAGACCTGAAGGGTAACAACGATCTGCTCTGCCTGACGCGGCCGGACGTGATTCGCGGCATCCACACGGCGTATCTGGAAGCCGGAGCGGATATTCTCGAGACCAACAGCTTCAATGCCACGCGCGTCTCGCAAGCGGAATATGGTTTGGCGGATCTTGCGTTTGAGTTGAATGTGGCCGCAGCGCGCCTGGCGCGTGAGGCGGCGGACACGTTTTCCACGCCGGATAAACCGCGCTTTGTCGCCGGGGTGCTGGGGCCCACATCGCGCACGGCGTCGCTCTCGCCAGACGTGAATGATCCTGGCGCGCGCAATGTTACTTTTGATGCGCTCGTTACCAATTACATCGAATCTGCCCGCGGCTTGACGGAAGGTGGCGCGGATATTTTGCTGGTCGAAACCATTTTCGATACGCTGAACGCCAAAGCCGCGTTGTTCGCGATTGAAAAGTTTTTCGACGAGGCAGGCCGCCGCTGGCCGGTGATGATTTCCGGCACCATTACCGATGCTTCCGGCCGCACGCTCTCGGGCCAGACGGCGGAAGCTTTCTGGAATTCGCTGCGCCACGTCAAGCCGTTGTCGTTCGGCCTTAACTGCGCACTGGGTGCAAAAGAATTGCGCCAGTATGTGGTCGAAATTTCGCGTCTGTGCGATTGCTTTGTTTCTGCTCACCCCAATGCTGGTTTGCCGAATGCGTTTGGTGGCTATGATGAAACGCCAGAGATGCTGGCTGAAGAAATCCGCGAATGGGGCGAAGCCGGCATTATCAATATCGCCGGTGGTTGCTGTGGCACCACGCCGAATCACATCCGCGTCATGGCTGAGGCGTTGAAAAACTGCCCGCCGCGCCGTCCTGTCAGCGCCAGCGCGATGCGTCCCTTCGGGAACTTTTCGCTGCGTTTATCGGGGTTGGAGGCTTTCAATATTACCGACGACAGCCTGTTCGTGAACGTGGGCGAGCGCACCAATGTCACCGGCTCCAAAGCCTTCGCCCGCATGATTCTCGAAGGCCGCTTTGATGATGCGTTGGCGGTTGCGCGGCAGCAGGTAGAAAATGGCGCGCAGGTTATCGATATCAACATGGACGAAGCGATGCTCGACTCGCAGGCGGCGATGGTGAAGTTCCTCCATCTCGTTGGCTCCGAGCCGGACATCTGCAAAGTGCCGATCATGCTTGATTCCTCGAAGTGGGAGGTGATTGAAGCGGGCCTGAAATGCATCCAGGGCAAGGGCATTGTCAATTCGATTTCGATGAAAGAAGGCGAGGCGAAGTTTCTCGGGCAGGCGCGGCTGGCGCGGCGCTACGGCGCAGCGGTGATCGTGATGGCTTTTGACGAACAAGGTCAGGCCGATACCTTCGAGCGCAAAACGAATATCTGCAAACGCGCGTATGACTTGCTGGTCGCTGATGGTTTTCCGGCCGAAGATATTATTTTTGACGCCAACATTTTTGCCATCGCCACCGGCATTCCCGAGCACGATAACTACGCGGTGGATTTCATCAACGCCGTGCGCTGGATCAAGGACAACCTGCCGCATGCACGCACCTCGGGCGGTGTTTCCAACGTCTCGTTTTCTTTCCGCGGTAACGACTCTGTACGTGAAGCGATTCACACGGTGTTTCTGTATCACGCGGTCAAAGCCGGACTCACCATGGGTATTGTCAATGCCGGGCAACTGGGCGTGTATGACGATCTTGACCCGGTGCTGCGTGAAAAAGTGGAAGACGTGGTGCTCAACCGAAAAGTCGGCGCTGGCGAGACGCTGGTGGAATTTGCCAGCACAGTCAAAGGTCAGGCCAAAGAGCAAGTGGTTGATCTGGCCTGGCGCGATGCGTCGGTAGAAAAGCGGCTGGAACACGCCATGGTCAGAGGCATCACCGAGTTCGTGGTGGCCGACACCGAAGAGTGCCGCGCCACGCTGATGGGCGAAGGCAAACCGCCGCTCTCGGTTATCGAAGGGCCGCTGATGGCGGGCATGAACGTGGTGGGCGATCTGTTCGGCGCAGGCAAGATGTTTTTGCCGCAGGTGGTTAAATCCGCCCGCGTGATGAAGCTCGCGGTGGCGCATCTGTTGCCCTATATCGAAGCGGAAAAAAAGCGCACGGGTTCCACCAGCAAAGGCAAGATCATCATGGCCACAGTAAAGGGCGATGTCCATGACATCGGCAAAAACATCGTCGGTGTGGTGCTCGGCTGCAATGGCTACGATGTGGTTGATCTGGGCGTCATGGTGCCGGTAGACAAAATTTTGCACGCCGCCAAAGAGCATGGTGCGCAAGCTATCGGGCTGTCGGGTTTGATCACGCCGTCGCTGGAAGAAATGGCGCACATTGCCAGCGAAATGAAGCGTCAGGGATTGGGTGGCAAGGGCGGCAACGGCCCGATGCCGCTACTGATCGGTGGCGCCACGACCAGCCGTGCGCATACCGCGATAAAAATCGCACCGAATTACGACGGTCCGGTGGTGTATGTGCCAGATGCTTCGCGCGCTGTGGGTGTGGTGACGCAATTACTCTCGATCGATATGCGTGCCGCGTTTGTTGATGAGGTGGCGGCCGACTACGAGAAAGTGCGCGTTCAGCACGCGGCAAAAAAAGGTGTGCCCTTGGTATCCCTTGCGGCAGCGCGGGCTAATCGCGCCAAGCTTGACTATGCGCCCGTCAAACCGCGCCAGCTGGGCGTCAGTGTGTTGCGCGATCTTGATTTGGCGACACTGGCCGACTATATCGATTGGGGCCCGTTTTTTCAGACCTGGGATCTGGCCGGGCACTTTCCGGAGATTCTCGACGATGCGGTGGTGGGTGAAGCGGCACGCAACGTTTACCGTGATGCTCAGACGATGTTGCAACAAGTGATCGCAGAAAAGTGGATGACGGCCAACGCCGTATTTGGCCTGTTTCCGGCCAACGCGGTGGGTGACGACATCGTGTTTTTTGATGATGAATCGCGCACTACGCCGCTGATGACCTGGCACGGATTGCGCCAGCAACAGGAGCGTCCGGCGGGTAAACCGCATCAGTGTTTATCTGATTTTGTCGCGCCCAAGTCGGGGCAAAAAATCGGCGATGGCGATACGGTGGCAAAGACCGCCATTCCCGATTACGCCGGTGCGTTTGCCGTGAGCGCGGGCATCGGCATCGAGAAAAAACTGGCCGAGTTTGCCGCGCAGCATGATGACTACCGCGCCATTCTTTTAAAGTCGCTCGCTGATCGTTTGGCTGAAGCGGCGGCTGAATGGTTGCACGCGCAGGTACGCCGTGACGCCTGGGGCTACGCTGCGGACGAGACCTTAGCGTTTGATGAGATGATTGCCGAAAAATATCGCGGCATTCGCCCGGCACCGGGCTATCCGGCATGCCCCGACCACACCGTTAAAGCCGCGCTGTTCCAGTTGCTTGACGCACCGGCCAATGCGGACATGGAATTAACCGAGAACTTTGCCATGACCCCCGCCGCTTCAGTTGCCGGGTTTTATCTGGCGCACCCCGAAGCGAAATATTTTGCTGTCACCAAAATCGGTCGCGACCAGCTGGAAGACTGGGCACAGCGCAGCGGCATGCCGGTGAGCGAAGCTGAACGGTGGCTGGCACCGTTGCTTTAAAAGTAGCTGTCCCGGTTTGACCACTGAGTTTGTCACCTAGTCAGCCACTGTCAGCAGTAAATCTTTCGGGTTAACTGCCTGCCCTTTTTTCGCAAACACGTCGACAATCGTCATATCGTGTTCAGCGCGAACAACCGATTCCATCTTCATCGCTTCAATAGACACCAGTGGGTCGCCGCGCTTCACTTTCTGGCCGGGTTTTACGGATACTGTGACGATCGTTCCTGGCATCGGGGCACCAATATGCGCTGGATTGCCACTATCTGCCTTGGGCCGTTCGCGCCGCGTTTGCGTTTGTGACACGCCCGTTTTTTGAACACGTACCAAACGAGGTTGACCGTTGAGCTCAAAAAAGAGTTTTTTGGCGTCGCCCTCATCGTCCGTGATGTCAGCGCTACCCTGCAAGCGGATGATTAATGTTTTGCCTGCATCAATGGCCACAGAAACTTCTTCACCTTGTGCCATGCCGTTGAAAAATACCGGTGTAGGCAATTGGCTGACATCACCATACTTAATGTGGTGCGCACAAAAATCCGTGAATACTTTGGGATACATCAGCCACGATGCGAGGTCTTGGTCGCTGAGCTGGCGACCAACGGTTTTCTCAGCGAGGTGACGTTCCGCATCGAGATCAACGGCGGGCAGCCCCTTGCCTGGCCGCTCAGGCATTGGCTTCCTGCCTTGCAGAATCTTGTCTGACAGCGCTTCTGGAAAGCCTTCCGGTGGCCGGCCCAGTTCGCCCTTAAAGAGCGAGACAACCGATTCGGGGAAGGCCACTTCCCGTGCAGGGTCGGTCACATCATCGGGGCTAAGATCATTGGCTACCATGAACAAAGCCATATCGCCAACAACTTTGGAGGTGGGCGTGACTTTAACGATGTCACCAAAGAGCTGATTGACCTCCGCATAGGCGCCGGATACCTCCGGCCAGCGGTGTTCCAACCCCATGGCGCGGGCTTGTTCGCGCAAGTTGGTGTACTGACCGCCGGGCATTTCGTGGTGATAGACATCCGATGTTCCGGAGCGAATATCTGCCTCGAACGGTGCATAAAACCGCCGTACACCTTCCCAGTAATTTGAAATCTCGCGCATGGCATTGGTATCTACTTCAGGCGCCCGATCGCTGCCAGCCAAGGCATCGGCAATCGAGGTCAGGTTCGGTTGCGAGGTTAAGCCAGAGAGGGCATCCAAGGCCCCATCGACGGCGTCAACACCGGCTTCCACCGCAGCCAGCACGGAGGCTGCGGCAATACCGGATGTGTCATGGGTGTGGAAATGAATGGGCAAGCCAGTTTCATCTCGCAGGGCTGCAACCAGCGTACGAATTGCCCGCGGCCGACACACGCCCGCCATATCTTTTATGCCCAGAATATGCGCCCCGGCTTTTTCCAGCTGTTTGGCCATGGTGACGTAATATTTGAGATCAAATTTGGCGCGTTTGGGATCAAAAATATCGCCGGTGTAGCAGATCGCCGCTTCACACACGCCGCCCGATTCGATCACGCTGTCCATGGCAACCCGCATGTTGTCCACCCAATTGAGTGAATCGAAAACGCGAAAAATATCGATGCCTGCTTGGGCTGCCTGCTGGATGAAAAACTGAACCACGTTGTCCGGATAATTGGTGTAACCCACCGCATTGGCAGAACGCAACAGCATTTGGAAAGGAATATTCGGTATGCGCTCACGCAATTTAGCCAAGCGCTCCCAGGGGTCTTCTTTCAGGAAGCGTAACGCCACATCGAAGGTTGCCCCACCCCAACATTCCATGGAGAGTAGCTGTGGTAGCAAGCGGGCATAATGCGGGGCGATATCCAGCATGTCGCGCGTGCGCATGCGCGTGGCAAACAGTGACTGATGCGCATCGCGCATGCTGGTGTCAGTCAGCATGACCTGCGGGTTGGCGCGTAACCACTGGGCGAACCCGGTGGGCCCTAGTATTTTTAAGCGATCCCGCATGCCGGCAGGTATCGCGCTGATGAGGTTGCTGGGGTTGCCACGGGGTTTCATCGCTGGCGCCAGCACATGGTCGGGCTTTTTGCGACCCGCCATTTCCGGATTGCCGTTGACGACCACATCGCCTATGAAGCGTAAGAGACGTGTCGCGCGATCACGGCGGGGGCTAAAACGAAACAGCTCGGGGGTGTCATCGATAAATCGCGTGGTGCACTCACCCGAACGAAACAGCGGATGACGAATAACATTTTCCAGAAAATGCAGATTCGTCGCTACGCCACGGATGCGAAATTCGCGCAAGGCGCGATCCATCCGCCTGATTGCCTCGGTAGGGGTTTGGCCACGGGTGGTTACTTTGACCAGCAGGGAATCAAAAAATGGTGTGATGATCGCGCCGCTATAGGCCGTGCCACCATCCAGGCGGACGCCAAAACCGGCAGCGCTGCGGTAAGCCGTAATGGGGCCGTAATCGGGCGTGAAATTGTTTTCCGGGTCTTCCGTGGTGATGCGGCATTGCAAGGCATGGGCGAGCAGCCGTACCTCATGCTGCGCCGGCAGTCCTGAGTTTTCCTCACCCATGCGCGCGTCCTGGCTGATGCGAATTTGCGCTTTGACAATGTCGATTCCCGTGACTTCTTCGGTAACCGTGTGTTCAACCTGGATGCGCGGATTAACCTCGATGAAATAGTAATGACCTGTTTCGACATTCATCAGAAACTCGACCGTTCCGGCATGGGTGTAGTCCACTTTGCGGCACAGCTTCAAGGCGGTTTCGCACAGATCAGTGCGCGTTGCTTCGTCAAGATAAGGCGCTGGCGCGCGCTCCACGACTTTCTGGTTGCGCCGCTGCACTGAGCAGTCGCGTTCAAACAGGTGTATCAGTTGGCCATGTAGATCACCCAATACCTGTACTTCAACATGGCGGGCATGGCGTATGAGTTTTTCCAGATACATTTCATCGCTGCCAAAAGCGGCGAGCGATTCGCGCCGCCCGGCGGCGACCAATTCATCGAGTGTGGCTTCCGATTCAATGACGCGCATGCCGCGACCGCCACCACCCCAACTGGCCTTGAGCATGAGCGGATAGCCAATGTCTTGTGCTAAACGCCGCATTTGGGCAGGATCATCCGGCAAGGTGCCGGTAGCAGGAATGACAGGCACACCCGCCGCAATAGCGGCTTCACGCGCTGCCACTTTGTTGCCCAAGGTGCGCATGACCTCGGGCCGCGGGCCAATGAAAATAATGCCTTCACGCGCGCAAGCTTCGGCGAAGTCGGGGTTTTCCGAAAGAAACCCATACCCTGGGTGAATCGCATCAACTCCAGCTTCTTTGGCAACACGCAGGATGTCCTCGATATCAAGATAGGCCTCGATGGGCTTCTTGCCTTCGCCGACGAGATAGCTCTCATCCGCCTTGAAGCGGTGCAGCGCAAAGCGATCTTCATTGGCATAAATGCCCACCGTGCGGATGCCTAATTCACTGGCAGCACGCATCACGCGAATGGCTATTTCACTGCGGTTGGCAACCAGCAAGCTACGAATTTTCTTCATGGTTCAATCCAGGGGGCAAAGCGCACAGGAGAAAAAACCCATGCGAGAAAAAGAGTAGTAAAACAGGGACTGCGCATTGTACCTACAGGCTGCCTTTGCATAGAATGAGTGTGCGGCGTAAATGCGTTTTCAGTACGACTGAACAGCATGCATGGCCAGCATATTCATAAAAAATTATTGAGGATACCCATTCACCATGACAACTCTGAATCTGCTGGCTCATGTTCCCACCTTGATGCTGCTTTGTTTGGGATTAATGATGTTCGGCCTGGGCTTGTCGCTCACGCTGGCCGACTTTGTTCGCCTCAAGACGCACCCTAAAGCTGTTGTGATTGCGTTATCGCTGCAACTGATTATTCTGCCGTTGGCCTGTTACGCGCTGATCGTTTTCTTTGATTTGACGCCCATCTATGCCGTTGGCTTGATGCTTTTAGCAGCATCCCCTGGTGGAATCTCTGCCAATCTTTTCAGCCATTTGTTCGGTGGTAATCTGGCGATGAACATTTCGCTTACCGCGATCAACACCGTGCTATCGATTATTACCTTGCCGCTGATTGCCAATCTGGCGATTGAAATTTTTGCCAAAACAGGGCAAGTCGTACCCTTGCAGATGGGTAAGGTAGTTGAAGTGATTGTGCTGATAATAATACCCGTGTCGATTGGCATGCTCGCACGGGTTAAAGCACCCAGGTTTGCTGCCCGGATGGATAAGCCGATGAAAATATTCAGCGCCTTGCTGTTACTGGCATTGATGGGGTTGACACTGATGCGTGAATGGAATGCGCTATTGCAGTATTTCAGTCACTTGGGCCCTGCGGTGGTGATATTCAATTTGATCAGTTTGTTTTCTGGTTTTTACGTGAGCCGCCTGTCTGGGCTGGATAAACCGATGGCGACGGCTATCAGCTATGAGATCGGCATCCATAACGCGGCCTTGGCCATGTATATCGGCATGAAGGTGCTGAACAATCCAGGGCTGGCGCTGCCCTCGGCTATTTATTCGGCCAGCATGCTCATTATTGGGGCAATTTTTGGTTTTCTGGTGCTCGGCAGGGGTGGTAAAGCGACGGCCAGCGAAGTGCAGTTACACCGTATTTAATTACACACCCCAAACCACAGGCTTTTGTTTTTTCTGCGCCCATTCAATGAGATCAAGTAAGGGTGTGGCGCGCTGATAAAGACTGACAAAGGGGCGCTCGCCAAAGGCCCCTTTTTCTTTCAGCGGTCGCTCTTCTTCGGGCATTGCAGTGAGGCGCTGTTTGTCTTCACTAATCGCTGTTTTTAAACAGCGAATTGCTTCGGGCAATTGCTCGATGGTGATAATGCCTTGGTCAGTGGCGTCTTTGCCCATGATCTGCATCAAGCGGTGGGCAACATCACGAAACATGATGACGTCCCCCGCTGCAGCTGATTTAAACGTAATGATCATTTCTGTTTCCCTTTTTCAGTTGCAAATGTTGCAACCAGTCTAGCAGGCCTTGGGCGGGCTTTTCCCAGTCGCGCTCAAGCATCAGACCGTGCCCCATGCCGGGGAAAATATGTGCGGTGACGCCATAGGTTCGCGCGGTCATTTCAACGAGGGATGCGGCGATCAGATGGTCAAGTTCAGCGCCTTGAACAAGCAAGGGTGTGCGGCGTACAAGTCCTGTTTGCAGCAGACAGAATAGCGACATATCCCACAGAGCCCGGTGTGATTCCGGTTGCGCCATGCGATAAAAGCGTTGCAGTTGATCGACACTGACTGGCTGTGCAAACAGCGCCTCACGCAAAGAATCCAGCGCAACCTGGCCACCGCTGAGCATCGTGTTCAAATCTTTCATCAGTCCCGGCCGTGAAAACAGCAAACCCATGGCGGCAGAAAGCAAGCCTTGCGGCGGAACAGAACACATCAATACGGCGGCAGGGGTCGTGTGTTTTTCCAGATATTTCTGGACGACAAACCCGCCCATGGAGTGCCCGATCAGCACGGGTGGTGCAGGCAAACCAGCGACTGCAATTGCCACATCATTCACGTAATCGTCGATAGACAGCGTATCGAGCCTGTCGCGTCCAGGGGATGCCCCATGACCAGACAAGCTGAGCGCATGCGCGATATAACCTGCCTCGGCAAAAAACGGTAGAAAATGCTCATCCCAACACCAGGCGGCGGTGAAGGCCCCATGAATAAACAATAGCGGTGTGGCATGTGCTGCGCCAGGCGGCCGGCGCGTGAGTAGTTCATAGGGTTTTTCGTGGGGCATATTCATTTTTATTTTTCTTCGGGTACGGTTATCTAAGGGTTAATTTTTTTGATTGCATCTAGCCGCGCTGAACGCACACGAGCAGCAATCATCGATGCGAGGCGCGAGGAAGGTGAAACGAAAGACGTTTCTGTACTCTCTTTGGCGGTAGTGTTTTCCATCGCCGCCGCATCACCAGCGCGGTGCGTTCCTTCGGGAACTTTTTGGGCCGCTTCTGTGTGCTGCATGAGCTCACGCGCAATGGCCCCTGCATCAACGGTGCGCACGGCAGCCAGCGCTGCCTGCCACGCGTGTGCCTGCGGGTAGGCGCGCGCTTCCCAGCCGAGGCGGCCGCGATAATCGGCTTCGCATGCCAGCAAAATTTGCAGGAAGCGCTCAGGTCGGCGCAGGGCATCGCAGGCTTCCAGCAACTCCAGCTGAGTGGTCGGGCGCAGCTCATCAACGCGGTGGATGCTGCCGTGATAGCGGGCGACAAGCCGCGCCACCTCGCGGCAGTCGCTGGGCACGCGCAAGCGATCGCATAGCGGGGCGAGCAGTGCGACACTTTTTTGCTCATGCCCCGGATGCCGCGGTAGTACATCGGCCGGTGTCAGCCCCTTGCCCAAGTCGTGAGTGAGCGCAGAAAACCGCGCGGGCAGCGGTGCAGCAAGGCGCGCCGCCATATCAATGACCATCATCACATGCACGAAGGTATCGATCTCGGGGTGAAAATCTGCCCGTTGCGGCACATCTTTTAGCGCGGCAAGTTCGGGCAGCAATTTGTCCAAGGCACCACAGGCGTCGAGCACCGCGAACATGCGCGAGGGCGTGGCTTCCATCAACCCGCGGGCAAGTTCTTGCCAGACACGCTCGGGCACCAGTGCATCGATTTCGCCCCCTGTCACCATCTGTTGCATGAGCGTGAGGGTTTCCTCTGCCAGCGTGAAGTCACTAAAGCGCGCGGCAAAGCGCGCTACGCGAAGGATACGCACCGGGTCTTCGGCGAAGGCGGGCGAGACATGGCGCAAGACTTTCGCGGCCAGATCGGCGCGACCGCCGTAAGGGTCGATCAGCGTGCCGTTGTCGCCTTTGGCGATGGCGTTGATGCTTAAATCACGGCGACGTAAATCTTCTTCCAGAGTCACTGCGGAATCTGCATGAAAGATAAATCCGGTATAGCCCGGCGCGGTTTTACGCTCGGTGCGGGCGAGCGCATATTCTTCGTGTGTCCTGGGGTGAAGGAACACGGGGAAATCGCGTCCCACCGGCACAAAACCTTGCGCCTGCATGGCTTCGGGCGTTGTGCCCACCACCACCCAGTCGTGATCTTTTACAGGCAGACCTAAAAGTTCGTCACGCACCGCGCCGCCGACGGCATAAATTTTCATCATCCAGGCTACCCTAAATAATGCGGCGCAACGGCTTCCAGCGGCGTTGCTATTCGCTGGAAAGGTAAGCCTGTATTTGCTGCGCAGACACTGTCCACTTGCATTGAACGCAGATTGTCGCGTGTCAGTGGAGGATTGGGTAGCCATTCCATTACTCGTGCTTGAAGCCAGGCCAGCCATTCGGGCAAAGGCCACACCTGACGTGGATGCCCCGCCGTGACGCTGGCATAACGCACCAGCTCGGTCAAGGTGTATTGCTGCGGGCCGCCAAGCTCATAAATCTGACCGATGCTTTCTGCTCGCTGCAAACTTTCTGCAATCGTCGCTGCAACATCCTTGACCCAAATTGGCTGAAAACGCGCATGAGCAGAAGCCAGCGGAAAAAACGGCACGACTTTCGCCAGTCGCGCAAAGCGTGTCAGGAAGGCATCGCCCTCACCAAAAATCACGGACGGGCGAAAGATCGTCCACTCACCACCAGCCGCCTGCACTACCGCTTCACCTGCGGCCTTCGAGCGCAAGTAAGCGGAAGGAGCGTTTGGGCTTGCCTTGAGTGCAGAGACCTGTAGTACCCGCCGTACACCGGCCGCCCGCGCTGCAGTGGCAATTTTTTGCGGTAGCTCGACATGCGCGCGGGCAAAGTCTGCACCATAGGGAACTCCCTCCGCGCTATGCAACACACCCACCAGATTGATCACGGCATCTTGCCCTGACATGAGCTGTGCAAGTGTGACCGGATCATGGACGTCTGCCTCGATGATTTTTACGGTGGGTAGCACCGTCAGCGCTTTGGCACGCTCACGGTGGCGCGTTGGCACGGTGATGAAGAGGCCATCACCCCAAGAGCAATTCCTGCGGGATGCATAGACCACATCGCGGGTCAGTTCAGCCAGGAGGGCGCGACCAACAAAACCTGTGCCGCCAATGACCAGAATATTCTTCACGGCAAATCCTGCACCGCTGTATCCACGACATCCCTGGCACCGGCGGGTTGCACGATGCCAAGGCGAGCTTTGAGGGATTGCGGTGTGCTGTTGAACAGCAGGTGGTAATACATTGTATTGCTCATGACCTTTTTCACATAGTCACGGGTTTCTGTCAGTGGAATCGTCTCAGCGTAAATTGCGCCTTCTAGTGGCTGATCGCCGCGCCAGCGACGGGCGCGGCCGGGGCCGGCGTTGTAAGCTGCTGAGGCGAGCACCGGTAATTTGTCGAGAGATTCGAGGACCAGTTTCAGATAACTCACGCCCAGCCGTACATTGGTTTCTATGTCGCTCATTTGATGCGGATGAAAATTCGCCAGCTTGATTTTTTTGGCAACCCACCGGGCTGTGGCCGGCATGACCTGCATCAATCCCTTGGCGCCCACCGCTGAATTGGCCTGCGTCACAAAGCGCGATTCCTGCCGCATTAAGCCATAAACCCAGGCCGTATCCACGCCCTGTGCATCGGTTTCAGACGTGACTTGATCATAATAAGGCGCGAGGTAGCGTAAGCTGAAGTTATGCGCATCCTGCGTGCGGTCTGCGCTGGAAATAGCCCGATCCCACACCGCGTGGCGGCGTGCAAGATCAGCGGCGGCCAGCAGCGCGCGATCATTCATGTTGCGCAAACTCCAATTCCATTCACGCACGCCTTCAACCCGCATATTGAGGCGAAATAATTCCAGCGCGCGTTGCAACCCGGGGTGCGCTTCTCCGGCGGCAATTTCTTCGGGCGATGGCGGAGGCGCTTGTAATGGCAAGCGTACGGTCCATCCCATTTCTTCAGACGCCAGCTGGCCATAAAAATTGGGTTGCCCGGCAATGCGCAAGAATAGTGCATTGGCTTTTTCCGCCTGACCGAGTGTCGTTAATGCGCGCGCTTGCCAGTAAATCCATTCTGGTCGCTGTGCCCATTCAGCGGGCATGGCTGCAATGACGCGCTGCACGCGCCCCCAATCGTGCGCGCGCAAGGCGGCACGCACCTGCCAAGCTGTTTGCTCTTCATCAAGCGGTGTTTCTGCCGCCAGGTCATACCAGACCAATGCCTCAGGTAAATGACGTCCGGCGGCTAACCGTGCCAGTTGTCCCCAGGCATAGTGGGTATCTGCGGAGGGCAATTTTTCTTCGAGACTGCGTAACCGCGCAGCCGCCGCAAGCAAATCGTTTCGTGCCAGCGTTTGCAAGGCAAACAGAGCCATTTCCCGTCCGCGGCGGGTGGCGGCAAAAGATGGGGGTAAACGTTTGAAGTAACAATTAGGGTCCACCGCAATGGCTTCCAGGCTGCCGTGTTCAAAGCTTTGTTCAGGCCGAAGGTACGCCGCCGCCGTTCTGCCAGCGCCGACTTTTCCGGCAGCCAACATAAGCCGCACGCGCTGCCAGATTTCTTCTACTGTTAAATCGCCTGTCGCTACCAGTTGATCCACCAGCGGCATGCAAGCAGCGGGTAGTTCCTGCGATGAGAGCCAGAGCGTACGAACCTTTTGGGGTGTGCCTGCGGCCTGGGCGGCATAACAAGTTAGTGCGATATCGGGCTGGGAGAGCAAAGAAAACTCACGCTGAAAGCGAACCCAGTCTGATTTTTTGCCTAAAAAATGTAGCCAGTCATCCCGCAGTTTTTCAGCGAGATAGCTGCCCTCATGCGTCTGCAAAAAAGGGGCAATGCCGTTGTCATCGTCCTCGGCCAGTTGTTGTTGCAACTGCCAGTAGTCTGCCCAGGGGCGCAATACATAATCGACGGGCAACGCCGCCACGGCTTTCCCCAGACGCGCTGTATCGCCTGTTCGCACTGCATCGCGCGCGGCAAGAAACGCTGCATCGTTTATGGCAGAAAACATTGGCGCTGCGCCTGCCGTGCCACTGAGGGACAGCCCGAAGCACAGCCCCAGGCATAATTGTGCTATGCAAAAAATAGGGCGCTGTATCCGGGGTTGTTTGCCTGCCGATCGTTTCATGCCATTATTCAATTCGTGATTTAAATACATGCTTTTACCTTAACATGCCCCGCGATTTAGCGCCCGCCGAAGATACTGCCGATTTTTCCGCTTTTCGCGCGGCATTGCGCCGCGAAAAACTGGCCGCTCGCCTAGCGCTTGAACACACAGCCCACGCTGGACTTTCAGCGCGTATCGAAGCGCATTTAGAATCCTTCCTTCTCAATGTATCCGCCATGCAGCTTGAGAATACGTTAGCTTTCTGCGCGCCGACAAAAAACGAATTCGATGCCAGCCCGCTGGTTAGTCGCCTGATTCAGCGTATCTCGCAGTGTATCTGGCGCGCCGCCATGCCGGTAGTGATCGCACTCGATACGCCGATGATTTTTCGCGCGTGGACGCCGACAACACCGATGAGCAGCGACCGTTACGGCATCCCGATTCCCGCAGTGGGCGAAGAACTGGCGCCCAGCATTGTACTGCTGCCCATGGTCGCTTTCGACGGCGCAGGCTACCGGCTGGGTTACGGCGGCGGTTACTTCGACCGCACCTTGGCCGTTCAGGTTCCGCGTCCGTTGACTATCGGCGTGGGCTTTGAACTGGCCCGTGTGCCCAGCATCCGGCCGCAAGCGCATGATGTGCCGCTGGATGTTATTGTTACCGAAGCGGGGATAACACTTCCTCGCCGATAGTGCGGTTTTGATTGGCAATTTTGATTTATGATTTTTCGCATCCTACCGAGGAGCCCCACCAATGAATGCCAGCCTGCTTAATCGCATCACCAGCAAGCCCGGAAAATGTGGCGGCAAGCCGTGCATCCGCGGCATGCGCATTCGGGTCAGCGATATCCTTGAAATGATGGACGAAGGCGTGAGTATGGAAGCCTGACGGATTTCCCTGATCTTGAGCGCGAAGACATTCTTGCCAGTTTGCAATTTGCGGCTTGCCGCAGCGACATTGTTCGTATTGCTGCATGAAGTTTTGGGTAGCCGTCCAGTTGCCGCCCATGTTGGCGGCGTGAAATGTCTTGTCCACGGTAATAAGGAACTCCGCCGTCTTTAGTAAAACTCATCGCTGATGTGCATGTGGTTGCCATCTGACACGCTGGCAAATTCTGTTATTGGTTTTGCGCTAAGCAGGTCTAACTGCTTCGATGCTTGCAGATTGGTTTTTGAATAAAATAGGGAATCTAAACGCCAAGTCCTCTCCAAGTTCGATAGACGAATTTCGCTAACCTCCAGCTCTTCCAGCAACGTCCGGTAGCGGGCTTCATTGAAAGGGCTTAGCGAAAAAAACTTAATCGCTCCTTTTGGGCGAACTCTGTAAACGCTTCGGCAATACCGTCCGGCGTACGCTTACCGCCTTGCAGTGCGTGGCTAAACAAGTTTGGTTTTTTCGTCCCAGCGTTCGTAATCCAGCATGTTGAGGTGCAGCACGTTGGTTTGCCCGTCGCCTGCGATCAGGTTCAAGGTGCGGCCTACACGCACGGCCTTTTCATCAAAGTCGATGGCAAATACTTTTTCCTGCGCATAGGTTTCGCAACGGGCGGGTTTCTTCTCGGTGGTGAACAAGTGGCTTTTGCTCAAGCCCTCGTCTTTCATAATCTGTTCCCACACATGAAAAATGCCATGCACGGGAAAGCCGCAACTGCCCGCTGTAGTATCAATAAAGGTTGCATGCTCTTGCGGGTTAAGCATCTTCACGCACATATCAATCACATAGCGCGGCGTGAAATACTGCCCTTTCTTGCCCTTGCTGCTTTTGTTGATGAGGTACTCGAATGCTTCATCCACCACATCCAGTTTTCGCGGCCAAATGTGACGCCGTATTCCAATTCCATACGACTAACGGGGTAGCCCAGGTCATCCTTGAGCACCATGATATACAACTGACGAACAGCTTCCTCGGGGGTCAGTTTGATCGGCTTGCCGCGCACCAGACAATGGATATAGGGCGCAGGCTTCTTGCCTGAGTCTTTCAGGGTGATACTGGCTTCCAATGCCGCAATTTGCGCGGGTTTGAATTGCGTCAGCTTGTAGGTGTCTTTGAGCAGTTCCGCAAGTGTGATGTCATATTGTTTTCCTTGTCTTATTTTTAGTTACTGACACGCCACTGCCAACCGCGTCAGTGCTTCATCGAGCAGCGCGTGGCGGGTGCCGAAGTTGAGGCGGATGAAGCCTGGTGCGCCAAAGGCCGTACCATCGGAAAGACCCAGACCGTGGGCTTCAAAATACTGTGCCGGGTTGGCTATGCCGCGTTGTTGCGCAAATTCACGTGCATCGATCCACGCCAGATAGGTGGCTTCCACCGGGTGCATGGCAAGGCCGGAGATTTTGGCGACGGCATTTTCAACGGCGCGTGCATTGCCGCGCAGATAATCCAGCAGCGCGGCTTGCCAGTCGTCGCAGGCACGATACGCGGCTTCAGTGGCGGCCATGCCCAAGGCGTTGGCATGCGGCACGATGCCGCGCATGGCGGTGGTGAATTTGCGCCGCAAGGCGGCATCGGAAATCACGGCAAAGGCACAGCCCAATCCTGGGATGTTGAAGGTTTTCGATGGCGCCATCAACGTAATGGTGCGCGCCGCGATGTCGTCGCCGAGTGTTGCAAAAACTCGGTGCTGGTGAGACGGCGACGAGAGGATCAATCCGTTGTGAATTTCGTCCGAGCAGATGACAAGATCATGTTTTTCAGCCAGCCGCGCAAGCTGTGTCAGCTCATCAATCTGCCATGCACGGCCGGTCGGGTTGTGCGGATGGCAGAGCAGGAAAAGTTTTCCAGAAACGGATTCAAATGTTGACGAGCCTTCTAGTGCGGCATCCACCGCGTCGAAATCCCATTCCCAACGGTGCTTGCCTTGCACTAGTGGTACGCTGGCCAGGCGCCGTTCTGCGTGTTTTGGCGCGGAGAGAAAGGGCGGATAAATCGGTGTTGCAGTAAACACGGCATCGTCTTTTTCGCCGACGGCGCGGCAAACCACATTGAGCGCGGAAACCAGTCCCGGCAGCCAGACAATCCATTCGGGCGCGACGGTCCAGGCGAATTGGCGCGCCAGATAATTCACCAGGGTTTCGGTTTGCTGCGCCGTGGGCTGGTTGTAGCCGAATACGCCATGCGCCACGCGCGCGTGCAAGGCGGTGATCACGGCGGGCGGCGCGGCGAAATCCATGTCGGCTACCCATAGCGGCAGGATGTCGCGCCCGGCGTACTTCGCCCATTTTTCTGAATCCGTGCCCGCGCGTGTCTGCGGCACGTCGAAATCAAAATTCATTTATCGCCCACGCATCGTCGAATCTGCGCTCATCCCAGAAACAGCTGGTACGCCGGATTTTTCGTCTCATCGCAGAACTGATAGCCGAGGTTTTTAAGAAACACACCAAAAGCTTTCATGTCCTGCGGCGGCACCTGCATGCCAACCAGCACGCGGCCGGTATCTGCCCCGTGGTTGCGGTAATGGAACAAACTGATATTCCAGCCTGCGCTCATCTTGTTCAAGAAATTCATCAGTGCGCCGGGGCGTTCGGGAAATTCGAAACGGTAGAGCAGTTCATGCAGTTTGTCGCTGCTCTGTGGCGCATGGCCGCCGACCAGATGCCGGATGTGGAGCTTGGCCATTTCGTCATCGGTGAGGTCCAGCGCAGGATAGCCGTGTTTTTTGAGTTGTGTGACGAGGCTGCTGGCCTCTTTGCGATCCGCGACCTGCATGCCGACGAACACATGCGCCTCGCCGCTGCTGTGATACCGATAGTTGAACTCGGTGATATTGCGCGCGCCCAGCAGGGTAACAAATTTCTTGTAGCTGCCCGGACGCTCGGGCAGCGTCACGGCGAGCAGGGCTTCACGCTGCTCGCCCACTTCAGCACGCTCGGCAACAAAGCGCAGGCGATCAAAATTCATGTTCGCGCCAGAGGCCACCGCCACCAGCGTTTTGTCCTGCACGCGGTGTTTTGCCGCCCATGCCTTGGCGCCGGCGATGGCCAGTGCACCGGCCGGTTCGAGAATCGAGCGCGTATCTTCAAACACATCCTTGATCGCCGCGCAGATGGCATCGGTATCCACCAGCACCATTTCGTCGACATATTCGCGGCACAGGCGAAAGGTTTCCGCGCCGACATATTTGACTGCGGCACCATCAGCGAACAGGCCGACCGTATCGAGCTTTACCCGACGCCCGGCGGCCAGTGAGCGCGTCATGGCATCGGCATCGGTCGCTTCGACGCCAATGATTTTTATCTCCGGCCGTAGCCGCTTGATGTAAGCGGCTACGCCGGAAATCAACCCGCCGCCGCCGACGCAGCAGAACACGGCTTCAATCGGATCCGCATGCTGGCGCAGAATTTCCATGCCGATGGTACCCTGTCCGGCGATCACCTCCGGGTCATCAAACGGATGCACGAAAGTGAGCCGGTACTTCTTTTCCAGCGTCAGCGCGTGTGCGTAGGCTACGTCATACGAGTCGCCTGCCAATACGACTTCGCCGCCGCGTTTTTTTACCGCGTCAATCTTGATCTGCGGCGTGGTGGTGGGCATGACGATCACCGCGCGTATGCCGAGCTTTTGCGCCGATAGCGCCACGCCCTGCGCATGATTTCCCGCCGAAGCACAGATCACGCCGCGTTTACGCTGCGTGGGTGTGAGATGCGCGATCTTGTTGTACGCGCCGCGCAGCTTGAAACTGAACACCGGCTGCATGTCCTCGCGCTTTAACAAAATGCGATTGCCGCAGCGGGCAGAAAGATTGGCCGCCAACTCCAGCGGGGTTTCTACCGCGACATCATAGACGCGGGCATTGAGGATTTTTTCGAGGTAGTCCATGGTGGTGACAGGTGTGGTGACAAATTATGTGGCAAATAATCCGCAGCGCGGCAAGAGGGTGTGAAGGGTAACATGCGGCATGGATTTTTCTTTTACCCTGCAGTTTGGTTTGGCTGGCCTGTTTATCGCGGCTTTTCTTTCTGCCACGGTGTTGCCGGGCGGCTCGGAGCTTGCGCTACTTGCCCTGATCAAACTGCATCCCGAGCAAACAGAAGCGGCATTCGTGTTGGCCACAATCGGTAATACGCTGGGCGGCATGACGACTTACTGGATGGCGCGCGCGCTGCCGGAACCGCACGAGCCACATAGTCTGCAGCGGCTGGCGCTGGCACGGCGTTGGGGTGCGCCGGTGCTCTTACTCGCTTGGGCACCGGTGATCGGCGATGCGCTATGCGCTGCGGCAGGCTGGCTGCGTTTGCCCTGGCTGCCCGGCGCGTTGTGGATGGCGTTGGGCAAAGCGGCACGTTATGGCGTGGTGATCGCAGGTGCTGGGTGGCTATGAGGGATACTTTTTCCGGTATCAGCGAAAAGTCGGCGCTGGTGATACGGCGCGATGCTGTATCAATCGCGTAAATCACGCCCGGTGAGTTTGAGAAAAACATCTTCCAGACTGGCCGGCCGGTGCAGTGTGCGCAACGCCGGGCGCGCGGCCAGATGGGCGAGTAGCGGCGCGGGATCAGCAACATAACAAAATGCGGTCTCACCGCTGATTTCAACCCGGTGTGAAAAAGCGTGGGCTTCGGTCGCCGCCCAGCCCGGTGCGTCTTCACCATACACTTCGACCACTTGAGCTTCAATGTGTTGGCGAATCAACTCGCGTGGTGCGCCTTCACTGATCAAACGGCCGTTATCGATGATGGCGAGCCGGTCGCACAGGCGCTCGGCTTCATCCATGAAATGCGTGGTGAGCAAAATGGTTTTACCTTGTGTGAGCAGCTGTTTCAGACGTTGCCAAATAAGATGTCGCGCTTGTGGGTCCAGGCCGGTGGTGGGCTCGTCCAGCATCAGTAAGCCGGGGTCATTGATGAGGGCACGCGCGAGGGTCAGCCGCCGTTTCATGCCACCGGACAGCTCGCGGATATTGGCGTTTTCTTTGCCACCTAATCCGGCGAACTCAAGCAAAGCGGGAATTCTAGGGCGCAGCATGGCGTCCGCCAGGCCAAAGTAACGGCCATAAACCAGCAGATTTTCAGCGACGGTAAAGTCCGGGTCAAGATTGTCAAATTGCGGTACGACGCCAATTTTCATGCGCGCTTCGCGCGCTTGTTCGGGTACGGGAAAACCCGCCAGAAAAATCTGGCCGGCATCGGGCGCAGTGAGCCCCAGACAGCAGCGCAAGGTGGTGGTTTTGCCCGCGCCATTGGGGCCGAGCAGGCCATAACATTCGCCGCGTTGCAGGGTGAAGCTTAAGCCATTGACCACTTCCTTGCCCGCATACGATTTGTGCAACTGGTGCACGCTTAACGGTGGCATGCTTAACGGCGCATCATGGGTGAGCGTGTTCATGCGGGCCACGCGCGGCGCACAATGTCTTGCAGGATATGCAGCTTGCGGTGAAAAAAGTGGTCAGCACCCGGCACCACCACTACGGGCAGCTCCAGCGGTTCGGCCCAGGCGAGCACATTGGCTAAGGGTACGGTTGTGTCTTTTTCGCCATGGATTACCAGGGTGCCAGTGGCTACAGCTTCCGTGGCATAGCTGCGCGCGCCTTCGATATAACCGGCCGCGGTGCCCACCAAGACCAGCCAGCGCGCATCACACTGGGTATCGGCCAGCTTTTTGGCTACGCGCGTAATGACAAAGGCACCGAAAGAAAATCCGGCCAGGGTGATTGGCAGCGTTCCCCACTGCTGTTGCGCCCAGGCCAGCACCGCGAGCAGATCATCTGTTTCTTTATCGCCATGGTTATGCGTGCCTTGCGAGCCACCCACGCCACGAAAACTCGGCCGTAGCGTGATGCAGCCTTTGCCACGCAGGGCACGGGCCAGTGTGGTGACGACCTTGTTGTCCGCCGTACCGCCAAACAGCGGATGCGGATGTGCAATCAGCGCGATGCCCTGGGGTGCTGCATCCCCCGCTGGCAGATCGATGAAGACCTCGATTTTCCCATCCGGACCATCGATCAAGAGCGGTTGCACCATGCTCACACCTTCAGGCGTTCAACCACGCGACCATGGACCAGATGCTGATCGATAATCTCGTCGATATCTTCCTTGTCGACGTAGGTGTACCAGACAGCCTCAGGATAGATGACCATTACCGGCCCCAGGTCACAGCGATCAAGGCAGCCCGCTGTATTGATGCGGGTTGGGCCCGGTAGCGTGTCGCTCAGCGCCTTGATGCGCTCTTTGGCATAGCTGCGCAATTCGCTGGCGCCTAAGGCGTTGCAGCAGGATTCACCCGCCGCTCGCTGATTGGTGCAAAAGAACACATGATGCTGAAAATGACCCATGCTGGTACCCCAAGGCAAAACGCAATAAAGCCCGATTATCCGCCATGCACATAAAAACCGCGCGAAACCTGTATGGCATCGGTAGCGGGCGACGGTACATTTTCCTGATCAGTACATTTCGGGACCTTCATGTGGGAGGGAAAAACTCGTTACTCCTGTCTCTGTCGTTATTAATTGCAAGGCACCCAGGCTTTCCACTAGTTGGGTTTTTAGCGCCAGAAGGGTGTTACATTGTGTATGTGCCGCCTCAACTTGACCTGCTTCGTGCAGGTGGATGATTTCCGTTCCCGTCTGGTGTACTTGGGCGTGGATCGGTTCAATCGCAATAAACTCGGCAAGCTGCCCATAGCGCGCCTGACCGTCGCCGTCATACCAGAGGCCAAAGCGGCACAGGTGATGGTCGGTCAGTTGCCCACGGGTTAGCTGCTGCAAGGGTGTACCTTCTGCCACGGTCTTAAGCACGTGCTTGACCCAGACAAGGTGATCATGCTCCGCCATCAGCAGGGGGATATCGCGCATATCCCACTGTACGTTGGCCCACTGGCGCCATTTCGGGTCGGGGGTAAACTGCTCTGCCCAGTCGATTATCTGCACTGTCGGCATGGGCCGCGCAATGCCATAGCCCTGGGCGATATCGCATCCCAGCCGCATCAGCAGCACACCGTGCTCTATTGTTTCCACGCCCTCGGCCACCACCTTGCGGTTAAATGCGGACGCCAGACCGATGACCGCCTCAATCAGCGCCAGGTCGTCCTTATCATCGAGCATGTCGCGCACGAACGATTGATCGATTTTCAGTGTATCGGCGGGCAGTCGCTTGAGGTAGCTCAGCGACGAGTAGCCTGTGCCAAAGTCGTCCAGTGAGAACTTTATGCTGAGCGCCTGACACGCAAGAATCAGTTGCTGCACATGATGCATATCGCCCAGCGCAACCGATTCGAGAATCTCGATTTCCAGTTGCTGGGGTGGCACATCGGGGTGGCGCGCGAGAATGATTTTCAGCCGGTCGAGAAAGTCCGGTAGCTGAAAATGCCGTGCCGCGATGTTTACGCTGATCGGCCAGTTTTTTCCTGCTACCAACCAAGCTTTGCCTTGCTTTAGCGCCTGTTCGATCACCCATTCGCCAATGTCGACAATCAGATCGGTTTGCTCGGCCAAAGGCAGGAAATCCAGCGGTGGCAGCAGCCCTTGTTGCGGATGCTGCCACCGCAACAAAGCCTCCATGCCTACCACCTTGCCGCTCCGCATATTCACCTTGGGTTGGTAATGCAGACACAGCTCGTCGCTCTGCAGCGCCTCGCGGATGCGGGCCAGCGTCTGCTGCGAAGTTTGTGCCTGCCGGTCGTGCGCAACGTCGAACCAGTGGAAGCGGTTGCGCCCTGCCTGCTTGGCCAGATACATCGCCTGATCGGCGTGGCGCAGCAGGGTGTCGGCGTCGACTTCATCAAGCGGATAAATGGCTACGCCAATACTGGCCGAAATGCTGATCGTGTGTTCTCCTATAACATACGGCGCAGAGACGGTTTCAAGGATGCGCCGCAGGACAAGTTCCAGTTGCTGGCGGTCGGCAAGACCGCCCAGCAACATGGCAAACTCGTCACCGCCGAGCCGGGCGACAGTATCCTCGCTGCGCACGGCCTGATTTATGCGGCCGGTGACTTCAATCAGCAGGCGGTCGCCCATATCGTGACCATACAGATCATTCACCGGCTTGAACTGATCCAGATCCATCAGGCACACGCCCAGCAGATTTTTCTGGCGGCGGGCGTTCGCCAATGCCCGCTGAAACCGGTCGGCAAGTAATACACGGTTCGGCAGACCAGTGAGCACATCGTGCCCCGCCTGCCAGCGCACACTTTTCAGCAACTGGTGCTTTTCGGAAACATCATGGAAAACCAGGACGCAGCCCAGAAGCGTGCCGTCACGCAGGAAAATAGGCGCGGCCGAATCTTCAATGTTGTATTCCTTGCCATCCCGCGCAACCAGCACCGTGTGGTTGGCAAGGTTGACCGTCTTGCCATTCTGCAAAACCTCATCGACCGGGCTGACCACCCGCGCGCGGGTGGCTTCGTTGACGATATGGAAGACCTCGGCCATGGATTGGCCGATAGCCTCGCTCGGCAGCCAGCCAGTGAGCTTGCTGGCCACATGGTTGAGAAAGGTGACGCGCCCCTCGGCGTCGGTCGTGATGACGGCATCGCCGATCGAGGCGAGGGTAATCTCCGCGCGCTCCTTTTCAGCATACAGCGCGGCGCGCAGACGGTTTTGCTCGGTCAGGTCGCGTATTTGCGCGTGGATCAACGCTTCGCCATGCACGGTTATCCTGGTCAGGGTGATTTCCGTATCCACGAGGGAGCCATCCATGCATCGCATCTGCCACCCGAAATGGTGGTACCCCTTGTGCAGCGTGATGGCGATCATCTCCTGCGCCATCTGGGTAGAAGCGCGTCCGTCGGGCTGCGAGGGCAAAGCCATCTCTGTCGGCGATTTGCCGGCAAGAAGCTGCTTGCTGGGGTAACCAAACAGCCGTACTGCGGCCTGATTGCTGTCGAAAATACGGCCGTCCTTTTTTATTATCATGAGCGGGGCAGCGGCTTCATCAAAAATTCGCCGGAAGGACTCTTCGCTTTCGCGCAGGTCTTTGGCCAGGCGTTTTTGCTCGCTGATGTCGCGCCAGCGTATGTGCAGCACCTCTGCGCCATGCACGGTAATGGCGGTGAGCGTAATTTCAGTCTCGATTAGCGAACCGTCGGCACGCTTTAGCAGCCAATCGAAACCCGTTTTACCGTGGCGTAGCGCGGTGGCGATCACTTCCTCTTTGCGATCTTTTGTTTGCTGCCCATTCTCCTGAACCGGTGGCGATATGTCTTCTGGGCTAAGGCCCAGCAAATCCTGCTTGCGGTGAAACCCGAGCTGTTGCAGCGCCGCCTTGTTGCAATCGATCGCAACACCTTGTTCGTACAGGATTACGGGGTCGGCGGCTTCGTCAAAAATTTTGCGCGCTGCTTCCTGGCTTTCGTGCAGTTCCCTGGCCAGGCGCTTTTGCTCGCCGATGTCGCGCCAGCGCATGTGCCGCATCTCCTCGCCATGCACGGTAATGGTGGTGAGCGTAACTTCAGTCTCGATTAGCGAACCGTCGGCACGCTTTAGCAGCCACTCGAAACTCGTCTTGCCGTCGCGTATCGCGGTGGCGGTCACTTCCGTTTGGCGGTCTGCTGTCCGCTGTCCGCTCTCCTGAACCGGTGGCGCTATATCTTGTGGGCTAAGGCCCAGCAAATCCTGCTTGTGGTGAAACCCGAGCTGTTGCAGTGCCGCTTTGTTGCAATCGACCGCAATGCTTTGTTTGAACAGGATGACAGGGTCGGCGGCTTCGTCAAAAATTTTGCGCGCCGCCTCCTGGCTTTCGTGCAGTTCCCTGGCCAGGCGCTTTTGCTCGCCGATGTCGCGCCAATGTGCGTGGATCACCTGCTCGCCATTTATGGTGATGACTGTGGCCGTGACTTCGACATCGAACAGGGAGCCATCCACCCGTTTGCACGCCCACTCGAAGCGGTGATATCCGGCTTGTGCGATAAGCTCTGACACTTCAGTCAGCTTTTCAGCCGAGGCACGGCCGTCAGGTTGCAAAGGCGGCGAGATCGAAATCAGCGTCAGGTGACGGAGTTCGGCTTTGTCGCGTAAGCCCAGCTGCGTCAGGGCGGCTTGATTGCAATCAAGAAAGCCGCCATCCTGGCTCAGGAGGATGGGATCCCGGGCCTCGTTGTAAATGTGCCAGAAGAAACCGCTGTCATCTGCACTATTGATGGATTGTGCGGCCATGCGAACGTCAACCTCCTTGAGCAAATATTATTGTTAGGTCCGTCGGCTACACGGTACCTATCTTCTTCGCAGGTAATGACAAAAGATTAATCATAACACGAGTCCACGCCAGCCAAGTGTGGATGCAGAGGCCAGGTAGAGAGTCACAGTATATGAAGAAAAAACAAGTTATTCGTTGCGTAATATGCCCTGCCCGTCAAAAAAACGCCGGCCCAATTTGGCCGGCGCGGGGACGGTTGAAAGGCGCTGTTACTTCGACAGGCAGTCTTTCATAAAGGCTTTGCGTTCCGCACCTTTCTTACCTGTGGCGTCCTTGTTGCACATGGCCATCTTGCTTTGCTGGGTGCTTTTGTCTGCCGTGGCGGGCTTGTTCTCGCCTTCACACTTTTTAATAAAAGCTGCTTTGGCGGCGCCGTACAGAGGCTTGCCGGCCTTGCTCACCGCGCTGGCTTCGCAATTACCTGAAGCAGCAGTCGCGGGTGTGGCATCCTTGCCGGCGCTGGCAGGGGTTTGGGCCAGCGCTAGATTAGCGGCAAAAAGGGAAGCCAGAATAATGATCATCCGTTTGTTCATTGTGTTCTCCTTGAGTAGTCGATAACGTAACGGCAAAGGCCGTAAATGGCTAACGCAAGAGTAGGGTCTTAGTTGACCTGCCCGTCACCAGTGTGCAGCGCATTTTCCTGACGGTCAAGGAACTCCTGCATGCTGTTGATTCCACGCAAACCGAGAATGGTGACGCGCACAGCGGCTTCGAGTAGCACGGCCAGATTGCGGCCAGCGGCGATGGGCAGGGTAAGGCGATGCACTGGCACGCCCAAAATGGTTTCATTTTGGGCGTCGAGCGGCAGGCGCGCCGCTTCGGGTACACCACGTGCAGGTTTTTGCAAATGCACAATGAGTTTCAAGCGTATTTTGCGACGGCAAGCGGTTTCGCCAAAAACGGTTCGGATATTAATGAGACCCAGCCCGCGCACCTCAAGAAAGTCGCGTAGCAGATCTGGACAGCGGCCTTCGAGTATATCCAGTCCGATGCGTGATACATCGACGACATCATC
The DNA here is from genome assembly GCF_000934545.1 of Rugosibacter aromaticivorans. GTDB lineage: Bacteria > Pseudomonadota > Gammaproteobacteria > Burkholderiales > Rhodocyclaceae > Rugosibacter > Rugosibacter aromaticivorans. The sequence goes on from NZ_CP010554.1 coordinate 227,303, forward strand.
GGCGACCAGACCGTGACCCCGCGAGATAAGTTCTAGCGCGAGTTCGCTCTTGCCAGCACCAGAATCACCAGTGATCAGAACGCCCATACCCAAGACATCCATCAGCACGCCGTGTAAGGCAATTGTTTCAGCCAGTTGTCGGGAAACGAAATGTCGCAGCGTGTCAATCACATAGGCTGCAGGGAGCGGCGTTTTTAGCAGAGGCGTGTCCGATAGCTCACAGTCGCGCTGAACGTCCTCGGAAACGTCGAGTCCATCGGCGATGATCAACACTGGCGGCTGCGCGTTGTAGATCGTTTGCATGTGGCGCTTCACTTTTTCCGGCGCTTGCCGCGCCGCCCAGGCAAGCTCTGGTGCGCCGATGACCTGTATGCGTTCCGGATGCATGAGATTCAGGTGGCCGACCAAATCGGCAGGCGCCACAAATTCATCTTTGGCGGAGATGACGCGCGTCAGGGCGCCACTTACCCACGTAAGCTGCAACCGTTCCCGGTTGCGTTCAAACAGCTGTGAGACGATTAGCTGGCGTTCCAATTGACGAACAAGCTATGTAAGGTTGCAGTATCGGGCGCATTGGCGAGTTGCTCACGAAAGGCGCGGTCGGAAAACATTTGCGCGAGTTCCGAAAGTAATTGCAGGTGCTGCTCGTTGGCGGCTTCAGGCACTAGCAGCACAAAAATATGGCTGACTGGTTTGCCGTCAGGTGCTTCGAATTGCACAGGCACTTCCAGACGTAAAAATGCACCCAGTGGTTTTTTGAGTCCCTTGATGCGCCCATGCGGTATCGCGACGCCTTGCCCCAGGCCTGTGGAGCCGAGTTTCTCCCGCGCAAAAAGGGCTTCGTAAACTACGCTGCGGGCAATAGCCTGGTGATTCTCAAAAAGAATGCCGGCGTCTTCGAAGACCCGTTTTTTGCTGCTTGCATCAAGTGCAGCGACGACATTCTCAGGAGATAACAGGTGAGCGATGTGATTCATGAAGGATTGCGCGGGGTAATTATCGGGTGCTTGCCAGCGGCGGCGCGAAGTATATCGCGCCGCTGGTTAAGGATTGTCCACATCCAGTTGCTTGTCGCGGTGACGCGTAGAGGCTTTTTCTTTGTGTTTGACTATTTGACGATCCAGCTTGTCGGCCAGCTGATCAATCGCAACATACAGGTCTGTATCCGTTGAGTCGGCGTAAATATCCTTGCCTTTGACGTGCAGTGTCACTTCGGCTTTCTGTTGCAGCTTGTCCACAGAAAGGATGACATGCGTGCTGGTGATATGATCGAAGTGACGGATCACCCGATCTAGTTTCAGGGTGACATGCTCACGCAGGGCGGGGGTGATTTCAACATGGTGACCAGTAAGATTGAGGTTCATAAAATAATTTCCTTGTCAGTGTGTTACTCAGAGACTCTTTCTGAGATTGACGGGCGGGATGTGTAGCAATTCACGATACTTTGCTACGGTGCGGCGTGCTACGACGATCCCCTGCTCGCCGAGAATATCCGCAAGACGCGCATCCGAGAGCGGTTTTTTCCCATCCTCGGCGCTGACCAGCTGCTTGATCAGTGCGCGTATTGCGGTACTTGACGCCGCGCCGCCAGAATCTGTGGCGACATGGCTGCCAAAAAAGTATTTAAGCTCATAAACGCCCCGGGGGCTCGCCAGATATTTTTGGGTGGTCACTCGGGAAATGGTTGATTCATGCAAGTTGACGGCTTCCGCTATTTCGCGAAGAACTAACGGGCGCATGGCAACTGCACCATGGTCGAAGAAGGCGCGCTGACGATCGACAATGGCTTGCGATACACGCAAGATGGTATCAAAACGTTGCTGCACATTTTTAATCAGCCATTTGGCTTCTTGCAGCTGAGCCGCTAGCCCCGTTGAACTACCGGCACCATTGCCGGCCCCCCGCAAAATATCAGCATAGAGTTTGTTGATGCGCAGCCTTGGCATGGCCTCGTTGTTAAGCGTCACGATCCATTCCTTACGCACTTTTCTTACGGTGACATCGGGGATTACATAGCGGACATCCAGCGCAGAAAATTGCGAGCCGGGATGCGGGTTGAGTGAGCAAATGAGCTCTTGCGCTATGCGCAGATCGTCTTCTGAACAACGCAGGGATTTTTTGATGCGAGCGAAATCGTGTGCAGCCAAGTGATCCAGGTGGTTTTCAACAATGAGTAGCGCCAGCTGGCATTCCGGGGATGGCGGCAAATTCTTCAGTTGCAGAGTGAGGCATTCTTTAGCGCTGCGAGCGCCGACGCCAGATGGGTCAAAATTCTGTACGTGACGCAGTGCGCCAGCCAGTTCTTCGCGCAGTGTCTCATGATCGGTTTCGTCTGCAGGGAATAGCTCCAGCAAATCATCCAGTGATTGCACGAGATAGCCATCGTCATTAAGTGATTCGATCAGCAAAGCGGTGAGCATACGTTCGCGATCAGACAGAGGCGACATCATCAGCTGCGTGTTGAGGTGCTCTTGCAGGCTGATGCTGGCGGTTTGTGTTTCACCGCCATCGATGTCATCGTCGTTAGGGTCGCGCGGGCCAGTGCTGCTAGAAAACTCAGTGCCCCAGCCCTCTTCGCCGCCACCGCTAAATTCCGCAGGCTCTTCAAAGGGTTCATTCGCCTCAGGCGTTGTTGATGATGGCGTGGGGAGATCCAGCGCTGAGGTGTAGCTTTGTTGATCAGATTCGATACGTTCCAGCAAGGGATTTTCTTGCAGGGCTTGATCAATTTCTGCGTTGAGCTCAAGTGTCGAGAGTTGCAGCAGACGAATGGCCTGTTGCAACTGGGGTGTCAGCGTCAGATGCTGCGAGACTTTGAGCTGGAGTGACTGTTTCATCACATTCTGAAGTGCTCACCGAGATAAATGCGGCGCACGTTTTCATTATCAACAATCTCGGCAGGATGTCCAGCGGCCAACACCAAGCCCTCGTTAATGATGGTGGCGCGATCACAGATACCCAAGGTTTCACGTACATTGTGATCGGTAATCAAAACGCCAATGCCACGCTCTTTCAGAAAGCGAATGATGCTCTGAATATCGACTACGGCAATGGGATCAACGCCAGCAAAGGGTTCATCCAAAAGGATAAAACGTGGGCGGGTGGCTAACGCACGCGCTATTTCAACCCGCCGCCGTTCGCCACCAGAAAGAGAAATGGCCAGGCTTTTACGAATATGGGAAATGTGCAGTTCTTCTAGCAGAACTTCCAGTCGGTCATTGATTTCTTGTTTCGCAAGATTTTGCAGTTCAAGCACGGCACGGATATTTTCATCTACGGTGAGTTTTCTGAAAACCGAGTTTTCTTGTGGCAAATAAGAGAGACCGAGGCGCGCGCGTTGATGAATCGGCATATGGGTCAGACGGTTATGCTCCTCACCTCCGTTGTTATCAATCCGTATTTCGCCCCCATCGGCGGCGACCAAACCAACGACCATGTAAAAGCAGGTGGTTTTTCCCGCACCGTTAGGGCCGAGTAGACCAACGACTTCTCCAGCGGCGACTTCAAACGAAACATCCGTAACTACCGTGCGTGATTTATATTTTTTGCGCAGGTTATGCGCTGACAAGGTGGTTGCCACGGCTGTCATGCGTCGTCTTCTCCCAGAGGGGCTTTGAGCAAGCGCCGAATCGTGTCGTTGGCAAAGCCACGGCCTTGCAGAAAACGTGCTTGACGTGCCCATTCTTTGGCATTGGCTGGCGCCGTTGCAAACTTTCTGTTCCAGAGGCTGCGTGCTCGATCAAGATCGTCCGGCATATCGGCAACGGCGAGATGCGATTCGACCAAGTCGCGGTCAAGGCCTTTGGCCAGCATGTTTTGCCGCAAGCGCAATGTACCCAAGCGGGCAGCTTGGGCGCGTACATAGTTTTCCGCGAACCGGGCGTCGGATTGGAGATGACAAGCCTGGAGTTCAGCAATCACGGCGTTAATTTCTTCCTGTGTTCCGTGCGCCGCCAACTTATTGGCGAGTTCGGCGCGGGTATGCTCGCGTCGAGCGAGAAGCCTGATCGCCCGGCTGCGCAGCGCATTCAAATCGAATCACTCAGCCGGGGGGGCGCTTAATCCGGCAACACCGACGGCCGCGCGCACCTTGTTTTCAATTTCAGTGGCGAGATCGGCGCGTTCACGTAGAAAGTCACGTGCGTTGTCTTTGCCTTGGCCAATTTTCTCGCCGTTATAGGCATACCAGGCACCAGATTTTTCAACGATTTTGTGTTCAACACCCAGCTCGACGATTTCACCTTCGCGTGAAATACCTTCCCCGTAGAGAATGTCGAAATGTGCTTCGCGAAATGGCGGTGCCACCTTGTTCTTGACAACTTTGACGCGGGTTTCGTTGCCAATGACCTCGTCACCTTTTTTGATGGCACCGGTGCGACGGATATCCATCCGTACCGACGCGTAAAACTTGAGCGCATTGCCACCGGTGGTTGTTTCGGGGCTGCCAAACATGACGCCGATCTTCATGCGAATCTGATTGATGAAAATGACCAGCGTATTGGTGCGCTTGATGTTCGATGTCAGCTTGCGCAAGGCTTGCGACATCAACCGCGCTTGCAAGCCCGGCAGTTGATCACCCATTTCACCTTCGATTTCAGCGCGTGGCGTGAGCGCTGCGACTGAATCAATGACCACGAGATCCACGCTGCCGGAACGCACCAGCATGTCAGCGATTTCCAGCCCCTGTTCGCCTGTATCGGGTTGCGAGATCAGCATGTCGGGAACATTCACGCCCAGCTTGGCGGCATAGCCGGGGTCGAGTGCATTTTCTGCATCGATATACGCAGCAACACCCCCCGCTTTCTGAATTTCAGCGACCACGTGCAAACATAAGGTTGTTTTGCCGGAAGATTCAGGGCCGTAGATTTCAACGACGCGGCCACGCGGCAAGCCACCGATGCCCAAGGCAATGTCCAGCCCCAGCGAGCCTGTCGAGACGATTTGAATGTCGTCGCTGACATTGCCTTCGCCCATTTTCATGATGGAGCCCTTGCCGAACTGTTTTTCAATCTGGGCTAGTGCTGCCTGAAGTGCTTTGCTTTTATTTTCGTCCATGAGTTCTGTCCTAGAAGATGGTTTTGATTATGGCATGGATGGCATAGTTTTTGCCGACTTAGCTTACTTTGGGTTTTTAACTAATCGAGTAAACAATCCGTTGAGCGCATGAATCACGGCCTGTCGGCGAATGGCTTCACGATCACCTGAAAAAAACCGGGTTTCAGCAGATGCGGCCTCCCCTCTCCGACACCAGGCAAAACATACGGTGCCGACCGGCTTGGCGGCAGACCCGCCTGCCGGACCGGCAATGCCAGTAATTGCTAATGCGTGAGACGCGGCAGAGTGTGTCAAGGCGCCTATGGCCATTTCTCGCGCTGTGGCCTCACTGACCGCCCCGTGGGTGATAAGGGTATGTTCTTGTACACCCAGCACGTCACTTTTGGCGGCGTTGGAATAGGTGACAAACCCGCGATCGAACCATGATGAGCTGCCTGCCGTATGTGTAATGACTTGCGCTGCCCAGCCGCCAGTACAGGATTCTGCCGTGGCAATAGTAGCGATACGCGGCGAGTGTGGATAGCTTGTGGCGGCTTGGCCAATGGCGCGGGACAAGGCAACAAGATCGGCATCCATGGCTAGTGCCCCAGGGCGTCCAATAGCGCCTTGGCCACAGCGAGGGTCAGTACGGTGTAGCCTGCCGCAATGACGTCGTCCATCATTACCCCGAATCCATTTTTAACGTGGGTATCGAAATAGCGTGCGGGCTGGGGTTTGACGACATCATAAAAACGGAAGCTTAGAAAAGCCGCTAATTGCCACCAAAAACCAGCGGGCGTGAATAGCAGGACGGCCCAGAACGGCACAATTTCATCCCACACAATGGCCCCGTGATCGACCACACCGAGATCGCGGCCCGTGGTGTGGCAGGCAGAAACGCCGATCACGAAGGCTAATAAAAGAAATAACCCAAATAGGAGATCGCTTGGCATTTGCCCGCGCAGCAGGGCGTAGGTGATCCAGGCAAAAGCGGTTCCCGCCGTACCGGGGGCAAAACCGGAAAGCCCGCTACCGAAGCCGCAGGCGACGAGATGTGCGGGGTGCTGAAAAAGAAATTTAAACGGCGGAGCGGGAAGGAACATGAGCGGTAAAAAAGAAATTAAAGAAAGTGGTCAAAACCGTGGCGCGCTGGGGTAATGGGTAAGCCCTGATCGTCGTGAAGAACAAACGTACCTGGCGTGCCTGATGTATTGGGTGTAATAACGCCAATGCAGGTGAGCGGTAAATCCAGTTCGACAGCCAATGTGGCCATGAAGGGGTGGTGTGTTGCGGGAAGCGTGAATATCAGTTCGTAATCATCGCCCCCCGAAAGATAACAATCGCGCGCTAATCCGGCGGGCGGCAGATGCGGTATATGGAGCTTTGCTGCGCAGTGTGAGGCTGTCAGGATGTGCACGAGATCAGCCAGTAAGCCGTCAGAAACGTCAATCGCAGCGCTGGCTAAGCCGCGCAGTGCCAGGCCAAGGGCAACGCGTGGTTGCGGGCGATGCAGCGCGGCCAGGCATTGACCAAGCTGCGGTTCGGTAAGGGATGCCCGACTTTGTAAATGAGCCAAACCCAGGGCCGCACGCCCCGGCGTGCCAGAGATCCAAATCGAATCGCCCACTCGCGCACCACTGCGCAGCAGTGCTTTTCCTCGAGGGACCTCACCCATAATCGTGACGCAAAAAGCACGTGGGCCACGGGTGGTGTCGCCGCCGATGAGATCGATTTTGAATGCATCGGCGCAGGCAAAAAAGCCACGCGAAAAAGCATCGAGCCAGTCAAAAGGCTTGAGTCCGTCACTGGCCGGTGCTGGCAATGCGGCGGCAAGCATCGCCCAGCGCGGCATAGCTCCCATGGCGGCCATATCGGAGACATTGACGGCGAGGGTTTTCCAGCCGAGGTCAAAAGGCGCGGTGTCGCTAAGAAAATGCGTGCCTTCCACGAGCAGATCGGTCGAGATGACGAGCTCACAACCGGGTGTCGGGGCAATCAACGCCCCATCATCACCCGCGCCAAGCAGCGTTTGTCGCGTCGGGCGAACAAAAAACCGGCGGATCAGGTCAAATTCAGAGGGCATGAGAAATTCCTCTGCGTACGGGTTAGCGCGGTTGAACCTCAACTGTGCGCAATACCGCAGCCATTTTGTCCAGCACACCATTCACGAACTTGTGCCCATCGGTGCCGCCAAAGGTTTTGGTGAGTTCAACGCATTCATTGATGATGACGCGATAAGGAGTTTCCGGATGGAAACGAAATTCACAGGCACCCAAGAGCAGCACGCTACGTTCGATGGGCGAGATTTCATTCCATGGGCGGGCGATATGCGGTGTTATATCGGCTTGCAATGTCTCCGCTTGAGCCAACGTTTCATGCAGCAGCCGAAGGTAGAGCTCGTTATCCGCTTTGTGAAAGCCGGCCACACTTTCGGCCTGCACTTGAATGGCGGCTTCATCCTGGCCGCCAACCTGTCTTTGGTACAAGCCCTGGACCGCGAACTCGCGCGCCCGATGTCGTGCTGAATTGCTGCTGCTCATTATTTTTTTACCGCACGTAGCAACTGCGCCATTTCAATAGCGGCAGCCGCCGCTTCTGTGCCCTTTTGCACCATGCGCACCAGTGCTTGATCATCATTTTCTGTGGTCAGCACGGCATTGGCAATCGGGATGCCGGTGTTCAGTTGCACATCGGTGATACCACGGGCGGATTCGTTGGCAACAATTTCAAAATGATAAGTTTCGCCACGAATGACGGCGCCCAGGGCGACCAGCGCATCGAAGTTTCCGCTTTGGGCAAGCGCTTGCAGCGCCAAGGGAATCTCCAGCGCGCCGGGGACCGTGACATAGGTGATGTCCGTGTCTGCAACCTGCATCTGCGCAAGTCCGGCCAGGCACCCTGAGCGCAAACCGTCGCCAATGGGTTCGTTAAAGCGGCTTTGCACGATGCCAATGCGCAAGCCGCGACCGTTCGGTTGGGGTTCTATTTCATGAATGCGCATCGTGCGAGTCTCGATTAACTTGGCTTTTTAATTGTTTTATCAGGGGGCGAAATAACCACAGATTTCCAGGCCGAAACCGGCCATGCTGGGCATTTTTCGCGGGTTGGACATCAGGCGCATTTTGCCCACGCCCAAGTCGCGCAGAATTTGCGCGCCGATGCCATACAAGCGCGGGTCCCACTTGGCGACCGTTTTGCGGGCGACCGCATCAACCTGCAGCGCCGTGAGCATGTCGCGAGTGGATTCGGCATGATGCAGCATGACCACAACACCTCGGTCTGCGACAGCAATCTGGCGCAAGGCAAAATCGATGCTGAAACTGTGGCGGGTATTTTGTACGCCAAGAAAATCCAGTACAGAAACCGCCTCATGCACACGCACCAGGGTTTCCTGATCGGCGCTAATCTCCCCATGAGAGAGCGCCAGATGCGAGTCGCCACTGGTTTTGTCGACAAAGGCACGCAGCCTGAACGTACCCTGAGCACAGGTGATTTCTTTATCAGCAACGCATTCAATCAGTGTTTCAGTTTCTGAACGGTAATGGATCAAATCGCGAATGGTGCCAATTTTGAGCTGATGCTGGGCCGCGAATTCAAGTAGATCAGGCAACCGCGCCATGCTGCCATCATCCTTGAGAATTTCACAGATAACAGCTGCGGCCTCGCAGCCAGCCATTTGTGCCAGATCGCAACCGGCTTCGGTGTGACCTGCGCGAACCAGCACGCCGCCGGGCTGGGCGGCGATCGGGAAAATATGGCCCGGTTGAACAATATCTTCAGCGCAGGCGTTTTTGGCGACAGCCACTTGCACTGTGCGGGCGCGGTCGTGGGCTGAAATACCGGTGGTGACACCCGTTGCCGCTTCGATCGAGGTGGTAAAAGCCGTGCTGAACATGCTTTTATTGTTGCGCGTCATGGGCGACAGGCCCAGTTGCTGGCAGCGCGCTTCGGTGAGTGTCAAGCAGACCAGGCCGCGTGCATGCTTGACCATGAAGTTGATCATTTCAGGCGTGATGTGTTGCGCAGCGCAAACAAGATCGCCTTCGTTTTCACGATCTTCTTCGTCGACAAGAATCACCATATGGCCAGCGCGAATCTCGGCAATGATGTCCTGGGTAGGGCTAATGTTCATGGCAAAAGGTCAAAAAGTGCAGCAGGAAAGGTACGTATTCTACGCCGCAGCGCTAGCGATAAGTATCCGCTCCACATACCGTGCGATGAGGTCAACCTCAAGATTCACGCGGCTGCCCACACGCAGATGATGCAGGGTGGTCATGGCCATGGTGTGCGGTATCAGGTTGATCGAAAAGTCGGCGTTGGTAATACGGTTCGTGGTGAGCGAGACGCCATTGACGGTGATCGAGCCTTTGGGAGCGATGGTTTTCGCCAGATCATGCGGGGCGCGAATGACCAGCTCGTGCGATTCGCCCACGGGCGTGAGCCGGATGACTTCACCTACGCCATCCACATGGCCTGCGACCAAATGGCCACCCAGCCGATCGGCCAGGCGGAGCGCTTTTTCAAGGTTGACTTCATTGGCGCCACCCACGCCACCCACGCCATCCAGGCCCACCGTGCAATCCAGCGTTTCACGCGACACATCCACTTGATAAGTGGTGCTCTCTTTACTAATGACCGTGAGGCAGACCCCATTGTGGGCAATGGAGTCCCCCAGCGCAACGTCCGAAAGATCCAGCGCGGGGGCTTGAATCGTCAGGCGCAGCCCTGTCTCAAGCGGGGTGATCTGGGTAATGGTGCCGATGGCGGAAATAATGCCGGTAAACATAGCGGGTTCGCGATTGAATAAATGAAATGAAATAAATGGTCAGTGAATTAATGCTCAGTGCGCAGCGCGTTCAAGTTGCTGCAGAAACTGTTCAGCGTTTTGAAATCCGACAACACGCTGGCCAAGTTTTTCGTGGCCCTGGGCGTCAAAGAAAATAATGCCCGGCGGTCCGAACAAACCAAATCGAGCAAGCAGCGCACGATCGGCGGCGTTATTAGCGGTGACATCGGCTTGCAGTAGAACAAAGTCGTGCATGCGTTTTGCCACGTCAGCCTGCGCAAACGTAAAGCGCTGCATTTCTTTGCAGCTAATGCACCACTCGGCCGAAAAGTCGAGCATCACGGGTTTTTTTGTTGCTTGTAATTGTGCGTCGAGCTCATCGAGCGTACTGACTTTGGTAAAACTCGGCGCTCGTGATACGGCAGTGAGGGCGGATGAATCCTGTGCGGCGCTGCGGCGCAAAAAATCTAACGGTTGCAAAGGGTCTTGACTGCCGCCCAGCACGCCCAGTAGCATCGCTACGCCACCGCATAAAAGCACAACCCCTAAACCTTTCCCTAAGCGGTGCACGCCGTGCGCATGTGCAGGCAAGGGGTCAAGGGCCGACAAAAATACAGAAGGAATAATCAACAGTAACGCCCAGCCCAGCATGGATAGCCACACGGGTAGGACAGGGGATGCCAACCACAACGCGGTGGCCAGCATGAGTAGGCCAAAAAACTTTTTCACCCCTTCCATCCACGGCCCTGATTTTGGCAACAAGGAGCGCGAGAAGGTGCCTACCAGCAATAGCGGCGCGCCCATACCCAGCGCCAGAGAAAAGAGCGCGGCACCGCCGAGCAGGGCATCCCCTGTTTGGGCGATGTACAGCAATGCGCCCGCCAAAGGGGCGGCAACACAGGGGCCGACGATTAATGCGGATAACGCGCCCATAAGGGCGATAGCCCAGGGCGACCCACCCTGCCTGTTGGCAGTGTCGGCAAGCCGACTTTGCAGGGCGGCGGGTAGCTGCAATTCGTAAAAGCCAAACATTGAAAACGCCAGCACGACGAAGACCAACGCAAAGCCACCGAGCACCCAGATATTTTGTAACGCGCTGGTGAGCAGTGTGCCGGAAAATCCCGCCGCCACGCCTGCGGCGGCATAGGTGATGGCCATGCCTAACACATAGGCCATCGATAGCATGAATGCCCGCCCGTGGCTGACCGCATGCCCGTGATTCACAATCATGCCGGACAGAATCGGGATCATCGGAAATACACAGGGCGTGAGTGACAGCAGCAAGCCAAAACCAAAAAAGCTGAGCACGATAAGCGACCAATGACCCCCTGTTAGCAAGCGGGCGATGCGTGAGCTTTCATCGCCTGTGGGGGCGTTGCGGGTTGTTGTGGAAGGCGGCGAGGTGGACGCGCCAGCAACCGCTTGCGGCAGGGTGATCTGTGCGGTATAGGTTTGTGGCGGATAGCAGATGCCACCATCCCAGCACCCTTGGGCGACCGCCTGCAAGGTAATGGTGTGTGGTGTATCGGCATTAGTTGTGGCGGTGAGCGGCAGGCGAACAGTGACTTCCTGGCGATAGATTTCGACTGCGCCGAACAGGTCATCTTGTTTCATTTTTCCTGGAGGCAATTGCGCTATGCCGAGCTCGCCAGCGGAGGCGCTACGGGTTTTCTCACCGACTGGATCTGCCATGAGGCGAAAAGAAAACTTGTTGCGGTAGAGATAATAGCCGTCCGCAATCTGCCAGCGGGCTTCTAGTGTGTGCGCATCCAGCGCGCGTGCCGAGAAGATAAATGCTTGCGCTGGCGATAGGGGTTCAGCGGCGAAGCTCACCCCACTGAGACTGATAATGGTGAGCAAAAAAAGCCGCAGGGCGCGTATCAGCATGTGGTGTCCTCAGAAAGCGTTGCGCGATTGATCCAGGCTAAATAATCCGGCAGACCCTGCGTGACGGGAAGGGCAATAATTTCTGGCAGCGTATAGGGGTGACGGGCGCGTAGAGCGGCTTCAAGCTGGGCATAGCGTGCCGCCGTGGTTTTGATAATGAGTGGGGTTTCGCTGGCTTGTTCAATGCGATTCTGCCAGCGGTAGACGGATTGAGCAGAGGGCAGAATAGTGATGCATGCAGCCAGATGCTCGGCCACCAATTCAGCCGCCAAGGCCTCTGCGCTGGGATGGTCAGGCAGGGTCGTTAAGACGAGCAGTACTTGAGCTGGGTTTTGAACAGAATTCATCGGCTTATTCTACCTTTGCTCAATTTCTTGCAGGCTGCTTGCAAACGAATGTTAAGGAGGAGTATGCGTTGCTGCTTACGAGTGACCCTTGGGCGTGGGTTCGGTAACCGGATATTTGCGGGCGTTCTTGACAATTTTTTCTCGCGCGGCGGCGAGCGGGTCGATATCCAGTACATCCGCTAACTGAACGAGATACATCAGGACATCGGCGATTTCATCGGCCACAGCGGCTTTTTTCTCGGGCGTGAGGGCTTGGCTTTCTTCAGCGGTTGTCCACTGAAAGTGTTCGACAATTTCAGCCGCTTCTTTAATCAGCGCCATGCTCAGATTTTTAGGCGTGTGAAAAGGCTGCCACTGACGTGCGGCACAAAAGGCACGGAGGGCGTCACGCAGGCTGGTGACATCAGTGATGGCGGACATACGTTCGGTGGAATGCAAACCAGGGTAAGGCCAGATAGGGCCACAGTAAGGTAATGAAATGGGTGAGGCCGTGAAAGTTGAGAAACTGACCCGGATTCCAGACGTTCTGTAAATTTTCAAGATACGGATTAATGGGCGCAAGGTTAACCATCACGCTGGCGGTGAGCAAAGCTAATGCAGCCAGCAGGCGTTGCCAGGTCAGCGGCAACGCCAATGCCGCGAGCCACAATAAACCACCGGCTAAAGACCCGAGAAGCGCGCCAGGGGTTGCCCAGGCAAGCGCTGTTTGGGGGTGCATCATCAGCGCAAAGGCGAGTGATTTTGCCGCGAGGCCGACGGCCAGTAACAGCAAAGGAAAAACTCGGCGCTGGTGATACGGCGCGATGAGGCTTGCCATCAGCAGCGCAGCGAGCAGGCCGCTGGCGGCAATCAGGCTTTCAATGCGCACAAAGCCAGCGGCGCTAAAGGTCTGTGTGCTGGGTAGCGGCAGGAGACTGCGCAGATCGCCAGCGCCAAACAGCAATGTTGTTGGGTCAAGCTGAGTCAGCAGCCACAAACCCACGAGCACGAGCCCCATTTCCACACTTTGTCCGTGATCTGGCCAATGGGTATGCCGCAGGTTGTCGATCAGCTGCCGGCGCCAGAGTGCGCCTGGCAATGCGCCAATTAAAGCGCCGCAGGTGTTACCCGCAAGATCGAGATTGGAGGCCACTCGGCTGGGTAAATAATTTTGCATAAACTCCAGCAGAAAACTCAATGCCGACGCTGCGAGCACGGCTATCCACCAGGCGTGTTTTGTGGCAACCCGAGGGCGCAACGCCGTGGCGAGAAAAAATCCCAAAGGGATATAAGCCGCCACATTGATCAGTAGATCAAAGGTAGTGGTGTAGCGCGGCCAACCCGCAAAGAAAAAATCGAAAGGTGACGCGCCAGTGCTATGCCAACCGGTGAGCGGGTAAAGGCTGGCATAGACGATCAGTACCGCATACCCCAGGCTGAGATAAAGCAATAGCGGCGTATGGTGTGTATGGTATTTAGTCACGCACTTTTCCATGCAGGTGTATGCCATGCGCTGGGTGTAAATCAGCGACATGATGTGTCTGTGCGGCAGCGTGATGTCCATGACGCAACGCATCATGGATGGCGGCATCGTGGTGCATGAGCTGCGGCAGCAGTGAGCCAATGACCATGCCCAGGGTACTGGCGAGTAAACCCGCAAACTGGGCGGGAACCAAGGGGTCGGTCGGCCCGAAAACGAGTAATGCCAGCCAGGTGGCCAAGCCAAGAAAAATAGCCGTTGCTGCCCCTTGGTTAGTTGCGCGCCGCCAGTAAATACCAGCCACCATAGGAACAAAAGCGGTCACCAGCGTTATCTGGTACGCATTCTCGACCACTAGTGTCCGGTTAAAAATCAAATAGAATCATTTGGTTATTGGGTAATGGCGCAATGACTCCAGTAGTGTCTGGCTGCAAGGCGCATGAAATATGGGTTTTCTCGAAAATCGAGACCGACAATATCTGTAACAAAGTGTAGAGCGAGGCATTGAGATGGAGCTCTTTCTTGACGATAGCGATCAGCACGTAGGTGGAAACGGCGCACCAGATTTGCGTCTTCACCGCGTTCTCGCTGGTTCCCAGAAAGCGCTTGATGCGCAGGTGTTGCTTGATCCATTTGAAGAACAGCTCTACCTGCCAGCGGCTCTTGTACAGCGCGGCAATGGTCAACGGCGGCAACGTTGTGTTGTTGGTCAGAAACACCAACGTTTTGCCCGAATCGGGGTCTTTGAATCGGATGCGCCGCAAATGCTCTGGGTAGTCCTTGGACACGTAAAACCCGTTGAGCCGAATCGCCTGATCGCAGATCACACCGGTGCTTCGGTCGGTCTTGGTCGAGTAAACCCGATGGGCATCCATGCCGCGTTTGGCGCGGGTCACAAAGAACGCGCCGGCCTGATGTATCTTGAAGAGCCGGTCGAAGTCCACGTAACCCCGATCCATCACGTAAAACGCACCCGCTTCGATGGGCAAGATGTCGAGCACTTTGACATCGCCCATCTTGCCATCGCTGATGTGGATGAAGGCCGGGATCGCCCCGCGCAAGTCCAGCAGCGTGTGCATCTTCACCGCCGCCTTGGTGCTGCGAAACGGAGCCCAATCGAACAGGCTCAAACACAAGTCGATGGTGGTCGAGTCCAGCGCGTAGACCGTCGCATCGAGTTCCAGTCCCGTTGGTTCTGCGGCGTAGAGGTTCCTGGCTCGCACGATCAAGCGCATCGCAAGCGCGTGATAAATGTGCCAGTCCCGCTGATTCAGCGCATCCGAGAGAGTCGATCGTGCGGGTATGCTGCTCAAACCCATGTGAAACAGCTTGGATTGATTGGATGCCAGGCAGACCTCGATGTCGCGCAAAGACTCGCGCCACGTCAATTGCGAGAATGCCATCACGCGAAACAGGTCGGCGCAACCCAAAGTGCGCACACCCGCATCGCCGCCATGACGGTCGATGATGCGCCCGAAGGTCTTCCACGGCACATACTCCATGACTTGCGCAAACAGCGTCTTGCCCACGTTCATACGTCACCCCAAGCTCTCCAAACCCGGAATGATCGCAAATGCGCAAGATGAAATTCAAATCGTGGACACCCATGAATCGCTTGAAACCCTTATCATTGTTGGCGTTGCCGTCGGTACGTCTCAATTTAACCGGACACTAGTGATTCTCGACCATTTTGAAAATACTGGCTTTGGAGTTCACCGCATACAGCGTCACCAGTAGCGTAAATATCAGGGTGACAGCGCGCATGGCAAAGAGCAACTTGCGATCAGACATGCCGCCAACCAGCGGTTTGATAATGTTTTCAGTGAACGTGACTGATGGCGCCAGCAAGGTAGCCGAAGCGCAACTTTTAATGGCTGACAACAAGGCACCAAAAAACATGATTTGCGCGATGAGCGGGGCCTTTTCCAGTACCAGCCGGGGGAGAATCATTTGCGGATCGGTGTCAATCAGTTCAGTGACCATCTCTGGGCTGATGAGCGTTGCCGAATAGGCAAGAAACATGGGTACAAAGGCAAACAGAAAGTAAAGGCCACCGCCCAACACGGCGCCCCAGATAGCAATTTTTTCGGTGCGTGAAGATTGCACGCGCTGAAATACATCCTGCTGTGGAATCGAGCCGAACATCATGGTGACCCAAGCGGCAGTGAAGGCGAGAATTTCTTTTACGTCCAGCGCGGGCCAAAGATTGAGCATGCCGGCGTTGGCGGCATGCTCAATCACTATGCCAACCCCGCCCACCATGCCGCTGACCTCGCCGCCTATCCACAGCATGCCGATGACGATGATGATCATTTGCAGGAAGTCGGTAATCGCCACCGCCCACATGCCGCCGAACAGGGTGTAGATGAGTATGGTGGATGAGCCTATCCACATCCCGGTGATGCGACTGATTTCGCCTTCCGAGAGCACATTAAAAACCAGGCCCAGCGCCGTGATTTGCGCACCCACCCAGCCCAGGTAAGAGATGACGATGGCTAAGGTAGTGGCTGTTTCAACCGTGCGACCAAAACGTTTGCGATAAAAATCACCCACGGTTAAAAGGTTCATGCGATAGAGCGGCGCGGCGAAAAACAGGCCGACTAAAATCAGGCACATCGAGGCGCCAAAAGGATCTGCCACAATCCCGTGCATCCCTTCTTTGAGAAAGGTCGCCGGAATGCCGAGCACTGTTTCTGCGCCAAACCAGGTAGCAAAAACGGTGGCGGTCACAACGTAAAAGGGTAGATGGCGCCCCGCAATGGCAAAGTCGCGCGCATTGTGCACGCGCGTTCCCGCATACAGGCCGATGCCGACCGAGATAATCCAATAGGCAATGACAAACCAGAACAACATGCGTCTCGTCTCCTTCAGAACTTTAGTTCATACGTGGTTCATGCGCGGCTCATCCCAAGCGCATGAGTAGCGCAACCGATAGGCCGCCTAAAAACAGTGTGAATAATATGCTGATGACCAGCAACCAGCGGGTTTGGGTGACTTTGGCGCGTAACTCTGCGAGCTCAGTGCGCACCTCGGCATGGCGATCCACACTGAGCGCTTGATGCGCTAGCCGGGGCAGCGCGGGTAGCAGGGAAACCCAGGCAGGCGCTTCACGTTTCAGTTGATTGCGCAGGCCACGCCAGCCAATTTGCTCACTCATCCAGCGCTCGAGAAAAGGCTTGGCGGTTTTCCATAGGTCAAGATCAGGATCAAGCTGGCGGCCAAGACCTTCAATATTCAGCAGCGTTTTTTGTAGCAGCACCAACTGAGGTTGTATTTCGACATTGAAGCGGCGTGAGGTCTGGAATAGACGCAACAACACGCGGCCGAAAGAAATGTCTTTCAAGGGGCGATCAAAAATAGGTTCGCAAACGGCGCGAATGGCTGACTCGAATTCATCAATCCGGGTTGCTTTGGGTGCCCAGCCAGATTCCACATGGACTTCGGCTACCCGTTTGTAATCGCGCCGAAAAAATGCCAAAAAGTTTTGTGCCAGGTAGTTTTTGTCGATATCGGTCAGTGTCCCGACAATGCCGAAATCAAGCGCAATATAGCGGCCTTTGGTAGCGCCATCGAGGGCAACAAAAATGTTGCCCGGATGCATGTCGGCATGAAAAAATCCGTCGCGAAATACCTGTGTGAAGAAAATTTCAACCCCGGCACGTGCCAGTTGTGGAATATCCACGCCCGCATCCCGTAACGCGTCAGTTTGCGAAATGGGCAGGCCATGCATGCGTTCCATGACCATCACGTTTTGCGTGCACCAGTCCCAATAAACCTCAGGCACGATCAGCAGCGGGGAGTTGGCAAAATTGCGCCGCAGCTGCGAGCAATTCGCCGCTTCCCGCATCAGGTCAAGCTCATCATGCAAATACTTGTCGAACTCGGCAACGACTTGTTGCGGTTTGAGCCGACGCGCATCCGCCCAGAGTTTTTCCAACCAGATCGCCGCCATTTCGAGCAGCGCCATATCGTGATCAATAACCCGCCGAATACCCGGACGAAGTATTTTCACCGCCACCTCACGGCTATTCGGCAGCGTTGCAAAATGGACTTGGGCCACAGAAGCGGAAGCCACGGGCTCCGGGCTAAATGCCAGAAATACTTGGTCCACGGGTTTGCCGTAGGCGGCTTCCAGCTCAGCGATTGCCAGCGCGGAAGCGAAGGGGGGCACCTGGTCCTGCAGCTTGGCGAGCTCATCTGCCAGATCAACGGGGACAAGGTCACGGCGGGTGGAGAGCATCTGGCCGAATTTGACGAAGATTGGGCCCAGGGCTTCCAGCGCCTCACGCAGCCGTTGGCCACGTGGCGCAGAAAGATCACGCCAGAACAGTAGTTTTTGCAGTGACCAGGCAATTCGCCCCCAGACACCAAAGACATTCTCGTTGTCGAGGATCATGCGGTCCAGGCCGTAAAGGTAGACCACGCGTGCAATACGAAAGAGACGGAAGAGACGGAAGAGTCGAAGGATGCGCACGGCTAAGAGCAGACGTTCAGGAAACGGGAAGTATAATTCAGCGCTCGCCTCGTTTAATTTAATGCCTGTCTTTCCTATGCCGTCCGCAACCCAACCGACCCTCCGTCAGCACCTCACTGATTTGTTACGCACCGCCCTGCAGAGCGTAGCGCCCGAGCAATGGGATGTCGATATCCTCCTCGAACGCCCCAAGCAAGCGAGTCATGGCGACTTCGCCAGTAGTCTGGCGCTGCAATTGGCGCGCAGCTTGAAGACTGATCCGCGCCAGGTTGCGGAGCGTTTGATGCAGGTATTACCTGCATCCCCTTTTGTTGAAAAGGCTGAAATTGCCGGGGCGGGCTTTATTAATTTCACCCTCACGCCTGGCGCACGTACGGCGGTTGTGCCGACGATTATTTTAGAAGGGGCGAATTTTGGTCGCGCGCCGGCAATCGGATGTCGGTTACAGGTTGAATTCGTCTCGGCTAATCCCACAGGGCCCTTGCATGTCGGGCATGGTCGAGGGGCGGCGTATGGTGCCAGCCTTTCCTCGTTGCTGGCATTTGCCGGCTATGATGTGAGCCGTGAATATTATGTGAATGACGCGGGGCGACAGATGGATATTCTGGCTGTCTCCACCTGGCTGCGCTACTTGGCGATCTATGGCGAAGACACCCCTTTCCCGCCGAATGCGTATCAAGGTGACTATGTGTTTGAGATGGCCGAGCAGATCAAGGCGGCGCAGGCCGGCAAACATGTTCACCCGGCCGCAGCGGTCATGGCGGGTGTGCCCGAAACGGATGATCTGGATGAACGGCTGGATGCCTTCATCGTGGTGGGCAAAAAGTTACTGGGTGAGGGATGGCGCACCATTCACCAGCATGTGCTCAATGAACAGCTCACCGATTGCCGCGCGGACCTGGAAGAATTTGGCGTGCATTTTGATGTCTGGTTTTCTGAGCGCAGCCTTTACGATTCCGGCCAGGTTGCCAAAGTGATCGAGACGCTTGCCGCGAATGATCACATCTATGAGCAGGATGGCGCGCTGTGGTTTCGCTCCACTGCGTTTGGTGACGAAAAAGATCGCGTCGTGCGCCGTGACAATGGCATTTACACTTATTTTGCTTCCGATATCGCCTATCACCTGAACAAGTTTTCGCGTGGTTTTGACAAACTCGTCGATGTCTGGGGGGCGGACCATCACGGCTACATCGCGCGTGTTAAAGGCGCGCTGACCGCGACAGGTGCGGACGCCAGCCGGCTGGATGTCGCCTTGGTGCAGTTCGTGAGTTTGTTTCGCAATGGCGAAAAGGCATCCATGTCTACCCGCTCTGGCGAATACGTCACCTTGCGCCAGTTACGCAGTGAAGTCGGTAATGACGCCTGCCGCTTTTTTTATATGCTGCGCAAATGCGATCAGGCGCTGGATTTTGATCTTGATCTGGCCAAAAGCCAGAGCAATGACAACCCGGTGTATTACGTGCAATACGCGCATGCCCGCATTTGCTCGGTTTTAGCGCAATGGACAGGCGATGTAGCACAGCTGGCAACGGCTGATTTGAGCCCCTTGACGCATGAGCGTGAAATTGCTTTATGCCGGCGCTTGGCCGAGTTCCCTGAATTGATTCAAAACGCAGCGCGTGATTACGCACCACATTCGCTGGCGTTTTACCTTAAAGATCTGGCGGCTGATTTTCACGGCTGGTATAACGCCGAACGTGTACTCGTCGATAATGAGTTCATTTGTCACGCACGGCTTGCCCTCGCGCTCGCTACCCGGCAGGTGCTGCAAAATGGCCTGTCGCTTCTTGGTGTTTCGCAACCTGAAAGTATGTGATCTATGAAAAACAATACCACCACCCAACGCGTCCCAGCCAAAAAAAGCAGCGGTAGTACGCTGACGGGCGTCTTTATCGGTTTGGTCATCGGTTTGGTGGTCGCGTTTATTCTGGTCTGGCTGTTCAACCGCATGCCCCTGCCATTTCGGAATCAAGAAATTTCTGCGCCTGCGACAGATAACGTGCCGACTCAATCAGCTATTTCTTTACCAGGCAAACCGGGCGAAAAACCACGCGAAAAACAGAAGCTTGAGTTCTACGATATTCTCGAAGGCAAGCAAGACCCGTCGGCCAATGCGGCATCCTCAGTGCCTAACAGGCCACCCGCTGCCACGGGTGATACCTCCACCGATGCACCTACCGAAGCGCCCATCGAAGCGAAACCGGTGGAGGTCTTTTTTCTTCAAGTGGGCTCATTTCAAAATAAGCAGGACGTGGACAATCTAAAAGCGAAACTCGCTTTACAGGGGTTTGAAGCCAGCGTACAGGAAATCACGATTGCAAATAAAGGGGTGATGCAGCGAGTACGCGTCGGCCCCTTCCCCAGCCTCGCAGAAATGAATCGTGCGCGAACTACCCTGGTGCAGGGTGGCATACAGACTACGGTGGTCAAGCAAAAAGAGCCCGCGGCACAATGAGTTTGGGTCACCGCGCGATGATGGTGTGCGCTGCCGTTGATTCATCTGCCGTAATCACTATCCAACTTATCCCTTAAGGCGAGCGCATGCGTGTTTTTATTACGGGCGCATCCAGTGGCATTGGTGAAGCGTTGGCGCGCCACTATGCAGCCAATGGCGCTCAATATGACACGCTCGGTATCCTTGGCATACTTGGTACGCCTGACACACCGGTCACACCCGCCACACTGGGCTTGGCGGCGCGTCGCCAGCGCCGACTTTTTGATCTGGTCGCTGAGCTGCCCGGCGTGCACGCGCCTTACCCGCTGGATGTGGCCGATGCGCCAGCGCTAGAAGCTGCTGCCGGGGATTTCATCGCGCGGTTTGGCTGTCCGGATATCGTGATCGCCAATGCGGGTATCTCAGTGGGCACGCTCACCGGCGAAGCGGAAGACCTGCCCGCCTTTCGCCGTGTGCTGGAAACCAACGTGCTAGGCATGGTGCATACCTTCGCCCCCTTTATCCAGGCCATGCAAGCACGCGGCAGCGGCACCTTGGTCGGTATTGCGTCAGTGGCGGGCATTCGCGGTCTGCCCGGTGCGGGCGCCTACTCTGCCTCAAAAGCCGCTGTTATCGCATATCTTGAAGCGTTGCGTGTTGAGTTGCGCAGCAGTGGGATCAAAGTTGTCACCCTCACACCCGGCTATATCGCCACCCCAATGACGGCAAAAAACCCCTACCCAATGCCTTTTCTGCTCCCTGCCGATGTCGCCGCCCGCCGTTTCGCCCGCACGATTGCTCGCGGCACACGCTATGCCGTGATTCCCTGGCAGATGGGTCTGGTGGCCAAGCTTTTGCGGCTGCTACCCAACCCGCTGTTCGATGTGTTGTTCGCTCGCGCTGGCAGAAAACCGCGCGGCCTCGATCTGTAACCCACACCGACGATGGCGCTGCTGGACGCTCTCGGCCACGAACACATCCCGTTTAACGGCACGCCGCGCATCGTCAGTCTGGTACCCAGCCTGACCGAGTTGATTTGCGATCTGGGCCTTGCCGATGCGCTAGTCGGACGCACCGGATTTTGTGTTCATCCCAAAGAAAGACTGCGTCGTGTGCCCAAAGTCGGCGGCACCAAAGACGTCAACGGCGACGCTGTGCGTGCCCTGGCGCCTACCCACCTGATTGCCGACATCGATGAAAACCGCCGTGAGCAGGTGGAAGAAATGATGGCTTTTGTGCCGCATGTGGTGGTTGTTCATCCGCGCACCGTGAATGATAACCGTGGGCTGTATGCCCTATTGGGTGCGATTTTTCGTCGTGATGATCAAGCCGCGCAGCTTGATGCCGATTTTTGCGCCGCGTGCGCGATGCTCATCACGCTAGCCGCCGCCCGCCCGCGTGAAACCGTGCTGTATCCGATCTGGCGCACGCCGTGGATGACAGTGTGTCGCGACACCTATATTGCCTCGATGCTTGCCGCTGCGGGCTGGGATACACTGCCCATCGACGCGCCAACGCGCTTCCCGGTATTTGAATGGGATGCGCCTTGGCTCACTCAAGTCGACCGCGTGCTGCTGCCATCAGAGCCCTTTGCTTTCACTGCCAGACATGTTACGGAAATTGCCGCCTTGAGTGGCAAGCCGGTGCAACGCATCGATGGCGAAATGGTCTCGTGGTATGGCAGTCGCGCTATTGCGGGGATGCGTTATCTGGCAGGACTGCGTCGACAGTCCGATTAAATCGCCGTCCCTCAAGGGGACTTTCCAGAGACGGCGCTGCATTCCCTGCGGTCAGCTCTGTACTTCCTACGGTCGGATTCAAAGTTTCGCGGCGTCCTGCCAGCGACGACTTTCGTCCGGTCAGCCGTCGTTCACGCCGCTCTTGCCCGTAGTCGCCGTTCCACGCAGCCAGTCGGGCAGCTCGCGTTCACTGGCGTTATCAATGATGTATTGCCGCATCAGTTTCCTCACCACTTGCGAAGCGGTGAGATCCTGGCTGGCGCAGATGTCCTCGAATATCTTTTTTTTCTGCGGATCAAGCAAAATGGTCAGGCGGGCGGTTCTATTTTCCATAGTTACACATTTTATGCGTGTACAATGATAATTGTAATTGTATATGGGTTTAATATAATTGTAAGCTCTGAGGCTTTTTAGCTGACCTAACGCTTTGGCTCGAATGAAGGTACAAAAGACGCAATGCTGCACTGGCTGACAACCGATTGGATACTGTGCGTGATTGCCGCCTGGCTGGTGCTGGGTTTTCTAGGTATCGCGGCATTGCGCCAGTTTGGAATCGTCGCCCGGATACTTTTCCCCCTCGGCGGCCTACTGGGTTTGGTGCTGGCCTTCGTCGCAGTACAAGGGCTTACTGGTGGCGTCGTGGAAGTCGCCATTCTGCCCATCGGCCTGCCGCAACTGCCGTTCCATCTGCGGCTCGACAGCCTTGCGTCTTTCTTTCTGTTCATCATCGGTGCCGCCGGTTTCGGCATTTCACTGTTCGCTGCCGGTTATTTCCGCAAGGGCGAAGGCACGCCGCCGGGTTTGCTGTGTTTTGAGTACCACGTCTTTCTCGCCAGCATGGCGCTGGTGGTGCTGGCGGATGATGCCTATGCCTTCATGGTGGCGTGGGAGAGTATGGCATTGTCATCCTACTTTCTGGTGACCGCCAACCACAAGGTGCCGGAAATCCGTGCCGCGGGTTTTCTTTATCTGCTGATCGCGCACGTCGGTGCCATTGCCATCCTGCTTTGCTTCGGCGTCTTGCAGGCGAATACGGGTGACTACACCTTCGCCAACATGCGGCTGCAAGCGCTTTCGCCGTTCTGGGCTTCGGCGGCCTTCCTGCTGGCCGTGTTCGGCTTTGGCGCCAAGGCCGGCATACTTCCGGTGCACGTCTGGTTGCCCGAGGCGCATCCGGCGGCACCTTCGCCGGTCTCGGCTTTGATGAGTGGCGTCATGCTGAAAATGGCGATTTATGGCCTGCTACGCGTGGCTTTTGACCTGCTGCACCTGCAATTGTGGTGGTGGGGCGTTGTGCTGTTGGCAATTGGCCTTGCCACGGCACTGTTTGGTGTCGTTTTCGCCACTGTGCAATCCGACATGAAACGCCTCCTGGCTTATTCTTCGATTGAAAACATTGGCCTGCTGTTCGCCGCCATGGGTCTCGGCCTGCTCTTTCGCGCCTACGGCATGACGGCACTCGCCGCACTGGCGCTTACTGCTTGTCTGTATCACGTCGCCAGCCATGCCTTTTTCAAGAGCCTGCTGTTTCTCACCACGGGCTCGGTGCTGCATGCCACCGGCGAGCGCAATCTGGGGCGTCTGGGTGGCCTGATACACTTTATGCCCTGGGTGGCCTGGCTGGCGCTAGTCGGGGTTTTCGCCAGTTCGGGCCTGCCGCCGTTTTCCGGCTTTGTCTCGGAATGGCTGCTGCTGCAAAGCTTCCTGTTCACCCCCGGCTTGCCGGATTCATTCCTCAACATGCTGGTGCCGATTGCCGCCGCCTCGGTCGCGCTCACCGCCGCACTGGCGGGTTACGCGATGGTGAAATTTTTCGGCGTGGTTTTTCTCGGCCAGCCGCGTGAGGAAAAACTGCGTGAAGCCCATGATGCAGGTGCCATGGAAAAAGCCGGCATGCTCTGGCTGGCGGCCTGGTGCGTTGCCCTCGGCCTGTTGCCGAACCTGATGCTCCAGTTCATCGATCCGGTGACCCAGATGCTGGTCGGCACGGGGTTGGCGAACCAAGCAGCGGCCAATGGCTGGTGGCTGCTCACCCCCACCTCGATCGAGCGGGCGAGTTACGGCCCGCTGTTCTTCCTGCTCGGCGTGGCCGCCGCCTGCGCCACAGCCTTCCTTCTGGTGCGCCTGTTCTACCACGGCCGTTTGCGGCGCGCGGCACCGTGGGGCTGCGGCTATCCGTGGCAAACGCCGCGCATGCAGGATACCGCCGAAGGTTATGGACAACCGATCCGACAAATCTTCGAACCCTTTTTCCGCATGGAGCGGCATCTGCCAGCGCCAGGCGATGCGCAACCCGAATACAAGGTCAGTGTCAGCGACAAGTTCTGGCACGGGTTGTATCTGCCTATTGCACGTGCCGTCGAATTCCTTGCTGCGCAGGTCGGCCGCCTGCAGCAGGGGCGGATTGCGATTTACCTGCTCTATAGTTTCATCACCCTGCTGTTCATGCTATTCATGGTGCCGGGGGTGAAAAAATGAGCCTTTCCAGCGTCTTTTCGCAATTTTTGGCAATCATCGCCGCCCTGCTCCTGGCACCCTTGCTCATGGGTTGGGTGAACCAGTGGCGGGCCTGGTTCGCCAACCGTTCGGGTCCCGGCCTGATGCAGCCTTATCGCATGCTACACAAGCTGTTCAACAAGGAATCCGTGGTGGCGGAAACAGCATCACCCCTGTTCCGCTTCGCCCCCTATGTCATCTTCGGTTGCATGCTGCTCGCCAGCGCCATCATCCCGACGCTATCCACCGACCTGCCACTTTCCTTCGCGGCTGATGCCATCGCCCTGGTCGGCCTGTTTTCCCTGGCGCGGGTGTTCATCGCGTTAGCGGCGATGGATATCGGCACCGCCTTTGGCACGCTGGGCGCGCGGCGTGAAATGCTGGTTGGCTTTCTTGCCGAGCCGGCGTTGCTCACCGTGTTGTTCACGGCTTCGCTCATCGGCCAATCCACGGCACTTGCCACTATCGTCGAAACCCTGACGCACAAGGAATTCGCCATTTACCCGAGCCTCGCTTTCGCCGGCATTGCCTTCACCTTTGTGTCCTTTGCCGAGAATGCGCGGGTTCCGGTCGATAATCCGGCCACCCACCTCGAATTGACCATGATCCACGAGGCGCTGATTCTGGAATACTCCGGGCGCCACTTGGCCCTGCTTGAATGGGCTGCGGCCTTGAAACTGTTTGCGTATTCCGCCGTTGGACTGGCGCTATTCTTTCCGTGGGGTATCGCCGAAGCGCGGGCGCCGCTGGCGATGCTCTACGCCCTGCCGGTGCTGGTGTTCAAGCTTGCTATTGGCGGCTTCCTGCTGGCGCTGATCGAAACACTCTCGGCCAAGATGCGCATCTTCCGTGTGCCGGAATTTCTGGCCACAGCGTTTCTCTTCGCGGTCATTGGCATGCTCACCCATATTCTGCTGGGCACCTGAACCATGACGGCATTGATTACTCAGCTCATCAACCTGTTTGCCGCCATGATTCTCATGCTGGCGTTCGCCATGCTGGCGCAGCGCCGCATTCTGAGCTTGATCCACCTCTTCGCCTTGCAGGGGCTGGCCGTAGTGGGTGCCACCACGGTCGTGGCTTACGTCACGGACCAGCACCATCTCTACTATTCGGCGGCGCTGACCTTGGCGCTCAAAGTATTTTTTATCCCCTGGCTGCTGCATCGCCTGATCAACCGCTTGAATGTGCGCTGGGACATCGAGACCCTGATCAACATTCCCAGCACGATGCTGATCGGCATTGTGCTGGTGGTCTTTGCTTTCAATCTGGCGCTGCCGATCGCGGAACTTTCGACGTCGATCAGCCGTGGCACGCTGGGTATCGCGCTGGCCTGTGTCCTGCTCTCGTTCATGATGATGATTACCCGCTCCAAGGCTGTACCCCAGGTGATTGGTTTTCTCGCCATGGAAAACGCCCTGGTTTTTGCTGCCACTTCAGCGACGCATGGCATGCCCATGATTGTTGAATTCGGCATTGCGCTTGACGTACTGGTCGGCGTTTTCATTCTCGGCGTGTTCATGTTCCAGATCAGGGAACAATTCGACAGCCTGGACATCCGTCATCTCGAAAGCCTCAAGGAAGATTAAATGAGCATCCTGATCTTGGTTTTCGCCATCCCCCTTGCCGGTGCGCTGGTGCTGGCCCTGATGGGCCATAGGCCCCAGGCGCGTAACGTCAATGTCATACTCAGTCTCGGCACCTTGCTCGCTGCAGCGCTGCTGACCGCCAAAATCATCGCCGAGGGCCCGTTGTTCGCACTTGACCGGCAGTTCTTCATCGACCCGCTGAATGTCTTTCTGGTGACGCTGACTGCTTTTGTCGGCTTTACCACATCGGTGTTTTCGCAGCCCTATATGCGCGTCGAGGAAGACCACGGCAAGATGACGCCAAACCGCATGCGGCTCTACTTCAGCATGTATCAGTTGTTCAACTTCACCATGCTGCTGGCGCTCACCACCAACAACATGGGCATCCTCTGGGTGGCGATGGAGGCGGCAACGCTGACCACGGTGCTGCTGGTTTCCATCTACCGCACGCCGGCCAGCCTTGAAGCGGCCTGGAAATACTTCATCCTTTGCGGTGTCGGCATCGCCCAGGCGCTGTTTGGCACCATCCTGCTTTATATGGCGGCCGAGCGGGTGATCGGCAATGGGGCCGACGCCCTGTTGTGGACCAACCTCGATGCGGTCAAGACCCAGCTCAATCCATCCGTCATGGCGCTGGCCTTCGTTTTTCTGCTGGTCGGCTATGGCACCAAGGTCGGGCTCGTACCCTTGCACAACTGGCTGCCGGATGCCCATGCCGAAGGCCCGACGCCGATCTCTGCGGTGCTCTCCGGCCTTTTGCTGAATGTCGCGCTGTACGCCGTGATCCGCTGCAAGGTACTGACTGACGGTGCCCTCGCCAACCGGTTTGCCGGCGACCTGATGGTGGGTTTCGGCCTGCTCTCGGTCGTTGCCGCCGCCTTCTTCCTGTCCCGCCAGAAAGACGTCAAACGCATGTTTTCGTATTCATCAATTGAGCACATGGGGCTGATGACTTTTGCCTTCGGCATGGGCGGGCCGATCGCCAATTTTGCAGGCCTTCTGCACATGACAGTGCATTCGCTGATCAAGTCGGCGATCTTTTTCTCCGTCGGCCATGCCGCACAGAAGGCGGGGACGCAGATCATGGACAATATCCGCGGCTTGATCAAGGTCAGCCCCACCGTCGGCTGGGGCCTGATGCTGGGTTCGCTGGCGATTCTCGGCATGCCGCCCTTCGGTGTATTTGCCAGTGAGTTTCTCATCCTGACCAGTGCCATGCGCCAGTTGCCGTGGGCGACACCCTTCCTCCTGCTGGGATTGGGCGTTGCTTTTGCGGCCATTTTCAGCCGCGTGCAACCGATGGTTTTTGGTGAAACTACCGTCAAACCGCTGGCCCATCCACCGACCTTGTTGCCGGTTTTTGTGCACCTTGGGCTGGGATTGATGCTGGGCTTTTACATTCCGCCCTATCTGAATAACTGGTATATGCAAGCTGCCCGCATCATTGGCGGCTGAGGTGGGTTGAGACCATGAAAATCGCCGACTTGAACCTGAATCTTGCACCCTTGCCCGCCCCCTTTCCACTGGTGCGCGGCGAGGTTTGCGCCAGCGAATGGTCAGCGGTCGCGCTGACCATCGCAGAAAATCACGGCCGCCTTGTTACGCTCTGGGGCAGCGACGATCGCCACGGCGAAGCCGGTCACTTTGTTGTTTCCGCCGTCTATGCCGTCGAGAACGGGACGCTGCTCTGGCTCGATTTGCCCCTTCCCGACCAGCAACTGAATTATCCCGACATCGCCGGCATTTTCCCTTACGCCTCCCACATGCAGCGCGCCGTAGCCGATCTGCTCGGCCTTGTCGCCGAAGGTGCCAGCGACACGCGCCCCTGGCTCAATCACGGCGCCTGGCCGATGGATTACTTTCCCTTGCGACGGGAGTTTACGGGCACCGAAGTGCGCGACTGGCCGGCCGTCACCGATTATCCTTTCGTCTCGGTTGCCGGCGATGGCGTGCATGAAATTGCCGTCGGTCCGGTGCATGCCGGCATCATCGAACCCGGCCACTTCCGCTTTGCGGTGGTCGGCGAGAAAACGCTGCGCCTGGAAGAACGGCTCGGCTACACCCACAAGGGAATCGACAAACGCTTCGAACATCTGCCAGCCAGCGAAGGGTATCGGCTGGCTGGCCGCGTCTCGGGTGATTCGACGGTGGCGTATGCCTGGGCTTATTGCATGGCGTTGGAGGCAGTGTGGAACTGGCAGGTTCCCGCCCGCGCCTTGTGGCTACGCGCGCTGATGCTGGAACGCGAACGGGTGGCGAACCATCTCGGCGATCTGGGTGCGCTAGGCAACGATGCCGCGTTCGGCTTTGGCTTGTCCCAGTTCATGCGCCTCAAGGAAGACTGGCTACGCCTGAATAAAACCTTGTTCGGCCATCGTTTCATGATGGATCGCATCGTGCCCGGTGGCGTCGCCTTCGACCCCGATACCGCCGCCTGCGCAAAAATCACTGCCCAGTGCGATGCCATCGAAGCCGAAGTGCGCGAGCTGCATGCCATCTACGACGATCATGCCGGCCTGCAGGATCGTTTCCTGACCACCGGACGCGTCACCACGGAACTGGCTAACCAGCTCGGCCTGACCGGTCTTGCCGCCCGCGCCAGCGGCGTTCCGCGTGATGTACGTATCGACTTCCCGGCACCTCCCTATGACGAACTGGCGGTCAACATCGCCTGTCGCAACAGCGGCGATGTCGCCGCACGGGTGGCGGTGCGCTTTGATGAGTTACTGGAGTCGCTGCAACTGCTCCGCCAGATCGTCCGCCGGCTGCCCGACGGAGCGGTTATCGCAGCGCCGGATAACGGTATGCCTGAAGGCCGCGGCGCTGGCTGGGTCGAGGGATGGCGCGGCGGGATTTTCGTCGCCCTGACGGTAGAGAAGGAAAACCGCATCCGTCGCTGTCACTGTCATGATCCTTCATGGCAAAACTGGCCGGTGCTGGAATATGCGGCGATCGGCAACATCGTGCCCGACTTTCCGCTCATCAATAAATCTTTCAACCTTAGTTATTCGGGGCATGACCGCTGATGTGGAAAATACTTAAACGGATTGCCAAAACCGGTATCGCCACCGAAACGCCACCCGATTTACAAAAAGTCGGCGCTGGCGAGACGGCGGCGACGCAGCGCATCCACGACGAGATACTGCAAATCCTCGGCCGTGCGCTGACCATCCGCGAAGTCGATGCCGGCAGTTGCAATGGGTGCGAACTGGAACTCAATGCCCTCAACAATGTTTACTACAACCTTGAAGGACTGGGCATCAAGTTCGTCGCCAGCCCGCGCCATGCCGACCTGCTGCTGGTTACCGGGCCTGTCTCGCGCAACATGGCGCTGGCATTGCAGCGGACCTACGATGCGATACCCGAACCCAAGCTGGTCGTCGCCGTTGGCGATTGCGCCATCAACGGCGGTATCTTCGGCGAAAGCTATGCCACGCTCGGCGGTGTCGCCAAGATGCTGCCCGTCGATCACGTCATTCCCGGCTGCCCGCCAGAACCCATCGCGATCCTCCAGGGCATCCTGACGGCGGTGCGTTATCGCCTCGGTACGCGCGCTGCTGCTGATTCTGCCGGTCATGCCTGAGATGACATTGAGCGCCCTGCTGCAATATATTTACGGTGATATGCCATCCCTGCCCGCCGGTCGTACTGACACTCCTTTTCTAAGCAAGAGCAATGGCCATCTGAGCCTGCATTTTGATTATCTTGCGATTCAGAGCGAGATGCACATCGATACACCCGACGCACTGGCGCTTGGCTATACCCGTACCATGATGGGCTTCTTGCTGTTTCAGCCGCAACCAAAACATATCGCGATGATTGGTCTTGGCGGCGGCTCGCTGGCCAAATATTGTCTGCGCCACCTGCCAGAAACGCAATTCACCGCCGTGGAAATCAACCCGGCAATTCTCGAATTTCGTCAGGCGTTCCACATTCCCGACGACGAACCGCGGTTTCGCATCCTCTGCGCCGACGGCGCCGATTACATGCGGTGCGACGAAGATGGCCCACTGGACGTTTTGTTGCTCGACGGTTTCGATGGCCATTGCCCGCCGACGCAGCTGTGCACGCCGGACTTCTATGCCGATTGCCACGCCCGGCTGACACCCGGCGGCATTATGGTGGCCAACTATTGGAGCAGTGATCGCGACTGTATGGACTACATTGCGCGGATTCGGGGGTGCTTCGCCGGTCAGGTGGTTGTGATCGATGCGTGCGAGCCCGGCAACAAGATCGTGTTTGCCGGCAAGGGCGGCAACTTTCCACCTGATGCGGCGACGCTGCTGGAACGCGCCATCGAGCCCGATACGCGCCACCCCATAAAATTGCATGCAACAGCGCAAAAGCTGCTAAAGCAACTGCGTCAGACTGGATGGCTAACGCGCCGACGTTCCGCTAGCGCCGCGTAGAAAATCTGCCTGCGCCGCTGAATTTGCAGCACCCTACCGTTTCTTGCTATCCAGCCGCCACGCGTTGCGCGATGTGCGCCAGAGCTTCTTCAATTTGATCAATCAGGATCAGGCATAGATCGCCGGGCGCAAGGCCCGCGAGGGCCTGGTCGATGGCGCGGAACTCGCCGTGAATTTCTTCCACAATTTGTGTGCGTGTGGCACCAGCGAGCCCCTCGCGCAGCAGCGCCAGCGTTTCACCCGGCGCGCGGCCGCGTTGGCAGGCATCTTCATACAGCACGAGGCGATCAAATACTGCACCGAGCAATTGGCTTTGGTGGCGGATATCTTCGTCACGGCGATCACCGGCGGCGCTGATAACGGCAGTGCGCCGCTTGCCTGGCATCACCTCAACGGCTCGCACCAGCGCCACAATGGCGTCTGGATTGTGGCCGTAGTCGGCAATGAGTGTCGCGCCACGATAATCGAAGACATTAAAGCGGCCAGGCACGGTGGCTGCGTCGCTGATAAAACTCGCCAGGCCACGCCGCACGGTGGCCCAGTCCAGCCCCAGTGCCCAGACGGCGGCAATGGCGGCCATGACATTTTCCACCTGAAAGGTTAGCGCCCCCGCGTGCGTGAGCGGAATGTCCGCCAGGGGGAAACGCGCAACAACTTCGCCCTCGGCGGCGACCAGCTCGACCCCGTCGCGAAACACCACGCGCTGTTGGCGTGCACGATGCGAGGCCAGCACCGGGTGATGGCCGTCAGCGGCGAAAAAAGTCACTGCGCTGGGGCAATACGCCGCCTTGCGCGCCACGATCGGATCGGCCGCATTCAGGACGGTCATGCCGGTAGGCGCGACGTTATCCACGATGACACGCTTGACCACGGCCAGATCCTCCACCGTGGTGATGTAGTTGAGGCCCAGATGATCGCCCAGCCCGATGTTGGTGACTACCGCGACATCGCAGTGATCAAAGGCCAGGCCTTCACGCAGGATACCGCCACGTGCGGTTTCCAGCACCGCTGCATCCACGTCGGGATGCAGCAGCACATTGCGCGCACTTTTCGGCCCGCTGCAGTCTCCGCTGTCGATGCGGCGGCCAGCGATATATACGCCATCGGTGGTGGTCATGCCCACGCGCCGTCCGGCCACTGTTTGCAAATGCGCGATCAGGCGCACGGTGGTGGTTTTGCCGTTGGTGCCGGCCACCGCCACCAGCGGGATGCGGCCATTCTTACCCGCCGGAAACAGTTGCTCGATGATGGCCTCGCCCACCGCACGGCCCTTTCCGTATGAGGGCGCCAAATGCATGCGCAGGCCCGGCGCAGCATTCACTTCGACAATGCCGCCACCTTGTGCTTCGAGCGGGCGGGTGACCGTGCCACACACCACATCAACGCCGCAGATATCCAGCCCCACCATGGTGGCTGCGGCAATGGCGCGGGCGGCAAGTTGCGGGTGGACGTCATCGGTAACATCGGTGGCTGTACCGCCGGTAGATAAATTGGCGTTGTTGCGCAACACCACGCGCTGGCCTTGGCTCGGCACAGATTCCGGTGTGAGCCTTTGATGACGTAAGGTCGCCAGAGCAATCTCATCGAGGCGGATTTTAGTCAGTGAGGTGGCATGCCCTTCCCCGCGGCGTGGGTCGCGATTCACGGCCTCGACCAAGGCCCGAATGCTCTGTTGACCATCGCCAATGACCTGCGGCGGATCGCGGCGCGCGGCCGCCACCAGACGATCGCCTACCACCAGCAGACGAAAATCATGGCCGGGAAAATAGCGCTCTACCAGCACATCGTCGCTGATGTTCGCGGCCATCGCATAAGCCGCCAACACGGCCTCGCGCGAGCGGATATCCACTGTGACCCCCTTGCCCTGGTTGCCGTCCTGTGGCTTGATAACCACTGAGCTGCCGCTGTGGCGCATGATCTCCTGCGCCGCTGTCCACGCGGATTCAGCAT
The DNA here is from genome assembly GCF_000934545.1 of Rugosibacter aromaticivorans. Lineage (GTDB taxonomy): Bacteria > Pseudomonadota > Gammaproteobacteria > Burkholderiales > Rhodocyclaceae > Rugosibacter > Rugosibacter aromaticivorans. Next base: position 259,907 of record NZ_CP010554.1, read on the forward strand.
CATTCACGGGGCGCCCCTCCGGCACGGGAACGCCAGCGGCGAGCAGCAGTTGCTTGGTGAGTTGCTTGTCCTGCGCGATGCTCTCGGCAATCGCTGAGGTGCGATCAATCTCTGCCGCTTGAATTCGGCGCTGCCGCGCGCCCCAGCCAAATTGCACCAGGCTGCCGGAAGTCAGGCGCCGATAAGGGATGCCTCGCGCCACGGCGGCATCGACAATCGCGCCAGTGCTGGGGCCGAGACGCTCGTCTTCATCCAGTGCACGTAAACGGGCAAGGGCGTCTGCGGCATCAAAGGGCAGGTCATCACGTGCGGCATAGTACAAGGCTAGCGCCTGCTCAAAAGCCAAGCGGCCGACAGCCTCTTCGCTGTATTCGACCACGACTTGATACACGCCATCTTCCACAGTGGAGGCGCAGCGGTAAAACGTCACCGGACAACCGGCGCTGTTTTGCAGTGAGAGTGCAGCGATGGCGATCAGCTCGGGCAGCGGAATGGCAGTCGCCTCACCTGCGGCACGCAAGGCGCCAAGTGCCGGAAAACGGGTTTGTACACGCGCTTCGATGCCGGGAAAGTCCGCCAGCGTACGTTCGCTTCGCGGGCAGGCGATGGTCGCCTCCATGGCCGTATGGCGACCCCACAGATTAGGGCCACGCAAGGCACGCAAACGAATAATGTCCATGAAGAATTAACGTAAGAAAGTAAATTTAAATTTAAAAAGTTTCAATGCCGGTGCGCAGGGTAGCTAGTGGCACATTCAGCGCCCAGGCCGCGCCTATGGCGGCGAGCAGTGGAGTTAATGTTTCATTGGTTACCGGCACCCAAGGGGGCTTGCTTCGCGGCGTATTACCATCTGCTACGGCGAAGAGAGCGTTTTTTGCTCGACCGCCTTGTAGCGCAGTTGCTTCATCAGCGCCGACTTTTTGTCCAGCCATATGCGGTGGTAGATCACTCAGATCAAGCAGCGTGGTCTCGCCACTGGCATCCGCCAGAATGATCGTGTCCGCACGCATGAGCACAGCCCGCCCACCTTGGGCGCGATGTGTCGCGATAGCGGCTGCGGCAGCCTCTGCGGCAGCCGCATCTTCGCCCGCATCTTCACGCGTTGTTGCCGCGAAAAAAATCACTTCGCCATCACACAACGCCGCCATGTCACGCACTAACGGGCAGGCTGCGTTGAGCACCGCGACACCGCTGGGCAACACGACATCAACCTGGGTGCGCACGACATTAAACAGTCGCTCAGGCGAATCGATGTGATACGCCGGTAGCAAAGCCGCGGGATCAAGCGCCGTCACTACACCTACTTGGCAGCGGTCATAGGCGAGCCCTTCGTTCAGCATAGTCTCGATGGAATTTTCAATCACCACGACTTCTGTCTGGCGATTGATCAACAAGGTCTGTGCCGCAGCCCCCGGCGACAAACTTTGTGTTGTTACGGCAAGCGTGCCGAGAAACACGCCCTGCGCACAGGCTAACCCGGTGGTTTGGCCAGTCAGGCGCAGAATGTGATCCAGCCGCTGCGCCGCGAGTGTGGCACCCGCGCTGCCGGTAATGCCTACCAGTGGAATACGGCTCTCGCTCCCCTCTGGGAATAGGTAATCCACAATCGCTGGCCCGACCGGGCGCGGTTGCCCAGAGGCGGGCTTGAGATGCATCAGCAGCCCCGGCCCGGCATTCACCTCGACAATCGCACCGCCCTGGGCGGCGAGCGGTTGCGCGATGTCAGTTGCCACCAGATCGATGCCCGCGATATCCAGCCCGACGATGCGCGCTGCCAGCGCCGCCAGCGCGGTGGTATCGGGGTGCACGTCGTCGGTGCAATCAAAGGCCACATTGCCGTTGCGTTGAATGAGCAGGCGTTTGCCGGCGGCTGGCACCGCATCAATGGCCGAGCCTTGGCGCGTGAGTTCGAGCGCAACTGCCGGGTCGTCATGAATGCGATTAAGCGGGCACGCTTCGTCCGTGCCGCGACGCGGGTCGTTATTGATTTGCTGATCAATCAATTGCTGCACCGTGGATTGGCCATTGCCCACTACCCAGGCTTCTTCGCCACGTGCGGCGGCAACCAGTTTGCCGCCCACCACCAGCAAGCGATGTTCGATGCCGGGAATAAACCGCTCGACCAGCACCTCGCTGCCACGGGCAGCTTCTTGCGCGAGGGTAAAAGCCGCCTCGATGTCTTCGCGGCGCGAGAGGTTAACCGAAACACCACGGCCATGATTGCCATCGACCGGTTTGATCGCCACGGGCGCGTTGATGGATTGCGCTTCCTCCCAGGCCTCGGTGGCGCTTTTGACAATGCTGCCTTCGGGCACCGGCACGCCGCAGGCACGCAGCAGCGTGTTGGTGAGCGCTTTGTCGCTGGAAATGCTTTCGGCAATGGCTGAGGTGGCGTCCGTTTCAGCCGTCCAGATGCGGCGGCTGTGCATGCCATAGCCTAGTTGAACAAGATTCCCTTCATTGAGGCGAATCACCGGAATACGCCGGTGCTTGGCCGTAGCGGCCTCGACGATGGCTTGGGTGCTGGGGCCGAGCAGCAAACGGTCGGCCATCTGCGCGATGTGCGCCACGGCGACAGCTACATCGAATGCAGTCGCGTTGATCGCGGCTAACACCAGATCGCGTCCGTAGAGCAAGGCCTGGCGGGTGATGTCTTCATGCCAGCAGCGTACTGCCACCTTATACACCCCGCGCTGCGAGGTGCTGCGCGCCTTGCCAAAACCGCCCGGCATGCCGGCCAGATTTTGCAGTTCAAGCGTGACATGCTCGAGAATATGCGCCGGCCACGTGCCTTCTTCCAGCCGCTTGAGAAAACCGCCGTGTTCGCCATAGCTGCACCGATGCTCGATGAGCGAGGGCAGCAGAGTGGTCAGGCGATCATTAAAGCCGGGTATCGTGTTTGAAGGCGAGTCTTCCAGCGCGCCAATATCAACCCAGGCCTCCATAACGGGGCGGTAAGTCCAAAGATTAGGGCCGCGCAGGGTAATGAAATTAAGAAATTCGATCACAGAATCAGGTGCCTTTCGCCGTCTGGCGGGGTGATTGTTGTTGTCAGTTAATTTTTGTTATGCGCGTACGATGCTCGCCGTGTTGTCCAGAAACGTCCAGAGACGGGTTCCCGGAAACGGGTTCAAAAAAAGATTCAAACCAGCACCGACTTTTTACTCGGTGCAAGAAAAATCCAGGCAGAAAACAGAGAAAGAAACACGATGCATTTCGCGTGCACGCTAACTCAAATCGCTTAACGCGCGGTGAGTCGATTTGCTGACAAGCCGCAATCTGCCGCAAGCACGGTATGATTCCGCCCCATGCCCTGCGGCGACATTTTTTAAAAAACATCATGGTATCTGCAAGCCCTTCTGATGGCCTGCCACCGGCCTGGCGCGCCACTGTCCTGGCAACGTTACGGCCCGAAGAGTCGCTGTTAGCCTCGGTTGAACTGGATATGAGCGTATCTCTTCAGTTTGGTGACGGACTCGTGGCGTTGACCAGTCAGCGGTTGCTGGCAAGTGACGATAGTGCTGATCGTGCGTCCTGGGCGTCTTGGCCGCTGCAGGCGGAATTGCACTTGCAGCGCTTTGACCATGCGGGCATCGGTACGCTGGCGCTTAGTGACGCTAACGGGCGCATCGCGCATTGGCGCTACACGCTGGCGCGTGCGACCGTCGTCAAACAGCTGGTCGATGCCTTCACCGCCCAGCTTGCCAGCCTGACCAGTGGAGCCGCACGGGTCGCCAGCCCCGATGTGCTGTGCCCGATGTGCCAGACCCCGCTCACTCCCGGCCAGGAAGGCTGCCCGACCTGTGCCCGTAATTTGCAGGCACCCCCTTCGACGCTGACGCTGCTGCGTTTATGGCGCTTTGCCCAGCCTTACCGATGGCAACTGCTGGCTGGATTTTTATTGATGCTGGGTGGCACGGCAGCCACGCTTATTCCGCCGTATCTGACCATGCCGCTGATGGATGAGGTGCTCATTCCTTACCAGAACGGGGTGCCGATTAACCCGCAAAAAATTGCGCTGTATCTTGGCGGCCTGGGTTTGGCGGCGATCTTTGCCTGGGCGATGAGCTGGGCCAAAACCTATATTCTGGCGCTGGTGTCCGAACGCATTGGCGCTGATTTACGCACGACAACCTACGAACATCTGCTTAAACTCTCGCTGGAATATTTCGGCGCAAAACGCACGGGCGATTTGATGTCGCGCATTGGCAGTGAATCTGACCGCATCTGCGTTTTTCTCTCGCTGCATCTGCTCGATTTCGCCACCGATGTGCTGATGATAGCCATGACCGCGCTGGTCCTTTTTTCGATCAACCCGTGGCTGGCGGTGGTCACATTACTACCCCTGCCTTTTATCGCCTGGATGATTCATCTGGTGCGCAACCGGCTGCGCTATGGTTTTGAGCAGATTGATCGCGTCTGGTCTGAGGTCACTTCGGTACTGGCCGACACCATTCCCGGCGTGCGTGTGGTGAAAGCTTTCGCGCAGGAAAAACGGGAAGGTCAACGGTTTCGTGAAGCCAACGCGCATAACCTGATGGTGAATGACCGGTTGAATAAAACATGGTCGCTATTCTCTCCCACGGTTGGATTGCTCACCGAACTGGGCCTGTTGGTCGTATGGGGTTTTGGTATCTGGCAGGTCTCAAAAAACCAGATTACCGTGGGTGTGCTGACGGCCTTTATTGCCTACATCAGCCGCTTTTACGGTCGATTGGATTCGATGAGCCGCATTGTTTCGGTAACGCAAAAAGCGGCGGCGGGCGCCAAGCGTATTTTCGATATCCTCGACCATGTATCGAGTGTGCCTGAGCCCACTCATCCGCAGCATTTGCCAGCCATCGCAGGCCACATCACGGTGCGTGATGTCGGCTTTCGCTATGGCAGCCGCAGCGTGCTGGGCGGGGTCTCGCTTGACATTCGCGCGGGCGAAATGATTGGCCTGGTGGGGCACAGCGGCTCGGGCAAGAGCACGCTGGTGAATCTGATTTGTCGTTTCTATGATGTGAGTGAAGGCGCGATTCTGATTGATGGCGTGGATATTCGATCGTTGCCCGTGGTGGAATATCGTCGTCATATTGGTCTGGTATTGCAGGAGCCGTTCCTCTTTTTTGGTACCATTGCTGACAATATCGCCTATGGTAAACCCGATGCCTCGCGGGCGGAAATCGTTGCCGCAGCGCGTGCCGCGCATGCACACGAATTCATCCTGCGACTGCCGCATGGTTACGATTCGCTGGTTGGCGAGCGCGGCCAGGCGCTCTCAGGCGGCGAGCGGCAGCGTATTTCGATTGCTCGGGCACTGTTGATCGACCCGAAAATTCTGATTCTCGATGAGGCGACGTCCGCCGTCGATACCGAAACCGAGCTGGAAATCCAGAGTGCGCTGGATAACCTGATTCGTGGCCGCACCACCATCGCCATCGCGCATCGTTTGTCTACTTTGCGCACGGCCGATCGGCTGGTGGTGATGGATCACGGCAGGATTGTCGAGATCGGCCCGCACGATGAGTTGCTAGCGCGGCAGGCCGCTTACTGGCGGCTGTACACCGCGCAAACCAAGCAGCTCGACGCGCTCGAAGGGCGCGACGATGAAACAGCAGCAGATGAGCTATGAGTGACTACCAGCTGACCCGTAATACGTTTGGCCAGTTAGTGCTGACTACGACCGCAGGGGCGGTTTATGAGGACGTAGTGCCGGTGCGGGCTTTTGCGCTTTCCGCGCCCGATGAGGGCATCGCCCTGGTGGACCGCCACGGGCGTGAGTTGTGGTGGCTGACGCGGCTTGCCGAGTGTGCGCCGCCTGTGCGTCTGCTGATCGAAGAAGCCTTGGCCGAGCGGGATTTCATGCCGGAAATTCTCGCTATCCGTAAAGTATCGACCTATGCCACGCCAAGCCGCTGGCAGGTGGAGACGGATCGCGGCTCGACCACGCTGACGCTAAAAAGTGAAGACGATATTCGGCGTTTAAAGTTCGGCAGTCACTCCAATGCCCAACCCAATGGCCTACTCATTGCTGACAGCCATGGCTTGCAATTTCTGATTCGCGATCGCACAAAGCTTGACCGCACTAGCCAGCATTTTCTGAGTCGCTTTTTATAGGTTGTTTTGTGGCCGTTTTTTTGTAGTTAGCTTGCCGTCCTCCAAGAGGACTTTTCCAAAATTTTGCGCCGTATCACCAGCGCCGACTTTTTTCAGCACCGTCCAAAACGGACTTTTGAATCCGCCTCTGGACAAGACTTTTTTAGAATGTCGCGAGCGCAGCCTCGGGGGTGAGTATGCGAAACAGATTGCGCAACCGGTCACGCCGCGCCAGCACCAGCAGGGCTTTGTCGCTAGTCACCAGCCAATCGGCCGAGCTATCCCGTGCTGCTTCGAGAAATTTTTGATCATCAGGGTCTTGGCATTGCGGCAAAGCAGATGTGCTGGCGGCCGCGCCTACCGCAAGCAGCGTTGGGGCGAGCGTGACGCAGCGGGCGTAGTGGGTGTATGCCGCGTGTCGCTCGGCGCACGCCAAACCAAACTGCGGATAAGCCAGCACCCGCTCGAATTCAGCCAGGCAGGAGTCGCTGCTGACAGCGCACCATTGTCCGTTCTCGATGCGCTCGCGTAGCGCGGTAAAGCGGCTATCGGCAAAAACATACAGCGAGACCAATACATTCGTATCCAGCACTACCCGCAAACTCTTGCGGGTAGTGCTGTCAATGGGTTGATCAGCGAATGAGGCAGCGATTTGCCCTGATAAACCTAAAGTCACGTGGGTGGGTCAAGCCTGCACGTCAAGACGGAGCTTGGCATAGGAGCCAGGTGCGTCGTCCAGCACCTTGAATTTGCCTTTGACGGGGTGGCGCGCTGGCACTTGTTCGCTGTTCAGCTGCGTAATCCAGGTCTGCCAGTCGGTCCACCATGAGCCTTCGTGTTTTTTGGCAGCACTTAGCCAATCATCCGCGCTGGCGGGCAAGGTTTTTTTCTTGCCGCCGCGTTTTTCTTCATGCGTCCAGTAGCCATATTTTCCGGCACTCGGGGGGTTGACGATGCCGGCAATATGCCCCGAGCCGCCGAGCACGAAGCGCACCGGGCCGCTGAATAAGGCCGTACCCAGATAGGTGCTTTTCCAGGGTGCGATATGGTCTTCAATAGTGGAAATAAAATAACTGGGCGTGGTGACTTTTGTGAGGTCAATTGGCGTATCGAGCAGGGTGATACCGCCCGGTTCCTTGAGCAGATTTTTCAGATACATGTTGCGCAAATACTCGCTATGCATTTTGTAAGGCATGCGCGTGGAATCCGAGTTCCAGTAGAGAAGATCAAAGGGGAAGGGGGCTTTGCCCATCAGGTAGTTATTCACCACAAACGACCAGATTAAATCGTTCGAGCGCAGCATGTTAAAGGCGCTGGCCATTTCACTGCCGTCCAGATAGCCGCGCTCTTGCATTTTCTTCTCGAGTGAGGTGACTTGACTGTCGTCAATGAACACGCCCAGATCGCCCGGCTGTGAAAAATCAAGCATGGTGACAAAGAATGTTGCCGAAGCGATGCGCTGGTCTTTTTTTGCAGCCATGTAGCCCATGGTGGAAGCGAGCAGCGTGCCGCCCAGGCAATACCCGATCAGGTTAATTTCTTTTTCGCTCGTTTGTTTGCACACGGCGTCGATCGCTGCGAGTGAGCCTTCTGAAAGGTAATCGGCAAAACTTTTTTCTGCCAGGCGAGCATCCGGATTGACCCAGGAAATCACAAACACCGAATGCCCCTGATCGGTGGCCCATTTAATGAATGAATTGGCAGGACGCAGATCAAGGATGTAATACTTATTGATCCAGGGCGGAATAATCAGCAGCGGACGCTTGAATTGCTCTTTGGTCGTTGGCTCGAACTGCAATAACTGGATCAGCTCATTCTGGAAAACGACTTTACCCGGTGTGGCCCCAACATTTTTCCCGAGCGTAAAAGCTTGCGGGTCGGCCATCTTGATGCGCAACTGACCATCGCCTGCTTCGATGTCGCGCAGCAGATTGTTAAACCCGTTAAGCAGGTTCTGGCCGTGGGTATCCATTGTTTCGCGGACAACCGCAGGGTTGGTCATAGCGAAGTTGGACGGGGAGAGTGCATCAACAAATTGATGGGTAAAAAAGTTCACTTTCTGTTGTGCATGGGCATCCAGCCCATCAACGTCGCTGACTATATCGTAAATATGGCGTGCGGTGACAAGATAGCTTTGTTTGATGAAGTCAAATAAAAAGCTTTCGTCCCACTGGGTATCCTTGAAGCGGTTATCGCCTTTTGGCGGAGTCACCAGGGGTGATGTCTCAGAACCCATGGCGCGTAGCATCGCGTGTTGCCACAGAGAAAGGTAATCCCAAGCCAGGCTCATTTGCGCTTGCGCCAGTTTGTGGGGGTTGGCGAGCACTTTGGAGAACATGTCGGTAAATGCCTGCATCACCCCTAAGTCGTCTGCCGGAGGTGTGATGCCTTTTTGTATCTGGCGTTGCATATGTTCTGTAATCAGCTTTGCCGCCCGCTGGGCTACCTCCGCATACATATTGGCAGGGTTCTGTGGGGCCGGAAGTTGTGGCGCTTGGTTCGACATGGTTTCCCCTAACTGGTAAAGCGAATCAAGTCGGTATTTTCTAAACGTTGCATTTTTCCTGCATGTACCAGATAGTTCAAATGGGCGATAGCTTCACCCATGGCAAACATGGTTTGATGCGGGTCGCTGAATTCGCGCTCAAACAGGGCAGGAATGATTTCGGCGGCACTAAACGCATTGCCTTTACAGGCGTTAAGCAAAATCTCACAACGCTCAGCATGATGCGTATGCAGTTGCGCGACACGGCCGTGTAATCCACGAAAGGGTCTGCCGTGCGAAGGCAGCACCAGCGTGTCGGGTGGTAACTCAAGAAAGCGATCAATGGAATCAAGAAACAGCTTCAACGGGTTGCCGTAAGGATTCGCCGGGTGCACCGAGATGTTGGTGGAAATGCGCGGCAACAACATGTCACCAGAAATCAGTACGTGCAATTCATCGCAATACAGGCTCATATGTTCAGCCGCATGACCATAGCCAACGATGGTGCGCCAGTCATGTTTGCCAATACGCAGGACATCATCCGCAAACAGCTGGTGGTAGCGCTCGGGCAATGCAGGCACGCCACTCTTGTAAGCATTGCCGCGCTGCTCAAAGGCTGCTGCGCTGGCTTGACTCAACCCATGACTGATAAAAAATTTGATCAGATCAGTCGTTGAAAAGGGGCTGATACCGGCATTAATTAATTTTGCGGTGAGGTAATCCCCCTGCGACATCCAGAGGGGTGTTCCTTTCTCCTGCTCCAACCAGCTGGCCATGCCGACATGATCGGGATGCAGATGGGTAACGATGGCGCGAGTGAGTGTGCGGTGCGCTAAAAGCGTGTTCCATGCGTCACGTACCTCCGGCGTTGCAATGCCGGTGTCGACAGTTGCGTATCCCGCTCCTTCAGCGAGCAACCATAAATTGATATGGTTCAAGGCAAACGGCAGCGGCATGCAGATCCATTCAATGCCCGGCATAATCGGAACAGCAATGCCTGCGGCAGGTGAGGTGTCGTGCGAGTAAATCAGTGGCGCGTTCATGGGGGAAGTTTTTCGTCGGCTTGTTGCCCTGCTATAGTATTTGGAATCAGAATAAAACGTGGATGAGGTTGTTTGGTAAACCCTGTTTTACTAAGTGGTTAGGCATGCGTGCCATGTTATCGGATTTTCACTGTCCCGGCTGTCCGTCAGGTTGTCGGGCGTTGCGTATCGAACGGCACAGCCCGTGTCGTTTGCAGTATTAACAAGAAGGCCAACAAAGAAGACAAGCAGAAGACAAACAGAAGACAAACACAGGGAACATCGACCATGATAGGACTGGATTTTAATCTCGGCGAAGATATCGACGCACTACGCGATGCGGTGTGGCAGTTTGCTAAAAAAGAGATTGCGCCACGGGCAGCACAGATTGATCAAGACAATGTTTTTCCGGAGGACCTCTGGCGTAAGCTGGGTGCCATGGGCTTGTTGGGCATCAGTGTGGAAGAAGCCTATGGCGGCATGGCGATGGGGTATCTGGCGCATATCGTGGCGCTGGAAGAAATCTCTCGAGCCTCTGCGTCGGTCGGGCTTTCGTATGGCGCTCACTCTAATCTTTGTGTGAATCAGTTGCGGCGCAACGGAACCGAAGCCCAGAAAAAAACCTTTCTGCCGCGCCTTATTTCTGGCGAGCATGTTGGCGCCTTGGCGATGTCGGAGCCTAATGCTGGTTCTGACGTGGTTTCCATGACGCTGAAGGCAGATAAAAAAGGCGACCGCTTCGTTCTCAATGGCTCGAAAATGTGGATTACCAATGGGGGCGACGCCGATGTGCTGATTGTCTATGCCAAAACAGATGCAGCGGCCGGTGCAAAAGGCATTACGGCCTTCATCATAGAAAAAGGTTTTGCCGGGCTTACTGCGGGGCCTCACCTGGACAAACTGGGCATGCGTGGTTCAAACACTTTCCCGCTGTTTTTCGACGATTGTGAAGTGCCTGCCGAGAATGTGCTGGGGCAGGTGGGCGAGGGCGTCAAGGTGTTGATGAGCGGGCTGGACTATGAGCGCGCGGTGCTCTCTGGCGGGCCGCTGGGCATCATGGCCGCGTGCATGGACGTGGTGTTGCCTTACCTGCACGAGCGCAAACAGTTCAATCAGGCCATCGGTGAGTTTCAGTTGATGCAGGGCAAGCTGGCCGATATGTACACCACCTGGCAAGCGACGCGCTCGTATGTGTATGCGGTAGGTCGCATATGTGACAGGATGAGCCATCCAGATCATGCGGCAAGCAGCTCGCCGCATCAATCAAGGCCGCTGCGCAAAGAAGCCGCCGGGGCTATTTTGTATGCCGCAGAAAAAGCCACCTGGATGGCCGGTGAGGCTATCCAGATTCTGGGGGGTAATGGATATATCAATGACTACCCGGCCGGCCGTTTGTGGCGTGATGCCAAACTCTATGAGATTGGTGCGGGCACATCGGAAATTCGCCGCGCGCTTATCGGCCGCGAACTTTTTAATGAAACGCGGTGAAATACCGTGCGCGACAGTGAGGTAAAACGATATGCTTTCAGCGGCTGATTCGGCGATTGATGCGTCTATTAATAATTTAGCCATTGAATTCTGGTTTGATTTTTCATCGCCCTATTCTTATTTGGCGGCAGAAAAAATAGATGCACTGGCGGCCAGCTATCAGCGCATCGTGCATTGGCATCCGATTTTGCTTGGCGCAATATTCCAGATAACCAACACCGTACCGTTAGTGCAGCTGCCGCTCAAAGGCGACTATAGCGTGCGTGATTTTTCGCGGTCCGCGCGGTTTTTTGGCTTGCCATTCACCATGCCGTCTAAATTTCCGCTGCCGACACAGCTGGCTGCACGGGCGTATTACTGGCTCTGCGAACGTGATGTAACAATGGCGCATAACTTTGCCCGTGCAGTATTTCGTGCGCTGTTTGTGGATGATCGGGATATTTCTGATTTGGCGGTTGTGTGTGACGTTGCTGCCACGATGGGACTTGATGCCGATGCCTTATCGCTTGCCGTGGCGCAGCCCGAAGTCAAAGCGCGTCTGAAAAGTGAAACCGATGCGGCGATTCTCCAGGGCGTGTTTGGTGCGCCTTTTTTCATGGTGAATAATGAGCCCTTCTGGGGTGCCGACCGGTTAACTCAACTTGAGAAGTGGCTTGCCACAGGGGGTTTTTAGTGTCTGTTATTCAATCAGCTGTACATGCCCGGAGTGACGAATTCAAGGCGAATGCCGCTGCCATGCGCGTGCTGATCGACGACTTGCACGAAAAGTCGGCGCTGGTGACACGGGGCGGTTCTGAGCAAGCCCGCGCCAAACATCTTGCGCGGGGCAAACTATTGCCACGTGAACGTGTTGATGCGCTGCTCGACCCGGGCTCAGCATTTCTTGAACTTTCCACCCTCGCGGCGTATGGCATGTACGGCGAGAATCATGGCAATGAAGTGCCTTCTGCAGGCGTGATTACAGGCATTGGCCGTGTTCGCGGGGTGGAGTGCATGATTGTGGCGAATGATGCCACCGTCAAAGGCGGAACCTACTACCCGATGACGGTGAAAAAGCATTTGCGGGCGCAAGAAATTGCCCAGCAAAATCGCCTGCCCTGTATTTATCTGGTGGATTCTGGCGGTGCTTTTCTGCCTGCCCAGGATGATGTTTTTCCAGATCGTGATCACTTCGGTCGCATTTTTTTCAACCAGGCCACCATGAGTGCAGCAGGCATTCCGCAAATCGCGGTAGTCATGGGCTCATGCACGGCAGGTGGCGCGTATGTGCCTGCGATGAGTGATGAAAGCATCATCGTCAAAAATCAGGGCACTATTTTTCTGGGCGGCCCGCCGCTAGTGAAAGCTGCCACGGGTGAGGTCGTGAGTGTTGAGGATCTGGGCGGTGGGGATGTGCATACGCGTATCTCTGGCGTTTGTGATCATCTGGCAGAAACCGATCACCATGCGTTGTCGATTGCGCGGGGAATTGTGGGTAATCTCAACTGGCAAAAACCGGTGACGCTCGATCTGGCAACACCCGAAGAACCGCTGTATGACCCTTCAGAACTGCTGGGAGTGATTCCGGCAGATACCAAAAAACCGTATGACGTGAAGGAAGTCATTGCCCGTTTGGTGGATGGCTCACGTTTTGATGAATTCAAGGCGCGCTATGGCACAACCCTGGTGACGGGTTTTGCCCGATTGCATGGCTACCCGATTGGCATTGTGGCCAATAACGGCATTTTGTTTTCCGAATCGGCGCTCAAGGGGGCACATTTCATCGAGCTGTGTGCTCAGCGGGGCATTCCGTTAGTGTTCTTGCAGAACATCACAGGGTTTATGGTCGGTCGCAAATATGAAAACGGCGGCATTGCCAAAGATGGCGCAAAGCTGGTTATGGCCGTAGCCAACGCGCAGGTGCCGAAATTCACAATGATTATCGGTGGCTCATTTGGTGCCGGTAATTACGGGATGTGTGGCCGCGCTTTTTCTCCCCGCATGCTATGGATGTGGCCCAATGCGCGTATTAGCGTCATGGGCGGCGAGCAGGCAGCGTCGGTGCTGGCGACTGTCAAGCGCGATGGTTTTGACGCCGCAGGCAAACCCTGGAGTGCGGCAGAAGAAGCGGCTTTCAAAGAGCCCATCAGGGCGCAGTATGAAGCACAAGGGCATCCATATTACGCCACAGCGCGCTTGTGGGACGATGGTGTGATTGACCCAACGCAATCTCGGCAGACCTTGGCGCTGGGTATTTCTGCCGCGCTCAATGCGCCGATTCAGCCCACGCAGTTTGGCATTTTCCGGATGTAATACGCCGCCAGTTGTTTTGACGCAAAAACTAATTTTTTGAATACATTGGGTGAGGCAAATGAAAATATGTATCAAACCATCCTGACAGAAGTGGATGCCGGGGTTGGCATCATTACGCTGAATTGCGCAGAGCGGCATAACGCGTTTGACGATGTATTGATTGGCGAGCTGACACAAGCTATTGCGGCGATGACGCAGGATGCTGCCGTGCGCGTCATCGTGTTATCGAGCAGCGGGAAAAGTTTTTGCGCGGGTGCTGATTTGAACTGGATGCGGCGTGCGGCAAATTACTCGGATGCCGAAAATTTACGCGATGCTCGCGCACTGGCCGAGATGCTGCGTTGTCTGGCGCAATGCCCCAAACCGACGATTGCCCGCGTGCAAGGTCCGGCCTATGCCGGCGGCGTGGGGCTGGTGGCGTGCTGCGATATTGCAATTGCCGTGTTTGATGCGCAATTTTCTTTGCCAGAAGTTCGCATTGGCATTGTGCCGGCCACCATTAGTCCCTATGTCATCAGTGCGATCGGTAAGCGCCATGCGCATCGCTATATGCTGACAGCAGAGCGCTTTTCAGCGGCGGTAGCGTATCGTATAGGGCTGGTGCATGAATTGGTAGCGGATGAGGCAGCGCTAGATAACGCCATTGGAGAAATTGTCGAGGACCTGCTGAAGAACGCGCCTGATGCATCGGCCGAATGCAAATCGCTAATCACCGCAGTGGCTAACAAGCCACTTACGCCAGACATCATTGAGGACACTGCGCAGCGCATCACGCGTCTGCGCGCCAGTACCGAAGGCCGTGAAGGTATGCGTGCCTTCTTGGAAAAACGCAAACCACATTGGGCGGCTAATGAGACTTTTTAACGCCATAATGCCACGGCCATACCAGATTACTCGGGCGCGTTAAATGACTGCACAGGGTTGACACGATGTTTAAAAAAATTCTCATCGCCAATCGTGGCGAGATTGCTTGTCGTATTATCAAAACGGCGCGTCGTATGGGTATCCGAACCGTTGCTGTTTATTCGACGGCAGACGCGCAGGCGCGCCATGTGCGCATGGCGGATGAGGCGCTGTGGATAGGGGAGGCCGCGCCTGCGGGATCGTATTTGGCGATCGATAACATTGTTGAGGCAGCCAAAGCGAGCGGTGCGCAAGCGATTCACCCCGGCTATGGCTTTCTTTCCGAAAATGCGGCATTTGCCCAGGCCTGTACGCAAAACGGGCTGGTGTTTATCGGCCCACCGGCGTCAGCTATTCGCGCCATGGGCTCCAAGTCGGCGGCTAAACAGCTGATGGAAAAAGCTGGTGTGCCACTCACACCCGGGTATCACGGGGATGACCAGACACCTGATTTTTTGCGCCGGCAAGCAAAAAAAATAGGTTATCCGGTACTCATCAAGGCAGCTGCGGGCGGTGGGGGAAAAGGCATGCGTGTGGCAGCAGCAGACGCTGAGTTTCTGGATGCGCTGGCGTCTTGCCAGCGCGAAGCCAGCGCGAGCTTTGGCGATGCGCAGGTTTTGCTTGAAAAATATCTGCAACCCGCACGGCATATTGAGGTGCAGATTTTTGGTGATAGTCATGGAAATTATGTGTATTTGTACGAGCGAGATTGCTCGGTGCAGCGGCGTCACCAGAAAGTGCTGGAAGAAGCGCCGGCGCCAGGGCTAACCCCCGAGCGTCGCGCCACCATGGGCAAAGCGGCGGTGAGCGCTGCGCAGGCTGTGGGCTATGTGGGTGCGGGCACGGTTGAATTTATTGTTCCGGGCGGCTCATCTGACGGTGCGTTTTACTTCATGGAAATGAATACGCGGCTGCAAGTCGAGCACCCGGTGACGGAAATGATTACCGGGCTGGATCTGGTCGAATGGCAGTTAAAAGTCGGCGCTGGTGAGACGCTACCTTTGACGCAGGAACAGATCATGGTCCGCGGCCATGCACTGGAGGCGCGTATTTATGCCGAAGACCCCGATAAAGGTTTTTTGCCCTCGACGGGCCGAGTGATTCATTTTGCGCACCCCACTGAAACGCCCTTTGTGCGCATGGATGCTGGCGTGGCAGCGGGGGACGAGATCACGCCTTACTATGACCCCATGATTGCCAAGCTGATCGTATGGGACGACAGCGAAAGCGCGCCACGAGCGCATGCCTGTGCCCGTATGCTGCAGGCGTTAGCTGAGGTTGAAATTGTGGGCGTGGCTAACAATGTCGATTTTCTTTCTCGCCTTGTGGCTTGCCCGTCTTTTGTAGAGGCCGATCTGGATACAGGGTTGATCGAACGCGAACATTGTTTTCTGTTTCCTGAACCAGCCGGGCCGCCGCCAGAGGTGTGGTTGAGTGCGGCGTTGGCTGAACTGTTGCGCATCCAGAAAGATGCGGCAAAGAGTGCGGCAAAGAGTAAAGACCCGCATTCCCCCTGGCATGCGCGAGACGGTTGGCGTGTTACAGGGCAAGCCCGACAGACATTGCATTTGCACTGTGGTGATGCAGAAAAAACAGTTTTTGCAGCGGCCAGCAGCCGGGGCTTTATGCTCGAATTCAATGGCCAGCGGATAGATGCTGCTGGGCAGTTAGATAACGCCGGTGTGTTGCATGCTGATTTTGGCGGCCGACGATGCACCGTCACGGTTATTCCTGTGGCTGAAAAGCGCCATGTCTTTATGCACGGCACAGCACATGTGATTACTTTGCTTGATCCGCTGAGTCACGCCGGTCAACAAGCGGTAGCAGAAGGTAGCGTGATGGCCCCCATGCCAGGAAAAATCATTGCGTTACTGGCCACAGCCGGTGAAAAAGTTGCCCAAGGTACGCCCTTGCTGATTCTCGAAGCGATGAAGATGGAACATACCGTTACCGCACCCACCGCCGGTATCGTGCGCGATTTTCACTTTGCAGTGGGAGATCCCGTTGCAGAGGGCGTGGTGCTGATGTCGTTTGAAGAATCTGACCTGGATGCAAGTGTGCCAGGGTAGGCAATGGAAGTAACGCGTAGTCAGTTTTACCCGTGTTTAATCAGTCTTAACTGACCGTGCGCGTTGGTAGTGTCGGCCAATTGCCAGGGCGAGTACCGCAGTTAGCCAGTAACCACTCACTGCCAATGCCATTGTTTGTGGGCTATGCCAGACAAGTGGAGCGATCACGGCGGCAGTAAAACCATTCATGCCGACTTGATACGCACTTTGCAGACTGGAAGCCAAACCCCGCCGCGCGGGAATTTTTTCCAGCGCAAGAATCTGCAAACTAGGCCAGACTAAGGCCATGCCAAATGAATACACGGGGATAGCCAGAATATTCTGCGGTAGTCCTTTGGGCAGGAAAAAGCTGATCACGATATTCATGATGCTGCCCAACAACATGATGAGAAAACCCAGGCGCACGGTCTTGTTTGTCGAGAGCCGACCAGCGGTGCGCGAACTGACGAAGGATCCGCTCAACATACCCAGACTAACCGCCAGGAAAAGCCAGGCAAAACTGGAGAATGTGGTATCAGCCACCGAGCTTAGAAAGTTAGGCGCGGAAAGAATGTAAATCATGTGCCCATTAATCAGCAGTGCCAGGGCAAGACATAAATAGCTGAATTCGGGGAGCAGCAGGGCCTCTTTATAAGCGTACAGAAGTGGTTTGGCTGCGAAAGGCTGACGCTTTTCTGGCGGTAATGTTTCCGGGAGGATGCGCCAAACCGCAATAAATAACACGGCACCCAATGTCGCCAGAAAAACAAAGACCGAGCGCCATCCAAAATGGCTTGCCAATAGGCTGCCGATCATGGGTGCAATAGCTGGTGCCAGAGAAAAAAACATGGAGATGTGTGCCATCAGACGTTGTGCCGCAGCGCCTTTGAGTATGTCAAGTACGGTAGCTCGGCCAACAGACATACCTGCGCCAGCGGCAATACCTTGTAATGCGCGACCAATAGATAACGTCAAAACGTTGGGTGCAAAAAGGCAGATCAGCGCTGCCACAGTGTACACGAACACTCCTACGAGGATGACGCGTTTGCGACCTACGGCGTCTGAAATGCTGCCATGCCAAAGTGTCATGAACGCAAAGGGTAACAAGTAAGCTGCCAGCGTTTGTTGTACCTGGACAGGGGTTGCTTGCAGGCTGGCGCCAATATCCGGGAATGCTGGCAAATACATGGTGATCGAAAAGGGGCCGATGGCAGTGAGTGCTGCAATCAATAACGCAAATCCCCTTGGGGCTTTTTGATGGTGCGCTTGTGCGGTAGGGGTAGAAGACGTCATGATGGCGGGTGTGGTAAGTGCAGGTTTGGTCTGTCACCGTCATAAAAAAGGATCGCCAGCATGCTTGGTGAATGTGCCTCAAAACCGTGCTCAAAAAAAGGTGCGATGGCAGCTGGTTAGGCGCGAAAATTATTAAGCTATTGGCAAGGCCTTCATTATCCCATAGATGAGCAATGCCATGGGGATGAGCGAGTAGAATAAAACATTACAGGACGGTTTATTTCATTCCTCATGACACTCCCGAGTAAAGTTCGACTCGTTGAAGTAGGCCCGCGTGATGGCTTGCAAAACGAAAAGCAGGTGATTTCAACCGAGATCAAGGTTGAATTGATTCATCGTTTGGCATCAGCAGGCCTGCGCACGATTGAAGCCACGGCGTTTGTTTCACCCAAGTGGGTGCCACAGATGGCGGATGCCGCAGCGGTTTTTTCTGCCATTCAACCATTGCCGACGGTGACTTATCCGGTGCTCACGCCCAACAGGCAGGGCTTTGATGCGGCCATGGCGGCCGGGGCAAAAGAGGTCAGTGTATTTAGTGCCGCGTCTGAAACTTTTTCGCGGAAAAATACGCATTGTTCGATGAGTGAATCCCTTGAGCGGTGCCGTTCGGTGGCGGAAGCGGCCAAGGCCGAACATATCAAAGTGCGCGGGTATGTTTCCTGCGTGTTGGGCTGCCCCTATGAAGGCGAGATCACGCCGCTGGCGGTGGCTGAGGTGGCGCGCGCGCTGTTTGATATGGGTTGTTATGAAGTTAGTTTGGGTGACACCATCGGTACGGGTACGCCGGAGAAAACCAAGGCGATGCTCGAAGCGGTTGCGCGGTGGGTGCCATTAAAAAAACTGGCAGGCCATTTTCATGACACCTGGGGTATGGCCATCGCCAATGTGTATGCCTCGCTGCAAACGGGCGTGTCTGTGTTTGATAGCTCCGTGGCAGGTTTGGGTGGCTGCCCCTATGCGCCCGGTGCGTTGGGCAATGTGGCCACAGAAGATGTGGTCTGGTTGCTCCAGGGCTGCGGCATTGAGTGCGACGTGAGTCTTGAAGCACTGGTTAATACCGCCGAGTGGATTTCTCGCGAGCTTGGCCGTGAGCCGTCATCAAGGGTCACGCGTGCCCTGCGTGCGCGGCGCAATGTTGCTTGAACCGTGGCTTGAAAAGTCGGCGCTGGTATGACGGCAATTAATTCACCCTGCGTCAATGTGTGTCGTATGCAAGGCACCTTGTGTCTGGGTTGCTATCGCACTTTGAACGAAATTGCTGGCTGGAGCCAGATGTCGGATGCCGGAAAGCAGCAAGTGCTGAGCGCTGTTGCAAAGCGCTCGGTAAGCGTGGCTGAAAACAGCGATGTACTACCGGCGGCACAGAAAAAATCCGGGTGAGCATCGGGTGGTTAGGCGCTATTCTGGCGCCCAATCCGTTATGCTTTGAACCATGAAAGTTGTTCTCATTAGTGGTTTGTCTGGCTCCGGTAAATCCATCGCCCTTAAAGTAATGGAAGATGCTGCCTACTATTGCGTCGACAATCTACCCGCACCCCTCCTTTTTGAACTGGTTCAACACCTGCGTATGACAGGCGAAGAGCGGGTTGCCGTCGCTATTGATATGCGCGGCGGCTCGTCCATTGCAGCGATCCCGCCGCAACTCAGGCAGCTCGAATCTGAAGGCATCCAGTTGCAGTTTGTGTTTTTGGATACGCGCACGGATATCTTGATTCAGCGGTTTTCAGAAACGCGTCGTCGGCATCCGCTGGCGGGTAACGATGTCACGCTGGAAGAAGCGATCAAGAATGAACGCGAAGCGCTGACCTTTCTTGCGGCCATTGGTCATCACATCGACACCAGCCATTTACGGCCCAATGCCTTGCGCGCCTCTATCAAAGAGTTCATTTTGCTGGATGCGCCCCATGGGCTGACGTTACTGTTTGAGTCGTTTGGCTTCAAGCACGGCCTGCCGCTCGACGCTGATCTCGTGTTTGATGTGCGTTGCCTGCCCAACCCGCATTACGACCCCGCGTTACGTCCGCTCACCGGGCGTGATGCGGAAGTGATCGCCTTTCTCTCGGCAGAAGAAGATGTGCGCCGCATGGAAGAGGATATCCGCCGTTTTGTGGCCTCGTGGCTGCCCGCTTATAAGCGGGATAACCGGGTTTATTTGACAGTGGCTATCGGTTGTACGGGCGGGCAGCATCGCTCGGTTTATCTGGCGGAAAAACTGGCCAACCATTTTCGGGACCAGGCCAATGTGCTGGTACGCCATCGCACGCTGGTGGAATGAAAGCGGTATTACCTGACGATCTGCGCGAAATTTTCAGCGAGGCACGCCACGAGTCGCGCAATTCAGGTTCGTGGCACAAGTATCTCAAAGCGGGGGATTGGCTGGTCTTGCTTGTCAGTGGGGCGCTGGTTGTTTTTTCCTACGCACTGCTGTGGCGTGGTGGTGTGGCAGATCGCGCCATCGTTAAGCGCGATGGCAAAACAGTCATTGAGTTAAGCCTGAATAGCGCGCGAAAGGCACGCGTGGAAGGTCCGCTGGGCACGACCGTGATCGAAGTGCAACCCGGCCGCGCGCGTGTTTTTTCCGACCCCGGCCCACGCCAGTATTGCGTACAGCAAGGCTGGCTGACGCGCGCCGGTGCCGTAGCCATCTGCGCACCGAATCACCTCACGCTGCAATTGAACGGCCGGAATGCGGACAACGCGGACTATGACTCCCTCAACTATTGAACTGCCGGTAACCGAAGACGACCGTCGCATCGCGCGCTACACGGCGATGGCGATTGCGCTCACGGTGGCCGAAGCCGCACTGCCCAGCCCGTTGCCCGGTATCAAGCCGGGGCTGGCCAATATCATCGTGCTGGTGGTCTTGCTGCGGCACGGTTGGCGCGATGCGGCCTGGGTGAGTTTGCTGCGCGTCGTGGCGGGTGGTTTGGTGATTGGACAACTTTTTGCGCCGGGTTTTTTTCTTGCGTTAGCTGGCGCAGTCAGCAGTTTGGCGGCCTTATTTTTAGCTGTGCGGTTGCCGCGACGCTGGTTTGGTGCGGTAACGATCAGTCTGCTCGCTGCCTTCGCGCATATCGGTGGTCAACTTGTGCTGGCGCGGCTATGGCTGGTGCCGCATGACGGTGTGTTTTATCTGGCACCGCTATTTGCCACAGCGGCCCTGGCTTTCGGCACGATTAACGGGTTGATCGCGGCGCACTTACTGGCCGCCGTGCTGCCTCATACAGACTGAGTTCTGCGAGAATGCGCCGGACGGGCGCGGGCAACGCGGCGGTATCCAGCGCGGTTAAATCAAGCCAATGCAAACCCGCTTCCATCGCACTGGGGCGCAAGCTCACGTGGCATAGCAGCGGCGTGATGTGCAGGCGAAAATGCGTGAAGACGTGCATGAAAGTCTGCGCTGGTGAGCCGCCGCGACGCAAGCCCCCCTGGGCAGGGGCAATCAGCGTGACGCCAAAAACTTTTTCAACGTACGCAGTGGCGTCCTCGCCTGGCGGCAATTCCGGCAGTGAGCGCAAGCCACCCCAGATACCTGTCGGTGGGCGGGTTTCCAGCAGCACGCGATGCTCATGCACGATAACCAGCAGTGTGGCGTGGCGTTCGGGAAGCGCGCGGCGTGGTTTCTTTTGCGGCAACTCTGCGGTGCGGCCGGTGGCACGCGCTACGCAAATTTCTTCTAGCGGGCAGACAGTGCATTGCGGTCGGTTGCGCGTGCACAGCGTAGCACCCAAATCCATCTGCGCCTGAATGTAGGTGGTCATATTCGGTCCAGAACCGCCCAAAGACAGGTTCCCGGCGACGGGTTCAAGCAAAGATTCAAGCGGGGGTAACAGTTCCTCGGCGTGTTGCCAAAGCCGGCTTTCCAGCGCTGCTGTGCCGGGCACGCCTTCAATACCGAACACGCGGCAGAGGACGCGCTTGACGTTGCCATCGAGAATCGGCACACGCGCGCCAAAGCACACCACGGCAATGGCATTGGCGGTGGAACGACCGATACCGGGTAATTGCGCAATAACTTCTGGCGCTTCTGGAAACACGCCGCCATGCAGCGTCATCACGGCACGTGCTGCCGCGTGCAAGTTGCGCGCACGTGCGTAATAGCCCAGCCCGCTCCATAGCGGCATGACCTCTTCAACCGGCGCAGCAGCTAACTCTTCCAACGTGGGGAAGTGCGCGAGAAAACGCTGATAGTAGGGAATCACCGTGACAACTTGCGTCTGCTGCAACATGATTTCCGAGAGCCAAACGCGATATGGATCGCGCGTGTTCTGCCAGGGCAAATCATGCCGTCCGTGCTGCGCGTGCCAGCGGATGAGGAGAGCGGAAAAATCTTCTGCCACGGAAGGCGTACTGTGCTTACTCGCCCTTGACCGGTTTCACCAGGCTGGCTGCGAGCTTTGCTCTGGCGCGCGCTTCATCGGTTGTATCAGCAGTCGCCAGCGCCACGCCCATGCGGCGTTTAACAAAACTCTCTGGCTTGCCAAACAATCGCAGGTCGGATTCCGGCACGCACAGGGCTTCTGCCACGCCCTCAAAGGCAATGCCTTTGGCATCCATGCCGCCATAGATAACGGCCGAAGCGCCCGTGCGGCGCAAGCCGGTATCGACCGGCAGGCCAAGAATGGCGCGCGCATGCAGCTCGAATTCCGACAAGCGCTGGGTGGCCAGCGTGACCAGTCCGGTGTCATGCGGGCGCGGGCTGACTTCAGAAAACCACACGTCGTTCCCCTTGATGAACAGCTCGACACCAAAGAGGCCATGTCCGCCAAGATTGCTGGTAATGACACGCGCAACATCGCGCGACTTTTGCAGCGCCACGGCCGACATGGCCATCGGTTGCCATGATTCAACATAGTCGCCATTCACCTGCACATGGCCGATGGGCTCGCAAAAGAAAGTTTCCACTGCGCCCGATGCACCCACGGCGCGCACCGTCAATTGCGTGATCTCATAATCAAAATCAATAAAGCCCTCGACGATTACGCGCCCCGCGCCCACGCGGCCACCGGCTTGCGCGTAGTCCCACGCCGTGGTCACATCCTCTGCCGATTTGATCAGTGACTGACCCTTGCCAGAAGAGGACATCACCGGCTTGATCACGCAGGGGTAGCCAATGCCACCGTCAATCGCGGCTTGCAATTCGGCCAGCGAGTCGGCGAAGCGGTAGGGTGATGTCGGCAAGCCGAGTTCTTCCGCCGCCAGCCGGCGGATACCTTCGCGGTTCATCGTGAGTTGCGCGGCGCGCGCGCCAGGAACGATTTCGGGAAAATACCCGGCAATGCCTTCCTCTTCGATTTCGGCCAGTGTCGCCGTGGCAATGGCTTCGATTTCGGGCACCACCAGATGCGGCTTTTCCTGCGCGATTACGGCACGCAAGGCCGCGCCATCGGTCATGTTGATCACATGGCTGCGGTGCGCCACCTGCATGCCGGGCGCATCGGCATAGCGATCAACGCCAATCACCTCGCAGCCCAGCCGTTGCAATGCGATAATCACCTCTTTGCCAAGTTCGCCGCAGCCCAGCAGCATGACGCGCGTGGCAGAGGGTGACAACGGTGTGCCGATGCGAGCATTTGTTTTCATCATCAATCCTTGTTGTAAAGCAGCTATCGATGGCTGATTTTAGCCGACCATTGATAGCCAGGCCTGTGTCTGAACCTGTATCCGAATCTGTGTCCGAATTTTCGTTCAATTCCATAGCCAATTCATGTCCGAATCCACATCTCCCCTCGCTTCATTTTTACGCAGTGGCTGGCCTGCGCTGCTCGCAACCTTAAGTATCTGGGCGGGCTTTATTCTGGTGTCGCGGGCTGCCGGCAAAGGTGTGCTGACTGCCTGGGATGTCACTGCGTTGCGCCTCGGTATGGGTGGCTTTATCTCCCTGTTCTTTCTGCCGCGCATCACGCTGCCACCGCCAAAAACCGTGCTGCTGTTTGCGTTGTTCGGTGGCATCGGCTATGCCTGCTTTGTTTATTCTGGTTTTCGTCTCGCTCCGGCAGCGCATGGGGCGGTTCTGGCACCGGGTGGTCTCCCCTTTGCCACGGCAATCGTTGCCTGGCTCTGGCTGAAAAAAGTCCCCAACCGAGGGCAAATGCTGGCGTTGCTCGGCGTGCTGGCCGGCATCATTCTGATCGCTACCGACACACTGTCGGCCAGTGGACAGATCACCGGCTGGCAGTTAGTAGGCGACCTGCTGTTCATCTGCGCTTCGTTTTCATGGGCCATCTTCACCCTGTTACTGCGTCAGAACCCCATGCCGCCATTGGCAGCGACAGTCACCACCGTGCTGGGCGGCGCGTTGCTGTATTTGCCGTTCTGGTGGTTTTTTCTGCCCAGCACACTGCCCAGCGCATCGCACGGTGAAATCGCGCTACAGGCTTTGTATCAAGGGGTGCTGGTGGTTTTTGTCGCCCTGCTGCTTTACGCGCAGGCGGTGCGCCAGCTCGGGCTGCAAATCGTGGCGCTCACCCTGGGCATGGTTCCCGTGCTGGCGTCCCTTGCTGCCGTACCTGTGCTGGGTGAGCCGCTCTCGCTGCTGGCCTTGGCCGGCCTCGCGGCGGTTACTGTAGCCGCCGTGCTGGGCGTGCGCGCCAGCCGGTAATGCTTTTTGCATTGTGGAATAAATATAGAACAGAAGAATCTAAGCCTGCCGCTGCCAGTTTTGTAAAATGGCAGCCGTTGAAGAATCAAAAATGAAAACAAGGAAGTAAATATGGCATCCGTTGCAACCGAGAAAGTCATCAGCGTCCATCACTGGAACGACACGCTATTTAGTTTCCGCACCACGCGCGATCGTGGTCTGCGCTTCGAGAACGGGCATTTCATCATGATCGGCCTGGAAGTAGATGGCCGCCCGTTGCTGCGCGCCTACAGCATCGCCAGCCCGAACCATGAAGAATACCTTGAGTTTTTCAGCATCAAGGTCGCCAGCGGTCCACTCACCTCACGCCTGCAAAAAATCGAAGTGGGCACCTCAGTCCTGGTGGGCAGCAAACCCACAGGCACGTTGGTGATTCGTGATTTGAAGCCAGGGAAAAATCTTTATCTTTTTTCCACCGGCACGGGCCTCGCGCCGTTTTTGAGCATCGTGCAAGACCCTGAAACCTACGCCGCGTTTGAAAAAGTGGTGCTGATTCATGGCGTGCGCTACACCAGCGAGCTGGCCTACGCCAAATTATTTACCGAGGATTTGCCGCAGCATGAATTCTTGGGCGATATGGTGAAGGAACAACTCATTTACTACCCCACCGTTACGCGCGAGCCCTTCCGCAATCAAGGCCGCATCACCACGCTGATCGAATCCGGCAAGCTTTTCGCCGACATCGGCCTGCCACCGCTGGATCCAGCCAATGATCGGGTCATGATCTGCGGCAGCCCGCACATGCTGGCCGACTGCTCAACCCTGCTCGATGCACGCGGCTTTGCGATTTCGCCACACACTGGCGTGGCTGGCGATTACGTCATCGAGCGCGCGTTCGTCGAGCGCTGAGGCGGTAGAAAATCCCGCTTGGAAACACAGGGGGCTTTCTCAAAAGCAGATTAATGAGGCCTTGGCTTGGGTTCATACTCATCATGAGGAGATCACGCATGCCTGGCGCATCTACTTCGGCGATTGAAGTTTCCTTGATATCAAGCGAGGGTTTTTGGCTGCGCTTGGACAACGAAGAGCTTTTGTTTCCTATGCAGAATTCCCGTGATTCAAGCGGGCCACTGTTGAGCAAACGACTATGCTTGAGCGGCCATCGGCCGATCACCTTTATTGGTCTTAGTTGACCTTGCGGTTGCATCCATCCGTAATCCGGCGTTGTTTCCATTAGTTTCCAAGCCGAATTCATCAATTTAGCGGGCGCGATAAGACGCGCTGCTGGTCACGCTGCTATTCAAAATAAGTTCGCGCTTCCTCAAGCCGCGTGGCGAACCAGCCGCTGGTCAGGCTGTCGATTCTGACTTTTCCCCGGCTGCTTGGTGCGTGGATAAAGCGGCCTTCGCCAATGTAGATGCCTACGTGCGAGTGCGGCCGGTTGAGGGTGTTGAAAAATACCAGGTCGCCGGGTTGCATGCGCGCTATGTCCACAGCACGGCCGCGTCGTGCGATGTCGGCGGCGGAGCCTTGCAGTTTGAGGTTGGCCGACTGATCAAAAACATAGCTGACCATGCCGCTGCAATCGAGTCCAGCTTCGGGGTTTTTGCCGCCGAAGCGGTAGCCGGTATTGATCAGTCCAAGCGAAAACAGAACCACTTCGTTGGCTTTTTCGCGCGCAGCAAGAGAATGCGCCGCACCCCAAGGGTACTTGCTGCGCGGCGTCTCACCAGCGCCGACTTTTGTGACCGGTGCGCTGCTGCACGCTGCAAGCAGCAGCACGCCGGGAATCAGCAGGGTGAGCCAGAGTGATCGCATTGTTTTGTATTTATTCGAGGCGCATTGTTTGATAGAAGAGTGCATCGTAAGGAACGGGGGCGCGTGGCGTCAACCTGGGCCAGACATGGTGTAGTGCTTTCCATACCCGGTCATGCCGACGAGCAGACGCACCAGCGCATAGGCGGCGGTGTTGATTTGCCGCATCAGCCATGAACGATTTTTCGCCCCATGGTGAATTTCGACCGCATCGCGGCTGATCGCCGAGCGCAGATGCGTAGCGAGTTCGAGTGCGAATGGCCGGTCACGCGAGATGATATTGGCTTCACGCGATAGCAGCAGGCTGAAGGGGTCGATGTTCGATGAGCCAACGGTAGCCCATTCACCATCGATGACTGCCACCTTGGCGTGTAGAAAGGCAGCCTGATATTCGAAAATACGCACACCGGCATTCAGCAGGCTGTCGTAAATCGCCTGCATGGCGTGATGTTGAAGTACGTGGTCGGTGCGGCCCTGCAATAGCAGGGCCACGTTAACGCCGCGCTGGGCGGCGTCTATCAGCGCATCGAGAAAGCGCCGCCCGGGTAAAAAATAGGCATTGGCGATGATGATTTCTCGCTGCGCATCAGTCATTGCTTCGAGATAAGCTTCTTCGATATCGCGTCGGTGACGCAGGTTGTCGCGAATCACCAAGGCGGCGCGCACTGTGCCTTTGGGTTGTGGTGGGGATGGTTGAAAGCTTGGCGCATGCGGGCGATGGCCCAGATGCGACCAGCGCACGATATGCCACACATGACGCATAGCCGCGTGAATTGTGGCAACCAGCGGGCCTTCGATGCGCGCTGCATAATCAAAGCGTGGAGCAGATACGCCTGCCTCGAAATCGCTGTTCACATTGATGCCGCCGACAAAAGCCAGGTGGCCGTCGATCACGGCTAACTTGCGATGCAGTCGGCGCAGGCGATGCCAATGCAAGCGTCGTTGCTGGGGCTGGGGGCGATAAACCAACAGCTCGACGCCATCGGCGATGAGCGAAGCGCCGAGGTTCGTTACGAATTCGCGCGCACCGAAGCCATCAACCAGCACCCGCACGGCAACGTCGCGCCGAGCCGCCCGAGCCAGCGCCGCAGCGACACTGCGTCCGGTTTCGTCATCGGCAAAAATATAGGTTTCCAGATGCACTTCGTGCGTTGCGCCATCAATCGCCGCGATCAGCACCGGGAAATACGCCACACCCGTCGCCAGAAGCTGTAGCGTGTTGCCGGATGAAAAGTCTTGAGTCCGTCTCTGGGCGGCGCTCATGGGATGGCGATTTGCAGCTTGGCGGAAAGCGCTGCGTGGTCTGAGATGCTTGACCACGGCAGGCCAGCGTGGCGATGCGCAGCGGTGACTGTTAACCCGCGCTGATAAATGCGGTCGAGCCGGAACAGCGGCAGCGCAGCGGGATAACTGCGCGATGGGCGCACTGCTTTATGTTGCCCCGCGCGCTGACCCGCATTCGGATTCGCACTGGTGAATATCTCGCTCAGCCCCAGTCGCTGTGTCAGTATTTCGCCGGCATGATTACGCCAGTCATTGAAATCGCCGGCAATCAGCAGCGGCGCATCAGGCATCACCATGGCGTCGATATAGCTGGCCAGCGCGTCAAGCTGCCAGCGGCGCGAACGCGCAAAGAGCGACAAATGCACGCACACGCAATGCAGCGCTTGGTTGAGTTGTGGCAGTTCAACGGCGCAATGCAGCAGCCCGCGCCGCTCGAAACGCAGATGCGTTACGTCCTGGTTGTATTCGTGCAAGATGGGGAAGCGCGACAGAATGGCATTGCCGTGATGGCCGTGGTCATACACCATGTTTTGGCCATAGGCGCTGTTGTGCCACACACCGGCGGCGAGAAACTCATGCTGCGGTGCAGATGGCCAATGCGCATGCTGCGCAGCGTGTTTCAGATGCAGCCCTTGTACTTCTTGCAGAAACACAATATCGGCATCCAGCGCACGCAGGCGTTCACGCAGCTCGTGCACCATCATGCGGCGATTGAACTGGGAAAATCCTTTATGAATATTCCAGGTAGCGACTGAAATCGGCAGCGTCACGTCTCAGGACTAAATGCGAAACGGGTTGAAGTCGGTGTTGCGATCGTACCAGTCTTCGTTCTCGGCATGCTTGAGGAAGGCAACGACACGGTAAGTAACTGGCGTCATGACAATCTCCCAACTGGTCTTCAGCACATACTGGGTGAGGGCGATTGTTGCGACCTGGGCATCGGGCCAGATACCGTAGAAGGCAATGACGTAGAACAGGCCGGAATCCACTGCTTCGCCGACCAGTGTCGAACCTATGGTGCGCGTCCACAGCCAGCGGCCCGCGCTCCAGATTTTCATTTTCGCCATGACGTAGCTGTTGGCGAAACTGCCGCACCAGAAGGCGATCATGGAGCCTGCAACGATGCGCCAGGTATTGCCAAACACTGCTTCGAGATGCGTCTGATAGCTTTGGTTGAATTCGTCCGGCACGGGGGGCAATGCGAGCACCACGGCGGCCATGAAGCTGGCGAAGGCGAGCGCCGCAAAGCCTGCCCAAACCACGCGCCGGTCACGGCCATAACCGTAAACCTCGGTGAGGATGTCGCCGAAAATGTAGGAGATCGGGAAGAACAGCACGCCGCCACTGAAGGAAACCGCGCCAATCAGCGGCAATGTGAGTTGCGCCGCTTTGGCTGCACCGATCAGGTTGGCGCAGAGCAGGACGCAGACAAAAGCCGCCATGACAAAATCATAATAGCGGTAACTGCGTTGCGGTGATTTCATTAAGCAATGCTTAAGAAAAGTTATGCGCAGCGGTATCCAGCAGGACGGCGCTCATGATACGGCGAGCATACGTTCCAGCGCGGTCTTGGCAGGTACGGCTTCATGTTCTGGTACCTTGATTTGATTGACAGTCTTGCCGGCTACCAGATTTTCCAGCGTCCAGGCCAGATGCTGCGGATCAATGCGCTGCATGGTGGAACACATGCACACCGTGCTGGCCATGAACTGCACAATCTTGCCTTCGGCCTTGACCTCGCGGGCCAACCGTTCGACCAGATTCAGCTCAGTGCCAACCAGCCAGCGCGTATTGGGCGGGCCTTCCTTGACGGTCTTGAGAATGTATTCGGTGCTGCCAATATAGTCAGACTGTTTGCACACTTCAAAGCCGCATTCCGGATGCGAGATGACAATGCCATCCGGATACTGGTTGCGAAACTTGATGATGTCACGCGGCTGGAACATCTGATGCACGGAACAGAAGCCGTGCCACAGAATGATTTTTGCCTTGCTGATTTGCTCGCGGGTGAGTCCGCCTTGCTCAAGGTCGGGATTCCAGATCACCATTTCATCGAGCGGAATGTTCATCTTGTAGCCGCTCCAGCGGCCCAGATGCTGATCGGGAAAGAACAACACTTTTTCACGCTGGTTAAACGACCATTCGAGGATCTTGGGTGCGTTGGACGAGGTGCACACAATGCCACCATGCGTGCCGCAGAAGGCTTTGAGATCGGCAGCAGAGTTGATGTAGGTGACGGGCGTAATTTTTTCGTCAGGATTCATCAACGCCGATAGCTCGCGCCAGCATCGCTCAACCTTGGCCAGATTGGCCATGTCGGCCATGGAGCAGCCGGCGGCGAGGTCGGGCAGAATCGAAATCTGTTCCGGCCGCGAAAGAATATCGGCGACTTCGGCCATGAAGTGCACGCCACAGAAGATGATGTTTTCTGCTTCGGCTTCTCCGGCCAGACGCGAGAGCTTGAGCGAGTCACCGGTGAGATCGGCGTGTTCATACACATCGGCGCGTTGATAGTGGTGGCAAAGCAGCACGGCTTTTTTGCCGAGCGCGGCCTTGGCGGCGCGGATGCGCTCGCCCGCTTCTTTATCGGCCAGCGCGTTGAAATGGTCAAATTGTATGGTGGCAGTTTGCATCATCTTGAACTCAGCTTTGTGTCCAGGGAAGGCCGGCATGACGCCAGCCGTTGGTTTGATTGCGATGGCCATGAGCATCTTTATCGCCTTCAAAGCCTTCGAGAATGTTGTAGCAAGCGGAATAGCCTGCTGCAGAAGCCGCTTTGGCAGCCGCACTGGAACGCGCACCCGAACGGCATAAAAACAATAACAAGGACTCGGCTGTGACGGCGTGTTTTAGCGTTTGAACAAAGTGTGGGTTGGGTTGCATGTCGGGATACGTTAACCATTCGATTTCGATGGCATCCGGTACACGCCCTACCCAATCACGCTCGGCACGCGTACGTACATCGATAATTACCGCATTCGGCGCAAGTTGGCGAACTTCGTTCGCCTCTTGTGGTGTCACGGCTCCGGTGTAGGGCAGTTGCAGCTCAGTGGCGCGTGTCTGCGCTAAAGTGAAAATTTCATTCAGACGTCCCATGATAAGAAGCCCGCAGTTAGAATGGAGATATTAAGAGTATAGCGTCCCATTATGCTACGCGGAACCCACGACCCCTTGCATCGCCACGCCCCAGACGCCAACCTGCGCGCCAATCAGCGCTTTGCTGATGGCCAGCGTATTACCTGGGTGAGTGTCGGCGTGAATGTGGTGCTCACTACGATGCAAATGATCGTCGGGTTTTTCGCCCATTCGCAAAGCTTGATGGCGGATGCGATGCATACATTGGCAGACATCATTTCAGATGGATTTGTTCTGTATGCGAATCGCAAAGGCGCAGAAGCCGCCGATGATGCGCACCCCTATGGCCATGGCCGCTATGAAACCGCCGCATCGTTGGTGTTGGGGTTGCTATTGGTGGGTACGGGCGTGGGCATCCTGATTTCGGCGGCTGAGCGCTTGTCGAATTTGGGTAATTTGCCTCCCGTTGGCGTGGCGGCTATGTGGGCGGCGTTATTCACGCTGGCGGCCAAGGAAGGGCTCTTTCGCTACATGTTGGGTACAGCAGAACGTTTGCGCTCACCCATGCTGGTGGCTAATGCCTGGCATGCCCGAGCTGATGCGCTCTCTTCGTTGGTGGTGGCAGCAGGTATTGGTGGCGCATTACTCGGCTTTAATTTTGCGGATGGCGTAGCAGCCATTGTCGTTGGCGCCATGATTGTGCGTGCCGGGTTTCGTTTTGCGTGGGAAGCCTTAAGCGAGCTTATTGATACCGGGCTATCAGCCGAAGAGGTTGCCGCTATTCGCCAGACGGTTGCTTCCACACCCGGCGTGCTTGGCTTACACGAATTGCGCACGCGACACATGGCGCATCAAGTGCTGGTTGATGCCCATGTGCAGGTTGATCCGCGCATTAGTGTTTCAGAAGGCCACTGGATTGCTGAGACAGCCCGCAACAGCGTGCTTGAAAAGCATGCCGAAGTGCTGGACGTGTTGGTGCATATCGATGCTGAGAATGACACCTCCGGAAATGCCTCACTGAAACTCCCCGCTCGGCCGATGCTGTTGGCGCATCTACGTGACTTGCTTGGGTGCGAGCCGCCACACTTTAATCGAACCGTATTGCATTATTTGGGTAACCGGGCCGAAGCCGAAGTTGTATTTTCGGCCAGTTATTTGAACGAAGCACACCTAGAGTTAGAGGACATAAAACATCGATTGGCAAAAGTATTGCCAACCGATCCTTTGTTTTCCAAGGTGCACATCAGTCAACGAATTGCACCTTAACGGTGCATATTGGGAGTGCTATGCACAGATAGTGTGCGGTACTGGATGAAGGACTCTCCCTAAAACCTCTGCAGGAACTTGTGGCACAATTCGTTCCGGTATTGGCGGATGTGGCACAGTTGCTGCTTTAGGAACTGCACCGTTTTTAACTGTTTTGCTTTGATTTTCCCGCTTTAATTTTCGTGTCATTTTTAGGAGAGCAAGTCATGAGCCCCAAGGACGTACTTAAGCTGGTTGAAGAAAAGGAAGTTCGTTTCGTTGATTTTCGTTTCACCGATACGCGTGGCAAAGAGCAGCACGTTGGCGTGCCTGTTTCAGCCTTCGGCATGGAAAAATTTGAAGACGGCCATGCCTTCGATGGTTCGTCAGTCGCTGGTTGGAAGGGAATTCAAGCTTCTGACATGCTCTTGATGCCGGATGCCGGCTCTGCCTACATCGACCCCTTCATGGACGAAACCACGCTGATCCTGACCTGCGACGTGGTTGAACCCGCCGATGGCAAAGGTTATGACCGCGATCCGCGCTCCATCGCCAAGCGTGGAGAGGCCTATCTGAAATCCTCCGGTATTGGCGATACCGCCTACTTTGGCCCCGAACCCGAATTCTTCATTTTCGACTCTGTCGAGTGGAAAGTGGACATGTCTGGCTCCTACTGCAAGATATTTTCCGAAGAGGCTGCTTGGGCTGCTGCTGATAAATTTGAGGGCGGCAACACCGGTCATCGTCCTGCCGTTAAGGGGGGTTATTTCCCTGTGCCGCCAGTTGATAGCCTGAATGATATTCGTGCGCAAATGTGTATCGCGCTGGAAGCTTGCGGCGTGCCGGTGGAAGTGCATCATCATGAAGTTGCCACGGCTGGCCAGTGCGAGATCGGTACCATGTTCAGTAGCTTGGTGAAGCGTGCTGATCAAACGCAGATACTCAAGTACATTGTGCACAACGTCGCGCACAGCTATGGCAAGACGGCAACCTTCATGCCTAAGCCCATCGTCGGCGATAACGGTTCTGGCATGCACGTGCACCAGTCAATCTGGAAAGATGGCAAGAACCTGTTTGCTGGCAACGGCTACGCGGGGTTGTCTGACTTCGCGCTGTACTACATCGGCGGCATCATCAAGCATGCTCGCGCGTTGAACGCTATCACCAATCCGCTGACCAATTCTTACAAGCGTTTGGTGCCCGGTTTCGAAGCCCCAGTGAAGCTGGCTTACTCTGCCCGTAATCGCTCTGCTTCGATCCGTATTCCCTACGTGCAGTCTGATAAAGCGCGCCGTATCGAAGTGCGCTTCCCCGATCCAGGCACGAATCCTTACCTCGGCTTTACCGCGATGATGATGGCCGGCCTTGATGGTGTACAGAACAAGATCCATCCTGGCGATCCTGCCGACAAGAATCTGTACGACTTGCCACCAGAAGAAGATGCGAAGATCCCGACCGTTTGTTCCAGTCTTGATCAGGCACTGGAATACCTCGATAAGGATCGCGAGTTCCTCACCCGTGGCGGTGTATTCAGCAACGAGATGATCGATGCCTACATTGAACTGAAGATGGAAGAAGTGACGCGTTTCCGCATGACCACGCACCCGATCGAATTTGACATGTACTACTCGATTTGATTGATTCTTTGCTTGGCGTATAGCAAAAAGGACGGGCATGCCCGTCCTTTTTTTATCGCCATACATCGCATACACTCAAACCCATGAAAACAATCTATTTGCACTGCGTATCTTTCGGGGCACATGGCCAAACGTTCCAGGCTTTCCTGTTACGCCGTATGCTGTATTTTTCTCTTGGCGCTGCTGTTCTGGCCCCGCTGGCGGTGCATGCCGGTACGTTTTATAAATGCACAGGTGCATCTGGCAAGATTCTTTTTACGAATACCCAACAGCAAGGCGGTAAGACTACTTGTGTGGTGCTCTTTCAGCAACGTGAGCCACCTGGTGCTGCGCCTTCACGAGGACGCCATGACCGTAGCCCCCGCGCCTCTGCAACGCCCACCCCGGGTGATTTTCCACGTATCTCAGGCAATGAGCAACGCGCGCGTGATGGTGAGCGCCGCGCTATTTTAGAAAAGGAACTGAATAGTGAGCTTGAAAATTTAGCCAAAGCCCGGAAGCTTGCGGCCACCGCCGGCGCTTCACCAAATGTCCAGGCGCAGCGTGATACAGCCGCATTGCATGAGCGTAACATCAAGGCGCTACAAAAAGAGATTGGCAACTTACGCTGATTAAGGTTTCTGGTGCGCTTCTTGCTCACCCTTGCTTGAGTATTTATTCTCGCAATTAAAAACCGGTACTGCTTTACTCTTTTAAAAACGATGAATTTGCCTGCTCCCCTCGCCGTTGGCGGTCTCGATTTGCTGTCATCAGCAGTGGTGTTGGTTGATGAGCACCGGGTTGTTCGCTATGCCAATCCGTCAGCAGAAAATCTGTTTGCCATTAGTTCGCGATTGCTGGTTGGTCAATCTTTAAAAAAACTGCTGGGCGAGCCTGCCGGACTTGTCGCTGCATTGAATAGTGCCCTGGCTAATCAATGGAGTTACACCAGCCATAACATTCCGATTACTTTATCTTCTGAAACCTTGCATGTTGATTGCACGGTGACGCCTGTCATGCTGGAGGGTGCGCAATTGTTGCTTGAGGTGCGGCCGATCGATCAGCAACTGAAAGCCACCCGAGAAGAGCAGCTCGCTCAGCAGCAACAGGCGAATCGCGAGCTGGTGAGAAATCTCGCGCATGAGATTAAAAATCCGCTGGGGGGTATTCGCGGTTCAGCGCAATTGCTTGAGCGTGAGTTGGGCAATGACCAGCTAAAAGAATATACCCGGGTGATTATTGAAGAGGTCGATCGTCTGCAGGATTTAATGCAGCGCCTGCTTTCTTCGCACCGTGCGATGCAGCCCACGCTGGTTAACATCCACGAGATTCTCGAGCGCGTGCGGCGGCTAATCCATGCCGAATATCCCGATGTGCATGTCCAGCGTGACTACGATACCTCATTACCCGACCTTACCGGGGATCGTGAGCAGTTGATCCAGGCCGTGCTCAATATTGCGCGTAATGCAGCTCAGGCGATGCATGATAAGGGCGAAATCATTTTTTCTACGCGCGCCGCACGCCAGGTTATTTTGGCAAAAAAACATTATCAGTTGGCACTGGAAGTGCGGGTTACTGATAATGGCCCTGGCATTCCTGCGCATTTGCAGGACAAGATTTTTTATCCTCTGGTTTCAGGGCGTGAGAATGGTAGCGGGCTTGGTCTGACAATTGCTCAAAGTTTTGTGCAGCAGCACGGTGGAACGGTCGAGGTCACATCAAGGCCTGGACATACCTGCTTTACGCTGATGCTGCCATTGGCTTTGCGGCCCCATACAAAGGAAAACATATCATGATGAACCCCGTCTGGATTATCGATGACGATCGCTCAATCCGCTGGGTATTGGAAAAGGCGCTTGGCCGCGAAAATATTCCGGTCAAAAGTTTTGCAACGGCCGACGAAGCGCTGGGTGCCTTGGGAGACGCACAACCGCCTGCCGCCCTAATTTCTGATATTCGCATGCCCGGCCCAGATGGACTTGATTTGCTGCGCCAAGTAAAAATCCATTATCCCGAGCTGCCGGTCATCATCATGACGGCCTATTCCGACCTCGATTCCGCCGTGGCTGCATTTCAGGGGGGGGCATTTGAGTATTTGCCTAAACCGTTCGACGTCGATCAGGCAGTGGCCTTGGTACGGCGCGCACTGGCCGAATCGGTGCAGCATGGTGGAGCGGCAGAGGAGACGGGGGCCGTGCCCGAAATTCTGGGGCAAGGTGCTGCCATGCAGGACGTCTTTCGCGCGATTGGCAGGCTTTCGCAGTCACTGGCGACAGTGCTAATTAATGGCGAGTCGGGCACGGGTAAAGAGCTCGTGGCGCAAGCGCTCCATCGCCACAGCCCGCGCAAAAGTGCACCGTTTATCGCCATCAATACGGCAGCGATTCCAAAGGATTTGTTGGAATCTGAACTTTTCGGCCACGAAAAAGGCGCGTTCACGGGGGCTACGGCGCAGCGTCGTGGACGTTTTGAGCAAGCCGAGAATGGCACGTTATTTCTGGATGAAATTGGCGATATGCCGGCCGAATTGCAAACCCGATTGTTGCGTGTCCTCTCGGATGGCAATTTTTATCGGGTCGGTGGTCATCAGCCGGTGAAGGCCAATGTGCGCGTGATTGCAGCAACGCACCAGGATTTAGAGGCACGCGTCAGGGACGGCTTATTTCGCGAAGACTTATTTCATCGCTTGAATGTGATTCGCTTACGGCTGCCACCATTGCGAGAGCGGAGCGATGATATTCCGATCTTGGCGCGTCATTTTTTGCAGAAGAGTGCACAAGAGCTCGGGGGCGAACCCAAACGGCTTTCCGAGGCGGCACAAAAGTATTTGCAAGGACTCGAATTTCCCGGCAATGTGCGACAACTGGAAAATCTTTGTCATTGGCTAACCGTGATGGCACCCGGGCAAAGCATCGATGTGGCGGATTTGCCGGCGGAGTTACGTGACGCAGTGCGTGGTTCAGGGCATGACTCGGCGCGTGATCCATCCCGCCGTGTTGCCGGCGCCGATTGGATATCTGCCTTGGCGCGTGAGGCCGATCATTTATTGGCCAGCGCCCCAGGGCAAGTGGCTGAGCAACTCACGCGTCAATTCGAATCAACATTGATCCGGCGCGCACTGGCGGCAACCAGCGGCCGGCGCATCGAAGCCGCCCAGTTGCTCGGCCTTGGCCGTAACACGATAACTCGCAAGATTCAGGAGCTGGGTCTGGAAGACAATCCGATAAAGGCGCAGCCGTGATCAGGGGGCTTGTTTCGCAATGACTTTAGCGCTTGATGCAACGCGTCTGGTGGCCGCGCTGGGCCCAGCGTCATGCCGCTTCGATATCGAAGTGCTGCCGCGATGCGATTCAACGAATTCGGTAGTGCTGGGCCGTGCAGAGGCCGGTGCACCCTCGGGCACGGTGGTCGTCGCGGAGGAACAAACCGCAGGGCGTGGGCGGCGTGGGCGAGCGTGGATTGCCGCGCCGGGCGACAGCCTGACATTTTCTCTCCTCTGGCGATTTACTCCAGGTACTTTGCCCATGGGGCTGTCGTTAGCCGTGGGCGTTGCTGTGGCGCGCGCGCTGGAAAAAGTCGGCGCTGGTGATACGCCGCAAACTACCTCCTCTGCACCCTCTTTTTGCGCGGCGTTGAAGTGGCCGAACGATATTCTTCTTCAGGGTAAAAAGCTTGGCGGTATTCTGATTGAGCTGGTTCCAGGCACCCCGCATGCGGCGGTAATCGGTATTGGGCTGAACTTGCGCTTGCCCGCTGTGCTACCACTTGATGTGCGCGCCACGGCCACTGCTTTGCCGGGCGCGATGGATAACAACACATTGCTCGCCGCGCTATTGACGGAACTACGCTCCGTGTTGTCGCAGTTTGCTGCTGGCGGATTCGGAGCGCTACGCGCGGACTGGCTGGCGCGGCATGCTTTTCAGGATGCGCCGGTAGCGTTGTTGTCTGATTTTTCGCCGCCGCGCCACGGCATTTGTCGCGGTGTGGATAGCGATGGCGCTTTGCTGCTGGAGGTGAATGGCCGCATTGAACGCATCCTCTCCGGCGAAATTTCCTTGCGGGCAGCAGCCCCTGTTTAAGATAAGCTTTCGCTTTTCCGCGATATCTTGTCGTTATCAGACCTATGGCAACTTACGCGATCGGCGATGTGCAGGGTTGTTTTGACCCGCTGCGCCAACTGATCGACTTGCTTGATTTCAACCCAGCCAGCGACCGCCTCTGGTTCGTTGGCGACCTTGTCAATCGCGGGCCGCAGTCGCTCGAAGTGCTGCGCTATGTGAAGTCGCTGGGCACCGCTGCGGTGGTGACTCTTGGTAATCACGATCTGCATTTGGTGATGCAGGCCGCAGGTTATGGACGCGCCAATAAAGAAGACACGCTGGATGCAATTCTTGCCGCTCCTGATCGTGATGAATTGCTAGATTGGCTGCGTGCGCAACCGCTGGTTCATGTGGATGGCCCCTGGGCGATGGTGCATGCCGGGCTCTTGCCGGAGTGGACGCTGTCGCAGGCGAAAGTTTTATCAGATGAAGTTTCTGCTGCGCTGACTTCGCCCAACTACCGCGATTTTCTGTCGCACATGTGGGGTTCGGAGCCGGCTGCCTGGCGTGACGATCTCACCGGCTGGGACAGGCTGCGCGTGGTGGTGAATGCGATGACGCGCATGCGCTATGTGACGCTTTCCGGGGCGATGGAGTTGCGCGCCCCCGGCGCTAAAGCTCCGCCTGAGCAAGGGCCGACGGGATGCGTGCCGTGGTTTGCTGCGCGCAAGCGGGCGAGCGCCGGTTATTTTATTGTTTGCGGGCATTGGTCGGCGCTGGGCTACTTTGAACAGCCGGACTTGCTGGCGATTGACACCGGTTGCCTGTGGGGCGGCGCGCTTACCGCTGTGCGGCTGGAAGACCGGCGGGTATTTCGTCTGCCGTGTCCGCAGCAGGTAAAACCTTCAGGTTGGGATTGATCATCTGCATCAACCGATGCGCGACGGCGTGGTGTGCATGCGCTGCGAGGTGGCGACGATCAAGGCTGGTGGGTGCGAGCGCTGGCAAGGGTTCAAGATGCGCGGTGAGTCCTTCGCTGGTGGCAATGGACCACAGGCAGGCGATGAGCGTCATTTCCCCCACGTAGTCGGCGGCATGGCTGGGATGATGGCTTTGCGCATTGAAATAACGCAAAGCCAGAGGGATTACGGGTGCTGCCGCATCGATCGCACTCTGGAATAGTGCGCTGTGAAAAGGCTGCACGTTACGGCCATTGCTTGTGGTGCCTTCAGGAAATACCGCGACCAGTTGCCCCGCACGCAATTGGCTGACCAGGTGATCGCGCGCGGCGTGCGCCGCACGGCGCGAACCGCGCTCCAGAAAAATCGTTTCGGTACGCTGGCTCAGCCAGCCGACCAAAGGCCAGTCACGCACATCGTCTTTGGCCACAAAAGCCGCAGGCGCCCAGGCATTGATGACAAAAATGTCGAGGAACGAGATGTGATTGGCAACCAGCATGCCCACAGGGCGAGTTACTGTTGCCTCGCTCGCCGTATCACCAGCGCCGACTTTTAGTGTCACACCCAATACGTTGAGGAGTTGCCGCGACCAGCGCTGTTTGAGCGCCAGGCGTTTGTCTTGCGGGGCGTACGGATAGATCAGCGCAACGGTGAGTATGCCGCCTGCCAGATGCAGAGCGACGCGACTTAAACGGAATATTGCGCGGAACACCGCGCGTAACGCGGTGCGCAGATTTCCGGCAGGGGGTGCTAACGGCGTTGCCATCCGTCAATGTTTGACCAAAGGAGGACTCAAGAATTCGTCTCTGGGCTGCGGCAACACCGTTACCTGCGTGTGATACGCAAGCTTGTCAATGTGCGACACGCGTTGCGCCGCCGCCTGAGAGTACGCGTACACGTTCCCCAGGGCGGAACTGTTCGTCGGCTTCCTGCGTTACGGCGATCATTTGTCCGTTTGCCAGCTTGACAGTGATTTCAAGACCGGCCTTTTGTGTCGTTCGATCTTCAATGGCATTGCCGGCAACGCCGCCGAGTACTGCACCGAGCACCGCGCCTACCGAAGAGCCTTTGCCACCGCCCACGTTGCTGCCGCCAAGACCGCCGACTGCCGCGCCAGCGACAGCACCAATGCCGGATTTCGTGCCTTCAATGGTCACGGCGCGCACAGATTCGACCACGCCCAAACGTACGGTTTGTTCGCTGCGGGTTTGTGCGCGAGAGTAAGACGAGCCGGACTGGCTTGCACATGCCGCCAGCATCACGGTGGAGAGTGCAATGAGCAACAAGCGATAATTTTTCATGTCGTTTTCCTTTATTTTCCTTTGGTTGATTTAGCAAACTGTATCAAAGCGCTTCAGCAAATGCTGCTTGGTAACGTGCCGCAATTTCATCATGCGTTGGTTTGTGATTCTGGCCGCCGCGATGGGCAATCTTGATCGCGCCCATCAGTGAAGCCAGCCGCCCGGTTTTTTCCCACGTCCAGCCCTGGCTGATGCCATGCAGCAGGCCGGCACGATAAGCATCGCCGCAACCCGTAGGGTCGATGACGGCATCGGGTGTGGCAGCAGGAATGTCGATGCAACGCCCCTCCGTGAAAATCTGTGACCCCTTGGCACCGAGGGTAACAATCAAGGCTTTTACTTCACTTGCCAATTGCTCGAGTGTGCGCCCAGTGCGTTCTGTCAGCAGTTTTGCTTCGTAGTCGTTGACCGTGCAATAGTCAGCAAGTTGCATAAAATTCAACAAGTCGTGTTTCTCAAACATCGGCAGGCCCTGGCCGGGATCGAAAATGAATGGGATGTGTGCAGCGTGGAATTCGCTGGCGTGCTGCAGCATGCCGTCGCGCCCATCCGGGGCAATGATACCGAGGCGGACGCCTGGCGCATCGCTGACTTTGTTCTGATGCGAATGCGTCATTGCGCCGGGATGAAAGGCGATGATCTGGTTGTCGTCCAGGTCGGTGGTGATAAAGGCTTGGGCCGTGAAGCTGCCGGCGATTTCGCGCACGTGTCGGGTGTCGAGACCGAGTTGTTTCAGCCGATGCTGATAGGGTGCGCTGTCCTCGCCGAGCGTTGCCATGATGAGTGGCGCGCCGCCCAGCAATTGCAGGTTATAGGCAATGTTGCCAGCGCAACCGCCAAACTCGCGACGCATGTCGGGGACGAGAAAAGACACACTGAGGATATGAATCTGCTCAGGCAGGATGTGGTTTTTGAAACGGTCGCCAAACACCATGATGGTATCGTAGGCGAGCGAGCCGCAGATGAGGGTAGTCATTATTTTCTGTGTCCGGAGGGGTGGATTTAAGGGTAAAAAAAATACAGTCGATAGCCATTTGCAATCAGCGGATCGATGTCAATGACAAGATTTATGGCGATATCCGCGTTGGGTAGCATACCGCTGGCAATGGGAGTCAGCGGACGCAGATAGGCAGCGGGGGGTAGCACTTTGCGGAGAATGGCTTTGTCTGCAATGTCTGTCAGGGTTAGCTCAAGATGCGGGAACTGTTGACTGAATGCGGCGCGGTTTTTCAGGGTGGCTGACACGACCAAGCGGCCTGGTTTTGTTGGATCGGGATGTAAATCCGAGTTTTCAATGCTGATTAGGTCCGCTTGGGCGGGGAGGCGGGTTGTGCAGTGAGCGATGCGGCACAGTGCGGTGATGGCAGGTTGCGCCGCCGGGAGAGTTTTTGCCAGCGAGATGTGAAAGGCAACCACGGCTTGTGCTCCCAGCGCGATGAGCAGGAGCAAACTGCCCACAATCCAGGGCCCTCGATGGGGTGAGGCAGGGCTGGGCAACTCGGCAAAGGGGCCATCCAGCAGAATGTTTGTTTGGGCTGCAAGTAATGTGCGCTCTGGCTGGCTATGCGCTGAATATTCATTCGTCGAGTTTTCATCTGCCGAGGTTTCCACAACGGCTTCCTCAGCGTCCTCCGCCGGTGAGGCATCCTCGGGTGAGGTCATCATCGAGGGCGCCTCTGCCGCGAAGCGGTAATCAACATGATCTTCAGTGTTTTTTTCGAGGTCGAGGGTGTCTCCCGGGAAAACCACGAACTCGGCAGGTTTCATCCATTTGCTCGCCTGGTCGAATGTTTCAGATGCGTCAGGGTTAGCCGGATATTCTGGCAACTGCTGAGGAGTTTCAACGCGATCCGGCATCCTTTCCGTGGCAGGCGGGCGGGGGCCGTCTGACAAAGCATCGCGCAGTGTGTCTAGCGCATTAAACGCGTGTTGGCACTGGCCGCAACGCACACGGCCACCTTTGGCCCTGATCTGTTCAGCGGTGACGCGAAACGTGGTATCGCACGCGGGGCATTGGGTTATCACGCTCGGCCCTCCAGCCGCACCCAGCCTTCATGTGTTGCGCCGACATGGAGACCGATAAAGGGCGCATAAGCCGATACCACCTGTTGCGCTTGCGCTGCCAGGATACCGGATAAGGCGAGTTTCCCGCCCGGTGCGACGCACCCCGCGAGAAGCGGCGCCAAAACGCACAAGGGATTGGTGAGAATGTTGGCTACCACCAGATCAAAGCGCTGATCAGCGTTTTGCTCAAAGGGTGCGCGCGAGTGGCGTAATTCGAGCGCCACATGGTTGGCCGTGGCGTTATCGCAGGCGGCAATCAGGGCATTGTCGTCAATATCAACACCCAACACTTGCCCGGCCCCGAGTTTTGCGGCGGCAATGGCGAGTATGCCTGAGCCGCAACCGTAGTCGAGAACGGTCTCAAGGCCTTTGACTTGCTCGGTCAGCCATTGCAAGCAAAGAAAAGTAGTTGGGTGCGAGCCTGTGCCAAATGCCAAGCCGGGGTCGAGTACCAGATTAATCGCCTGGGCATCGGGGGCGGTATGCCACGAAGGCACGATCCACAAACGGTCGGTAATGTGAATGGGTTCAAACTGTGCCTGCGTTAGTCTTACCCAGTCTTGTTCTTCAACTTCTGTGAGTTCGATGTTGGGCAGGTCAGTGATACCGACTTCCAGTGCGGCACGGGCAACGCGCCCTACGAGATCATCTGCTGGCTGGAACAGTGCCATGACGCGGCTCTCATTCCATAAGGGGGTGGCAGGCGAGTTAATCAGGCCATCAGGTTCGCCAAACTGCGGTGTTTCGAGATCCGTCCCGGCCAGCGCATCTTCTACGCTGACAGAAATTGCGCCTGCACCCATCAATGCGTCTGACAGCGCATCAGCGTGAATTGCGTCAGTTTTTATCGCGATACCGAGCCACATTCAGGCTATTGCTCCTTGATGGTGGCACTTTTTTCGGCCAGTTTTTCTTCAAGGTAATGGATGCTTGTTCCGCCTTGCCGAAAGCGTTCGTCGAGCATGAGTTCTTGGTGAAGCGGGATATTGGTCTTGATGCCATTCACCATCATTTCAGAGAGCGCGATGCTCATGCGAGCGATTGCTTGTTCGCGGGTGTGGCCAGTACTGATGACTTTGCCGATCATGGAATCATAGTGGGGCGGCACGTTATAACCCGAGTAGGCGTGCG
The DNA here is from genome assembly GCF_000934545.1 of Rugosibacter aromaticivorans. Classification (GTDB taxonomy): domain Bacteria; phylum Pseudomonadota; class Gammaproteobacteria; order Burkholderiales; family Rhodocyclaceae; genus Rugosibacter; species Rugosibacter aromaticivorans. The sequence goes on from NZ_CP010554.1 coordinate 302,629, forward strand.
AATCAACGCGAATGCCTGGCCCGCCAGGGGGATGCCAGGTGTCGATCTTGCCGGGGGAGGGGGTGAATTTGAAGGGGTCTTCGGCATTAATGCGGCATTCAAGGGCGTGGCCACGAATTTCAACATCACGTTGTTTAAAGTGCAGTTTTTCGCCTGCGGCAATGTGTAATTGCGCTTGAACAATATCGATGCCGGTGACTTGTTCAGTTACCGGATGTTCGACTTGAACGCGAGTGTTCATTTCGATGAAAAAGAATTTTCCGTTTTCGTAAAGAAACTCGAAAGTGCCTGCGCCACGATAATGGATCCGCCGACATGCTTCAGCACATCGCTCGCCAAGCGTTGCAATAAGACGTCGGTTGATGCCAGGCGCCGGTGCTTCTTCGATCACTTTTTGGTGCCGACGCTGCATGGAGCAATCGCGTTCCCCCAGATAAATAGCGTTGTCATAAGCGTCCGCCAGTACCTGAATTTCTATGTGGCGCGGGTTTTCCAGGAACTTCTCCATGTAAACCGTGGAGTTGTTGAAGGCCGCCCCGGCCTCGCCGCGCGTCATGGTGACGGCGTTGAGTAACGCAGCTTCGGTGTGGACAACGCGCATGCCCCGTCCGCCGCCGCCGCCAGCTGCTTTGATAATCACCGGGTAGCCTACGGCACGTGCGATTTTAGTGATCTCTTTTGGGTCGTCAGGCAGCGCGCCGTCAGAGCCGGGAACGCAGGGTACGCCGGCTTCTTTCATGGTGTGTTTAGCACTGACCTTGTCGCCCATGAGCCGTATGGTTTCCGGACGCGGACCAATGAAGGCGAAGCCGGATTTTTCTACCCGCTCAGCAAAGTCCGCGTTTTCTGACAGAAAGCCGTAGCCGGGGTGAATCGCTTCGGCGTCGGTGACTTCAGCAGCGGAAATAATCGCCGGGACATTAAGGTAACTTAAAGCCGAAGCGGCTGGGCCGATGCATACGGATTCATCAGCGAGCTTGACGTATTTTGCCTCGGTATCGGCTTCGGAATGTACAGCGACGGTGCGTACACCCAGCTCGCGACAGGCACGCAGGATACGCAGGGCAATTTCCCCGCGATTGGCAATGAGAACTTTACCGAACATAGTGGTCAGCTGATCACGAACAGTGGTTGGCCGTATTCCACGGCTTGGCCATTTTCGACCAGGATGGCGGTGACGGTGCCAGAGACGTCGGATTCAATTTCGTTCATTAATTTCATGGCTTCGATGATGCAGAGTGTTTGTCCTGCTTTTACCGCTTGCCCAACCTCAACAAACGAGGGCGAATCCGGGCCGCCGGCGCGATAAAAAGTGCCAACCATGGGCGCTTTGAGCTTATGGCCGGTATCCGCTTCCGTAGCCGCCGCGCTGCTCGCGGCTGAAGAAGTCGGTGCTGGTGATACGGCGGCTGAGGCGTGATCACCATTCATCGGGCTACCGTAACCACCTGCGTTTGCCATTGGCATGCTGACCATGGTGGTTTGCGGCGTGGGTAAGTGCTTGGCGATGCGAATTTTCTCTTCGCCTTCGCTGATTTCAAGCTCGGAAATACCGGAGTTTTGTACAAGATCAATCAAGGTCTTGAGTTTTCTCAGGTCCATAGACGGGTTCCTTTCGGGGTTTGATAGATGAATGTGGGGCGCATCACCAGTATTTGCACTGGTGATGCGATCCTGTGCGGGGCTTAAGTTGTGGCGTTTAGCCGCATTAATGCAGCTTCCAGAGCCAGGGTGTAGCCCTGAGCGCCAAGGCCCGCGATGACGCCCGTTGCAATGTCGGAAAAATACGAATGCCGACGAAACGATTCGCGTGAGTGAATGTTCGAAAGATGCACCTCGATAAAAGGGATGGCGACTGCCACCAGGGCATCCCGTAAGGCAACGCTGGTATGTGTGTATGCAGCGGGATTGATAATAATGAATGTGACCCCTTGCTCGCGGGCGGATTGCACGCGGTCAATCAATTCGCCCTCGTGGTTGCTTTGAAAGCTTTCCAGGCGGACGCCATTCGCGCGTGCCTGAGTTTCCATCGCGGCGTGAATATCGGCGAGCGTCGTGTGACCATAGATTGCGGGTTCACGTGTGCCAAGTAGATTCAAATTGGGCCCGTGAAGCACGAGAATCACCGAATTTTGTTTTTCGCCAGTTTCGCTTTTGCTGTGCTTTTGCGTCGTCATGGGCGCAAGTTTGCCGCAAATGACTACCGTTTGTCTAGTCTATTGTTTAAGTAAAGCGTTCAGGCGAGCCTCAAGTTCGTCTTCGCTGAAACGCCCGATCTTGACAGAATCAAGCTGTCCTTGGCGCGTAATGAGGACGGTAAACGGGAGTGCTTGCGACATATTTCCGAGGGCCTCACTCAGGCTCATGGCGTCCGGTGAGCCCATCAGCAGCGGGTAGGTTATTTTTTCAATTGACTGATATTCGCGCACCTTATCCACGCTATCAATGCTGATGCCAACAAATTGCAGACCTTTGTCTTTATATTTTGTTTGCAAGTTGGAGAACATCGGCATTTCTTCGCGACAGGGTGGGCACCAAGTAGCCCAGAAATTAATTACGAGTACCTTGCCGTGCCAAGCGGCCAGGGTTTGCCATTGACCTTCAGTGCTTGCAAAGGATGTGCGCAGTAAACTGTTGACCACGGGCTGCGTTGAGGTCCCTGAAGGTTGCCGTGAGGGGTCAGGCGCGTGCCGTTCGCGACTAATCAAATAACCAGAGCTGCCTGCAGCGATGGCAATTACTGCCAGCAATAGAAAGCGAACCAGTCGATTTTGCATGATTAAACTACCCCGTAATCAGAAGGTGCCATTGGCTGAGGTTCAGCGGTTGGCGAGTTAGCTAAAAGTGTTTTTACTTCTGACATGGCAGCGCTGGGCGCTGCGCCATGCCTTCTTTGGCCTGAAAAAACATCCACCAGAACTAGGGTGTCATCAATATCTAAAACAAACCGATCTTCCGGGCCTCTAGGGTTTTGGTGCAGGAGGGGTTCAGTATCGAAGGTGATTTGGTTGGTCAGTAGCCAGATTTCTACATCTTTGCTGCTGTCAGCTACTAACTGCAGGTGAATGGGCGAATAACGAGCTGCTGTGCCATCCAGTACGGCACCCGTCAGGCGGGGTTGAAATTCATTCAATAATTGCATGGCGCGCAGGGCTGTTTGGCGCAGCGCTTGCAAGCGATCGTTTTGTTCATCTTCCTGGTAAATCAATTGGTACGCACGAAGTTCGATTTGCACTTCTTCATTGGTAGGCAGGCCTTCGCCATTTTCTGCGCCAAGGCTACGAGCAGCTTTGCGTTTCGCTGCGGCGTAATCGGTTAATCCATCCTCAGCCATCAAGCGTGCAGCAGCAATGGCGATCGCACGACGCAAATGGCGAGAATCGGCAGGTGCAGGCTTACGACGCGGCATAAGAAGGCCAAGGGTTAGAATTCGCAGATATTATTTCACGGAACGGCTGTATGCATATTCATATTCTTGGCATCGGTGGCACCTTTATGGGTGGGGTCGCTTTGTTGGCAAGGGCAGCCGGGCATCGCGTGACAGGCTGTGACGCGAATGTGTACCCTCCGATGAGTACGCAATTAGTCGATCAAGGCATTGCGCTGACAGAAGGGTTTAGCGCGGACCAACTAGATTTAAACCCTGATCTTTATGTCATTGGCAATGCAGTTTCGCGTGGCAATCCGTTGCTGGAGGCTTTGCTTGACCGCAATTTGCCTTACGTGTCAGGCCCCCAGTGGCTGGCCGATAATATTTTGCGTGACCGTTGGGTAATTGGTGTTGCGGGCACGCACGGCAAAACGACGACAACATCAATTCTCACGTGGATTCTGGAAGTCGCGGGACTCAACCCTTCATTTCTTATCGGCGGTGTACCGGCTAATTTTGGTGTGTCGGCACGACTCACCGATTCCCCATTTTTTGTCATTGAGGCCGATGAATACGATACGGCATTTTGTGACAAGCGATCCAAGTTTGTGCATTACCACCCACGCACGGTGATTCTGAACAACCTTGAATTTGATCATGCTGATATTTTTGCGGATCTTGCTGCGATCGAGACCCAGTTTCACCATTTGGTGCGCACGGTGCCGGGTAATGGGTTGATTGTGGTAAATCGGGATGACGATACGCTAGCGCGGGTGCTCTCTCGTGGGTGCTGGACACCTGTGGAATGGTTTAACGATATGCAAGGCGATGGATGGCATGCGAGTGAGGCCGGGAGTGCTCGCTCAAGTGAGGTTGTTGCCGACAGCGGCTTTGATGTGTTTCTCGCGGGTAAACTGCAAGGATGTGTCCCTGCGTTTGCCTTGCCCGGAAGGCACAACCGTGCCAATGCGCTAGCCGCCCTTGCAGGGGTGCGCCATGCGGGCGTTCCTGTCGATGTTGGCTTGCAGGCCCTGGCAACGTTTCAAGGGGTAAAACGACGGTTAGAGATTCGTGGTGTTGTCCGCGGCGTTACGGTTATTGACGATTTTGCACACCATCCCACGGCAATTCGCGCCACTTTGGAGGGTTTGCGGCAGCGCGTAGGCTCGGCGCGCATTCTCGCTGTGCTCGAACCCCGCTCAAACACCATGAAGCTCGGTACGATGTCGGCGCAATTGTCGGGTAGCCTTGAAGGTGCCGACCAGATTTTTTGCTATGCACATAAGCTGGGCTGGGATGTGGGCGCGGCGTTGGCACCGCTTGGTAGCAAAGCGCAATGTTTTGAGGATATCGAGCAACTTGTTTTATCCGTTGTTGCTAGCGCGCGCGAAGATGATTGTGTTTTAGTCATGAGTAACGGAGGGTTTGCTGGTGTGCATGATCGCCTGCTGCAGGCGCTCGGTAATCCGTAGGCGAAAAAAACAGTAACTCAGCAAGGATAAACACGTCGTTACCGCGAAGAAAGTGTTTTGACAGGATAATTTGTGTGCCCCACTGGGCAAGCTAGAAAGCCATGATAAACTGCGCACCAATTTTTTGGGATTGATCTGTGTCAAAAACCGTTGCCACAATAGTTAAATAACTTAACGCATAGTTTTTGATAACAAATTAAAAGTATTTGCGCCAGATGGACGGCGAGTTTTTGTTCTTAATGATTGAGGCGGTATTTAACTTACTGTTTCAAAAAGGTTTGTTCTTGATATAAGAGGTTTAAAGATGACCAGAGCAGCGCAAAAGGTGGGGGTGTCACGTCTGGCCGGTGGGATGATGTTAGCCATGCTGACGCAAATCGCAAATGCGGCTTACCAGGTTAACTTTCAGGAGCCAGCGACCAAGCTGGCCCAGACGGTGTACGACCTGCACATGATGATGATGTATGTCTGTGGTGCTATTTTTGTCGGTGTTTTCGGTGTGATGTTCTACTCCATCGTGAGGCATCGCAAGGCGCCAGGTCGAGTTGCTGCCACTTTTCACGAAAATACCACGGTGGAAATTCTGTGGACGGTTATCCCAACGATTATTTTGCTCTTCATCGTGTGGCCCGTTACCAAAACCGTGGTTGCCATGCGTGATGCAACGAGCGCTGATATTACTATCAAGGCAACCGGGTATCAGTGGAAATGGGGTTACGACTATATTAAAGGAGAAGGCGAGGGCATCAAGTTTAAGAGCGTGCTCTCAACGCCGCGTGAGCAGATTGAAGGCAAGGCGCCCAAAGGTGAACATTACTTGCTCGAAGTGGATAACCATGTCGTCGTGCCCGTAGGGAAAAAGATCCGTATTTTGACGACCGCCGAAGATGTGATCCACTCTTGGTTCGTGCCTGCATTTGCAGTGAAGCAGGACGCTATCCCCGGATTTATTCGTGATACATCATTTCGCGCTGAACGTGAAGGCACCTTTCGTGGTCAATGTGCCGAGCTGTGCGGTAAAGATCATGGTTTTATGCCCATCGTAGTTGACGTCGTTTCTGCAGATAAGTACAGCGACTGGGTCGCTGAACAAAAAACCAAAATGGCAGCAGTGGCTGATGATCCGGCAAAGGTGTGGACCATGGATGAATTGAAGACCCGTGGCGAATCGGTGTATGCGCAAAATTGCGCTGCCTGCCATCAGCCAACGGGTAAAGGTTTACCGCCAGCGTTCCCGGCGCTGGATGGGTCGAAAATCGCCACAGGGCCCAAGGAAGGACACTTGGATCGTGTTCTGAACGGCAAGGCAGGTACGGCAATGGCGGCATTCGGCAAACAACTCTCAGATGTGGAGATTGCAGCTGTCGTGACCTATGAACGAAATGCATGGGGCAACAAGGTCGGCGACATGGTTCAACCATCAGAAGTCAAGGCGTTGCGGCAGTGATTGTACGCCTGGCAAAAATATGATACCAAAGGTCCATGAAGGTCCATGCTTAATCAGGAAGATCAGGAGAATCGCATGAATACAGCAACAACAACCGCGAACGGGCACAGCGTCGGCCATGATGACCATGGGCATCACCCCACTGGGTTGATGCGCTGGATAACAACAACCAACCACAAAGATATCGGCACGATGTATCTGTGGTTTAGTTTCGCCATGTTTTTGGTGGGTGGCTGTATGGCGCTCACCATTCGCTCCGAACTTTTTCAGCCGGGCCTGCAAATTGTCCGTCCAGAATTCTTTAACCAGCTAACAACCTTGCACGGTCTTATCATGGTTTTCGGTGCGATTATGCCCGCGTTTGTGGGCTTCGCTAACTGGATGCTGCCGTTACAAATCGGCGCATCGGATATGGCGTTTGGGCGCATGAATAACCTGAGTTTCTGGCTGTTGCCGCCCGCAGCCCTATTGTTGACAACCTCGCTGTTTGTGCCCGGTGGTGCTGCTGCGGCCGGATGGACTCTTTATCCCCCGCTGACCATACAGCTGGGAATGGGGATGGATATGGCAATTTTCGCCATTCACATTCTTGGCATTTCGTCGATTATGGGTTCGATCAACATTATCACAACTATTTTTAATCTCCGAGCCCCGGGCATGACACTGATGAAAATGCCACTGTTTTGCTGGACATGGCTGGTGACTGCGTTTTTGATTATCGCCGTGATGCCTGTATTTGCTGGAGCGGTCACCATGTTGCTGACAGATCGCCATTTTGGAACAAGTTTTTTCAGTGCAGCAGGTGGTGGCGATCCTGTTTTGTATCAGCATATTTTCTGGTTTTTTGGACATCCAGAAGTCTATATTGTCATTATTCCCGGCTTTGGTATTGTTTCCCATGTGATTTCCACATTCTCTCGTAAGCCGCTGTTTGGTTATGCCTCGATGGTGTACGCGGTGGCTGCGATTGGAATTCTTTCTTTCACTGTGTGGGCGCATCATATGTACACCACGGGCATGCCCGTGACAGCACAGCTTTACTTCATGTATGCCACGATGTTCATTGCAGTACCGACGGGTGTAAAAATTTTCAACTGGACTGCAACCATGTGGCGTGGTTCGTTGAGTTTTGAGACGCCGATGTTATTTGCAATTGGTTTTATCTTTCTCTTCACCATCGGTGGCTTTTCAGGGCTGGTTCTGGCGATGGCGGCGGTTGATGTACAGATGCAAGATACGTACTACGTCGTAGCTCATTTCCATTACACCATGGTGGCTGGCGCGTTGTTTTCTGCTTTTGCCGGTGCTTATTACTGGCTACCAAAGTGGACGGGACATATGTACAACGAAAAATTGGGTCAACTGCATTTTTGGCTTACCTTCATCTTCTTCAACATGACATTTTTCGTCCAGCACTTTCTTGGTCTTGCTGGTATGCCACGTCGTATTCCTGACTATGCGGTGCAGTTTACTGACTTCAATCAAATTTCAACGATTGGTGCATTTGGCCTCGGTTTATCGCAGTTGCTCTTTTTGTACGTTGTGATTACCTGTATCAAAGGTGGCCCTAAAGCGCCTGCCAAGCCGTGGGAAGGCGCAGAAGGACTAGAGTGGGATGTTCCTTCTCCAGCGCCGTATCACACGTGGGAAGTGCAGCCGATCGTAAAATAAAGTGATTGCGTGGAATAGCCCAATACAATGTTTACCTCTAAGGTGAAAACCAAAAATTTGCGTACAGCAATAGTCCTTGCTGTTTTGGCGGCTTTTGTGTTTTTTGGGTTTATTGCGCAGAGCTGGTATCTAACCCGTTGAAGAAAAGCCTTTCATCTGCCAGTCGTAATCTGCGAACGTTGCTTAAATTAGCAACGTTTTCGGTCGCTATGTTCGGGTTTGGTTATGCCTTGATACCACTCTATCCGGTCGTTTGTGTCGCTCTGGGTATTAACCAGACTGGCGTGGATGACCGGCCAGTTAATACGCAAGTGGATACTTCGCGGGTTGTCACTGTTGAGTTTGATACCAATCTGCATAATATGGCGTGGAAGTTTAAGCCGCTGGAAGGTCATCTTTCTGTCCATCCCGGCCAGCTTGCTCAGGTGATGTTTGAGGTTGTTAACATGCGTGGTGTGTCGGTTACCGGGCAAGCCATTCCCAGCTATGGTCCGCCACTCGCAGCGCAATACTTTCACAAACTGGAATGCTTTTGTTTTAACAAACAAACACTTGCACCGGGTGAAACTCGGCAAATGCCTGTTGTTTTTGTTGTTGACCCTGCGCTGCCCAAAGAGATTGCAACAATTACACTCTCTTATACGTTCTTTGAGGTTGAGGGCAACCGGCGAGCAGAAAGCAACGCTGGTTATGTAGGTAAAGTGAAAGGTGGCGTATGAGCTTGGATGCGAAAACTGAAAACCCCCCCCAAGCCGGGTTTTTTACAATTGTAAGCGCAGTTTTTTGGTCGTTTCTTGGAATCCGCCGCCGCCAAGATTATGAGTCTGATGCTGCAAGTATTTCATTAAAGCAGGTTGTAGTTGCCGGGATCATTGGTGGAATTATTTTTGTGGTTGGCGTTGTGGTGCTGGTCAAAGTAATTTTGGCTAATATCGGGACAACTGCTTGAAAAGATTTTGAAGGGAGATTATTGATGTCTACACATGAAGAGAGTTATTACTATGTTCCAGGGCCATCAGCTTGGCCACTGGTTGGTTCATTTGCCCTGCTATTGATGGCTGCCGGAGCTGTTATGGTTATGAACAAGGTGGGTCCGGGCATGCCAACGCTGCTAACTGGCCTGGCCGTGCTGCTTTATATGATGTATGGTTGGTTCAGAAAGGTTGTTGGAGAATCACAGGCCGGTGAGTACAACAAGCGTGTTGATGGCTCTTTTCGCTGGGGAATGGGCTGGTTTATCTTCTCAGAAGTCATGTTTTTCTCTGCATTTTTTGGTGCCCTTTTTTACATTCGTGTTATCTCGGTTCCTGATCTGGCGAGTGTAGATAATGCGTTAATTTGGCCTGGTTTTAAAAACGTATGGCCTAGCGCGGGGCCTGGTTTTAAAGATCAATGGGAAGCCATGTTGCCATGGGGAATTCCTGCGATCAATACGCTCTTGCTGCTATCCTCAGGCGCAACGCTGACGTGGGCTCACTGGGGGCTTATGAAGAATCAACGTACACAGTTAAATATCGGTTTGTTTTTGACTGTTTTGCTTGGGTCAGTTTTTCTCTGGTTTCAGGTTACCGAATACTCTCATGCTTATCATGAGATGAACCTGAAGCTTTCTACGGGCGGCTATGGCAGTACGTTTTTTATGCTGACAGGGTTTCACGGCTTCCATGTCACTCTTGGCGCCATCATGCTGGCTGTGATATTGTTTCGTTCGCTTAAAGGCCACTTCACACCAGAACATCATTTTGCTTTTGAAGCAGTTGCTTGGTATTGGCACTTTGTTGACGTGGTTTGGTTATTTCTTTTTGTTGTTGTGTATTGGCTCTAAAAGAAACAGAAACGTTATAGCTGTCAGTTGCATTTAAAAATTGGCGCCCCTGGGAGGAGCGCCAATTTTTTCAGCCAGGCGAGTATCTTCGGGATGCTGTCGTTAGGAATGCTTGCCAACTATTCCGAAGTAGTGCGCTACCATCAGTAATGCAAATAGCGCTATAGATAGTGATATACGCAAGGTTAAAGCTTTTACGGTGCGGGTCGAACCGGCTCGATCCTGAAATAGGAAAAAGAGGGCAGAAAACAAGCTGGCGAAAATAGCGACTAGCATCAAGATCACAATAATTTTCATTTATGAGCACCAAAGAACATTTTCTCCAATAATCAAGAACAGTTTAATGGAAATAGTCTGAGTGTTTTAGATAATTTTGACGCTTGCTACCCTCTGTTTGATGTACCTACTCCGCTTGAAAAAAATTATACCCACCCTCGCCGCATTGCTGGTTATCTTAGTCACGGCCCGGTTAGGGTTTTGGCAACTGGATAGGGCGCATCAGCGCGATGCGCTTGAGGAAAAAATGCTTGCCGTTCGGAGCTCGCCTCCTATCATTCTCGGCCCTGCACTGATAGAAGCTAAAAGTCTCGATGCTTATCCGGCGATGGTACAGGGGGAATGGGTAAAAGAAAAAACGCTGTTTCTTGATAACCAAATTTATCAAGGTCAAGCGGGTTTTCAAGTGTTGATGCCCTTGCGAATTACCGGAAGCGATTGGTATGTCTTGGTAAATCGTGGCTGGATTCATGGCACGAACGACCGTAATCAGCTGCCACAAATAATTACCCCACCGGGTATCCAGACCATTAGCGGGATAATTCATGAACGGACACCCCGGGTTGGCTCAGTTGGCAAATTTGCCCGTAACGGGGCAATATGGAGCGAGGTAGAGCCGAGTCAATTTTCCGAATGGTCTGGTTTGCTTATTCAGCCATTAGTTCTATATCAAACCAGCACCGCACAAGACGGTCTGGTGCGGGATTGGCCGCATCCAGGTAGCGGAGCGGATCGAAATCGTGGCTACGCGCTACAATGGTTTTCCCTTGCGGTAACAACATTGATTTTCTGGGGCTATTATTTCTTGCGCAGAAAACCTGCATAGAAAGCGATGAGCGCCCTCCAACTAAAAACAAGAAATGACTAAAGCACAACGAACGCTGACGCTATTGTTTATCATTGGTACATTACCAGTGATAGCTTCCTATGGACTCTATCTATGGTGGAAGCCTTTATCACAAACCAATCATGGCGAGTTGTTGGAAACTCACCCCGCAGGATTACAGGAATTATGGCCAGAGGGAGCTAACTCTGGCAAAACGCTTGGCGAAGTGGTGCGAAAAAAATGGGTTTTCCTCACTGTGCAATCTGCAAACTGTGATGCTCGGTGCCAGCAAAAGTTGTATCTAATGCGTCAAATACGCACCGCCCAAAATGAAAATATGGAGCGCGTCGAGCGTGTATGGGTGATATTGGGTGAGGGTCAGCCTGATCCACAACTGTTAAAACTTCACCCGGGTCTTCATTTGACCCGAGTTACCGACCTGACCAAGCTTTCGCAGTTGCCGTTAAGTACAGATTCTGGCGCATTCATTTTCTTGATTGACCCCCTGGGCAATCTCGTCTTGCGTTACGATGATCGTTCGGAACCGAAAGGCATTCTCAAAGACCTCGGCCGCTTGTTGCGGTTTTCGGGACTGGGCTAGATTTTCCTGGTAATACAGATCATGACTACAGCTGCTCCGCTTCCTTCTATTTCGTCTGACGCTGGTTTTGGGTCGATGGCCAGCGACTATCTCACGCTCACCAAGCCGCGTGTGATCTCGTTAATTGTTTTCTGCGCCCTGATTGGCATGCTACTGGCGCCAAGCGAGAACTTGACTTTTTGGAGAGTCATTGCGGCCACCATCGGGATCGGCCTTGTTTCTGCTGCCGCAGCCGCTTTTAACTGTCTACTAGAGCTAAAAATCGATCAGCGTATGGCGCGTACGCGCAGTCGTCCCACAGCGCGAGGCGCTATTAGTGTCCGTGCTGCACTTGGGTGGTCCTCCGCTTTGGGTGCGATAGGGATGATTATCTTATTAGTATGGGTTAATGCCCTAACGGCGATATTGACACTCGCCACTTTTGTTGGCTATGCCCTGATTTACACCCTATTTCTAAAGCCGCGCACGCCGCAAAACATTGTGATTGGTGGTTTGTCAGGCGCAATGCCACCCGCCTTAGGTTGGGCGGCAATCACGAACTCTGTGCCGGCAGAAGCATGGGTACTGGTGCTCATTATTTTTATTTGGACGCCGCCCCATTTTTGGGCGCTAGCGCTTTATCGCACTGAAGAATACGCCGCAGCGGGTGTGCCTATGCTGCCTGTGACGCATGGCCCTGAATTCACTCGGCTACATGTTTTTCTATATACCATTTTGCTGACAGCAGTCACATTCATGCCTTTTATTATTGGCATGAGCGGGGTGGCTTATCTAATCAGCGCAGTTCTGCTGGACGCCATATTTCTGGTTTACTCTTGGAAAATATGGCGCAATTACAGTGATCTTTTGGCTAAAAAAACGTTTCGCTTTTCTATTATTTATCTATCAGCATTGTTTGCCGCACTATTGATAGATCACTACATCCGTTAATGCGACGTTTCATTCTTCTGCTTGCTGCTTTTCTGAGTGTGGGGTGTGACGCTCCTACCCACTTTAATGCAACTGATCTTACCGGTGGTTCGATCGGGGTGGATTTTGCTCTGCAAGACCAAAACGGCAAACAACGTCGACTGTCTGATTTTAAGGGTAAGGTTGCTATCGTTTTTTTTGGCTATACCCAATGTCCAGATGTATGCCCAACGACGCTCAGTTCTTTGCAAGAAACCTTGAAGCTATTAGGCCCCGAGGCCGATCGCTTGCAAGTTCTTTTTATAACGCTTGATCCAGAGCGCGATACAGCCGCGCTTCTAGCGCAGTATGTGTCTTCTTTTCACCCCTCTTTTCTGGGGTTGCGAGGGGGGGCTGCCGAAACGGAGGCAACTGCGCAGGCGTTTAAAGTGTTCTACAAAAAACAAGCAGGAACAACCCCGGGAAGTTATTCTATCGATCACTCGACCGGAAGCTACGTGTACGATCCACAAGGCCGATTGCGCTTGTATTTGAAATACGGAGAAACACCTCAACGCATTGCTGAGGATGTTAAAAAACTGTTGGCGGGGAAATAAAAAAGGCAGCGTGGCTGCATTTACTGGCCTGGTGCATTGAAAAGAATTTCAACTTTTTTCGCATAGCGATGCGGTTTTAAGCTGTTGCGAGCAATGAACCTTTCATTTTTTGTAGTGCTTTAGCTTCAATTTGACGGATACGCTCGGCCGAGACACCATACTCAGCTGCAAGCTCATGCAAGGTTGCGGCAGACTCTCCCTCGCGAACCAACCAACGGCGCTGAATAATTTCACGACTACGGTCATCAAGGCTGGCTAAAGCCCCTTGCAGCCCTTCTTCCTCTAAGTGATCAAGCTCTTTACGCTCAAGAATGGCTATCGGTTCGTTGCAGCTGTCCGCTGTCAGGTAGGCGATAGGGGCGAAACGATCTTCGTCCTCGTCAGAAGTCGGCTCTAGTGATACGTCGGTACCGGTGAAACGCGTTTCCATCTCGACAACTTCTTCCGGCTTTACGCCAAGTCGTTGAGCTATTGTATTAACGCCATCGACATCGAGTGTACCAAAATTTTGACGTGAGCCATCTTGTTGCGCTAATGATGCTTTGATACTGCGCAAGTTGAAAAACAGTTTTCGCTGTGCCTTGGTGGTGGCAATTTTAACGAGCCGCCAGTTTTTGAGAATGTATTCATGAATCTCGGCTTTGATCCAGTGCATAGCAAAAGAGACCAGCCGCACGCCGCGGTTCGGGTCGAAACGCTTCACCGCTTTCATCAAACCGATATTGCCTTCCTGAATCAAATCGGCGTGGGGTAAGCCATAGCCCAGATAACCACGGGCAATGGCGATGACCAAGCGCAGATGGGATGTGACCAATGCACGGGCAGCCTCAATATCCCCCTCGTCGGCAAAACGGCGTGCCAAGGCAAGCTCTTCAGTTTCACTGAGCATAGGCATGCGATTCGCGGCTGAGATATAAGCCTCGATACTCCCGCTACCGGAAATGGTTGGAAATTGCTTGTGTGATAACGCGTAACTCATGGTTCTGACTCCTGGGGAACTATATTAGCACTCCACGCGTGGGAGTGCCAATACCCATAAAAGTTCCATTTGCCATGGCCTTTAATGGGCTGCAGCGTACTTAAGGGTGGCGCAAATGTTGTCCAAGAGATAACAGAGCACCTAGCCAACCAAGTCCTGTAGCTGAACCAAGCAAAATCGCAGAGTCACCTAGACTCAAGGGTTGTAGAGCAAAGCTGAAATCATAGAGATGCAGCAGGTCACTCAGCGGGGCGCGCAGCCACCAGGCGGCAGCGGCGATGAGCAGCCACGCAGTGATACCGCCACCTAAACCCAGTAAAGCGCCAAAGTACAGAAAGGGACGGCGAATAAACCCATTGGTCGCGCCAAGCAGCTGGGATACCTCAATTTCAGCGCGGTGTGTCAGAACTTGCATGCGGATAATGTTGAAGGTGATAGCGATCAACCCTGTAGCCAATAGCCCTCCTAGCAGGATAATTACATTACGACCTAAGCGGAGCAACGCCTCCAGCCTTCGAGCCCAAGCAGAATCAAGCTGAACATGCGCCACCTTGGGCCACTGGCGAAACTCAGCGACGAGCGGATCAAGTGTTGTTGGCTGATCATCACGTGCCGTAACTATAAAAGCATCGGGAAAGGGGTTATCAGGCAATGCATCAATCACCTCACGCAAGCCTGCATTGGCTTTCATGCGTTGCAAGGTTTCTTCGCGAGGTAGAAATCGTTGCTGCTTTACGGCGGGATGTTTTTTTAAGCGTGCGCCGAGCTCGTTCGCCGCGTCGCGTCCAGCATCAGTTGCCATGAATACGGAAATCTGCGGAGTGGCTGACGTGTTGCCCGCAAGCTGCCGAGCATTGTCTAACAGCATCTGGCCGCCCGCAGGGAGGGCTAGCGCAATCCCAATAGCCAGCAGAGACAGCAGCGTTGTCAGCGGTGCAGAGATTAGCCGACGTAAAGCAATGCGCAGACCATGGCCATGTTGAATGAGCCAGATGTTCATTATGGATTCATGGCACCAAGTGCCCGTGGTCTAGGCGCAGCGTTCGCGCCTCTGGAAATAATTGGCCATCATAGGTTGCAATTAGCACAGTGACACCGGCGCGGTGAAACTCGTGAAAGATGCGTGCTACATCAGTCGCTGTTTCAGCGTCGAGGTGGGCAGTGGGTTCGTCGGCGAGCAGTAGCGCGGGGCGGCTAACTACCGCACGGGCGATGGCTAGTCGCTGCTGTTCACCGCCAGACAGCGCAATTGGTAGCGCTTTTTCGCGCGCGGCCAAGCCTACTTTATCCAGCGCAGCCCGTACGCGTTGTGTCGCTTCTTTGGGTGGGAAACCGGTAATGGCCAGTGGCAGCATGACATTCTCGAAAACCGAGCGATCAAAAAGCAGTTTTTGATCTTGCAATACGAGCCCCAGGCGTCGACGCAAAAAAGGCAAAGCCGAGCGCGCAAGCCCGCCGACATTTCGCCCACCGACCAGCACCGCGCCGGAAGTTGGTTGCTCGATCGCGGCAATGAGTTTAATCAACGTCGATTTGCCCGCCCCCGAGTGGCCGCTGACAACCAAAATTTCGCCTGCTGCCATTTCAAAGCTTAGCGTAGACAAGGCATCAATGCCGGGGGGATAACGTTTGGCAACGCGGTCAAAACGAATCATGTTTCGAGTGGGTTCTTGCGGAAACAGTCAGGTCTAGCGATCAAATTCAGGAGCATAGTTTATCGTCTACAGCGGTATCTCACACGGACACCTTGCCATCGTGCCAGTGGTGCTGGAGCTCGCTTATCCCCGCCCTTGCTTCGCGGCGTCTCATCCAGAAACGCCCAGAAACGGGTTCAAAGATTCAAACCAGCACGGACTTACTTTTGTGGTGCGTTTGGTTTGGAATAATTCGCTACTCGTCAAAATCGTGGATAAAGGCTCTTACGCGCGGGTAGATTTGTCGCTCCCAGCGCTTGCCATTGAACACGCCGTAATGGCCGGCACCGGGCTGGAGGTGATGCTGCTTGCGGTAGGGTGCGAGCTTACTGCACAGATCATGAGCCGACAGGGTTTGGCCAATAGAACAAATGTCGTCCTTCTCGCCTTCTATCGTGAACAAGGCCGTACGGCGGATTGCCGCAGGGTTCACCCGTGTGCCGCGGTATTCCAGTTTTCCTTGCGGCAACGCATGTTCCTGAAAGACGAAGCGTACGGTTTCAAGATAGAACTCAGCTGACATATCCATCATGGCTAGATATTCTGCGTAAAAATCCCTGATGCTTTCGGCCTTGGTGTGATCGCCGCTCACCCGGCTAGAGAACATGTTCCGAAAGGAATCCATATGCCGTTCGGCATTCATGCTCAAAAAAGCAGAGATCTGCATATAGCCCGGATACACGCGGCGCAAAGCGCCTTTATAGCGTAAGGGCACAAGACCGATCAGGTTCTGCTCAAACCACTCAATAGGTTTTTCCGTTGCCAGTTTGTTTACCACGCTTGGATTGATGCGGCAGTCAATTGGTCCGGCCATGAGTGTCATGCTGCGTGGCTGGTTGGGGCTTTGTGCTGCGGCCATGACGGCGACGGCCGCGAGCGTGCCTACCGTTGGCTGGCAAACAGAAACCAGATGTGTTTCCGGCCCCAGCCAGTCGATGAACCCGATCAGATGATCAATGAAGGCATCCATGCCGAAGGTACCCGCAGACAGTGGCACATCGCGGATGTTGTGCCAGTCGGTGATATATACGTCGTGATGTTGGAGCAACGTGCGTGCGGTGCTGGTCAGCAAAGTGGCAAAGTGGCCCGAGATAGGCGCGATCAGCAGCACTTTGGGGCCAGGGTTGGGCGTGTCTTTACAAAAATGCAGCAAAGTGGCGAAGGGCGTGACATGGGTCGCTTCTTCATGCACGGTGATTTTTTGCCCGTCAACCTCAATGGCGTCAATACCGAAACTTGGCCGTTCGTGCGTCAGACCAGCCAAGGCAACTGCCTCGCACATGGCGGTCAGTTTGCGCACGGTGCAGTTATCTGGCAGCCAGAACATTGTTTGGCGCAACCAGGGGGCCAGGGCACGGGCGGTGCTACGCGCGGGGTAGCTGGCGTCAAAAAGAGCCTGATATATCTGGTAGTGGGGCGCAGTTGCGGCAATCATCATGGATCCTTTCCGGATTAGGGGTGCTCTCCCAACAACAAGCAAGCTATGTGCATGATTTTCATTATCTCGGGAAAATCAAATCAAAATCCAGTACCTTGGTACGCACTTTGCTTTACTCTAGTCTGTAACAATACCACGTGGAAGAGATATTATCCCTTTAACAAGCCCCTAGCCTGATTGGTGGGGCTTCCCTCTTCTCAGCTACCGGAGTTCCCATGACCAAGACCAAAGCAAGTCTCACACTGAGCAGTAAAAATTATTCCTCATGGTCTCTGCGCGGCTGGCTGTTGGTTCGCTTTGCCGGGCTGCCGTTTACCGAGAAGCTGGTTGCAACTGACGATGCGTCGGCCAGGGCCGAGTTGTTGCTGCTCTCGCCTTCCGTTCTCGTACCACGCCTGGAGCACGATGGTATTTCTGTTTGGGACACGCTGGCCATTGCCGAATATTTAGACGAGATCAAGCCCGAGGCTGGCTTGCTGCCTGCCGATCAGGCCGCGCGTGCGCACTGCCGCTCAATCTGCGGTGAAATGCACTCCGGATTTTCCGCCCTGCGCTCGGCACTGCCAATGAATCTCAGTGCCAAAGTAAAAAACTTCACTGTCTGGTCGCGCGCTAAAGGCGATATCGAACGCATTACTGACATCTGGCGCGACTGCATCACCCGCTACGGCGGGCCCTGGTTGTTCGGGAACCGGCGCAGCATGGCTGATGCCATGTATGCGCCGGTGGTGACTCGTTTCCTGACCTACAACGTCGCACTCGACCCGGTTTGCGCCGCCTATTGTCAAACGGTGATGGCCATGCCTGAAATGCAGGAATGGATTACCGCTGCACAGTTTGAGCCGACCGACATTGAGGAACTTGAAGTCGAGTTTTGATAGTATCGGCGTACTATCCTAGTGCGCAAATCCCGCTTATACGCCAAAGTGGGAGGATTTAAAATTAGGAAAGATCCATTCTTGCGGTCATCCGGTTGCTGCTGCTCGCTAGCGAAGTGACGGATATTTATCAGACAAGTTGCCGATGAGGGGTTGTGCCTGTAAACTGAAAAAAGTCACTTTTTTTGTCCTGTGCCAACCGGTTATTCGAAATACCGCTTTCGCTGTCGATGGGCGCAATCCGTGCCGCCGAGCCCAACCATAGCGCAAGGCGCAAAGAAAGGTATCTTATGTCCGTACACGCTTGGCAAGTGTTTGACCTCGCTGATCTGAGAAAAAAAGTTGAAGGTACAGAGCCGCGTTTCATGGAGTTTTTGCGGTCTTCGCAAATGTCCTGCGCAATGTATCGACTGCCTGCTGGCGCACGGGATATGCAGGCGCCGCATCTGGAAGATGAAATTTACATCGTCCTTGACGGGCTTGCCCGGCTGCGTATGGGTGACGATGAGCGTGAAGTGCGACCCGGCATGGTGCTTTTTGTTAGTGCAACAACCGATCATTCCTTCTTCAATATTGAGGAAGATCTGACGCTGCTTGCCGTGTTCGGTCCTGCGTCTTTTCTGGAAGGTCTGCGCTGACTCGCTGCGAAAAGCCTGCTGGTGATACAACGATGCGCTTTAGGCGGCCCGTCTTTGCTCTTACCTCTTACTTACGCGGCGGTATTTTCCGGTCCCGTCAGTAGCGCCTCGACAAACTCACCCGCCCGGAACGGCTGCAAATCATCAATACCTTCGCCTACGCCAATGAAGCGTACAGGCTTGGGGCATTGCCGGGCGATGGCGGCCAGCACGCCGCCCTTGGCGGTACCGTCAAGTTTGGTGAGAACGAGGCCGGTGACCTGAATGGATTGATCGAACGCTTTGACCTGTTGCACAGCGTTTTGGCCGATGCTGGCATCCAGCACCAGTAATACTTCATGCGGGCCGGTGGCGTCGATTTTTTGAATGACGCGTCGCACCTTGGCAATTTCTTCCATCAGATGTAATTGTGTGGGCAGGCGGCCAGCGGTATCGGCCAAGACGACATCGATATTGCGCGCGCGTGCGGCGCTGATCGCGTCGAACACAACGGCGGCCGGGTCTCCCGATTCTTGCGCGATGACGGCAACGCCGTTGCGTTCGCCCCAGGCTTTGAGCTGCTCACGCGCTGCCGCGCGAAAGGTGTCGCCTGCGGCCAGTAATACGCTCTTGCCTTGGCTCTGCAAGTGTTTCGCCAATTTACCGATGGAGGTGGTTTTTCCCGCGCCGTTCACACCGGCAATCATCACGATGAAGGGCTTGTGGGCAGTCACATCCAGTGGCTGTTCCAGTGGCGCGAGCAGCGTCATCAGCCGGTCGGCCAGTACTTGCCGCAGTTGTGACGGGCTGTCGAGCTTGTTTTTCTTGACGGTTAATTTGAGTTCATCCAGCAACCACTGCGTCGCGTCGACGCCACAATCGGCGGTGAGTAAGGTGGTTTCAAGATCATCCAGCAGCGCCTCGTCAATTCGGCTACGGCTGAACAACTCTCCCAGCGGCGTGGTGAGTGCTGCGCGTGTGCGCGAGAGGCCCGCCTTGAGCCGATCACGCCATGAGGTGGACGCAGACGCTGCCTGTGGACCAGCCGGTGTCGCCGTGGGCGCGACAGCAGCTGCTGCTTCGTGGGCACTTGATGTGTTCGGGGCGTTCGATGCAGCGGACTCGCCCGGCACATTCCGTGAGGAGGGCGCATCCTTTTTTTTGAGGAAACTAAACATAGGCGTGAGATGTCAGAGGCGGAAGCGATAAGATGTCGCGCAGAAGTAATTTTAACAGAGCACCCTCTCTCGCATTGACCTTTCAGCGAATACCTACCGACTCCCACCATGAAATTTCCCATTTCCCTTGCAACCTTGTTGTTTGCCGCCGTCTTGCCAGCGCCGACTTTTGCTAATCCCCATCTCAATACATTTGAAACCACTTTGCCTAATGGGTTGCGTGTTATCGTCAAGGAAGACCACCGCGCGCCCACGGTAGTGCACATGGTTTGGTATCGTGTCGGCAGCATGGACGAAAAAGATGGCACATCGGGCGTTGCGCATGCGCTGGAACATTTGATGTTCAAAGGCACCAAGCGATTGCCGTCGGGCGAATTCAATCAGCGCGTTGCTGCCGCAGGCGGACAGGACAATGCCTTTACTTCCTACGATTACACCGCGTATTTTCAAATTGTGCCCAAGGGCGCATTACCCGAAATGATGCAGCTTGAAGCTGACCGAATGGCGAATCTGGCTTTTACCCCGGCGGAGTTTGCCTCCGAAATCAAAGTGGTGATGGAAGAGCGCCGTTTGCGCACAGACGACAATCCACAGGCGCAGGTGTTTGAGGCAGCGCGTGGTGCGGCGTTTCTGGCGCACCCCTATCGTCGCCCGATCATCGGCTGGATGAATGACCTGGAACACCTAACCTGGCAGGATGCGCATCATTGGTACACCCAGTGGTACACGCCGAGCAATGCCTATGTCGTGGTGGTGGGCGATGTCGATCACCGTGAGGTGTTCCGCTTGGCGCAAAAATATTACGGCGTGAACAAAGCCCATGCGCTGCCCGAACGTAAACCGCAGAACGAGCCAGAACAAAAAGGTTGGCGGCGTGTGAGCATCAAGGCACCTGCCAAGCTGCCCTACCTTTCCATGCTCTGGAAAGTACCCCGTCTGCGCGATGTGCATAAAGACCGCGACCCCTATGCGCTAGAAGTTCTGGCGGCGGTGCTTGATGGAAATGATGCCTCGCGGTTGGCTAAAAACCTGGTGCGGGGCACGCATATTGCGCAATCGGCCGGTGCGGGTTATGACGGCACGGTGCGCGGTGAAGCGACGTTCACTATGGATGGACAACCGGCCGAAGGGCGCAGCGTGGCCGAACTCGAAGCTGCCTTGCGTGCAGAAATCGCCCACATACAAGAGGCCGGTATCACGCCAGAAGAACTCGCCCGTGTGAAAACCCAGCTCATTGCCGGACAAACCTACAAGCGGGATTCGCTCATGGCGCAGGCGATGGAAATTGGCGGCGTGGAGGCCGTTGGTCTATCCTGGCGGGACATTGATCTCTTGGTTGATCAGATCAAAGGGGTTACCGTAGAAGAGGTGCAGGCCGTGGCTAAAAAATATTTCAAAGATGACACCTTGACCATCGCTGTGCTTGACCCCCAGCCAATGGATGCCGCTGATCCGAAGCAGCCATTAAGTCCTGCGGTCAAGACGCAGCATTAATCATGGCATCGGCCCGTTTGATAATCCTTGGTTGCAGAAAGTTTATGACAATGAAAAAGCATCCCGTAAAAACCATTTTTTCTTTTCTTGTTCTCGTGTGTTTTTCTGCGTTGGCAACAGCGGGCGTAAAAATAGAACACTGGACTACCGCTACCGGCGCGCGTGTATATTTCGTTGAGACTCGTGGCTTGCCCATGCTCGATGTGCAACTCGATTTTGCCGCAGGCAATGCGTATGCCCCGCCTGGCAAAGCCGGACTGCCGGGTCTCACGCGCGGCTTGCTGGAAGCGGGGGCGGGCGACCTGGATGAAGAAAAATTGGCTGAGCGCATGACAGATACGGGTGCTCAATTAGGTGGCGGGGTCGATAACGACCGTGCCAGCATGACGTTACGCACGCTCTCCGCAAAACCGGAGCGTGATGCCGCGTTATCGCTCATGCGCACCGTTCTGTCAGCGCCGACTTTTCCGCAAGCCGTGCTGACGCGTGAAAAAGAACGCAGCATCGCCGCTATCCGTGAAGCGGACACGCAGCCGAATGCGATAGCCGCCAAGCGATTTGCTGCAGCGATTTATCCTGATCATCCCTACGGCGTTAGCGCAACAGCCGAGAGTGTTGCTGCCATCACGCGGCAAGACGTGGTGGACTTTTATCAGCAACACTACGCGGCTAAAAATGTGGCGATCTCTCTCATTGGCGATATTTCGCGCAGCGAAGCTGAAGCCATCGCTAATCAGTTATCACAAGTCTTGCCGGCTGGCGGCACGCTCGCCACCTTGCCGTCCGTCGCGCTGCCGGAAAGTCAGATGATTAAAGTGGCGCATCCTGCCGCACAAAGCCATGTGCATATCGGGTTGCCGGCTGTCCGGTGTGGCGATGCGGATTATTTTTCCCTGCTGGTGGGCAATTACAGTTTGGGAGGTGGTGGTTTTGCCTCACGGTTGATGCAAGAAGTGCGCGAAAAGCGAGGCTACGCCTATAGCGTGAGTTCTTATTTTTACCCGCAACTGTTAGCCGGCCCCTTTGACATTAACCTGCAAACCAAGCGCTCGCAAGTCAATGACGCGCTCAAAGTGGTTAATGACGTGTTAATCACTTTTATGGCGCAAGGCCCGACTGCGAAAGAGTTGGTGGCGGCGAAAAAAAATCTTGTCGATGGGTTGGCGCTACGTTTAGATAGCAACGCCAAGTTGCTGGGCTATTTATCCACCATCGGTTTTTACGGCCTGCCGCTCACGTATCTGGACGACTTTCCGGCACGGGTCAATGCGGTGACGATCGCTCAGGTGCGCGATGCTTTTGCCCGCCATGTCCCGCGCGAACACTTGGTAACCGTTGTCGTAGCAGCTGATTGACTCCACCTGCAACACATGAGCCAAATTCGCATCACCGGCGGCGAGTGGCGTAGTCGGCGACTCCAGGTGACCGATGCACCGGGTCTGCGGCCAACACCTGATCGCGTGCGTGAAACGCTGTTTAACTGGCTAGGGCACGACTTGAGCGGCCTGTCTTGCCTGGATCTTTTTGCCGGTAGTGGCGTGCTGGGTATAGAGGCGGCCTCGCGCGGCGCGTCGTATGTAGCTTGCGTGGAACAATCGAGGCACGTTTTCCATACGCTTAAAAAAAACTTAGATAACTTTGCTGGTGCACGTATCCAACTGTTTTTGTGCGATGCGCTAGAATTCATCCCCCCAACCGGCAAGCGTTTTGATCTGCTGTTTCTCGATCCGCCGTATGGTCAGGGCTGGCCGGCGCGCATCGCGCCCCGGCTGGATGAACTGGCAACCCCCGCTGCGCATCTATATGTTGAAGCGGAAGCGCCGCTCACACAACTTGGCCGATGGTCAGTTAGGAAAGCGGGGCAGGCTGGCCAGGTTTATTTTCATCTGCTGGAGGCGACATGAGCACAAGCATCGCTGTTTATCCAGGCACGTTTGACCCCTTTACGCGGGGCCATGAAGATTTAGTACGGCGTGCCGCGCGTCTGTTTGGCCGGGTGATCATCGGCGTTGCAGAAAGCCACAAAAAACATCCGCTGTTTTCACTGGCAGATCGGGTGGATATGGCACGCGAGATTCTGCGTGAAGTGCCGAACGTTGAAGTTCATGGCTTTGATTGCCTGCTCATGAATTTTGTCTATGAGCATCATGCAACCATTGTCGTGCGCGGTTTGCGCGCGGTTTCTGATTTTGATTATGAGTTTCAAATGGCTGGCATGAACCGCAACCTGTATCCGGATGTGGAAACTGTTTTTCTCACACCAGCAGAGCAGTACATGTTCATTTCTGCCACCATGGTGCGCGAAATCGCCCTGCTCGGTGGTGATGTGTCAAAGTTTGTTCAGCCGCAGGTGCTAGCGCATTTAGCCCAAAAGACGGCTGTGCAAAAAATTAAATTTATGACCGGGTAACCAAGGAAAACCATGTCTTTACTGATTACGGATGAATGCATTAACTGCGACGTATGTGAGCCAGAATGCCCCAATAACGCCATTTCGCAGGGCGAAGAAATTTATGTCATCGATCCGGGGAAATGCACCGAATGCGTCGGCCACTTTGATACCCCGCAGTGTCGCGAAGTATGCCCGGTGGATTGCATTCCGAATGACAAGGATAATGTGGAGTCAAAAGATGCCCTGATGGCGAAGTTCATGCGCCTGACGGCAAAATAAAAAACAGTTACCGCTGGCAATGTGCGCAGTAAAACGTCGTGCGTTGCGCCTGTTTTATTTCACGGATCGGTTGGCCGCAGAGATGGCAGGGTTCGCCCGTGCGGCCATAAGCGAAGTACTGCTGCTGAAAGTAGCCCGAGCTGCCATCCGAATGAATGAAATCGCGCAGGCTGCTTCCCCCGGCTTCAATGGCTGCGTTCAGCGTGGTTTTGATTGCCGGCACCAGTCGTTGCAGACGTGCTAGCGAGATTTTCCCGGCCGCCGTGCGGGGGTGGATGCCTGCGCGAAAGAGGCTCTCAGTCGCGTAAATATTACCGATGCCAACCATGCGATGGCTATCCATCAGCACCGGTTTAATGGCTGATTTAAGGCCCGTGAGTTCATTCTTTAACCAGTTGGCGTCAAATGCCTCATCGAGCGGTTCGATGCCGAGTCTTGCCAGCAAGGGGTGAGTGAGCACGTCGTTGATTACATCGCCTTCCAGCCAAAGGATGGCGCCAAAGCGCCGCGGGTCGCGCAAGCGCAGCGTGGTTTGATCAAAGACCAGATCAACATGATCATGTTTTTGCGCCGGCGTATTGGTCGACAACAGTCGCAGGCTGCCCGACATACCCAGGTGGATCAACAAGTGGCCCGTGCCAAAATTCAGCAACAGATATTTTGCGCGCCGGGTCAGATCGATTAGCCGCTGGCCAACAAAGGCTGCACGATGCGCATGGGGCAAGGGGTAGCGCAGCGCAGGGGCGCGAAAGTCGGCGCTGGTGAGACGGCGGCCAACCAGCGCTGGCGCGATGCCACGGCGGGTTACTTCAACTTCAGGCAGTTCAGGCATACGGAAAGTCATACGAAGCTGATAACATCACCGCATTGTATGCGACTGTTTTACTTGGTACCTTGCTCATGAATTCTATTGATCACCCCATTGATTACCCAATGGTTTCCGGTGTCTTGCGGCACGCTCTGCGGCCGATGGTGCTTGCCTTGTTTTTTTACGGCAGTTTTGCGCTGGCGCAAAGCGCGCCAGCATCGCCAGTGGATCAAGCCTCTGAGACGGCAACTGCTGCTAAAGAGGATGAGCGCTTGCCAAAAATTGACTTAACGGAAAAAATTCTCTACGAGTTTTTGCTGGCTGAAATCGCCGGTCAGCGCGGCCAGAGGGCGATCGCTTCCGAGGTGTACTTTGATCTGGCGAAAAATACGCGCGATCCGCGTATTGTGCGTCGTGCTGCGGAAGTGGCGCTATATGCCCGGCAGTACGCCACAGCGCTGGAAGCTGCACGCATGTGGGTGGTGATTGATCCGCAAGCCAAAGAAGCTCAGCAGATGTTGGCAACCCTGCTTCTGGCCAGTGGCCGGGTAGACGAGCTGGCCGCTAATCTGGCGCGCGAGCTTGGAAACGCTGGCCCGCGAACAGGCGAGTTGCTTCTTCAGCAACAACGCTTTTTAGCAAGCTACCCTGATAAGGTGGCAGTCAGACGTTTGTTCGACCAACTCACAACGCCCTATGCCTCACTGCCCGAGGCGCACCTGGTGCGCGCTCAAACAGCCCTGGCGGCCAATGACAAAACCGGTGCCATGAGTGAAGTGGATCAGGCGCTGGCGCTGCGCGCCACGTGGGAACCCGCCGCTTTGTTGAAAGCCAGCTTGCTTGCGCCGGGCGCACCGCAACTTGATTTTCTGAAGCGATTCCTCGCCGCCAACCCGGCAGCCCATGATGTGCGCCTGGGGTATGCCCGCATCCTGGTGGCAGAAAAACGCTATGACGACGCCCGGAAAGAATTCGAGACACTGCTCAAGCTGAACCCGGAAAATCCGGATGTGTTGTTTGCCGTTGGCATATTGTCGTTGCAGTTAAATGACGTCGCTACAGCCGAAAAAAATCTCAAGCATTTCATGACGCTGGGGCGGGGCGAGCAAGATGCGGCCCGCTTTTATCTCGGCCAGATCGCAGAGCAAGCGGGGCGACGCGATGAAGCGCTCGATTGGTATCGTGCTGTCGCTGCAGGCGAGCAGAAAGTGCCGGCACATGTGCGTGCCGCGCAACTGCTGGTACAACAAAATAAGCTTGACGAAGCACGCGAGCAGATTGCTATCGCACGTGCCGGTGCGCCCACCGACAGCCGTCTGGTCATTGCTGAGGCGCAATTGTTACGCCAGGGCGGGCGCTATGCCGAGGTGTATGCCCTGCTCAAAACCGCACTGGAAGGACAACCGGATGACCCCGATCTACTCTACGAAACGGCGCTAGCGGCAGAAAAACTGAATGACGTGGCGACGATGGAGCGGCATTTACGGCGTCTGATGCAAATCAAACCAGATGACGCATTGGCGTATAACGCGCTGGGCTATTCGTTGGCAGACCGCAAGATGCGCCTCACCGAAGCCATGCAGCTGATCGATAAGGCGCTAGCACTGTCGCCGGACGATCCGTTCATTCTGGATAGCAAAGGCTGGGCGTTGTTTCGGCAGGGCCAGGCTACTGAGGCATTGGTGCCCTTGCAGAAAGCCTATGCGCGTACGCTGGATGCTGAAATTGCCGCGCATGCAGGCGAGGTGCTGTGGTCACTCGGACGTCACGATGAGGCGCTGAAACTCTGGCGTGATGCGGCGCAGGCACACCCGAAAAATGAGGCGCTGGCAACAACGATCAAGCGCTTCGTTCCTTGATGCGGCAGATTTTTCTTGCTGCATGGCTATGGGTCGTGCGAGGTAAATCTTTAGTTGCTGCCTGCCTTGTGCTCGCCGTGGCGGCTTGCGCGCAGTTTCAGGCAGCTCCTGGCGTGGGGTTGTCTACAAACGTGCCCGCGCTGCTGTTAGGCCCGCCGCTCGACACGTTTGTTGCGGAAGGGCGTCTTGCTTTGCGTCAAGGCGAACGCCAGGATCACGTGCGTTTTCGTTGGCAACACGCGGCAGCAGAAGATGTCGTGCTCTTCCTCTCGCCGCTTGGGCAAGGTGTCGCTGAAATTCGGCGAGATGCGGCGATCGCGCGGCTGACGCAACCGAATCAGCCGACGGTAGAAGCGAGTAGCCTGCCCGAACTCGCCCTGCGTGTTTTTGGCACAGCGCTGCCGTTGGATAGCCTGGCCGACTGGCTGCGTGGCGCGCGGCCTGAATTGCAAGGCGAGGTCGATGGCTGGCAGGTCATGGTGACCGATACCACGCCGTATCACCAGCACCGACTTTTACGGACATTGATCGTCAAGCGGGATAATGTGACATTGAAACTCATCGTTGATTCTTGGGATACCAATGATGAATGACTGGTCGAGTGAATGGTTTGCGCCGGCCAAAATCAACCTGTTTTTGCACGTTATCGGCCGGCGTGCCGATGGTTACCATTTGTTGCAAACCGTGTTTCGTTTTTTGGATGTTGGGGACCGCATACGGTGCGAGCCTCGCCAAGATGGCCGCATTGTGCTGGCAACGCCGCTGCCTGGCGTGACGGATGAAAACCATTTGGCTGTGCGCGCAGCACAGGCTTTGCGTGCAGCAGCATCCATGACAGCTTCTGCAGCGGCGGCGTTGGGCGTCACCTTGCACGTCGATAAGCGTCTGCCACTAGGCGGCGGGCTGGGTGGTGGTAGTTCGGACGCGGCAACGACGCTGATTGCGCTGAATCATTTATGGCGCACGAGTCTTGATCGCCCGCAGTTGAAACGCATAGCCCTCACGCTGGGTGCCGATGTACCGATTTTTATTCATGGACATACGGCATTTGCCGAAGGCGTGGGCGATCTCTTCACCGATGTGATGCCCCCGCCCGCGTGGTATCTGGTGCTGGTGCCCCCTGTTGCCGTGCCCACAGCACAGATTTTTGCGGCGTCAGATCTGCGCCATGACACCCCGGCGATGGCGGCTAGTGCCTGGCATTCAGGCACGGGCCGCAATGATTTAGAAGCGGTTGCGGCTGCGCTTTATCCGGAGGTGGCGCGGCATCTGGACTGGCTGCGCGCATGGGGTGACGCGCGCATGAGCGGATCGGGCGGGTGTTGTTTTGTTGCCTTTGATACTGCGGCCGCTGCTTATGCGGCGCATGCCGCCTTGCCGCCATCAATGCAGGGTTTCGTCGCGAGCGGGATCGATCAACATCCGCTGGCTTTGATTTGACAGATTGCACAAAAACCACGACAATGCGCGTCCTTTCGGCACACGCCTGCATACTGTTTTGGCCTATCGGCCTTGTGAACAGGCGAGTGATCCGCTAATTTTGGGGAGTCGCCAAGTTGGTTAAGGCACTGGATTTTGATTCCAGCATGCGAAGGTTCGAATCCTTCCTCCCCAGCCCCGACCCACGACTGGCAGGCGCTTTCCTGCCGCAGCGCTTGAGCAGATGGATATGTCCTACGACAGCCTGATGGTTTTTACCGGCAATGCCAACCCCAAGTTGGCGGCCGATGTGGTCAGACGCCTGCATATTTCGCTAGGCCGCGCCAATGTGGGGCGCTTTTCCGACGGCGAAGTGAATGTCGAAATTCTCGAGCATGTGCGGGGTCAGGATGTGTTCATCCTGCAGTCGACCTGTCAGCCGACCAATGACAACCTGATGGAATTGATGGTCATGGTCGACGCGTTAAAACGCGCTTCAGCTGGCCGTATCACTGCGGCGATCCCCTATTTCGGCTACGCCCGCCAAGATCGCCGGACGCGCTCGGCGCGCGTTGCCATCACCGCCAAAGTAGTCGCCAACATGTTGCAGGCCGTGGGCGTACAGCGCTTGTTAACCGTCGATTTGCATGCGGATCAGATTCAGGGCTTTTTCGATATTCCGGTGGATAACATTTACGCCGCGCCTATTTTGTTGGGCGACATCTGGAAGCAGCAGCATGACAATCTGCTCGTGGTGTCCCCTGATGTGGGCGGGGTGGTGCGTGCCCGCGCATTGGCAAAACGCCTGGATTCGGATTTAGCCATCATCGACAAACGGCGGCCAAAAGCCAATGTGTCAGAAGTGATGAACATCATCGGCGATGTGGCAGGCCGCACCTGCGTCATTATGGACGACATGGTGGATACCGCCGGAACGCTTTGCAAGGCGTCGCAGGCATTAAAAGAGCAAGGCGCTTTGAGAGTGCTCGCTTACTGCACCCATGCGGTGTTGTCTGGTAGCGCGGTGGCGCGCATTACTGAATCCGAGATCGATGAACTGGTTGTGACAGACACGATACCCTTGTCGCCCGAAGCGGCTGCCTGCCCGCGCATTCGCCAGATTTCGATTGCCGAGCTGATGGCCGAGACCATGTTGCGCATCAGCAATGAAGCATCGGTCTCATCCTTGTTCATGGACTAGTTTCTTAACCCCTCGCCTGGTCGCGGGCGGGGATATTGTCGTGCAGTACCACTTATGAAGTAAGGGAGTAAATCATGCAGCTTGAATTTAACGCAAACAAACGTGATGGCCAGGGCACCGGAGCGAGCCGCCGCCTGCGTCGCACAGGCCGGGTCCCCGCCATTATTTATGGCAGCACAGAAAAGCCACAATCCATTGATATCGATCACAACGAGCTGTTTCAGCTGTTGCGCAAAGAGACGTTTTATTCCTCCGTGTTGACCGCGAACATTGATGGTGCCAAAGAAACCTGTCTGCTGCGCGACGTACAACGTCACCCCTATCGCCAGGTCATTTTGCATGCTGACTTTCAGCGCGTTGATGCCACCCATAAGCTGCACCAGAAGGTGCCGCTGCACTTTATCAATGCGGATATTGCCCCGGGCGTCAAGCTTGGCGGTGGCATCGTACAACACGTGCTGACGGATATCGAAGTGCGCTGCCTGCCCAAGGATTTACCTGCATTTATTGAGGTTGACCTGAAGGATCTGGTCGCCGGTCATTCCCTGCACGTGTCTCAACTGAGCTTGCCCACGGGCGTTGAGGTGATGTTGCATAAGGGTGAAGATCCCGTTGTCGCGACCATTCTCACCGTGCGTGGCAAGGATGAGGATGAAGCCCCGGCGGCCGATTCAGCTGCAACGGCTGTGACAGCTGCTGCGCCTGCACCTGCACCTGCTGCCAAGAAGTAATGTGACAACGCATCTGGCACGGCACCACTGATGCCTTCCCAGGTGCGTTCGCAGTTACGTCTGATAGTCGGCCTCGGTAATCCCGGAGCCGACTATGCCAAAACCCGGCATAACGCCGGGTTTTGGTTTTGTGAGCACTTATCCCGCGAGTTGGGTGCGCCACTGAAGCATGAAGCGCGCTTTCACGGTTTGGTCGGGGCTTGGCGCGCCACCGGTGTTCACTTGTTGCTACCGCAAACATTCATGAATCGTTCCGGACAATCGGTGCGAGCACTGATGCAGTTTTATCGTATTGAACCAGCAGAAATGCTCGTGGTGCATGATGAGCTTGATGTACCCCCCGGGCAAATGCGGCTGAAGTTCGGTGGCGGTTCGGGTGGGCATAACGGCTTGAAAGACATCACTGCTCAGTTGGGCACACAAGATTACTGGCGGCTACGAATCGGCATTGGCCATCCCGGCGACAAGAACGAAGTCGTTAACTATGTGTTGAAGCCCCCGCGCAAAGAAGAGCAAACAGAGATTGAATCCGCGCTACAGACCGCACTATCGGCCTGGCCGCTGCTCGCGAAGGGGGAGTTTGAAGCCGCCACGCAGCGCATTAACTCTAAACCTGTCGCAACGAAAAAAGGAAACTCATGAGCCTCAAATGTGGCATCGTCGGCTTACCCAATGTGGGTAAATCCACCTTGTTCAATGCCTTGACCAAGTCGGGCATTGCAGCAGAGAACTACCCCTTTTGCACCATCGAGCCGAATGTCGGCATTGTCGAAGTGCCAGACCCGCGTCTGGCGGCCTTGTCAGCCATCGTCAAGCCGCAGAAAATACAGCCGGCGATTGTCGAATTTGTCGATATTGCCGGGTTGGTCGCCGGTGCCAGTAAAGGCGAAGGTCTGGGCAATCAGTTTCTTGCCAACATCCGCGAGACGGATGCCATCGTGCATGTCGTGCGCTGTTTTTCCGATGACAACGTGGTACACGTCGCCGGCAAGGTAGATCCCTTGTCCGATATTGAAGTGATTGATACCGAGCTGGCCCTGGCTGATATGAGCGTGGTCGACAAAGCGCTGGCACGCAACAAGAAGCTGGCCAATTCGGGCGACAAGGATGGCAAGTTGTTGTGCGCCGTGCTGGAAAAATGCCTGGCTCAGCTCGACAAGGCCCTGGCTGTGCGCGCCCTTGATCTGTCGACAGAAGAACATGCGTTGCTCAAGCCCTTCTGTCTGATCACCGCCAAGCCGGTGCTGTATGTGGCCAATGTCAAGGAAGGTGGCTTTGACAACAATCCATATCTCGATGTCGTGCGCGCGCATGCTGCAACCGAGAAAGCTGAAGTGGTCGCCATCTGCGCTGCCATCGAAGCCGAAATCGCCGAGCTGGAAGATGATGAAAAGCAGATGTTCCTCGCCGACCTCGGCCTGGATGAACCCGGCTTGAACCGGCTGATCCGTGCGGCCTACAATCTCCTTGGTCTGCAAACCTATTTCACCGCGGGCGTCAAAGAAGTCCGTGCGTGGACCATCCATGCCGGTGACACCGCACCGCAGGCCGCCGGCGTGATCCATACCGATTTTGAAAAAGGCTTCATCCGTGCGCAGACCATTGGCTTTGATGATTTCATCACCTACAAGGGCGAAGCCGGTGCCAAAGAGGCAGGCAAGATGCGCGCCGAAGGCAAGGAGTATGTGGTCAAGGACGGCGACGTCATGAATTTTTTGTTTAACGTGTAAGTCGGCGCTGGTGATACGGTGTTCCGGTTGCCATCAAAAGCTTGTGGGCATGGCCGTTTTATAATCGACCGCTGAATCTTTGCCATAAAAACCAAACTCTATGCCTCAGGATCCTGTCGATAAAAATCTGTTGCGCATGGAGGCGCGTCGGTTTGCTTCCCGTTGTGAAGGGCAGATTGCCAGCATTGAGCGAGCCGATAGTTTGCGTGAGGTTGTGCGGCTGGCGGGCGTAATCCATTTGTCTTATCCGTTGAGTGAAGAGCCTGCGGCGCGCGATGCGTTGCACCATCTCACTCTCCGCAGTGAAGATCGGGCGCGAGAATTGATCCGGTTGCAGTTGCAGAATTACTCTCGGGTAGAACCCTATTTACGTGATAAATGGCGGCGCAACATGCTCGACTCGTGGAGTAATCTCACCGGTTCGTTGGCGCATTTACGCGCATGGGCGCAGACGCGACTGGCTTTGGTTGAGCAGCAATTGCCGGATTAATTTCGGCTAGCTGTTAGCCAGTGAGCTTAGCGTAGTTTTTGTTCAACATGCGCTGCGAGTTCGGGCGGTAACCCGGGCAGGCTGCGTGCTTTCAGGTAGGCATCATGCGCGGCAGCGCTTTGTCCATCGGCTTCCAGTGCAATGCCTAGTCCAGCCCACCAGCGTGCTTCGCCGGGGGCCAGTCGGGTCGCTGCCTGATATCTTTCGGCGGCTTCATGGGGGCGTCCGGCGCGGTTGAGCAGCACTGCGAGAAATCCCTGGTACTCGGCGCTTTTTTCACCGCTCGCCGCTTGTTGCTGCATCAAATCCAGGGCGGTGGTGGTCTGATTACGTTCTACGAGCAAGCGCGCCAGCGTGAGTGTCGAGGCCAGGCGCGTAGCGGGCAGATCAACCCCTTCACGCAGCACTTTTTCAGCGGCGTCCCAGCGCTGGGTATCGATGAGTAAGCTGGCTAAAACCTGACGTGATGCGGCGTGCTCAGGCGCAAGAGCCAATGCCGCTTGATATTGCGCTATGGCATCCTCCAGCCGACCAGCGCGTTGCGCCTCTCGCCCCGATTGATAGATGGTTTCCGCCCGCTCCGGCGGACTGGGCAGATGCTCCCGTTTTTCAATACGCGGCATGTCGGTGGCTTTGGGATTGCCGGTGCTATGTATGGGTGGCAAGAGCAGGCTGGTTGCTGGCGCTGTGGATGCTTTAACTCCTTCATCAGCAGGTGCGGCCCGGGCTGCTTTTTGTGGACTAGAGCTTGTTAGAGGGGATTTAGTGGTGGTTGCAGTGGGTTTTTGTGTAGGCTCGACCCTGCTTGTGGCAGGTTGAACGAAGGTGACAGGTTGGTCACCTTTGGTCGAGGCTGCTTCTGCTAAAACAGTTGCAGTGGGTGGTTGAGGTGCCGGGAATTTACTTGTAACAGCAGTGATCGGTACTGGTACGGCCTCGTTGTGTGGCGCTGGATTCGCTACAGATGTAGGAGGGTTTTTTCGCCATTGCCATGCAGCCAGAATCGCACCTGTTATTAAAACCAGCAGAATAGCCATACGCTTGGGCCAGGGCGAAGCTATTTCACGGCGAGCGGCGAGCGGTGTCACTGCAGAAGGCAAGGCGCCACGTTCCGCTTCGCTGGCGCGACGTGCATCCAGGTCGCGCAACATTTTATTTACCAGGCTCATAGCAACCTCACCAGTTTTTCCACCATGAAATTCGTCGTGCTCCTTCCGTATCGCGTCCTGCTTGTACAACATGAGTCCTGACGACGGTCGGCTTGCCTTCACCAAAGGCAAGCAAAAGCGCTTTATGTGCCAAGATATTAACTAACCGTGGTGTACCGAAGGATAAGTGCCACAATAATGCGGCTGTATTCCCTGTGAATAGGTCATTGCCTCGATATCCCGCAACGCGCAGGCGATGGCTCAGGTAGTGAGCCACTTCTTCGCGGCGTAAACCCGGCATGCGATAGTGCAGCACAATGCGTTGCCGCAACTGACGGACTGCCGGGTTGGCTAGTTTTTCGTCGAGCTCGGGTTGGCCAAACATAATGACTTGAACCAGTTTTTGTTTTTCCGTTTCCAGATTCGACAGTAAGCGCAGAGTCTCCAGGCTTTCCAGCGGCATGCACTGTGCCTCGTCAAGCACAACTAGCACTTTTTTCCCGTTGGCCGCTTGCTCAAGCAAGTACCGATTGATGATTTTGATCAGCTGAAAGCTGGGATCATTTAGTGCATCTGCCAGCGTAAGGCCCAACTCCTCGGCAATTGCACCCAGCAATTCCCGTGGAGCGAGCATTGGGTTGGGCAAATAAGCAACGACATGATCTTCACCCAGTGTTGATAATAACCGGCGGCACAACAGCGTCTTTCCTGTGCCGACTTCCCCCGTGATCTTGATAAATCCTTCGCCCGATGAGAGGCCGATGAGCAGCGTGTTCAGTGCTTCCTGATGGGCATCGTTGGAATAAATAAAGCTGGTATCGGGCGTGATGCCGAAGGGAAGCTCAGAGAGGCCGAAGTGGTTGAGATACATGGCTCCTGCCAGTTAATGTTTTGATTCCGCTGCCGGCTGATAGGATTTCAGCCGCTCTTGCACGGCGTTGATATCTTGCGCCCAGGCTTGATCATTGCGGATAATTGTTGTTTTAATCAAGATTACCAGCTCGCGTTTTGTGAGCCCGCTGCTACGTTGCCCTAGCAAGTTAGCCGCAACGCCGGTAGCACCCGGTAGCTGGGAACGGTCAGACGATTGTTCCTGACGCATCAATCCCCCAATGGCGACAATATTACCATCTTGCACGCGGACAATGCTGTCTGTTTCATTGATATTACTGGTCGCCAAAGGCAAGCTGAACGAACCCAGGGTGCCTAGACTAACCGTTTTGTTTTTTTCGCTGACCACACTGACCATTGGGTGTACATGCAGGATGATATTGCCTTCATCGTCAATCTGTGGCGTGACATCCAATGAAATACCCGAGAAGTAAGGTTCCAGGGTCAAACTCGGGGTAACCACGGTGCCCGTCGTTGTGGTTGTTGTCGATGTGGTCAGGTTGGTAATAAAGAGTTCATCAGTGCCCACTTTAAGCACTGCTTTTTGATTGTTGACGGTTGCAATGCGCGGGCTGGAAAGTACGGTGACACTGCCTTGCGTCTCTAAAAAATTAAGCAGTGCCGCAAAGTTTGCGGATTGAAAGGCGAGTCCTAGAAAGCCTTGCCCAAGCGCTGTTGCGGCAATAAGCCCGCCCGCTCCCGGAAGCACTGTGCCGTTCCCGGAGAATAGTTCATCGACGCGGTTTGTCGCGGTTACCGCATCAGAAGGAATCCCGGTAATTGCCTCACCAGGTTGCGTGCGCAAAATCGTACCGGGTTGTACAACGCCTGCGGACACACGCCGGTTTTTGCCGTTGAATGTTGACCAGTTAATACCGGATTGATAACCCTCTGACAGGGCGACATCAACAATTTTGGCTTCAATCATGACTTGTCGATCAGCGATCAACTGTGTTGCCCTGAGATACTTGTCCACATTCGCCAGCTCACCGGGCATGGCGCGCACCACCACCACGCCAGAGGCTGGATTGATGACGACGCTTCGTCCATCGGTTGTACCGAGAATTGCTGTTAACGCAGTTTTCAGGTCACCCCAAAAATCGCTATCGGTTGTCATGCTTACCCGGCTGGCATCATTGCTGCGTGAACCGCTGGAGACCGCGCCACCGCCTGCGGTTGCTTGCGTAGCCTGAGTGGCAGATCCCCTTGCGCCACCTCCGCCTCCGGTGGTTATTGAATTGGCCGTGACGCGCAAGTCACTCGAGCCTTGACGACGACTTGCCAGATAGTTGATCTGGAAGACACGCGTTTGCATCGTATTTGATTCAATGAAAATGCGTTTCCCCTGAATGCGGTATTCATAGCCGAATAGTTCACGTATCGTATCTAACGACTCTAGTACCGTGACGTTTTTGAGGTTGATTGTGATATTGCCGCTGACATCCGGCGGTAACAGCATGCTGTAGGGCGTGCCCGAAACCAGTGCCATAAATACCTGAGGAGCAGGAGCATCGACAACAGAAAGATCAAACCGTGATTCACTGGGCGGGGCTATAGCTGGCCGCGCAAGGCTCGGCATGAGCGCCGTATCAGGCGCTGCCGGACGAGCTTTGCGGTCTGTGGTTGACTGCAGCAGCACATCGTTGATCTGGTTGAGCACCTCATTATTTTTGCGCTGTGTGGTTGAACAGGCCATCAGTGCAGGAAGTATGCAGAGTGCGGCAAGCCAGCGGATAAGGTTCGTCATTTTTTAGAGGTTCCCGTCGGAGGTTGCTTCACGTGAGGGGTGGTGGCACGCGGTTTGGCCACTGGATTTTTTTGGATGGAGGGGGTCAGCCGTAAAATTTCCTGGCCGTTATCGCCCTGCAATACGACTTCATTTTCGGCAATTTTAACGACGCGCTTTTCACCCACTTTGCTGCCTAGACGCACTGTCTGCCCGGCAATCAGTGCCGTCGATCGACCTTTGCCTGGCCGCACAATAATGGCTTGCAGGCCCAGACTGTTACCTGTGTTCGAAGATGAGCCGTCAGCCATCGACGCATCTGCCGGACGGGTGGGATCAGCCACTTGGGCTGCCGCTGTTAGCGAGAATAGAGCAAGCAAAAATATTGTCACGCGGCGCATCACATGACCAACCAATCTTTATCCAAACTCAAAGTGTAGACGCGTAGCACCATTTCATTTCGCGGATAGCGTGTGGATATGAGCTCAAGCCGGTTCCACATTAAGCGTTGCGGCATGGTTTCCAGGCTGGTTAAATAATTCAGCAAGTCAAGGTAACTGCCTGCCAGGCGGAGCTCGATGCCGTGTTGCCAAATGCCATCAGCGGGCGATGTGGTTGTGGCCTCCGCGCTACTGGCGGCAGCCTGATGACTCGCGCCGGGTGCATTCTTGGTGGGATTTCCCACAGGCTCAGGTGGCAGAGTTTTTAATTCAAGGAGCTCAATGCCGCGATTACGTGCGAGCAGGTCTTCCAGAAAACTGCGCATGCGTGAAGGCGACACCATGCCTTGCTCAAAGCGTGTTAGCCGTGTATTGATGGCATTCATGGCGTCTTTGAGCTGAGCCAGGCGTCGCCGATTCGCCGTATCTGGGTCGGCGACAGCCTGCACAGCAATAAGCTGTGCTTTTTGCTGCAACAGTTCGGTACGTGCGGCAGTTGTTTCAGCTTGTGCTGCGCGTATTTTCTGCCAGGCGGCATCGATGCCGAAATTAAATAGCAAGAAACCGCCACCAAAAAGCAGGGCGATCGCGAGAATCGCCCGTTCCCGGCGCGGGCGTGCCAAGAATTGTGCACACCAGCCTTGCCAGCGCATGCGGAGTGCGTTCATCTGGCTCCCTGCGATACGGATGTTGGCGTGAGCACGAAATGAATCGGTCGCCGGGGTGTACTGAAACCCTTGGGTTGAATGGCTGGCTCACTAAAAGTCGGCGCTGGTGAGACGGCGGCTGAGGTGGTTTGGGATGCACCGGTTGCGGTGTTACCCGAGGCGGCATCGACGTTGGCGTCACGCTGTAGGCTGAGTGCTGAAAATTGTCGACCCTGAAAGACTTTTTCGCTGCCTAAACGGCGGATGTACTCCGGCACGATTTTTTCGTCGAACGTGCTACCGTGAATTTCCATATCGCTGCCGCCGGTGCCCAATGTAAAACCGGTG
Source organism: Rugosibacter aromaticivorans (assembly GCF_000934545.1). Taxonomy (GTDB): domain Bacteria; phylum Pseudomonadota; class Gammaproteobacteria; order Burkholderiales; family Rhodocyclaceae; genus Rugosibacter; species Rugosibacter aromaticivorans. The sequence continues at coordinate 340,009 of NZ_CP010554.1, forward strand.
AGCCATAAACCGGGGGGCACCTGGTGGGCAAACCCGAGCAGATAAGCAGAAAATCCCCCGCTGTTGCCTACGGCGCCGCTTTCCAGCAAGCGGGCAATTTCTTCGCGCCGGGCGATTGTCGCTTGCGCGTGATTAACTTCAGCCAATAGCTGCGGGTTGGCCGGCCGACTGGCCAATTGGTTGGCTTCATCGAGTTGCATTTTGACGGTTTCCAGCTCCCTGCTTACAGCGACAACTTCGCTTTGCTGCCGCGACAAATCACGTTGAGCGATGAAGGCTAGTACCCCTAGAACGCCAAACAGTACGACTGCCGCCAGGGCCAAGTTGTCCAGATTCAGCCAGTCGCGAACTTTCAAAAACCGCGCGTGGTAAAGATTGATTTGCGCGCTCAAGACGCAGGTTCCTCACGCAGGGCGGCACCCAAGGCGCGCAGGCATTGGAATTGGCGCTGCGGATCAAGCAGCGCCGGTACGGCACTGAGATCGATGATATCGGCCAGATTTAAAACGGTAACGGTGAGCGACAGGTTGTTGCGCAAGTAATCCATATATCCGGTAACTCCGGGAATAGCACCTACGACAAGACCAGAGAGCGGTACCATGCTATAGCTACGGTCAAAATTATCCAGTGAGCGTTGTATATCCAGCGCGATGCGCTCAAAGAGCTGTTCTCGCCGCTCTGGGCTAGCCGATAGCAATTGTTCTGCCGAAATTTCAATATGCCGCGCTACGAGTAGCTCCCCACCAAAGGTAAAGGTCAGCAGCCCTTCGGATTCATCAAAAATGAGCATGGCCAAGCCACGGTCTTCTTCTTCGAGCAAAGCCGATATGTTGCGTTGAGCGAGCTCTGGTACGTCAATCGCGGTGAGCTCGAGTTTGGCCGATTGGAAGGATTGTATGAGCGGTGCCATCACCGTTTCAGCTGCCAGCAGTGCATAGACTTGCGGTGAGCGGCCGAGCGGAGGAATCGGCAAAAGATCAATTGCGGCAGTATCTACGGGGAAGCCCACCTGGTCTTTGAGTTTCCAGCGAACGATTTCACGTGCTTCGTCAAGCGGTCCGTCGACGGCATCAGTCAAAACCACTTGATACTGGCCAGCGGGAAGCAATGCCATGAGATGATGGTGATGCAGCCGTAAAGGCTTTTTGAGGGCAGTCAAGGTCGTGGCATCATCCGCGCCGCGTTCGATGGATTCAGCTAGCAGCACTTGGGGCAGGTGGCCTGTCGTGCGAAGAATATGCACGAAATCAAACCGGCGTGGACTTTGCCCGATAGCGAGCCAGCCAGGTTCGTGTGGTGTTTTGAGAAATGGAAACATAAGGCGAAAAAGCTAATTCCCGCCACTATACTGAGTTACGCGCTGATTCAACGGGTAAAATCAGCCCTAAAGCTTGCCCAATTGGGCAGATTAGAAACATTACAGCGGACTGAAAACGAATATAAAAAAGTCGGCGTTGGTGATACGGTAAAACAGGGCGATGGCAAAGCAGGTATTCAGCAAAAAACTAAAAAAACAGGGCCAGACAGAATGTGCCTGGCCCTGCTTCTAACGTGACAATAGCGTATTAACGCATGGGTTAGCAACCCGTTGTGTTCCCGTTTGCCGAGGGCGGTGTTGTCGCACCAATGATAGCAGCGCCACCCGCGACAGTCGGCGAGGTGTATGTAAAGAAACATGTTGCCGGGTTGGTGCCACCGTTCACGCGGATAGTGAGCACTGCCCCTGCGCCGGCTCCACCACCCGTGGTTGATATTTGCTCTGCAGTGAGTGCGGCGGCGGTGGCTGGGAATGTGGAGCTTAAACCTGCCGAATCAACGATACCTGCCAAGTTGGCGGTAGGGTAAAGATTCAGAATTTGCACACGCCCTGATTCGGTACACAAGTTTGTCGTGTTATTTGCAATAGCCGGACCAAATCCGAGTGCGACCGGACAAGCGACTGTATCGGCCACACCGCCACGTGCCAAGGCGGTGCCATGCACCAAGGCCGCTGCGGCAGCAACCGCACCGCGTGCTGCATTGAGCTTGGCAATCCGCGCATCGCGTTGCAGGTTGGTGAAGCGCGGCAAAGCCACGGCGGCCAGAATGCCCAGGATAGTGATGACCACCACCAATTCGATTAAGGTAAAGCCGGTTTGATTTTTACGCATGAACTACTCCTCGGTTTCAAGTGCAACAGTTTATCGGTTGATCACAAATGTCGGCTACGACAACATCACAGAAGATAGAACAAAACAACTGCATTTCGTCTGGTGATAATGGCAAGAAAAACCTTTTTCCTCAGCCTTCCTGCAAAATTAAGCAAATAGCATGCCACAAATTGTATGCATGAAGTCCATCATGTCAAGGTGTCTGCCATTGAAATGCACGGACGGGCTTCAGATGTGCGTGCCCATTGCCTGTCAACACCACGCGCAGGCGAACTTCCAGCATTTTTTTTGGCTCGTTTGCACTTGCTTTGGCAAGCCCATTGCGGCCTAAAGGGCTTAGCTGAATGCGATCAGCAACTTTGGGCAGATAAACAACTTCTGTGCGGCGGCTATCCCAATACCATGCGCCAGGTCTTGGCGCAGCTTGCGCGGGGTAAGCGCCCGCATAGCCAAGCGGCTTGGGAGACAGCCACTGAAAGGGGTTTTCACGTTGCAGCATGGTGTTATCAGGGGATTCGCCCCGGGTTCCGCGGCTCATGAGCTCGTAGCTGAGCGCGCGCTCCAAAGCAGCGCAGTTGTCTTCAAACCCTCGTCGTTCGGTTTCTGCCTGGGCAAATAGCAATCCCTGAAAAAGAAAATAGGCCGCAACGCTGATAATCACCAAAACCACAGAAAATTCGAGCGAGGTGAGGCCGCATATTCTTGCTGGCTTGACCAGATGTGCCCGTATGCGTTGATATCTGGACAGGTTGCGCATTTTGTCTAGCACTTGATTAGTGCTTGATCATGGTGCTGCCCAAATCCCAAATGGGCAGGAAGATACCCAGGGCGAGCACCAGCACCATCGCGCCGAGCGCGACGATCAGAATTGGTTCGATTTGCTGAGAAAGCGTTTTGAGTTCGTACTCCACTTCGCTTTGATACATGTCGGCGACTTCCTGCATCATGTCGTCCAGCGCGCCGGATTCTTCACCAACGGCAATCATCTGGATCACCACGGGAGTAAACACCCCCGCTGCAATCGTGGTGCGCAGCACACTTTCGCCACGTTCAATGCCTTCACGCATTTTTTCGATTTTGGCGGCAATAAAGGCGTTATCGACTGTTTCTGCCACATTGCTCAGTGCCTGAATGATGGGTACTCCGCTGCGTGACGACAAGGCAAAGGCGTGGGCGAAATGGGCGAGCGTGCCTTTTTGGATAATCTTTCCCGCAACCGGGATTTTCATCTTGAGGCGATCCCAGTCGTAGCGACCTTGGTCAGTTTTACGCCAGGCATTAAAAGCGAGCACTGCCAGGGCGACCCCGGCGATCAAAAAGGGCCAGGAATTCACCATGAATTCAGAAAAACCGATCAACACGCGCGTCATCAGCGGTAATTCGGCGTTCAAGCCTTTGAAGGTTTTGGCAAATGCCGGAATAACAAAAATATTGATGACCAGCATGGCCACCGCCATCGCAGCGAGCACGAACGAGGGATAACGCAGGGCAGACTTCACCTGCTCTTTCATAAAGCGCTCAAAATCAAGATGTTCAAACAGGCGGATGAATACCTCTTCCAGTCGCCCGGTCATCTCGCCTACGCGCACCATGGATATATAAAATCGCGAAAACACCTCCGGATGCCGTGCCAGCGAGAGCGATAGATCACGTCCAGAGTCCAGGCCTTCACGCACATCACCGAGTACGATTTTCATGGCCGGGTTGTTGTTCGATTCCTGTAATCCAGCCAAGGCCCGCATGATTGGCACTCCTGCACGCAGCAGGGTGTGTAGCTGGCGTGAAAAGAGCAGCACGTCAATGGAGTTGACTTTTTCTTTGAAGAACTGAAAACTCGGCGTTGTGGACGCACTGTCTTGCTTGCTTGTAGCGGACAAGTTCGTGCCCTGTGGTTTGATCTCGATCGGTGTGATGCGCATGCCCAGCAAGCTGTCGGCAACCGCATTGGCGGCTGCGCCTTCCATCACGCCTTGGACTATATCCCCTGCGCCATTGCGGCCGCGCCAGCTGAAATCAGGCATGGAGTCTCCTATTCGTCGAGTTGCGTACTAATCCGCATGGCTTCACCCACCGTGGTTTTGCCATCCAGCACCAGGCGCACCGCATCATGGCGCAAGGTTTTTCCCGCCATTTGCTGGCGGCCTAAGGCCATGAATTCGTTGGGGTCTCCACGGTTGACTGCTTCTACCATCGTGTTGGTCATTTCCAGCATTTCGTATACCGCCTGACGACCTTGATAACCGGTGTTGGCGCAATGACTGCATCCTTGACCATGGACATAGCGGTGGTCATCCACGTGATCCTCCAACTCGCTTGTGAGCCATAAATGCTCATGCGGTAACAAGGTATAAGGTACGGTACAGTTCGTACAGACCAGTCGCACCAGACGTTGCGCGAGCACGATTTGCACGGAGAGAGCCACCATATAACGCGGCACACCCATGTCCAGCAGGCGGATAGGCGTCGATAAGGCATCATTGGTATGCAAAGTCGAGAGCACCAAATGGCCGGTCATGGAAGCGCGCATGCCGATTTCCGCCGTATCCTGATCGCGCATTTCGCCGATCAATACAATGTCCGGATCTTGGCGCAAGGCCGAGCGCAATACGCGGCTAAAGGTCAGGTCGATTTTTTCATGTACCTGCACCTGGTTGATGCCTGGCAACCGGTATTCAATCGGGTCTTCCACCGTGATGATTTTCTTTTCCGGTGTGTTCAGGGCATTGAGCGCGGCATACAGCGTGGTGGTTTTGCCTGAACCAGTCGGGCCGGTGACCAGCACAATGCCGGAAGGTCGGTTGATCGCATGGCGGAAACGTTCGAGAATATACGGTGGCATATGCAAACGATCTAAATGCAACAAACCTGTGTTCTGCGCGAGCAAACGCATCACAACCGATTCGCCATGCTGGGTCGGCATGGTCGAAATGCGGATATCAATCGCTTCATTGCGCAGCTTGATATTGAACCGGCCATCTTGCGGCAAGCGTTTTTCAGAAATATCCAGCCCGGACATCAGTTTGAGGCGCAGAACGAGTGCGGTAGAAATTTTTGCATCGGCTTCTGTCTGAATGCGCAATACACCATCAATGCGAAAACGAATGATGAGCGAAGATTCTTGTGGTTCGATATGAATGTCGGAGGCGCGCAGTTTCAGCGCTTCTTCAAACACGGTATTGAGTAGCTTGACGACAGGTGCATCTTCAGCGCCTGCGGTGAGACCGAGCAGGTTGCCAAACTCGGCCGGCATATCGGATAAGTCCGCCGTGAGTTCTTTGGCCAGGCCAGAAATTTCTTCGGTGCGGGTATAGACACGATCAATGGTGCCCATCAACTGGCTTTCCGTGACGACTGCCAGGTCAATGTCTCGCTTGAGTAGTCGTGCCAAATCATCAAAAGCAGCCAAATCGGTTGGGTCAGCCATGCCAACCAGCAACATGCCGGCACGTTCGCTCAACACCAGCGCACGCAGGCGTCGCGCTTGGCTTTCCGGTAACAGGTTGATGTGTTCCGGTTTAGGATTGAATTGGCGTAGATCAATGAAGTCTGCACCCAATTGACGCGCCAGGGCAGTGGAAATACCTTCTTCTGTGACGTAGTTGCTCTCTACCAAAACACGCCCTAATTTGCGTCCGGTACGTTTTTGTTCATCGAGCGCGTGCTTTAATTGTTCGGCGGTGATAAGACCCTGCTGTACAAGCAGATCACCCAACCGAATCTTTTCTGGGCGGGCCATTAAATGGTCTCCAAAGGGCTTATTTTGCGATATTACACGAAGTTTTTTCGTCAATCATCTGATTAATTTAGGAAAATACTGTATTTTTTGGAGAGTATGCCATTGTTCCATGTGATTCTAGTAGCCCCTGAAATACCGCCCAACACGGGCAATGTGATCCGCCTGTGCGCCAATGCCGGGGCACGTCTGCATCTGGTGGAGCCGCTCGGCTTTGATCTTTCTGCTGCGCAGTTGCGACGTGCTGGAATGGATTATGTCGATCTGGCGATGGTTACCGTGCATGCCGATTGGGCAGCTTGCCGCGCGATGCTCAAGGCTGAAGGTGCGGGACGGCTATTTGCTTTGACCATCAAGGGGACGCGTCCCTATGCCCGTAGTGGAGTCAGCAACGCCACCAGCCCCGACTTTTCACCGGACGATGCATTTGTTTTTGGTTCAGAGTCGAGTGGATTACCTGCCAATGTGCTGGCCGATATTGCCCCGGAGAACCGCCTGCGGCTGCCGATGATGCCCAGCAACCGCTGTTTGAATTTATCGAATACCGTGGCGATTGTGGTTTATGAGGCGTGGCGCCAAAACGGGTTTGCGGGTGGGGCTTAGGTCGCGCGCGTGGGTGAAGTATTGAGGCAACAATGAAGCGCTGGCTGTCATGCGTTATTCGGTGCGCGCATCACGCGCCATGAGCTGATGCACGGTCTCGCGCGGGGTAGTGCGGCCATCAAGTAGCCCCGCCACCGCAGCGGTGATGGGCATGTCGATGCCCATGGCTGCGGCACGTTGCGCCACTTCACGCGCAGTAAAAACACCTTCGGCCACGTGGCCCAGGGTGTGCTGTATGGCAGTAAGATTTTGACCTTCGGCGAGCAATAAACCTACGCGCCGATTGCGTGATAAATCGCCCGTACAGGTAAGAATCAGATCACCCAGGCCGGTGAGTCCCGTGAAGGTTTCGCGACGAGCACCGAGCGCCATACCAAAACGAGTGATCTCCACCAGGCCACGCGTTAGCAGCGCGGCGCGCGCATTGTGCCCCAAGCCCAGGCCATCGCTCACGCCGGCGGCAATGGCCATGACATTTTTAACTGCCCCGCCCACTTCAGCGCCGATGAGGTCGTCATTGGCATAAATGCGCAGATTGCCGCCATGCAGCGCATGCGCGATGTCGGTGGCAAAAGTTATATCAGTGGTGGCCAGGGTCAGCGCTGTGGGTAAACCTTGGGCAACTTCAAAGGCAAAACTGGGCCCCGTGAGCGCGCCCCAGGATGGGGTTGCTGTTGCGTCGGCTGCATGGTCCAAGACGTCCGTTACCACTTGATGTGGCAGCTTGCCCGTCATGGCTTCCAGCCCTTTGCAAACCCACAAAAAACGTCGTGGGGCAGGTGTTGCTGAAGTGCTCAGTTGGCTCAGCTGCCTTAGCTGTTCAAGCAACGGCCGCAAACCAGCGAGTGGCGCAGCAAGAATAAGTAAGTCGGCAGAGGTAACTGCGGTGGTGAAATCACTCGTCACTTGCAACGCTTCGGGAAACGGACAATCGGCTAAATAAAGCGGGTTTTCACGACGGGTGTTCATCACCGTGACTTGTGCCTTGTCGCGCGCCCATAGGCAAACGTGATGACGCGGAGCGAGGGCAATGGCTAACGCTGTACCCCACGCGCCGGCACCTAAAATGGCTATTTGCATGCTGTGCGCCCTGGCACTTTGCTTGATGGAGCACTCGCGATGCTTAGTGCGCAAGCGACCAATTACAAGCCCCACACCTGCGCTGACTTGATAAAGCCCTGTTGACCATCACGGTGCTTTACCTTGGCCCATCCGCCAGGCAAAGCTTCGAGCAGCGTGAGTACTACATCGCGCTCGGCTTCAAATACGAGTGCGGCTTTATCGTCAGCTGCGGCACGGATTTGCGCGCGGTCGGCAACTACTATGACTTGGCGGGTTTCGCTGAGGTATTTTTTTTCAATCCAGGCGAGATCGCCTTTATTGTCACGAATTTTGATCCAGCCTTCCAGGCTGACGATGCTCTCTACGGGGGTGCCGGGGTTAATGACAAACAAGGGCTTGGCTTTGGTTGAAGGCGCGTCAAATAGCACGGCTGGCACCGCGACAGAAAGAAAATCCAGCGCTAAAACCGGGGGGGCTCGGAGGAAACAGAAAAGCGCACAGAAAATCACTACCGCCGCGCGCAACACGCACCGTTGTGTGTAGAAGGCCTGGCAAAAGCGGCGTTCTCCAGGAGGACTTTCCAGAGACGGCTCTGGATTCCCTGCGGTCAGCTTCAAAGCTTTACAGCGTGTCACCATCGCCGACTATTGCAGGGAGGTGGGCGCGGCATTAGTTGCTGCGGCTTGTTCGGTAGCGCGCTGCTGATACAGCGCCTCGAAATTTACCGGGGCAAGAATGACGGGCGGAAAGCCTGCGCGATTGACAGCATCCGAAATAGTTTCGCGCACATAGGGGAACAATATATTGGGGCAGCCGACGGCTAACACAGGTTCCATCTCCTGCTCTGGCACATTTTTGATTTGAAAAATGCCGGCTTGGGCAGCTTCAACCAAAAAGAAAACTTTTTCTTCTTTTTTGGCTGTCACTGTCACTGTTACCACGACTTCAAATACACCTTCGCTGACATCGGTAGCAGTAGTTTGAATCTGCACGGAAATCGCTGGTGCTTCCCGTTCAAGATAAATCTGTGGTGCATGAGGCACCTCAACAGAAAAGTCACGGACGTAAATTTTTTCGATGCTAAAAACGGCTTGTTGATCGCTCATGGTGGGTCGGTGGAGATTTAAAAAAAGAGGAAACTTAAGAAGCCAGCAATGCGTCAAGGCCGCCTTGCTGATCAAGGGCAAACAGGTCATCAAACCCGCCTATATGCGTGGTGCCAATATAAATTTGCGGCACGCTGCGGCGTCCGGTTTTTCGCATCATTTCTTCGCGCAGCGAAGGGTCAAGGTCAACCCGCACTTTCTCGATATCCTGAACACCTTTACGCAACAACAGTTGCTCGGCGCGGACGCAGTATGGACACACTGCGGTTGAGTACATCACTACTTTAGCCATGACATGCTTATCCCGTAAAGTGGCTACAAATTTATTTGGTGGTGACAGGAAGTTTTGCTTCCCGCCAGCTGGTCATGCCACCAGCCAGGTTGAACACTTTTTCAAAACCCGCTTTGCGCAAGGTGCTACAGGCTGCCGAAGAACGGGCGCCAGAGGCACAACAAATGATCAGCGGGCGGTTCTTGAACTTTTCCAGCTCAGCCATTTTTTGTTGCAATAGCGGCATGGCAATATGGCGGGCGCCAGCAATATGCCCGGTGTTCCATTCGCCGCTTTCGCGGACATCAATCACCACCGCGTTTTCGCGATTCATCATCCGTGTGGCCTGGCTTGGCGTGAGCGCCTGGCTACCACCGCCTTTTAGCAGGGGCCACAACAGCATGCTGCCAGAGATGATAGCGAGGGTGACCCACATCCAGTTTTGTTGCACAAATTCCATGAGCGATCTACTTCCTTATTGTCTGTGTAATGCGTGTCAATGTGTGGCAATGCGTCATTCAACGCAAAATGGCTTAAACCAATACACGGTACATTGTAACCTGCCCGAGGTAATCGCTTCTGTCTTTGGCACTGCACCGTACGCTAAAATGGCACCTTTAATTGATAGGATGTTTCATGTACAAAATTGTTCTGCTCCGCCATGGCGAATCTGTCTGGAATCAGGAAAACCGTTTTACCGGCTGGCATGATGTCGGGCTAACTGCCAAAGGTCTGGCAGAAGCACAAGCCGCTGGCCAGCTGTTACGTCAGCAGGGGTATGCGTTCGATCTGGCCTTTACGTCTGTTTTGCGCCGCGCGATCAAAACACTATGGACGGTGTTGGAAGAACTCGATCGCATGTGGATTCCCGTGCAGCATTCCTGGCGGCTCAACGAGCGACACTATGGCGCTCTGCAAGGACTGGACAAGGCAGAAACGGCTGCCAAGTATGGTGATCAACAAGTATTGATCTGGCGTCGCGCCTATGATACGCCCCCGCCTCCGCTAGCGGACAACGACCCGCGCCTGCCGCTGGACGACCCACGATACGCCAGCATTCCGGTGGCCGAGTTGCCGCGCACCGAATGCTTGAAAGACACCGTAGCGCGTGTGCTGCCGTTCTGGAATGACACCATTGCGCCTAGCATCAAGGCGGGCAAAAGTGTGATTATCGTGGCCCATGGCAATAGCTTGCGCGCGCTGATTAAGTTTCTCGATCAGGTGTCGGATGACGATATCGTGAGCATAAACATTCCCACGGCCCAGCCGCTGGTGTATGAGCTGGATGCCGATCTGAAGCCGATTCGTCACTATTACCTTGGTGATCAAGACGCCATTAACGCGGCTATTCAGGCAGTAGCCAATCAGGGTAAAGCCAAAGGGTGACGCTTGATCCGGGCAAAATCACTGGCAACATCTGCCATGCCGGTGGAATAGTGTTGCTTGCGCTATTTTTTCTGTACCCAGTTGTGCATCCCATGGCCAGCCAGGCGGCGCCTGCAGAAACGAAAAAAAGCACACTCAAATCCGTACGCGCGCGAATTGAATCGCTGCGCCGTGATATGTCCAAAACAGAAAAATCAAAAGAGAATGTCAGCGAGCAGCTGCGCGAAACGGAAACGGCGATTTCAGACACCAATCGACGCTTGCATCAACTCACGCAGGAGCGCCGTGCGGTGGAAGAAAAGCTTGCCACGTTGCAAGCACAGACCAAGCGCTTGGAGCAGCAAGCATCAGCACAACAAAATCATCTGGCGCGGCTGCTAAATCGCCAGTTTGTCGGCGGCGATGCAGATGCGTTGAGCGTGCTTCTGGCCGGGCGCGATCCGAATTTAATTGCTCGCGATCAATATTTTTTGACTCAACTGTCACTTGCGAAAGCCAATTTGGTGCAACAACTGCGCGCGACAGTCAGTGAGCGGCAACACTTAACCGAGGCGGTGCGCGAGCAGCAAACGCAGTTGGCCGACATCGCGCGCCGACAGCAGGAAAGCCGTGATCAATTGCTGGTGCGCCAACAGCAACGTGCGGCCACGTTGGCGCGACTGGCGGAACGCATTCGTGGCCAGAAAAATGAGATTGCCGTTTTGCGCCGTGATGAACAGCGTTTGACGAACGTCATTACCGGGCTTGCGGCGGCGGCGCGCAAAGCTGCTGCAAGGGAGGCTGCGAACAAAGCCGCTGCGCCACCAAAAGTCTTGCGCCCGCCACTGGGCGGCGCTGGCAATACGGCGCGTTTGCCCTCCGCGCGGTCTGCCGAACGATCTGTCTTAGCGCCTGCCTCGCGTGGCAACCCGTCTGCCGCTCGCAGCGATGATCCGGGTCAAGTGGGTGGCGCGTTTTCAGCGTTGCGTGGCAGACTGCGCATGCCGGTTTCCGGGCAGATTGTCAGCCGTTATGGCAGCCCCCGCGCCGAAGGTGGCGCGACCTGGAAAGGCCTTTTCATTCGCGCGGCAGAGGGCGAACCCATTCACGCGGTGGCCGCTGGCAAAATTGTCTTTGCCGAGTGGTTGCGCGGGTTTGGCAACTTATTGATTATTGACCACGGCAATGATTTTTTATCCGTGTATGGCAACAATGAATCGTTGCTGGGTGAGGTTGGTGCAGAAGTCACCGCTGGCCAGCCGGTTGCCACGGCGGGTAATAGCGGTGGACATCCTGACCCCGGTTTATACTTCGAGCTCAGGCACCGGGGGCAGGCGTTCGATCCCCTAAAATGGATTGGCGCACGCTAATTTGCCACTTTTTAGACGTAATCACACATACTTACACACAACCACACGGAGTCACTATGCGCAGTACCCTGCAAAAAATTGGTTTGCTCACCGCCGGCCTTCTCGCGGGCATTTTTGTCAGCCTCAACTTTTCAGCCAGCGCGGGCAAAGATGCCGCGGTGTCGGCCCTGCCGATTGAAGAGCTGCGCAGTTTTGCCGATGTGTATGGTGCGATCAAGCAGGGCTATGTTGAGCCCGTGGATGATAAAACCCTGATCACTTATGCCATCAGCGGCATGCTGGCAAACCTTGATCCGCACTCGGCGTATCTCGATGCCGAAGCGTTTAAGGAAATGCAAGTCACAACCCAGGGCGAGTTTGGCGGCCTGGGGCTGGAAGTGGGTATGGAAGACGGCTTGGTCAAAGTGATCTCGCCCATTGAAGATACGCCCGCCTATAAAGCGGGCCTGAAACCCGGCGATCTCATTATCAAGCTCGATGACATGTTGGTGAAGGGGCTGACCCTGACAGATGCCGTGAAAAAAATGCGCGGCAAACCCAAAACGCAGATTCGCTTGACCGTATTTCGCAAGGGTGAGCCCAAGCCATTTGAAGTCACGCTAACGCGTGAAAAAATCAAGGTGCAAAGTGTTAAATCCAAATCACTGGAGGGCGGTTATGGTTATTTGCGCATTACCCAGTTTCAGGATGAAACCAATGCCGATGTGGCCAGGCATCTCGAAAAGCTGGTGAAGGATGAAAAAGACGGACTCAAAGGATTGGTGCTTGATTTGCGCAACGATCCCGGTGGTTTGCTGACCAGTGCGATTGGCGTTTCAGCCGCCTTTTTGCCGCCCAAAACATTAGTGACGTCAACCGAAGGACGCACAGAGGATGCCAAGCGCCGGTTTACCGCCAGTCCGGAAGATTACCTGCGCGGCACCAAGGATGACTACATGAAAAACCTGCCGGCGCTGGTGAAAACTTTACCTATGGTGGTGCTGGTCAATGGTGGCTCGGCTTCAGCTTCCGAAATTGTCGCAGGGGCTTTGCAAGATCATAAGCGCGCGATCATCATGGGCACGCAAACTTTTGGTAAGGGTTCCGTGCAGACGGTGTTGCCACTATCCAACAACACCGCCATCAAGCTCACCACTGCCCGCTACTACACGCCCTCAGGCCGCTCGATTCAGGCCAAGGGCATCACGCCGGATATCGTGGTGGAAGAAACAGCCAACGGCGAAGCGCACGACCGCTTGCGTGAGGCCGATCTTGAACGACATCTTGAAAATGACAAGGACAAGAGCGCCGATGTGAAAACGGAAAGCAAACTAGACAAGCCAGAAAACAAGCCGCACGCCAAAAATGGCAAGAAAAACAAAACGGACGAAGAGGATGACGTTGCGCGTGCGCCGATCGAGTTTGCCTCTAAAGACGATTACCAGCTCTCGCAAGCGGTGAATCTGTTAAAAGCGCTGCAGATTCTCAAGCGCTGATTACGGAGACAATGCGTGAGCAAAATGACCCCCGCAAAAGCGCGCGCACTGCGCGATGCGGGCGGTCAGTGGCCACGCCCCGGCACGTTTGTGCCGCAACCCGGCACGCGCAAGCATCGCGTATTGCGCTTCGATGCGCAGCACCCGGGCGATGCTGTCGCCGCCCAAGCACTACTTGCCGGATTGCCTGAGATGGTGGTTGAAGCGGGCCAACCTGCAGGCAACCTCGCGAACACACTGTCGCTGTGGTACGAGCTGAGCGAGTACACACTCGATGGGATTGCCAGCGCGTTGGTCAAGCAGGGTTTTCATCTGGATAATGGCTGGTATGCCCGCTTCATGCGGGCGGTGATCGCGTCTGCTGAAGAAACTCAGCTGCGCAATATGTATGGTCCGCAACGCCTGATCAAAAAGTCGCAGGACATTTATTCCAAAGCGTGGGATCACCATTTGCACGGCGATCATGATGACACGCCACCCGATTTGCGGCAGGATAAATAAATCGCGATGAATGACGAGCAACTGCTGCGTTATAGCAGGCATATTTTGTTGCCCGAGATCGGTATCGAAGGTCAAGAGGCCGTAACGAACGCACGCGTGCTGGTCGTTGGTGCGGGCGGACTAGGCTCACCCGCAGCCTGTTACCTGGCTTCGGCCGGGGTAGGCACGCTCGTCCTGACTGATGGCGATAGCGTTGATCTGACTAATCTGCAACGCCAGATTTTGCATCGCACTGCGTCCGTCGGTGAAGCGAAAGCCACTTCCGGGCAGCGCACTCTGGCAGAGATTAATCCGGAATGCCATGTCATCGCTCTCGCCGAACGACTAGAAGGCGAAGCGCTGGACGCGCAAGTGGCACAGGCGGATGTGGTGCTCGATTGTTGCGACAACTTTGCCACGCGCCATGCGATCAATCGGGCATGCGTGCGCTTGCGTAAACCCTTGGTGTCAGGCGCTGCGATTCGCTTTGATGGGCAAATTACGGTGTTCGATGCGCGACAACTCGATGCGCCATGCTACGACTGTCTGTTCCCTGAAGCCGAAACTACTGACGATGTACGCTGCGCTGTGACCGGCGTTTTTGCGCCACTAACTGGCATCATCGGCAGCATGCAGGCGGCTGAAGCGCTCAAGCTCATCATGGACTGCGGGCAAAGTCTGGGCGGGCGGCTGCTGTTGCTTGACGCCTTGCACATGACCTGGCGTGAAGTGCGCATCCCACGTGATGCGGCGTGCGTGGTGTGCGGTGCGACTGCTAGTGTGTGATGTTATAAAAAGCGCGCGCGGATAAAAAAGTCGGCGCTGATGATACGGCGCTCGACGACACGCAGTCGTCGAGCGCCAGCTAGCGCGGTCAATTCGTTTTGCCTTCCCTCGTTGATCATCCCGCGTGCCGCATCGCCAAGCAGTAAGGGCGCTTGATAAAGCAATAATTCATCAACGCAGTTTTCTCGCAGTAACGCGCCATTAAGGCGTGCGCCCGCCTCGACCAGCACCTCGTTGATGCCACGTTGGCCAAGCTCAATCAGCAAGGCAGCAAGATCAACCTTGCCATGCGCAGCGGGCAACACAACAATCTCAGCACCGGCAGCGGCCAATACGTCGTGGGCGGCGCGGCGCGCGGCATGGTCCGTCGCGCAGGCGATCAGCACACCGCCATTGGCTAGCACGGCAGCATCGGGCGGCGTTTGCAGCTGGCTATCCACCACAACTTTTAATGGTTGCCGTGAGGTGTTAATTTCGCGCACGGTTAGGCGCGGGTTGTCGTCTTTCACCGTGCCAATGCCGGTCAGCAGGGCGCATGAGCGGGCGCGCCAGTGGTGCGCATCTCGACGAGATTCCGCGCTGGTAATCCATTGCGAAACACCATTCTTGAGCGCTGTTTTGCCGTCGAGACTAGCCGCGATTTTCAGCCGTAGCCACGGTCGGCCACGCGTCATGCGGGACACAAATCCGATGTTCAGCTCATGCGCTTCGTCGCTCAGCAAGCCGCATTCTGTTGCAATGCCCGCTGCGGCAAGCCGTGCCAAACCTTGGCCCGCCACTTGCGGATTCGGGTCTTCTATGGCGGCGACAACGCGCGTGACGCCTGCGGCAATCAAGGCATCCGCACAAGGCGGCGTGCGCCCCACATGGCTGCATGGCTCAAGTGTGACATAAACGGTAGCGCCCGTTGCCTTGGTTGTCAAGTTCGCCAGGGCAACGGCTTCGGCATGCGGCCCGCCGGTTTTTTCATGCCAACCCTCACTGATCATCTGGCCATCTTTTACAATCACGCAGCCCACGCGCGGGTTGGGGGTGGTAGTGTTCATACCGCGCTGCGCCAGCTGCAGCGCTTGCATCATGAAACGACGATCGTCTGCGGAGAAGCTCATCACATAATGCTCACAACTCGGTCGACGGGCCGTGTGGTGGCGTTTGCGGCGGCGCTTCCACTTCACGGATGGCTTCAGAAAATTCATTCACATCTTCGAAATTTCGATACACCGACGCAAAGCGAATGTAGGCAATATTGTCGAGTTTTTTTAGTTCGCGCATGACCAGCTCGCCAATGCGATCCGACGCCACTTCGCGTTGCCCCAGTTGCACGAGCCTTTCCTCGATGCGATCCAGCGCCGCATCAAGACTTTCTGTGGTGACGGGGCGTTTGCGCAAAGCCAGCATCATGCTGGCTTTGCATTTGTCGCGCTGATATTCCGTGCGGCTGCCGTTTTTCTTGATGACTTGCGGCAGTTGCAGCTCAACCCGCTCATAGGTAGTGAACCGTTTTTCACACGCCACGCAACGCCGGCGGCGACGCACGGTGTCGCCTTCTTCATTTTCTCGCGTGTCGACCACCTGCGTGTTGGCATCCGCACAAAAAGGACACTTCACGAGAGAATCCTGACGAAACCCCTGCCGCGTAGGAGATCAGCCATACACCGGGAACTTCTTGCACAGCTCGGCGGCCTCAACGCGTACGCGTTGCAGCACCGCGGTATCGTTTGGCGCATCCAGCACGTCGGCGATCAGGTTTGCTACCTGCTCGGCTTCAATCTCATTAAAGCCGCGGGTGGTGATTGCCGGGGTGCCGATGCGAATGCCCGAGGTCACAAAGGGTTTTTGCGGGTCATTCGGAATGGCATTTTTGTTCACCGTGATGTGGGCATTGCCCAGCGCGGCTTCGGCCTCTTTGCCGGTAATGTGTTTGCTTTGCAGATCAACCAGAAATACATGCGATTCAGTTCGCCCGGAAATAATGCGCAGCCCACGCGACTTCAACACTTTGGCCATGACTTGTGCGTTGTTGATCACCTGCTCTTGATAATGGCGGAAGTCGCTGCTCATGGCTTCTTTGAAAGCCACGGCCTTGGCGGCGATCACATGCATCAGCGGGCCGCCTTGCAAGCCGGGAAAAATCGCCGAGTTGATGGCTTTCTCAAACTCGGCTTTCATCAGAATCAAGCCACCGCGAGGGCCGCGTAAGGTCTTGTGTGTGGTGGATGTCACCACATCGGCATGCGGCACCGGGTTGGGGTAGCAACCCGCAGCGATCAATCCGGCGTAGTGCGCCATATCGACCATGAAAATCGCACCCACGGCTTTAGCCACTTTCGCAAACCGTGCAAAGTCGATGCGCAGTGAATAGGCCGATGCGCCAGCGATAATCAGTTTGGGTTTGTGTTCAAAGGCCAGCCGTTCCATTGCATCATAATCAATGGCTTCATTCGCATCCAGACCATAGGGCACCACATTGAACCATTTGCCCGACATATTCACCGAAGCACCATGTGTTAAATGCCCACCCATGGCCAGATTCATGCCGAGGAATGTATCGCCGGGTTTGAGAAACGCCATGAACACCGCCTGATTGGCTTGCGAGCCAGAGTTCGGCTGCACATTGGCGCAATCGGCACCGAACAGTTTTTTGGCACGCTCAATCGCCAGTTGTTCAGCCACATCGACAAATTCGCAGCCGCCGTAGTAACGCTTACCCGGGTAGCCTTCGGCATATTTATTGGTGAGTTGCGAACCCTGCGCTTCGAGCACCGCGCACGACACATAGTTTTCGGAAGCGATCAACTCGATATGCTCTTCCTGACGGTGATTTTCATTCTGTATCGCCGCCCACAATTCGGCGTCGGTTTTAGCGATGGTGTTCTGCTTGGAAAACATGGCGGGATCCTGTTAAAGAAGGAAAAAAATAAACACCCGGCGATTTTAGCATTCAGGCAGTCGAGGCTCTACCAGGTGTGAGAAATGGCGGAGTTATTCGCCAGCCCCAAGGTCCCCTGCAACGACGGGTTGGGCATCGCGCACAGTTGGCGCGGCAGCAATAACACCAAGTCAGCGAGGGGTGTCCCGGCAGCACCATCAAGCAGAAAATCACGGCCTTTGAGCTCAGCCACTATGCTGGGAAGACGGCGAATCGTGATGTCAGTCTCACGCAGAAGCTCAATTTTTCTTTGATGTCTTACGGCATTGATGACCCACTCCCGTGACCAATTGCCTGGAGCCAAGAGACGGCGGAGCTTTTCCTTCTTGGGATGATCGAATTTCTTGGTAACCCATTCACGAACACCTTCACGAAGTTCATCGTCATCCCTGGTCTTGGCGCTGCTAACGGCACGGCCAGTTTTCAGTTGCACCTCTTTGGGCGCTTTCGTGACGTAGCTCACAGGGATAACCGATGCTTGCACTTCTGTATTCCGGCATTCAATTCCATCAGTGGTAGGGCGTATAGCCAGCAGGTCAATTTCGTGAACTCCGACCTTAGTGCCACGGATGGTGAAATACCCCTGGCGACTTAACCATTCTTCCACGAGTTTTTCAGCAAAAAGTGCCATAGCTCACCTCGATGCCTAACTTAAAGTGTTCACCTTAAAAGACGCTTTATCAATGGAAGATCAAACAATTTATCCTGCATTCTGATAAGCCGCGCGGCCGAGATGGGCTACCCTACTTCCTCTAGCGCTCCTGTGAGATGCGTCTGGTCGCCCCAGGTAATAATTTGCCAGGCGTTTGCAGCGGGGTTTGCGGCATAGGCTAACCAGTTAAGCGCTGCATTGGGGATAGGAAAATCACGCGGTACATCTAAAGGGCGCTGCGTGGCCAGGCGATAAATAATGTCGAGCACGCCGCCATGGGTGAATAGCAGAATGGCCTGGCCGGCATGGCGCTTGGCCAGCGTCTGCAGCCCGCCCTGCACGCGTGCAGCAAAAGCCGCGAGGGATTCGCCGGTGTCATAGGTGTAGTGAAGATCGCGCGCCTGATGCAAGTGATACATTGCCGGATGGGTGCGCGCTGCCTCGGCGGATGTTAGCCCTTGATGCGTGCCGTAATGACGCTCGCGAAAAGTCGGCGCTGGCAGTACGGTAAGCCCGAGATCAGCGGTTGCAATTTCAGCGGTATGCCAGGCGCGGGCGAGGTCTGAGCTATACACCGCAGCAAATGCTACCGTGTTTTTCAGGCTGGCTCGTATGGCCTGCGCCTGCGCCTGGCCGACGACATTCAGTGCAATATCCATTTGCCCCTGCAAACGTTTTTCAGCGTTCCAGTCGGTTTCACCGTGACGCACAATGCAAAAACGGGTGGCAGTCATTTGATCTTAGCCATCAGAGAGAGGGGATACGGAGGAAATTGATTAAACTAGACAAAAATCGTTGTGGATATTCAAAATGAGTGCGGCGATTTTAACGGCCCGCAGGCTGACACAGAGGAAATGAGAGGAAAATTGTCTCATGCAGCGTTTGCTTTATGTTTCTGGTCTTATTGATCGACTCAATCAGCGCATCGGTAACAGCATACTGTGGCTGATTCTTGTCACCGTGCTTATCAGCGCAGGCAATGCGCTGGTACGCAAGGTGTTTCAGACAAGCTCGAATGCCTTGCTTGAGGTGCAGTGGTATTTGTTTTCTGCGGTGTTTCTACTCGGTGCAGGTTACGCCTTGCTTAAAGATGCACATGTGCGGATTGACTTTATCGCCAGCCATCTTTCTCGCCGCAGTTGTCACTGGATCGAGATTGTCGGCATCGTGGTGTTTTTGTTGCCGTTGTGTTTCATGCTGATCGACCTTTCCTGGCCGCTGGTGGTTAACGCCTGGGTGAGCGGAGAAATGTCGCAGAACGCTGGCGGGCTGATTCGCTGGCCGGTCTATCTGTTGCTACCCGTGGGCTTGGCACTGCTGTTGTTGCAGGGGATTTCGGAGTTGATTAAACGGATCGCTTATTTGCGTGATGTGCTGGTTGAGCTCAGCGAAGACAACGCGGCCAATCCTGGGGCTGGCCTCGCCGTCAACGCGGCAGAAAGTGAAATCAATGCCCACGCGTTGACCGCATCGAAAGAAATTCGCTGATGATCATGCTTGCTCACAATTTCGTGCCGATGTTGTTTGCCGGTCTTTTGGCTTTTTTGCTGACTGGCTTTCCCGTCGCCTTTGCCCTCGCTGCAACGGGCTTGAGTTTTGGTTTGCTGGGCATTGAGCTCGGGCTGTTTCCGCCCGTGCTTTTTCAAGCCTTACCGTTGCGCGTTATGGGCATCATGCAAAACGACACGTTGCTGGCGATTCCTTTCTTCACCTTGATGGGGGGAGTGCTACAAAAAAGTGGCATGGCGGAAGACTTACTGGAAACAGTTGGCCAAGTCTTCGGTCCTTTGCGTGGCGGGCTTGCGCTGGCGGTTATTTTTGTCGGTGGGCTGCTGGCGGCTACCACAGGCGTAGTGGCCGCTGCGGTTATTTCAATGGGGCTGATTTCATTGCCCATCATGTTGCGCTATGGCTATCACCGCACCATTGCCACCGGCGTGATCACGGCGTCTGGCACGTTGGCGCAGGCGATTCCCCCGTCCCTGGTGTTGATTGTGATGGCGGATCAGCTAGGCCGTCCGGTGGGAGATATGTATGCCGGTGCCATGTTGCCGGGTTTGTTGCTGGTGGGTTTGTATGCGCTGTTTATTATCGCCGTTGCCATAGTAAAGCCTGCCTGGGTGCCCGCATTGCCTGTCGAGGCACGCATTTATCGTGAGGCCAATGGTGCCAGCGGCCATGTTTCGCTGCTGGTCTTGTTAATGATCGCGGCAACGGTTGGTGTTGCCTGGTCGCAAGTTCACAGCGGGTTGGTTGGCCGCTGGCTGGATCGCAGCGGTGCTGCACCGGGGGATGAAATTGTGATTTTTTCCCTCGCCATCGCAGCGCTCACCGCCTTAGGCTTGGCATTGCTCAATCGCGGGTTGGGCTTGACGTTTGTTTCGCGCTTAACCGAGCGCGTCACCTTTGTGTTGATCCCGCCGCTGGTGCTGATTTTTCTTGTGCTGGGCACTATTTTTCTCGGTATTGCTACGCCCACCGAAGGCGGTGCGCTGGGTGCGCTCGGTGCGTTATGCATGGCGCTGGCCAAACGCCGCCTGACGAAAAAGCTGCTCATCGAGACGCTCGACAACACCACGCGGCTCACTGCCTTTGTGATGTTTATTCTGATTGGCTCAACGGTGTTCTCGTTCACCTTTAATGCGGCGGATGGACAAGCCTGGATCGGGCATTTGTTCGATAAATTACCCGGCGGCACACTGGGATTTTTGCTCGTCGTAAACATTCTGGTGTTTGTGCTGGGCATGTTCATCGACTTTTTTGAAATCGCCTTTATCGTTGTGCCGCTCCTGGTGCCAGTTGCCAATGCACTGGGCATTGATCTGGTGTGGTTCGGCGTTATTTTGGCGATGAATCTGCAAACCTCGTTTTTAACGCCCCCATTTGGTTTTGCCCTGTTTTATTTGCGCAGCGTGGCCCCTGCCGGCGATACGACAGACCGCATTACCGGCGCACGCATTTCTGCCGTGACCACCGCACAAATTTATCAAGGTTCAATCGCCTTTATTTTGCTGCAACTCCTCATGGTGATCGCGATTATTCGCTGGCCTGGCCTAGTGCTCAATCAAGTTGATGCGGCACCAGCCGCCTTGGGCGAACAACGCCTGCAGCTGCCAGATGCAGTAGACGCTAACGGAGAAGATGATCCGATGCGTGATCTGCTGGACGTCATCCGCCGCGAGCACGCAGCAACGCGCCCGCACTAACCGCGATAGTTTTGAAAACGAAGGAAATAAATCTCATGCAACGACGACAATTTCTTCAGCAGGCTGGCTTGGGTGGCATCCTTGCCGCAGGCGTTGCCCCTGCAGTACACGCACAAACTGACATTCGCTGGCGGCTGGTATCCAGCTTTCCTAAAACACTGGATACGATTTATATTGCCGCCGAAGTATTCGCCAAAAAAGTAGCTGAAGCGACGAACGGCCGCTTTATCATCTCAGTGCATGCGGGCGGTGAGCTGGTGCCGCCACTGGGTGTGGTGGACGCCGTGCAGCAGGGCACGGTGGAATGTGCGCATACCTCGCCGTATTATTTTTTTGGCAAGGATGACACTTTCGCTATCGACTGCGCGATTCCCTTCGGGCTTAATTCACGCCAGATGAGCGCGTGGACTTATGAAGGCAACGGGCTGCAGCTCTTTCGCGAGTTCTATCGAAATTACAACATCGTTAATTTTGCGATGGGCAATACCGGTGCGCAAATGGGCGGCTGGTATCGCCATGAAATTAAAACGCTGGCCGATATTCGTGGCTTGAAGATTCGCATTGGCGGATTTTCCGGCAAAGTGTTTTCTGCCCTGGGCGCTGTGCCGCAAAGCATCCCCGGTGGCGAAACCTATCAAGCGCTGGAAAAAGGCGTGATCGATGCCGCTGAATGGGTGGGCCCCTATGACGATGAAAAATTCGGGTTTTATAAAGTCGCCAAGCATTACTACTACCCCGGCTGGTGGGAGGGCGGCCCGCAGCTCGCACTGTACGTTAACGCCAAAGCGTGGGAACAACTGCCCGCCGACTACAAGGCCATTTTGACAACGGCCGCCTCGCACGCCCATGTGCACATGCAGGCGCGCTACGACGTGGTGAATCCCCCGGCGTTAAAACGACTGGTGGCCAAAGGTACGCAAGTGCATCGCTTCAGCCCGCAAATAATGCAAGCTGCTTACGACGCCTCGATGGCGCTCTACAGCGACCTATCTGCCAAAAACCCGGCCTGGCGAAAAATCTATGCCGACTACGCCGCGTTTCGTGACGAACAGGTGTTGTGGGCGCGCTTCGCCGAAGCGAGCTTTGATCAGTTCATGCAAACCGGGCGCAATAAAAAACGCTGAGTAGCTCGAGTAGCTGAGTGCCCCGGTACGCTCAAAGCAACCGTTATGCGCTAGCCACAGCAATGTGTGCAAACATCGAAAAAGTAACGGACTCGGCATCACGATACTGGTGGATGGTTGGCTCGATTTCTCTGCGCACAGTTTCCAGCAGTGCTGCCTTTGCCGGTCCTTCTAGTTGAGCAAAGGCTGGTACCGCCGCCGCTGAGCTGTTAATGGCAAGTGGCACAAAGCGGTCCGGTTCGGGAAACCGGACTGTGGTTGATTCAGGAAATATGGCCACGGTTTTGAACCCCGCGGTCGTAAACAAGGTTCGCAATTCGTCAGCATCCGACAAGGCAAACGGGTCATGACGGCGGATACCGGTAGCGAGAGGTGGTGCGCCACTGATTCCATAAGGGCTGCAAAAACGGGGTGTCGTGCGAGCGCCTGCAAGACGATTACCACCGCCTGTCCACCGGGTGCCAGAACCCGGCGCATTTCGCGCACAGCACCGGCACGATCCGGAAAAAACTGTAACCCATGTTGGCACAGCACGATGTCAAAGACGCCATCGGGGAAGAGCAAGGCCATGGCATTGCCTTCCTGCCACTGAATCGCCGCGCCCGGCGGCACCGGGAGAGCACGAGCTACGGCAAGCATTGCCGGGTTCATGTCGAGTGCGACTACTTGTCCGTCTGCGCCAACCAGAGGCGCCACCTGGCGCGTGACAATGCCCGTGCCACATGCCACGTCAAGCACCCGCTCCCGTGATTGAGGGGCAGCATGGCGGAGCAAGAGGGCGGTCCACGGAAGAAACATGGCTGGAACAAAATAGTGCTCATAGGTTTCGGCAGGATTTTTTGGTTGTGGCTGATTCATGGCGTTCTCCTCGCAATCAAAGATAAACAAGTGCCAGACATGGCAGCAGAAGCCATCGCTCTGGAAGAGCTGGGTATCATTATTTAGAGCATGCTTCGCTGGGTTTTTTGAGCTCTACGATTAAAACGTGCGTGGGTGTTTGGCCGACGTTCTCCCCGATGTGGGTTTGTTCTTCCGACCACATGACATCCCCCTCTTTGAACTCGCGCTTGAGTACTTTTCCGTCTGGCAAGGTCAGCGTGCGTTTGAATGGGCTCAGTGCATAGAGCACAAACGCGGGATGTTTGTGCTGAAGTGTTTTCTCACCAGGACGGTCTTGATAGTCAAGAACTCTGACACAATCGTTCTCCAGAATGACCTTGTATTTGTCGCCATCGGTCTGGATTGCGTCCTGCGCAAATACAGAAGTGGCAAGCAGGGCAGATACTGTGAAGATTAGGCTGCGTAGCATGACGAAAGCTCCTTGGATACCGGGGCGATGACTGTGAGAGTTCGAGTGTCAGCCTCGGCGAGCGGCAAACGAACAGAGCATCCTAAGCCGTTAGTACCGAAGGGAACCCACGCTTATGACGCCCGACGGTTGTTCAACGAATCCAGCGAAACCAGCAAAATTATGGATCCGCACTGTACCGGTTTACTGTAGCTACCTGATTCATTCTGGCTGTGTTTAAGTCGTCAATCCGCGGGCAATGATAGTATGGACAGATGCCGTTGGGTTGTTGAGAAGACTTGGCGCGACGAGCCCACCTGTCTAGCCCAAGGTGGTCACGCCAATTACAGTAGTATCCCGCTGTTGAGTTCAATAGCCAGCTTCGCGTTGATGGCGGATGACCAGAATCAATACAGTGTCGTGATCTTTCTCCACGCGCTACAAAGCTATGTACCCAGTTCTTCCGCGAGAGATCACCACAGCCGTCGTATGACATGTAAAAGTCGACTGGTCGTTTTCCGTCCGCAAGCAGGCCTGCAGATGCCTTCAAGGCCATGCGAGGATCAGCACACCAGAAAGGATGAGCAACCCTCCGAGTGCCAGTTTCACCGTTAGCGCTTCGCCAAGGAATACAACAGCAAGCACAATGGCAAATACAAGGCTCAGCTTGTCGATGGGGGCCACCATCGATGCGGGTGCAAGTTGGAGCGCACGGTAATAGAGGAGCCAGGAGAACCCCGTCGCCAGGCCAGACAGAACCAGAAACGCGATAGGGCGAGGTTCCAATGCTTGGGGCACCTGCCACTCGCCACGAAAAGTTACGATGCCAGCGGTCATTGCAAGAATCACCACAGTGCGTATCAATGTCGCCAGGTTGGAGTTCAATCCTTCTACCCCGAGCTTCCCGAAGATCGCTGTTAAGCCTGCAAAAAATGCTGAACCGAGCGCAAACAGTTGCCAGGACATTACGCTCTCCTTTTTTTCATGGTTGCCTTTTTTCCCATTCTGGCGCGAGACCTTTGCCACACCCAAAAGGCTGCGCCAAGCGAGAGTATGACAATCAATACGATTGCTTCAATCCGCTCGACGTCGGCGATCAAGGAACTGATAACCAGGCCGAAGGCATATCCGGCGCCGGAGATGAGCATAGCCCACATGGTGGCGCCTATGACGTTGAGCACCGCAAAGCGAAGCAGCGGCACCTGGCTCGATCCCAAGAGCACCGGACCAGCAATCCGCAACCCGTAAAGAAATCGAACAGTCAGGATAAAAAGGAGGTCATAACGCTCAAGAAAAGCATGGATTTGCGGCTTTCGTTTCGCCAAGGCAGGGAAACGCGCAATCAGTGCTTCGCCTTTCCAGCGTCCAAGCAAGAATGCCAACTGATCGCCCAGTGTTGCACCCGCGATAGCCACAAGAACCACCATCGGCAAGGAAAGCAAGCCGCGATGAGCGGCGAACCCGGCAGCGATGAGAATGGTTTCCCCTTCCAGCAGCGTACCAACGAAGATAGCGAGATAGCCGTAGGATACGACAAACGCGGTGATCATATTTACCGGCCCTGCCGGTAGCGGAAGACCAACCCGCAACCTTCCGGCCTATCAAGAAGGCTTACACATCCGCCAAGACTAGCCGAGGCTTCCGCCGCAATGGCGAGTCCTAGCCCGCTGCCCTCGCTGGTTGCCTCTGGCAGCCGATAGAACGGATCGAACACACGTTTTCGTTCGGAGACAGGAATGCCGGGACCATTGTCGACGATCTCGATGATCGCGCTAGCGTCATCCGAATAAAGCCGCAGGGTGACCTCGCCGCCTTCGGGAACATATTTCAGCCCGTTCTCCAGCGCGTTTTTGAGCACCAGCCGCAGAGTTTCCGGCGCAGCAGACAGCATGAGCGGCGCGGCCTCGTCGAGTCCCAGGTCGATGCCTTTCGCCTCCGCCATCGGAAGGTATTCCGCGATCAGTTCTCGGGCCATCGTCGAGACATCTACATCCGTGGTTTCCAAGGCTCCCGCCTGAGTTCTGGCAAGGCTTAAGAGTTGTTCCGTCAGTTGTCGTGCTCTTTCGATCCCTGCCTGTAGTGGCAGGATGCGCTCACGCATGTTCTCTAGCGATCCGGCTTGTTTCAGGTTTTGAGCCTGTATTGACAGTGCGGTCAGCGGGCTCCGAAGTTCGTGAGCAGCATCGGCGATAAAGCGCCGTTGCTGGCTCATCAGATCACTGACCCGTTTGAGGAGGCGATTAATGGCGTGCACAAAGGGCGTTATTTCGTCCGGAACTTCCTCGTCTGAAAGAGGACGAGGCCGATCTGCCGGCTGCGCATCCAAATGACTGGTCAGGTCATTGACTGGCGCTAGTTCGCTGCGGACGATGCGCACAATCAGCCACGTCATCACAGGCAGAAGCAGCAGCAGAGGAACGAGCGTGCGCAGTGCGCTGTTCATCGCAATCTCGTCGCGCGTATCGGTCGGCTGGGCCACCACCGTTGTCTTGCCAGGGGTATCTTTCCGCACGAACAACCTGAGACGTTCGCCACCAGCAGCAAGCGTGTGAAAGCCGGATGCCAAATCGCCTGTAAGCCAATCGGGGCGCGGATCGCTGGGCAAACGAATCACACTGATCCGTGATTCGGAATTGCCCAAAGTGACCCCGGCACGATTTTTGTCCCGCGCACCTATCTGCGTGGAAATGCCGATATTTCGCGTTACTAGCAAAGCAGTCTGCCGCAGCATGTCATCCTGAAACTCCTTCGCTTCGCCATAGGCCAGGATGAACGATGCGGCGGCTGCGACAAGGCCAGAAAGCAGGATGGCGCCACCCAGCATCAACGAGAGCCGCCGTTGCAAGGATCGCTTCATTGCGGCTTCTCCACCATCCAGCCGGCACCGCGCACGTTCTTGATGGTATCGGCGCCGAGTTTCCTGCGCACGCCGTGGATCAGAAAATCAACCGCATTGCTTTCCACTTCTTCGTTCCAGCCGTAGATGTGTTCTTCCAGTTCGGCACGGGTGAGTATCGCGCCGGGACGCAGGAGCAGCGCATGCAACAGGGCAAACTCGCGTGCGCTCAGGAATTCCACGACATCGCCGCAACGCGCT
This sequence comes from Rugosibacter aromaticivorans, assembly GCF_000934545.1. Classification (GTDB taxonomy): domain Bacteria; phylum Pseudomonadota; class Gammaproteobacteria; order Burkholderiales; family Rhodocyclaceae; genus Rugosibacter; species Rugosibacter aromaticivorans. Next base: position 366,706 of record NZ_CP010554.1, read on the forward strand.
TCGCGGGTTGCCGGATCGAGACTCACCTGACCGTTGGCGAGCAGCGGCGCAGCCTGTCCACTCCGGCGGCGGATGATTGCCCGCAGCCGGGCGAGCAGTTCATTCACGTCGAAGGGTTTGGCGAGATAATCGTCGGCGCCGAAATCCAGACCCTTGATCCGATCCTCTACCGCATCTCGAGCAGTAATGACGATCACTGGCAACCGGCTGCCGCTGGCGCGCAGCTTGCGCAACACCTCCAACCCGTCGCGCTTGGGCAGGCCCAGATCGAGCAGCACGGCCTGGTGCTCACCATGCTCCAGCGTGCTGCCGGCCGCAACCCCGTCCTGCACCCAGTCCACGGCATAGGCGGCATCGTGCAGCGCCACGGACACGGCCTCGCCAATCATGCGGTCGTCTTCAATCAATAGAATACGCATCAACGCCTTTTATGCACTCGAAGCATTCCCTGGCTAAAGCGTTCATACAAGCCCGAAGCGCCGGAAGATGCGGATTTTCAGAAAATCCATCAGCACCAGGTAAGCCAGCGCCACCGTCGATCGCAACCAGAATATTTTGATACATAATCTATCCTCCCAAAATTGATGAAGTAAAACCTATTTCTATTTGTATCGCGAAATGGAATTACCTGATAATTGTTACCGAGCTTACCCGGATCTGTCGTGAAATATCCGGGTTAACCATTGAGAAAATGTTTTCTGACCAATCGGTTCAGCAATGCCTCTAGCGTGCTGTCCTCGGTGTGGCTGGCCTCCTGGTAAAGGGAATAGGCAATGCCGCAGAAGATAAGCAGCAGTTCAGGGTCGAAGCGACTGCCGCTGTCGTGCCGCAGGATGTCCATTGCCTCCTCGAAACCGAAGGGCTCCTTGTAGGGACGCTTTGAGGTGAGCGCGTCGAACACGTCGACAATAGCGAAGATTCGTGCATTCAACGGGATTTCCTTCCCCTTCAGCCCCTTCATGTAACCACTGCCGTCGAACTTTTCATGGTGGAACTCCACCACCTCCCTCGCCCCACCAGCCATTTGGATTTGCTAATGATATCCATCCCCAGCAGCACGTCGTGGATTTCCGGCGTCCGCGCGGATCGAGACCGTTGGTGGGCTCGTCCAGGATCAGCAATTCGGGTTGATTGATGAGCCACGGGCCAGGCCGAGCCGCTGCCGCATGCCGCGGGAATAGGTGCCGATCGGCGCGGGACTTTGACCCTCCAGGCCGACCCGGCCCAACAGGCGGGTGATTTCGGCTTTGTCCTGGTTCTTTTGATACAGGCGGGCAACCCAGAGCAGGTAGTCGCCGGCGCTCATCCAGTCATAGAACCCGGTCTGCTCCGCCAGCACGCCGATCCGGCTGTGCAGGTGGAGCGCATCGACCGCAGGGTCGAGGCCCAGCACCCTGACCGATCCGGCTGTAGGCGCCCGTAGCCCGGTGACGACTGAAATGGTGGTGCTTTTTCCCGCACCATTGGGCCCGAGCAGGGCATATATCTGACCTTTCTGCAGTGTCAGGTTGACATCCCGCAATACCGCGTGGGTGCCGAGGTTGAGTTTTAGCTCGCGTATTTTGATCAGCATCGTTCTCTCCTTATATGGCTTTGAGGCCCAAAGAAAAGCCTCTGTTACTCACAACGAGGAACGGGGGTATTCTCCGCTTAGGCGCTTAGTCCGCGTTAGGACCTTCCGGTGCGTTTTCCAGCACGTCGCCGGTTTTGGCGTCCACACCAACCTCCTGCGTAATCTTGCCGTGCTTAATGTCGAAGGAATAGCGCAGGCTGCTGCCACCCTTCTCCTGCTCCAGTTCCTCATCGGTAATTTTACCTGGATGGGCCTTGAGGGCAATTACCCGGGCCTGTTCCATGCTGATTTTGGCCTCCCCGGCGAATTTCTGGCCCGTGTAGGCGAACGCGTTGGCTGCGGCCACCGTCAGAACCAAGCCCAGCAAGGTTATTACGTGTTTCTTCGATGTTGCCATGATGATGCTCCTATAGAGTTGATTGAAATCGGGCAAGCGCATTGGCGTCCACCGTGATGATTACTCTACGCCGCGAAAATTAGCCCAGAGTTAGGGTTTGCCGGGAAAATCGTTGCTTTGGTCAGGCGTTCCCGCCCCATGGGATCTCCGTTCCAGAATGCTAAACAGCACGGGCATGACGAGCAATACTAGCGGCAATTGCACCACTAACCCGGAAATGATGGCCACTGCCAGCGGTTGCTGCATGGCGGAGCCCTGTCCAATGGCGAAGGCCAGCGGCAGAAGGGTGAGGATGGCGGCCAGCGTGGTCATGGCGATGGGTCGCATGCGGTTCTTGCCTGCTTCGATCAGGGCAAGGTGGAACGGCTTGTCTTTGATCAGGTCGTTGTACTCGGAAAAGTAGAAAATGGCGACCTCGGTGACGATGCCGACAATCATAGTCATGCCCATCATCGCCGAGATATTGAGTTCGATGTCGGCCAGCCACAAACCCACAAACACCGCCGACACGGCCAGCAACGGTATCGCCAAAATCGCCAGTGCCATACGGAAACTCTCATACAGGAACAGGAGCAACAGGAACACCAGCCCGACGGCGGCGGCGAATACCGCCATCAAACCCCGGAAGGCGATTTGCTGCTGCTTGTAGAGGCCACCCAGTTCGTAATACATGCCCTTGGGCAGCAGGTTCGGTGTCGCCATCACTTTCTGGATGTCGGCGATCACCGGCCCCATGGAACGCCCGCTGATGCGACCGGCCACCGCCACCATGCGCTTGAGGTTCTCGCGCTTGATCTGAGGCTGCCCGCTTATCGGGGCGATCTGTGCCACCCGTTTCAGCGGAAACACATGCCCATCCGGGGCACGGATCAACAGCTTGCCCACATCCAGCACGATGGTGCGCTGGTCCTGCGGGGTCCACACCCGCACGCCGACCAATTTCGGCCCGTTCTGCATTTGCGTCGTGACCATGCCGGACAAGTAGCCGCCGAGTATCTGCGTGATGCTGTCCGGGTTCATTCCTTCCAGCGCGGCTTTCACACGATCCACGTGGATTTCCAGCGCATCGCCGGCAGGGTTGATGCCGTCGCGGGTGTCCACGACGCCGGATATGCGGCTGATCTTTTCCACCACCTTTCTTGCGGTGGCTTGCAGTTCCTCCTGATTATCGGAAAACAGCTTGATTTCGATCGGCTGCGGTACCGAGGTAAGGTCACCGATGACGTCCTCCATCAGTTGCGCCAGCTCAATCTTTAGGCCGGGCACCTGGGTTTCGACCTGGCTGCGGATATCGTCCATCATTGTCTCGATGGGCGGACGCTGGCCCGCTTTCATGCGTACGAAGAAATCGCCCTCGTTGGCCTCGGTAAGGCCTCCACCTAATTGGGTACCCGTGCGGCGTGAATAGGTATCCACATATTTGTTGGCTTTGATGATGGCCTGCACCTGCTGTAACAGACGGTCGGTCTCGGTGAGCGAGGTGCCCGGTTCGGAGCGGTAATCCAGGATGAAACCACCCTCGTCCATGGCCGGCATGAAACCAGAGCCTACCTGGTTGAAGGCCAGAAAGCCCGCGGCCAGCAAAGGCACGATGAACAGAAGGACCAGCGGTGGCCGCGAGAGCACACGCTGCATCAAGGCTTCGTAGCGACGGTGCATCCAGGCAGTCATGCGTCCGCCTTCTTTCTGGTCGGCGTCTTTCTCGTTGAGAAAATGATCTGCCAAGAGCGGCACCGCCAACGCGGTGACGAAAAAGGAGATGATCAGCCCTGCTGCCATGGTCAGCGACAGCGCCTTGAAAAATGCGCCAGTCACGCCGGTGAGAAACGCGAGCGGCAAGAAGATGACAATGGTGGATGCCGACGAGCCCGCCAGGGGGCGCATGAATTCCATGGTGGCGGTCATGACCCGGCCGTGGTGTTCGCCGCTGGCACCGCGCAGACGCCGCACAATGTGCTCGATCATGACAATGGCGTCGTCGATGATCAGCCCTACCGCCGCCGCCATGCCGCCCAGAGTCATGATGTTGAAGCTCATGCCCAAGGCATAGAGCAACACCACCGTCGCCGCCAGTACGGTCGGTACCACCACGGTGGCAATCAGAGTGATCTTGAGATTGCGCAGGAAGGCAAATAACACCAGCACCGCCAACCCGATGCCTATGAGAATGGCGTCGCGCACACTGGCGGCGGAATTTACCACCAGCACGCTTTGATCGTACCAGTTCGCAAGCTTGACGCCGGGAGGCAATTGCGAACGGTAGGTTACGAGCTTCGCGTGCACGTCGCGGGCGATTTGCACGCTGTTGCTGCCGGGCTGCTGGTAGATATTGAACAGGACCGCCGGACGGCCGTCGGCATTGACCTTGGTCCATTGCGGCACCACGCCGTCGCTCACCAGCGCCACGTCTTCCAGTCGCACGATGCCGTTGTTGCCGCTTTTGATGATGGTGTCACTGATTTGCCGAATGGTTTTCAGCCGGGTATCAGCTATTTCCAGATACAGCTTGTATTGGTCCTCCAGCCGCCCCACGGCGGTGACCACGTTGGCTGCACTCAACGCCTGCGCGACGTCGCCGAGCGTAAGCCCGTAAGCCATCAGCCGCGCCGGATCCACGGTGACCTGGTATTCCTCCTCTGCGCCGCCGATCACCTGGATGCGCGCCACGCCGTTGATACTGGAAAGCAAAGGGCGCAACTGATACTGCGCGAGATCATAGAGAACCGTTTGCGACTGGGTCGCAGAAGTCAGGCTGTAGGCCAGAATCGGGAACACCGTCGGGTCCATACGCTTGGTCACCAATTGGGTGCCCGGCGGCAGATTCGGCAGGATCTGGGTGATCGCCTGATTGATCTGCGAGGTCGCCAATCCCATGTCGATGCCCCAGTCGAAGTTCACCGACACATCCGCCGAGCCCCGGCTGGTGGTGGAGCGCACGTCGCGCACGCCCGGCACGCGCCGCACCGCTTCCTCCACCGGCTGGGTCACGGCCAGCATCATCAGATCGGCGGGGCGGTCGCCCGCATTCAGCGACACCACCACGCGAGGGAAATCCACTGTGGGGAACAGGGTCACTGGCAGCCTGAACGCCGCCAGCGCGCCTGCCAGCGCTAGCAATACCAGCAGGAATAATATTGAACGACGATGGCTTTGCATCCACCCGGTAAAACTCATGGTCTGCTCCGGCGCACCGCCATGCCATCGCGCAGCTCATAGTTTCCCAGACTCACCACTTGTTGCTTGGCGTCGAAGGAACCTTGCACGGCGATCATGCCCTCTTGTTCCAATCCAGTTTGTACATTGATCCGGCGTGCTTTGCCTTCTGCCACTTGAAATAAATAGGCGCCATGGGCATCGCGTAATATTGCCGAACGCGGCACGACCCACAGGCTTTGTCGGGCGACTTCGATTTCCGCGCGCACTCGTGTGCCTGGCATCAACCCGTCGCCGGGGATTTCCACTAACACGTCTACTAATTGGGTTTGCGGATTGATCATGCCGAACACCTGCGCGACCCGCCCGGTCATCTTGAGCCCGGCGCTGAACACCGGATTTACCCTGACGGCCATGCTGGGGCGAATGCGTATCACATCGTCCGGCTCCACTCCCAACAGCACGCGCTGTTCCCCTGCCCGCGCCAATTGCAGCAGCGGTGCGCCCGCTGCCAGCCGATCGCCCCGTGCCGCCTGCACCGCTGCTACCACGCCGTCGAACGGCGCGACGACCCGCTCTACCGATTGGCCCGCGCCGATTCTTTCCAGTGCGCGCAAGTTGGCCTCGGCATCCGCCAGGCCTTTTTTCGCCGCTGCGAGCTGCGACTGGGTGGCTAGTTGCTGGCCGACCAATTGTTCGATACGTGCCGTTTCGCCTTGCGCGAAATCCATGGTCTGGCGCGCCTGCTGGTAACTCATTGCGGCATCCGCACTGGTGCCGAACTCCAGCAGTGGGGCGCCCTTTTTCACCACTTGCCCGGCGCTCACCAGCAGGCTCACGACCTGGCCGGAACGGGGCAGGCTGATGGTTTGCAGGCTGCGTGTGTCCGGTGATACGACGCCATAGCCCGACACGGTATCGGTCATTGGCTGTTCTTTGAGCGCCACGGTCTCCACAAGCACGCTGGGCGCGTCCGCAGCAAAAACCGGGCTTGCGCCCAGCAGCAGACTCAAGATCAACATTGCACGACGCATCATTGGGTGTTCCTGTTTTGTTCTGGTAAATCGGGGCCGAGCAGAGTTTCCAGGGCGATCCGCTGCTCTGTCAGCGCTTCTTGCAAATTGATGGTTTCGGTCTGTTTATCGAGTAGCGCGGTTTGCAACCGGACATAGTCGGGCGCGGTCATGTTGCCGGCGCGATACGCGGCTGCGGCGCGGCGTGCCACGGTCTCGAGGTCGGCCTCACCCGCATGGGTGCGCCGCAACTGTTCCTGCAGCAAGGGCAGATTGGCAAGGGCTGTATCAACTTCGCTGTAGGCGCTGTTGAGTCTATCCTGATATTCGTCGAACAGCTTTTTGCGCGTGGTTTTCCCGATGGCGATATTGCCGCGATTGGCATTGAAAATCGGCAAGCTCAGGCTCAGACCGAAGCCGAGCGTATAAAGCCCGCTGGTGTCGCGGGCGCGAGTGAGCCCAACGCTCAACGCTGGGAACTGCGCCAGCACCGCGCCACGGAATTTCTCTTCCTGTGAGCGGTAGCCGGCTTGCAGGGCCTGCAAATCCGGGCGCTTGTTCAGGCGTCGTTCCAGATTGGCGCGCACGGCGGCGGCATCGATCTCAGCCTGCCCGGGTTCGTCTGCGAGTTGTAGCGATGCATCGGCTGCCAGGCCGAGCAGGGCATTGAGGCTCGCGCAGTTTTGCAGGCGGCTGCGTTCAAGCTCGTTGATCTGCCGTTCGACGGCTTGCAGGGCGGCCAGCTCGGCGCTTGCGGCATCCAGGGTGAGATTGCCCGCGGCCAGCGCCCGCTGGCTGGCCTGGTAACGCTGCCGCAGCAGATCATGGACAGCCTGCAAGCGCTCCAGCAAGGCTTGCTGTGCCGTGAGACGGGTGAACAGTAAACGGGCCTGGCTCACCACCTGCCACTCCTGCCACAAGAGTTCCAGGTTCACCCGACGTTCGTCCGCTGTCGCCGCGCCGACGCGGGAGGAGCGTAGCAGCAGGGCGTTCACGTCGTAGCTCGGGTTGAAGTTGAAGGCGTTGATATTGCCCGCCGTGCCGTTCGTAGGGTGGTCGAAGGTAACGCCCAGTTGCGGGTCGGGCAAGAGGCCTGCGGCAAAGGACTGGGCGCGGGCGATGCCCAAGCCGTCGCGCGCCTGCCGGAGCTGGGGATTGTTGGCCACCGCCAGCATCGCCACCTCGGTCATGTCCAGACCGTCGGCGGCATTGAAGGGGTGCGAGGACAGTTCGCGGAACGGTAGTTGCGCCGGGGCCACTGAAATGGCGGCGGCGGATTGCGGTAGAGACATGTGAACTGGCAACGGCTTGGGCGCATAACTCGCGCAACCGGCAACCCCCAAGGCAACGAGGCCCATGACAGATAATCGAACGTTCATTGCGGCTTCTCCACCATCCAGCCGGCACCGCGCACGTTCTTGATGGTATCGGCGCCGAGTTTCCTGCGCACGCCGTGGATCAGAAAATCAACCGCATTGCTTTCCACTTCTTCGTTCCAGCCGTAGATGTGTTCTTCCAGTTCGGCACGGGTGAGTATCGCGCCGGGACGCAGGAGCAGCGCATGCAACAGGGCAAACTCGCGTGCGCTCAGGAATTCCACGACATCGCCGCAACGCGCTTCGCGGGTTGCCGGATCGAGACTCACCTGACCGTTGGCGAGCAGCGGCGCAGCCTGTCCACTCCGGCGGCGGATGATTGCCCGCAGCCGGGCGAGCAGTTCATTCACGTCGAAGGGTTTGGCGAGATAATCGTCGGCGCCGAAATCCAGACCCTTGATCCGATCCTCTACCGCATCTCGAGCAGTAATGACGATCACTGGCAACCGGCTGCCGCTGGCGCGCAGCTTGCGCAACACCTCCAACCCGTCGCGCTTGGGCAGGCCCAGATCGAGCAGCACGGCCTGGTGCTCACCATGCTCCAGCGTGCTGCCGGCCGCAACCCCATCCTGCACCCAGTCCACGGCATAGGCGGCATCGTGCAGCGCCACGGACACGGCCTCGCCAATCATGCGGTCGTCTTCAATCAATAGAATACGCATCAATAGTCTCGGCATCCAGAACGGTTCATTGTCGCACCCAACCTCTCCGAATCAATCCGGCAAATAACGTCTGATAGATTCGCAGCAGCGGGCGCATCAACAGTTCGATAAAGTGATGTTCTTGCCACGAGATCAGCCAGACACCACTCAAAGCGACAAGCACGGCACCGAGGATATCCAGCGGGAAATGGACGCCCAGATAAACGCGCGCCCATGCCACCGGCACGCCCAATACAGCGAGCGCCCAGCCGGCGAGCCTAGATTGTTCATGCCTCAGCAGGCTGAACGCAATAGCCCAGACAAAGGTCAGATGGTCGCTCGGGAACGAACTGTCCTGAACATGTGGGATCAATGTCTGGCCGATTCCAACTTCGAAGGGACGGGGGTGATACCAGACCCAGCCGATGATCTGATTGATGAGCAAGCCCGCCAAACCAGAAACCATGGCCGCGACCAATATCTGTCGGTTTGCTGTGGTGCCATACAGCCAGCCCAGGATCAACCCCACCGGCACGATCCAGATCAGATCTTCCGCCATAAAGTTCGCTATGCCGACGATGATGCCGGCGCTCCCAGGTGCAGCGTTGAGAAGAAGAAACAGCGCTTGATTGAAATGTTCCATATGAGTTCCTGATCAAGTAAGTCAGATAGTTTCGTGTTGTATCAATGCCCTTTTTTTGCCGCACTTTGTCGGGAGAACATGATACAGAGCACGATAAAGACCAGAAGTACCGCCGAGGCCGAATAGCGACTCAATGCCAACCCACCCGAATCAACAGGCTTGTCAAGAAAATCACCAACCACAGCACCCAGGGGGCGCGTGAGAATGAATGCAGACCAGAACAATAGGGTGCGAGATAGCGTTGTCCAGTAATACACCGCAGCAACAAGCGCCAGCAGAGCGCTGAATACTATGGCGCCTCCCCCATAGCCAAGCCCTGCCGTGTCGGCTGTCCAATCGCCAAGTGCGGTGCCCAGGGTTTGGGAAAACATAATCGTCACCCAATAGAACATCTCGGCCTTTGGAGAGCTAACGGTATCGACTGATACCGAACCGAGTGACCGATACCAGATGGCCAACGAGGCTATCAACAGGGCAAATAATAGCGACGATCCCCCTGCATAACCGATTCCAAGAGAGCGGTCTGCAAAGTCCGCCAACGTCGTTCCGACTGTTGTCGTTGCGATGATGGTTGTCCAGTAGAGAAATGGGTGGAAGCCCTCTGCCTTAATTTGGGCAATCACGGCAACCAAAAAGATCGCGGCAAAAATGGCGGTTCCAAGCAGATAACCCAGGTTCATTGACATCGACACGGCATCACCTGCGGTTTCACCCAGTGTCGTTGCAGCGATCTTGATGAGCCAGAAGATCAGAGTAACCTCTGGAACCTTGCTCAACGTGTTTTCGGAAGTATTGTTCATACGGTTTCTTTCTTTTTGACAGTTCATGACGCCGTGGCGGCGATCAGCCCACCAAACAACAAGGCAAAATTAGCGTGATTTAAGCTCAACCACTCTGTTATCGGCCGCTGCATTTAGGTCAAGCTTAGATTGAATGGATAGTATCGCTTGCCGCTTGTCCCTGCGTATCCTTTCGGTTGACAGTCAAGTAAATCACCAGACCCGCAATGATCGATAGAAAAATCATGCTGGTGATTACCGCACCCAGACCGAGGCCGCCATTGGCAACGGGTTGTGACAGATAGTCACCAAACGATGCGCCAAGTGGGCAGGTCAGGATGTAGGCAATCCAGAAGGACGCCACGGCACATATTTTCGCCCGAAGCTGCATGAACATGAACATCGCCAGCAGGGCACCCATGACGATGGTTGCCCCGTTCAACCCGAAGCTCAAGTCGAAATTGAGAAAACCGGCTCCCGTTTCGCCGACTGTGGTGGCCATAATCCTGATGATCCAGAAGTAGAGGGTGACCTCCAGTACCTTGTTCAGCATCTGCATTGCATCGTCGCGTGCAAGTATCTTCATTGGGATTCTTCCGTGGGCTTTATGGGGAGCCGGTTTCAGTTCAAGCGACAAACCGGGGCAGTGGCGCCGCCCCGGCATTGCGGCAATGACCGAGCCAGTCAATCAGCGTGGTCATGGTCATCGTCGTGATCGGATTTGTCCTCGACGGCCTTGATGACTTTGCCGCTTGTCGGGTCAACCTTCACGTCCATGACTTTCTTGCCGTTCACAACTTCGACATCGAAGACCCACTGGCCCTTGTGCTTCTCGAATTCGGCACGGGAAGCCTTGCCGCCGACATGCTGCTCGGCAGTGGTGACGGCTTGTGTCAGGCTGATTTTTGCGGCTTCAACAGCCAAAGCATCGTTTTCGATGGTCTTGGCAGCGTAAACGCTGCTGATGGCGGTTACAGAAAGCGCGACCAGAGTCGCCAGATAGATTTTGCGTTGCATGATGATCGCTATCTTTCAAGTCACGCGGATATTCGCGTGACTTGAAAGATAGCGATCAATAATTAGGAGAGCGTTAGCCGCTCGTAATCATCCCGTCAGTTGAGACCGTCCGAAATTATGTGGATTTTTCGATTGGCCAGTGAGCGCTGAAAAGTTGCCAGGCAAAAGCCGGATTCTTGAGCGCGTTGAATGACCGTAGATGCCGAATTCAGAGGGTCACATAGCCTAAAGCTAATGTTCGTCCAAGCGCAGTCGTCACATCCGGGCGCGGTTTTTTTCACCGTGCCACCAGCGCCGGCTTTTCATTGCGCGTTAGTCGCGCTAGCTGCCTGCCACCATCATCTGGCCTATCAATATCGAGCCCACGTGTTTTGAGCCGCGTGCATCGATATCGTTACCAATCGCGACAACATTGGCGAACATCTCCGGCAGGTTGCCGGCAATGGTAATTTCTGCCACGGGGTAAGCGATTTGCCCATTTTCTACCCAATAGCCTGCTGCGCCGCGTGAATAATCGCCGGTGACGTAATTCACACCCTGGCCCATGAGTTCGGTCACCAGCAGGCCGCGGCCCATCTCGCGCAACAGCCCGGCCAGGTTATGTTGCCCGGGCGCCACGCGCAGGTTATGCGCACCGCCTGCGTTGCCCGTAGTTTGCATGCCGAGTTTGCGGGCTGAATACGTGGAAAGCAAATAACCTTGCACCTGACCACCTTTGATCAGCTCGCGATCATGCGTGGCCACGCCATCATCGTCAAATGCTGAAGAAGCAATGCCTCCTTTGATGTGTGGCCGTTCGCTGATGTTGACAAAATCCGGGAATATTTTCTGTCCCAAACTGTTTTGCAGGAACGATGTTTTGCGATACAGCGCACCGCCAGATAAAGCATAGGTGAGATTTCCGATCAAGCCGGTTGCTAGCGGCGCTTCAAAAATCACCGGGCATTTACGGGTGGATAATTTGCGTGAGCCAAGCCGTGATAACGCACGGCGCGCCGCGTAATCGCCAATGCGCTCAATCGATGAAAAATCGTGCGCATTGCGGCTGGAGGTGTACCAGTCGTCGCGCTGCATATCGTCGCCACTGCCTGCAATCACCGAGCACGATACATAGTGCCGCGTGCTGGCAAAGCCATCCATGAAGCCCAGGCTGTTGGCAGCAATGAAATGAGATTGTTGCGCGGAAACTGTCGCACCCTCAGAGTTCGTGATTTGCGGGCTCACATCAAATGCGCCTTGTTCGCAGCGCTGCGCCAAAGCAATGGCCTCATGCACCGGAATGACCCACGGATGAAAAAGATCAAGATCCATGGATTTTTTTGCCAGCAATTTTTCATCGGGCAGCCCGGCGCAATCATCTTCCGCTGTAAATCGGGCGATAGAGAGCGCGGCTTTCACTGTGTCTTCCACCGCCGCAGGCGAAAAATCAGAACTACTCGCATGGCCGCGCCGCTGGCCAAGATACACCGTGACGCCCAAGCCTTTATCACGGTTGTACTCGATGGTTTCAACCGCTTGCCGACGCACGCTGATTGACTGACCAAACCCTTCGGAAACATCCACCTCACAAGCGGTGGCGCCATTTTTTGCAGCATGATCGAGCACGCTTTGCGCCAAGGTGCGTAACGCTTCTTGCGAGAAGCTAAAGGTTGAATCCGTTTCTGGACTGTGCGACATGCGAGAACCCTTCGAGTGAACGAGTGACGAAGCTATAATGATAACCGTGGATACCCTAAAACAAGCGAACAACAGCGGGAGCAACAACACATGACATATAGCGCGCCCGAAGATGAGGAAGAAGTGCTCGGGCCGAGTAAATCGGCGCTCAAGCGCGAGATGACAGCCCTGCAAAAACTGGGCGCTGAGCTCGTTGTCCTGTCGCCAGAGCGGCTGAAAAAGATTGACATGCCCGAGCGCCTGAAGGATGCCATTCATGATGCGCAACGCTTCACCAAACACGAAGCCAAGCGTCGGCAACTGCAATATATCGGCAAAATCATGCGCGATATTGAAGCCGCACCCTTGCAGGCCGCGATGGATGAAATCAAGGGTGTATCGACGGTGGCAACGTTGCGGCAACAGCAACTCGAACGCCTGCGCACCCAGCTCATGGAAGATGAATCGGTGTGCAGCGACATCGCCCGTGATTATCCTCAAGCCGACATCCAGCATCTGCGCCAGCTACGCCGCAACGCGCTAAAAGAAGCACAACAAAACAAACCGCCACGCGCCTACCGCGAGCTGTTTCGCGTATTGCGCGACTTGGATCAAAAAGTTCCCGCAGGCGACCCGAAGGTAGTGCAGAGCAAGCATAGTGCTGACGCTGATGAGACCGCGACCGACTGACGCCCTTCCTGTTTGCTTGACAGCTAGTTAGTTCTGCCCCAGTCTTAGCCTAAAAACCGCCGACGGGTTTTCCGTCGGCGGTCTTGGTCTGGAGGAGAAGATCATGTTCTGGCTGCTGTTTATCTCTATTGGGGTAATCGTTATTGCCGTGTTTGGCTTACCCGGCCTACGGCGGCTGGTGATCACCGGCCCGGTGTTTGCGCTATACAAAAAAATTCTGCCTATGATGTCGCAAACCGAAAGCGATGCGCTTGAAGCGGGCACGGTGTGGTGGGAAGGCGAGCTGTTTTCGGGCAAGCCGCAGTGGGAAAAATTGCTGGCTTATCCAGCACCGAAGCTCACGCCCGCCGAGCAATCTTTTCTCGATAACGAATGCGCGGAGTTGTGTCGCCTGACCAATGACTGGGAGGCGACGCAGGTTCACCACGATCTGTCCCGCGCCGCCTGGCAGTTCGTCAAGGACAAGGGTTTTCTCGGCATGATCATTCCACGTCACTATGGCGGGCTGGAATTCTCGGCCTATGCGCACTCGCAGGTGGTGCAAAAATTGTCCACACGATCTTCCGCAGCGGCGGTTTCTGTCATGGTGCCCAATTCGCTGGGGCCAGCCGAGTTGCTGTTGCGCTATGGTACGGAAGAACAGAAAAACTACTATCTGCCACGCCTGGCCAAAGGGCTTGAAATCCCAGCCTTCGCGCTGACCAATCCGCATGCCGGTTCAGACGCCGCCGCGATTCCTGACACCGGCATCGTGTGTAGGGGCGAATGGCAGGGGCAGCAGGTCATCGGCATGCGCGTCACCTGGGAGAAGCGCTACATCACGCTGGGGCCGGTGTGTACGCTCCTCGGCCTGGCCTTTCATCTGCACGACCCGGATCATCTGCTGGGCGAAGTTGAAGACATTGGCATTACCTGCGCGCTGGTACCGAGCAATCATCCCGGCGTGAATATCGGCCGCCGTCATTGGCCGTTGAATGCGGTGTTTCAGAACGGGCCGAACTCGGGCGAAGATGTGTTCATGCCGCTGGACTGGATCATCGGCGGGCCGCAGAGGGCCGGCCAGGGCTGGCGCATGCTGATGGAATGCCTGGCGGCAGGACGGGCGATCTCACTGCCATCGACAAGCACCGGCATAGCCAAGTTGGCCGTGCGCGCCACCGGCGGCTATGCGCGCGTGCGCAGCCAGTTCAATCTGGCGATTGGCAAATTTGAAGGCGTCGAAGAAGCGCTGACGCGCATGGGTGGCAACACTTACCTGATGGACGCGGCGCGGATGATGACCGCAGGCGCGGTCGATCTGGGCGAACATCCATCGGTGGCCTCAGCGATTGTCAAATACCACGTCACCGAACGCGCGCGTCAGGTGGTGAATGATGCGATGGATATCCTCGGCGGCAAGGGCATTTGCCTTGGCCCCGGCAACTTCATGGGGCGCGCGTATCAACAGATTCCCATCGCCATCACCGTTGAAGGCGCGAACATTCTCACACGCAGCCTCATCATCTTCGGCCAGGGCGCGATCCGTTGCCATCCGTATGTGCTGCGCGAAATGCAGGCAGCGCAAAATGAGGATGCGCGGGCCGGTTTGCGTGCATTCGATGCGGCGCTGGTTGGCCACCTCGGGTTTGCGATTGGCAACGCGCTACGGGCTGTGTGGTTGGGGCTCACCGGTTCGCATTTCGCGAGCGTGCCAAAAAATATGGCACCGGAAACGAAGCGCTACTATCAGCAGCTCACCCGCTTTTCAGCCGCGTTTGCGTTTCTTTCCGACGTGGCTATGCTGGTGCTGGGCGGTGGCTTGAAACGTCGTGAGAAGCTCTCCGCGCGGCTGGGCGATATTTTGTCGCTGATGTATCTCGCCTCGGCCACGCTCAAGCGCTATGAAGACGAAGGCCGTCAGGCTGCTGATGCGCAGCTGGTGCATTGGGCGATCTGGGATGCGATGTTCAAGGCGCAGAATGCGTTTGAAGGCGTGCTCGCCAATTTTCCAAACAAGGCCGTCGCCTGGTTTCTGGCGCGGATTATTTTTCCGCTCGGCCGCCCGTATGTGGTGCCAGCTGATGCACTGGGGCATGACGTGGCGAAGTGCCTGATCGAACCTTCTGTCACGCGCGACCGGCTGACTGCCGGCATGTATCTGCCGCAAAATGAGGCCGAAGCCATTAACGATGCCGTGGGTGTCATCGAACTGGCGCTGGAGGCGACGCGCGCAGCAGAGCCCGCCGAGGCCAAACTGCGCGCAGCCGAAAAGGCTGGGAAAGTCGGCGCTGGTGACACGGCAAACAACGCGGCGAATAATGAGCGCGAATGCCTGCATCAGGCGCAGCAGACAGGTATTTTGACCCTTGAAGAAGCCGCGCTAATTGCACACCGCTACGATCTGCGCGACAAGGTGATTCGTGTGGATGATTTTCCGTCGGATTTTTCTGTGGCAGCGCACGATTAGAATGAACGATTTTTAAGGTTAAGGACATAACGAATGAGCACCGATGTTGCCAAACCTGCCGCCAAATTTAGCTGGGACGACCCGCTACTGATTGATGGACAATTGACCGAAGACGAGCGTCTGCTGCGCGACGCCGCTCGCGACTATTGCCAGGGCAAGCTGGCGCCGCGCATCCAGCTGGCCTTCCGTAATGAAACCACCGACCCCGGCATCTTCCGCGAGATGGGCGAGATGGGTTTACTCGGCGCGACAATAGGCACGGAATATGGCGGCGCGGGATTGAACTATGTCAGCTATGGCCTGATTGCGCGCGAAGTCGAGCGCGTTGATTCGGGCTACCGCTCGATGATGAGTGTGCAATCGTCACTCGTCATGGTGCCGATCAATGAATTTGGCAACGCAGCACAAAAGCAAAAGTATCTGCCCAAACTGGCCAGTGGCGAATGGATCGGCTGCTTTGGCCTGACCGAGCCGAATCATGGCTCCGACCCCGGCTCGATGATTACCCGTGCGAAAAAAGTCGCCGGCGGGTTTCGTCTGTCGGGCGCCAAGATGTGGATCACCAACTCGCCGATTGCCGATGTGTTTGTGGTCTGGGCGAAGAATGATGAGGGCATTATTAAAGGCTTCATTCTCGAAAAAGGCATGCCCGGTTTGTCGGCGCCGGCTATCCACGGCAAGGTCGGGCTGCGTTCGTCAATCACTGGCGAGATTGTCATGGATGAGGTGTTCGTGCCGGATGAAAACGAGCTCAATGTCAGCGGCCTCAAGGGGCCATTTACCTGCCTTGACTCGGCGCGTTACGGCATTGCCTGGGGCGCGCTCGGCGCGGCGGAAGACTGCTGGTTCCGCGCGCGGCAATATGTGCTGGATCGTCACCAGTTTGGTCGCCCACTGGCCGCGAATCAACTGGTGCAGAAAAAACTGGCCGACATGCAAACCGAGATCACGCTGGGCCTGCAAGGCTGTTTACGGCTGGGCCGCATGAAAGACGACGGCGTGGCATCGCCAGAAATCACCTCGATGATGAAACGCAATTCGTGCGGCAAATCGTTGGATATCGCCCGCGTCGCGCGGGATATGCTGGGTGGTAACGGTATCTCGGATGAATTTGGCGTCATCCGCCACATGGTGAATCTGGAAGTAGTGAATACGTATGAAGGCACACACGATGTGCACGCATTGATTTTGGGTCGCGCACAGACAGGCATACAAGCTTTTTCATAGCCCTGCGCGATGCGCAGGAGGAGGCATGATGACCAATGAACCGATTTACATCATCGATGGCGCACGCACACCGTTTCTAAAATCGCGCAACAGGCCGGGGCCGTTTTCTGCTTCCGATCTGGCCACGCTCTCTGGTCGCGCACTGCTGGCGCGGCAGGCATTCGCACCCGATGCACTGGATGAAGTCATCATTGGCTGCGCCAGCCCTGGCGTGGATGAAACCAACATCGGCCGCGTTATTTCGCTGCGCCTGGGTTGCGGCAATAAAGTGCCTGGCTGGACGGTGATGCGCAATTGCGCCTCCGGCATGCAGGCGATTGATTCGGCGATTGCCAATATCCAGCGCGGACGTGCCAGCCTGGTGCTGGCCGGTGGTGTCGATGCGCTGTCGCGCACCCCGCTGCTTTATTCCATCCCCATGGTGCAGTGGTTTTCGGACATGAGTGCAGCGCGCAGCTTTGGCGGGAAGTTGAAGCTGTTTCTCCGCCTGCGGCCGAGTGCGCTGCTCTCACCGGTGATCGGTATTGAGCGCGGCCTCACCGACCCGGTGGTCGGCCTGATGATGGGCCAGACGGCGGAAAATCTGGCATGGAAATTTGGTATCACACGGCAGGAGATGGATGCCTATTCCGTCGAGAGCCATCGTCGCTTGGCCGCCGCGCAGGACGCCGGTCACCTTGACGAAATTGTGCCGCTGATTGGTGTCGATGGCACGGTGTATAAAAATGACGATGGCGTGCGGCGTGATTCGAGCATGGAAAATCTGGCACGCCTGAAACCTTTTTTCGATCGCACGTATGGTGCTGTCACCGCAGGCAACAGCTCGCAAATCACGGATGGTGCGGCCTGGCTCGTGCTGGCTTCTGCCGCTGCGGTAGAGCAATGGAAGCTGCAACCGATCGGCCGCATTGTGGATACACAATGGGCCGCGCTGGACCCGGCGCTGATGGGGCTGGGTCCCGTGCATGCGACAACGCCGATTCTGCAACGCCACGGTTTGCAGTTGAGTGACATCGACGCATGGGAGATCAATGAAGCCTTTGCCGCGCAAGTGCTGGGCTGTTTGCGCGCATGGAATGATGATGAGTATTGCCGCAGCGAACTTGGTTTGACGCATGCCATGGGGCAGATCGACCAATCCAAGATCAATGTTGATGGCGGTGCCATTGCGCTCGGCCACCCGGTGGGCGCATCGGGTGCACGCATCGTGTTGCATCTGTTACATGTCTTGCGCCGCGAGAAAAAGAAGCGCGGCATCGCCACGATTTGCATCGGTGGCGGGCAGGGCGGCGCAGTTTTGGTGGAGGCACTTTGATGAACCTCATACACTGGAAACTGGAACGCGATGCCGACGGCACGGCTTGGGCGATTCTTGATCGAAAAGACACATCCACCAATGTGCTGACTGCCGAGGTGATGGCTGAGCTCGCCGCGCTGCTTGATGAATGCGACCGCGAGCCACCCAAGGCGCTGATTTTCAAATCCGGGAAAGCGACGGGCTTCATCGCCGGAGCGGACATCGAAGAATTAGCCCGGCTCGATTCAGGCGTGGCAGCCCATGCGCTGATCAAACGCGGCTGGGATTTATATAACCGTCTGGCGACTGTGGCTTACCCCACGCTGGCGCTGATTCGCGGGCATTGCCTGGGCGGAGGCACCGAGCTGGCGCTGGCTTGTCGCTACCGCATTGCGGTGGATGAAGCGCAAACCAAAATCGCTCTGCCCGAGGTGATGCTGGGCATTGTGCCTGGTTGGGGCGGCATGTTGCGTCTGCCGCAAAAAGTCGGTGCTGCTGCCGCGCTGGACATGATGCTGACGGGAAAAAGCATCGATGCGCGACGCGCGCAAAAAATGGGCTTGGTGGATGTCTGCGTGCCGCCGCGCGTGATGGACAATGCTGCCCGCATATTAGTGAATTCCGGCCGGTCGCCGTGCGCATTGCCATTGCTGCAACGCTTGTTGAATGGCCCCTTGAAGCGCATCGTCGCCGCGCAGGCAAGAAAACAAGTCGCCCGTCGCGCACGGCCGGAACACTATCCCGCGCCGTATGCCATTCTCGACATGTGGGCGCACCACAGTGGCAATGCGCTGGCCGTGCCGGCGGAAAAAGTCACCTCGCTTGACGCGCTGATTACGTCGCCCACTACAAAAAATCTGCTGCGCGTGTTTTTCTTGCAAGAACGACTCAAGGGTTTTGGAAAAGAAGCCGCGAACTTTGCACCTCGCCATGTGCATGTGGTTGGCGCGGGCGTCATGGGCGGTGACATTGCCGCATGGTGCGCCTTGTCCGGCCTGACGGTCACCTTGCAGGATCAAAGCGTGGAACGCATCGCCCCGGCCATTGCCCGCGCGGCGTTGCTGTTCGAGAAAAAGCTGCGCGATAAAACGGCTGCGCATTTTGCGCTTGACCGGCTCATTGCGGATGCGCATGGCGACGGTGTGCGCCAGGCTGATGTCATCATCGAGGCCATTTTTGAAAACCTGGAAGCCAAGCAAAAACTGTTTGCCGAGATCGAACGCCGCGCCAAGCCGGAGGCGCTGCTGGCATCCAACACCTCGTCGCTGCGGCTGGTGGACATTGCTCTCGCGCTGCAACAGCCGGCGCGGCTGGCGGGCATACATTTCTTCAATCCCGTGGCGCAGATGTCACTTGTCGAAGTCGTGGCAAGTGACACTACCTCAACCATTACCGCGCAACAGGCCGCAGCCTTCGTGCGCCAGATAGACAAGTTGCCACTGCCCGTGAAAGACGCGCCAGGTTTTTTAGTGAATGCCGTCTTGGCGCCTTACCTGAATGAAGCCATGCGCTGCGTGGATGAAGGTATTGCGCCAGAAACCATCGATGCTGCTGCACTCGCTTTTGGCATGCCCATGGGGCCGATTGAATTGGCTGATACCGTGGGCCTGGATATCGCACTCGCCGTGGGTCGACAGTTGGTTGCCGCTGAGATACAGCCAAAGAAACTGGGTGAACTGGTGGCCGCTGGTCACCTGGGCAAAAAGAGCGGGCAGGGTTTTTATGTGTGGGTGGCAGGGAAGGCGCAAAAAACGGCGGCAGGTGTCGCAGGTGTCAGTGCTGCCGGCTTGATGCAACGATTGCTCAAACCGCTGCTTGCCGCCACGGCCGGGCGGGTGGCCGCAGGCGTGGTGCAAGATGCTGACCTCGCCGATGCCGGTGTCATCTTCGGCACTGGTTTCGCGCCTTATACCGGCGGCCCGATGAATTACCGCGCACAGCATCCCGACACGGAGTGAGCGCCTCATTGTCTCTCCATGCCGTCTCACCAGTGCGCCCCGAAGGAAGTCCCCTTGGGGTGCCGACTTTTTAGCCAGCGCCCATGAAACATTTTTACGATACTTGCGTTTTACCGCACGTCATTGACTTTGCGTGTGGCTTGCCGACTTTTGAGCGGGGTCGCATCGACCTCTTGCCCGAAGCTTCAGGCCGGGTGCTGGAAATCGGCATGGGGACGGGACGTAATTTGCCGTATTACCAGCCGGAAAAATTAACCTGTCTGTGCGGGCTTGACCCAGGGCTACATCCCAAAGCAGAGCAACGGGCCAAGGCGGCGGGGCTGGTTATTTTGCCCATGCCGCTTTCAGCCGAGCGCATTCCGATGCAGGATCACAGCTTTGATTGTGTGGTGTCCACCTACACGCTATGTACTATTCCTGATATCGGTGCTGCACTCAAAGAAGTTTATCGTGTGCTTGCGCCCGGCGGGCGCTTATTGTTTTTGGAGCACGGGGCAGCGCCGGAGCACAACGTGCGGCGCTGGCAAGATCGCATCACGCCCTATTGGAAGGCTGTCGCGGGTGGATGCCACCTTAACCGCGAGATGCCTGCTTTACTGCAAGCGGCTGGATTCAGGATCGATCGCCTGACGCAGCGCTTTTCCCCCGGCCCGCGATTGCTGACTTATCTTTATACGGGTGTCGCTTTCAGGGATTGAGCATCGCTGAGCGAGTTAATAGGAGTGCCAGCAGAGGTACAGGGGCAGTACAAGCCGGAGGCCCGACATGCCAGGCACCACCTTGTATACTGGCGGCTCAATGAATGATCGCAATCAGCCACAAGGAAGCCGCTATGACAACTGCAACGAAAGTTAATGAAAATTTACTCGCTTCGCCACAGGGCACACTTGAGCTACGCGTGGTGCCTATGCCTTCGGATGTCAATGGCGCGGGCGATATTTTTGGTGGCTGGGTGATGGCGCAGGTGGATATTGCCGGGGGGTTTGCCGCGCAACGTCGCGCCCGCGGGCGAGTGGCGACTGTGGCGGTTACCTCATTTACTTTCAAGCAGCCGATTTCTGTGGGCGATCAAGTGAGCTTTTATACGCAGATTATCCGTGTCGGACACACGT
This sequence comes from Rugosibacter aromaticivorans, assembly GCF_000934545.1. Taxonomy (GTDB): domain Bacteria; phylum Pseudomonadota; class Gammaproteobacteria; order Burkholderiales; family Rhodocyclaceae; genus Rugosibacter; species Rugosibacter aromaticivorans. The sequence continues at coordinate 387,684 of NZ_CP010554.1, forward strand.
CCATCGCGGTGGATGTGCAGGTGTTTGCAGAACGCCACCCCGAAGACCCGGTGATCGTCAAAGTGACTGAAGCGCAGCTGGTGTACGTTGCACTCAATGCCGATGGTAGCAAGCGCCTCGTGCCAATAGAGCCGATGGTGGCTGCACTCACCCGCGCGTAGTTTCGTGGCCGCAACGCGCAGTTGTCACCTTTAATTGCAATGCCTGCGCTCGCTGGCCCGGCGATCTGCGCGTATCGCTGGTCAGCGTATTGAGGGCACACGTTACACGCTACACTCTACCTATGCGCCGATCTTCTATTTCACTGCCTGCCGCCTTGCCAGCCACGCGTCGCGACTGGCACACGATCAAAACCTTGCTGCCTTATTTGTGGGCATGGAAGGCGCGGGTGATTTTTGCGCTGGTCTGCCTGATTACCGCAAAGCTCACCAACATTGCTGTACCGCTGGTGTTCAAAGACATCATCGATTCTTTTACCTTGCCGCGCGAGCAGGCTTACCTTTTGGTGCCGGTCGGCCTGCTCGCCGCCTACGGCGCGCTGCGGTTTTCTACCGCGCTGTTTTCCGAGCTGCGCGAAATTCTTTTCGCCCGCGTCACGCAACAGGCAGTGCGCACCATTGCCTTGCAAGTCTTCGAGCATCTGCATGCGCTCTCGCTGCGCTTTCATCTGGAGCGGCAAACGGGAGGGCTCACGCGCGATGTCGAGCGTGGCACGCGCTCGATCAGTTCGCTCATCAGCTACACGCTGTATTCCATCCTGCCGACGTTCGTTGAAATTGCGCTGGTGCTGGGCATTTTGCTTTATCGCTACAGGTGGGATTTCGGCCTCATCACGTTCATCACCTTGCTTGCTTATGTCACCTTTACCGTAGTTGTCAGCAACTGGCGCACGCATCTGCGGCGCACGGTGAACGAGCTGGATTCCGCAGCCAATGTGCGTGCGGTGGATAGCTTGATTAATTTCGAGACGGTGAAGTATTTCAACAACGAAGCATGGGAGCGCACCCGCTACGACGAGCAGTTGAAAAAATGGGAGGCCGCGCAGATCAAGAGCCAGATTTCGCTCTCCTGGCTTAACCTCGGCCAGTCACTCATTATCGCCGCTGGCGTCAGCCTGATGATGTGGCGCGCCGCAGACGGTGTGGCCGCGGGGCGCATGACGGTGGGCGACATCGTGCTGGTGAATGCCTTCCTGATTCAGCTCTACCTGCCGCTGAATCACCTGGGCGTGCTCTATCGCGAGATTCGCCAGGCGCTCACCGACATCGAGCGCATGTTCGCTTTGCTCGACACCAACCGCGAAGTGCGCGACGCGCCCGACGCGCGGCCTTTGTTTGCGGATAGCAAGATGGCGCCTTGCGCGATTGAATTTGATCACGTTAATTTCAGTTACGACCCGGCGCGGCAGATTCTGTTTGATATGTCGTTAAAAGTCGGCGCTGGCAAGACGGTGGCTGTGGTGGGTCACAGCGGCTCGGGCAAGTCCACGCTGGCCCGTTTGCTATTCCGTTTTTATGATGTTGATTCCGGCGGCATCACGATTAACGGCAACGATTTGCGCGCCTTGCAGCAGATCTCGTTACGCGCCGCCATCGGTATCGTGCCGCAAGATACGGTGCTGTTCAATGACACGATTTTTTACAACATCCAGTATGGCCGCCCGGATGCGCCGCGCGCCGAAGTGCTTGCCGCTGCACAAGCAGCGCACATTCACGAATTTATCGAGCGCCTGCCTGAGGGCTACAACACGCGCGTGGGCGAGCGGGGCCTGAAACTTTCGGGTGGTGAAAAACAGCGCGTGGCGATTGCCCGCGCCCTGCTCAAAAATCCACCCATCCTGATTTTTGATGAAGCCACTTCTGCGTTGGATTCGAAAACAGAAAAAGCCATTCAGGCCGAACTCGATCTGGCCGCTCTTGGGCGCACCACGTTGATCATCGCGCATCGGCTGTCCACGGTGATGAATGCCGATGAAATTCTGGTGCTGGATGCCGGCCGTATTATTGAGCGCGGCACGCATCGCGCTCTGCTTGATCAAGGCGGGCTGTATGCGCAGATGTGGGCGTTGCAGCAGCAAGAAAAAAACGACACAGAAAATACGGCGATAACTGACACTCTTGCCCTCGCAGGGTGAGCGTTCAGAAGCGACATGAGCATTTTCAAAATGTGCCTCCCATGTTTATTAAGGCGTGTTTCAAAATGCCTCGCATGGATGAGTGTTCTGTTGCTTTCCCTTTCCCTCCCGGCACATGCTGAAAAAATAACCATCGCTGCGGCAGCCGATCTCAAATTCGCCCTGGATGAAATGATCGCCGCATTCCCGCTGAACCCCAGCACAGACGAGGTGGCGGTGACTTATGGCTCCTCCGGCAAATTCTTTACGCAGATTCAGCAGGGTGCGCCGTTTGACCTGTATTTTTCTGCGGACATTGCCTTGCCGCGCACGTTGGCAAAAAACGGGTTTGCGGCCTCTGATGTCACGCCTTATGCGGTGGGACGCCTGGTGTTATGGAGTGCACATCGTGATGCCGCAAAGATGACGCTGGCCAGCTTGACGGACCCGCAAATCACGCGCATCGCCATCGCCAATCCGCAGCACGCGCCCTATGGTCAGCGGGCGGAAGAAGCGCTGCGTGCGGCGGATGTGTGGCCACAGATCGCCCCTAAGCTGGTGTATGGCGAGAACATCGCGCAGGCCGCGCAATTTGTGCAGACGGGCAATGCGCAGGTGGGCCTCATTGCCTTATCCCTGGCGTTAAGCCCGCCGCTGGCAAGCCAAGGCGGATATTGGCTGATACCGGACACCCTGCATCAACCGCTGGAACAAGGTTTCATCATTACCCGGCGTGCGGCGAACAGCGCCTTGGCTCATCGCTTTGCAGATTACCTGCGCACGCCTTCCGCGCGCGCCGTGCTGGCTCGTTATGGCTTCGCGTTGCCCGGTGAAGCGGTTGTGAAATAGGCGCGGGGCGACATGTTTTATCCGCTAATTTTTTCTTATTGCGGCATGAGCCTGATAGGCCACCTTCATGTTTCTGACTCCCGGTGATCTAGAAGCGCTATGGCTGACGGCGCGGCTGGCGGGGTGTGTGACACTCATTTTATTGGTGCTTGGCACACCCATCGCCTGGTGGCTGGCGCGCAGCGAAGCGTGGTGGAAAGGCCCTGTCACGGCGGTGGTGGCCTTGCCACTGGTGCTGCCACCTTCCGTGCTGGGGTTTTATTTACTCTTGGCCATGGGGCCGCAGGGTGTGGTGGGGCAACTCACGCAAGCGCTGGGCATCGCGTCTTTGCCCTTTACGTTTGGGGGCCTGGTCGTGGCCTCGGTGTGTTACTCCTTGCCCTTTATGGTGCAGCCTTTGCAAACCGCATTTGAATCGCTGGGCGAACGTCCGCTCGAGGTAGCGGCCACCTTGCGCGCTTCACCGCTCGATGCATTTTTTAGTGTCGCCATACCCTTGGCGCGTCCCGGGTTTATCACCGCGATGGTGCTTACCTTTGCGCATACGGTGGGCGAATTTGGCGTAGTGCTCATGATCGGCGGCAACTTGCCGGGCATCACGCGCGTGGCCTCGGTGCAAATTTATGATCATGTGGAAGCGCTGGACTACCTGCAAGCGCATCGCCTGGCCGCCGTGATGCTGTTGTTTTCTTTTGTCGCTTTGCTAGTGCTTTACACCTGGCGCCGCCCGCAAAAAATGGGGGGCATGACATGAGCGGCATCCAGGCAAAATTTCAACTCGGCTGGCCGGGCTTCTCGCTGGATGTTGCTCTTGATTTGCCCGCGCGCGGTATCACCGCTCTGTTTGGCCCCTCCGGTTCGGGCAAGACCACACTCTTGCGTTGCATTGCCGGCCTTGAAAAAACGGCGCAGGGGCGACTGTTGGTGAATGGCGAGATATGGCAAGACACTACCCGCCGCGTGCCTGTGCATCAGCGCCCGCTGGGTTATGTGTTTCAAGAAGCCAGCCTGTTTGCGCACCTTACCGTGCTGGGCAATCTGCGCTATGGCGTTAAACGCATGGCCAATGAAAACAGTGCGGCGCTGGATCAAGCCATTGATCTGCTCGGCATCAACGCCTTGCTTCATCGCCTGCCTGACAAGCTCTCCGGGGGTGAGCGGCAACGCGTCGCCATTGCCCGTGCGCTGGCGTTGAGCCCACGCCTGCTGCTGATGGATGAGCCGCTGGCTTCGCTTGACCATCCACGCAAACAGGAAATCATGCCTTACCTGCAACAACTGCATCGCACGCTGGAGATTCCCGTACTGTATGTCAGCCATGCCGCTGATGAAGTGGCGCGGCTGGCCGATTATCTGGTGGTCATCGACAACGGCCGCGTGCGGGCACAAGGCCTCTTGGCAGAAACTCTCACCCGGCTGGATTTCCCCCTGCCGCTGGGGGACGATGCCGGCACGATACTGGACGCCACCGTGGGCGACGTTGACGCGGCCTGGCATCTGGCGCGAGTCGATTTTCCCGGCGGCAGCCTATGGACACCCGACCCGGCCTTGCCCATAGGCCGCCCCGTGCGCGTGCGTGTGCTGGCGCGCGATGTGAGCCTGGCCGCCATGCCACCCGAGCAAAGCAGCATTCAAAATGTATTGCGCGGGCAGGTGGACGCCATTGCCAATGATGCTCACCCCGGGCTATTGCTGGTGCGCATTCAGGTGGGCCCCAGCCAGTTGCTGGCGCGCGTAACCCGCCGCGCTGCTGCAGCGCTGCACATAGCTACCGGGCAAACCGTTTGGGTGCAGGTGAAGTCGGTTGCGCTGATGGTATAACGCGAGTGTGTGGTGGCCTTGTGGAGTCCGTTCGATTTTCGATGGTCTGGAGTTCGACCCTCCAATCTACTATCACACTGTCTGCGCTATTTCCGCCATCCATCTCTTGCCCGCCATGTCGTGTCGAACGGCCCTGTGTCGATATCGTTGTCTGGCAACTGAATACCTGACTGCGCAAAAGCCTCAACTTTAGGTGCCCTACCGAACTGTTCGACCTTGAAGCCTACGGTATGTTTAGAAGAATAGGATGGCAATTTGAAAGCCTGTGACATATCTTATCGAAAGGATTATCGAGATGAAGGCGATTTGTACTGCAGCGCGCCGCTGCCCGCCGGGTGAAGCGTCGCCTTTAATCATTCAAGGAGAATGACATGCCCTCAGCTGCTACGGTACTGGAGACCAAAGAGCTCAAGCGGATGGACGCCTATTGGCGCGCCGCCAATTACCTGTCAGTGGGGCAGATTTATCTGTTGGACAATCCGCTGCTGAAACAGCCGCTGCAGCTGGCGCACATCAAGCCGCGCCTGCTTGGCCACTGGGGCACTACGCCGGGGCTGAACTTCATCTATGTGCACATGAATCGGGTAATCAAGCAGCAAGCGCTCAGCATGATCTTTATTGCCGGCCCCGGCCACGGCGGCCCGGCAGTGGTGGCCAACACCTATCTCGAAGGCAGCTACAGCGAGCTGTATTCCGATATTTCGCAGGACGAGGAGGGGATGCGGCGTCTGTTCCGCCAGTTTTCCTTCCCGGGCGGCATTCCCAGCCATACCGCGCCGGAAACCCCCGGTTCTATCCACGAGGGCGGCGAGCTGGGTTATGCCTTGTTCCACGCGTATGGCGCGGTGTTTGACAATCCCGAACTGATCGCCTGCTGTGTGGTGGGCGATGGCGAAGCGGAGACCGGGCCGCTGGCCACATCCTGGCATTCCAACAAGTTTTTGAATCCGCGCACGGACGGCGCGGTGTTGCCGATCCTGCACCTCAATGGCTACAAGATCGCCAGTCCGGCCATACTCGCCCGCATCGGCCACACCGAGTTGGAAAGCCTGTTGGTAGGCTATGGCTACAAACCCCATTTCGTAGAAGGCGACAAACCCGAAGCCATGCACCGGTTGATGGCCGCCACAGTCGATATCGTGATTGCCGAAATACGCGAAATCCAGCGCAAGGCGCGGCATGGCGGTGATAGCCGCCGCCCGCTCTGGCCCATGATCGTGTTGCGCTCACCCAAGGGCTGGACCGGGCCGAAGGAAGTGGATGGCAAGAAAACCGAAGACTATTGGCGTTCGCACCAGGTGCCATTCAGCGACATGGATAAGCCGGAGCACTTAAGCCTGCTGGAAGAATGGATGCGCTCTTACCGGCCGGATGAGCTGTTCGATGCGAATGGCCGGCTTGATCCGGAACTGGCCGCGCTGGCTCCTACCTTTAATCACCGCATGGGGGCCAATCTTCACGCCAACGGCGGGGTGTTGCTGCGCGATCTGCGCCTGCCGGATTTCCGCAATTACGCGGTGGCTGTTCCCGCGCCCGGCGCTACGCTGGCTGAGTCCACGCGGGCGATGGGCGTCTTCCTGCGCGATGTGATGCAGAAGAACCAGGATAATTTCCGCGTGTTTGGGCCGGACGAGACCGCCTCCAATCGCCTTGGGGCGTTGTTTGAGGTGACCGATCGTACTTGGGTTGCCGAACGTTTCGATTACGACGACCATCTTGCCGTCGACGGACGGGTGATGGAAATCCTTTCCGAACATGCCTGCCAGGGCTGGCTCGAAGGCTATCTCCTGACCGGGCGGCATGGGCTTTTTTCCTGCTATGAGGCTTTCATTCACATCGTCGATTCGATGTTCAACCAGCACGCCAAATGGCTCAAGGTATGCGGCGAGATTCCCTGGCGCCGCCCCATTGCCTCGCTCAACATCCTGCTCACCTCGCACGTCTGGCGCCAGGATAACAACGGCTTCTCGCATCAGGACCCCGGCTTCATTGATCACGTGGTGAACAAAAAGGCCGACATCATTCGCGTTTATCTGCCGCCGGACGCCAATACCTTGCTGGTGGTCACCGACCAGTGCCTGAAGAGCCGCAACCTGGTGAATATCATTGTTGCTGGCAAGCAGCCTGCGCATCAGTGGCTGAACATGGACGCTGCGATCAATCACGCCAGCGCCGGCATTGGCCTGTGGGAGTGGGCGTGCAACGATCAGTCCGGCGAACCGGATATCGTGCTGGCGGCAGCGGGCGATGTGCCCACGCTGGAAATGCTGGCCGCCATCGATATTTTGCATCAGCTCACGCCGGAGTTGAAAATCCGCTTCATCAACCTGGTTGATCTAATGACCCTGCAGCCGCAGGAGGAGCATCCGCATGGCTTGTCCAGCGATGAATTCGACTCTCTGTTCACCACCGACAAGCCGATCATCTTTGCTTACCACGGTTACCCCTGGCTGATTCATCGTCTCACCTACCGCCGCACCAATCACGGCAATCTGCACGTGCGCGGCTACAAGGAAGAAGGCACCACCACCACGCCGTTCGACATGGTGGTACTCAACACCCTTGACCGCTTCCATCTGGTGATGGATGTGGCGAACCGGGTGCCGAAGTTGCAGCCACAGGCAGCGCACATCAAACAGCGCATGCGCGACAAACTCAACCAGCACACGCAATACATCCATGAGCACGGCGAAGACATGCCGGAAATACGCAACTGGACATGGCCCTATCAGGAGGCAAACACATGAACGTAAATCCCCTGCTTCAACTCAAGACCCTGGGCCAGCACGTCTGGCTCGATAATCTCTCGCGCACGCTACTTCAGGAAGGCAACTTGCAGCGCCTGATAACCGAGGACGGCATCGACGGCGTGACGTCCAATCCCGCCATCTTCCAGAAAGCCATTGCCGACAGCCTGTACTACCGTGAGGATCTGCAACGCTTGCGCGGCTCGAACCTCGATGCCGGGGCGCGGTATGAGTCGCTCGTTATTCCCGACATTCAGGCGGCCTGCGATACCCTTTTACCAGCTTACGCATCCAGCCTTGGTGAGACCGGCTATGTCAGCCTGGAAGTCTCGCCCGCCTTGGCGCACGACATGGCGGGTACCGAAGCGGCCGCGTGGCGATTGCGGCAGGCGGTGGGGCGTGACAACCTGTTCATCAAAGTGCCCGCCACGCCCGCCGGGGTGCGTGCCTTCGAACAACTGACCGCCGCAGGCATGCGGGTTAACGTCACCCTGATTTTTTCGCTGGCGCAGTACGAGGCCGTGGCGCAGGCCTATCTGCGCGGGGCATTGCGCTGGCTGGCTGGCGGAGGAAATGCCAAACAATTGCGCTCGGTGGCCAGCGTATTCTTGAGTCGCGTCGATACCCTGGTGGACAAACGCCTAGATGCGATTGCTACAGCAGGCACAGCGGCTACAGAAAAAATTCAACAACTCAAAGGCAAGAGCGGCGTGGCACTCGCCAAACGCTGTTATTACCGGTATCTGGAGATTTTTCACGGCCCGGAATTCGCCATGCTCAGCCAGGCTGGCGTGCGACCACAGACGCCGCTTTGGGCCAGCACCGGCACCAAGAATCCGGCTTACAGCGATGTGCTCTACGTGGAACCGCTGATCGGCGCGGAAACTATCAACACCCTGCCAGATGCAACCCTTGCCGCATTCCGCGAACATGGTCGTGCGGCAACCACGTTGACGATGGGTATGAGTGATGCGCAAGCCCACATCAAGGCGCTGGCGGCGCTGGGCATCGACCTCATGGACGTTGGCGAAACCTTGCAGACTGAAGGTGTGCGCATCTTCGTCGAAGCGTATGAAAAATTGCTGGCCGCCGTGCAATGACATGCCTGCCGTCCTGACGCTTAACAGCGGTTCGTCCAGTCTCAAGGCAAGCCTGTTCCGCGCTGACGGCACGCGCCGTGACTGGTGCTACAGGCCTATCGGCCATGGCTTTGTGCATGACCACGCGGCAGCCTTTGACGCGCTGCTGAAGGATCTGGACGGGGAAGTGCCGCAGGCGATCGGCCATCGCTTCGTACACGGTGGCGAAGTCACCGATGCGGCGCGCCTTCTGGATGCGGCGGAGCTCGAGCGGCTGCACAGTATTACCCCGCTTGCCCCGCTGCACATGCCCGGCAATCTGCTCGGAGTGGAGCTATGCCGGGCGCGCTTTGACGTACCGCAAGTAGCTTGTTTCGACACCGCGTTTCACCACACCCTGCCGGAACTGGCGCGCCGCTTGCCGATTCCGCATGAGCTTGGCATGCGCCGTTATGGCTTTCATGGTCTCAACTATGCCTACATCGCATCCCGATTACCATCATTGCTGGGAGATGTTGCGCACGGTCGCGTCATCGTTGCGCACCTGGGCGCGGGTGCCAGCCTGTGTCTGATGGAAGGACTGAAGTCAGTGGATACCACCATGGGCTACACGCCAGCCGGCGGCATTCCGATGGGCACGCGCAGCGGGGATATGGATCCGGGGGTAATGCTGGAGCTGGCCAAACATTACGATAGCCAGGCGTTAAGTGATCTGGTCTACCATCGTATGGGGCTGCTTGCACTGTCTGCCGGAGAGAGCAGCGAGATGCACCACTTGCTGGAGAGTCACAGTCCGACTGCCGGCTTTGCCGTGGACTATTTCTGCCGCCAGGTGCGCGCCGCCATTGGCGCTTTTGCCGCCAAAGCCGGCGGCGTTGATGCGCTGGTGTTCAGCGGCGGCATCGGCGAACACGCACCGCAGATACGCGAGCGCATTTGCCAATCCCTGGGCTTTCTCGGTTTGACCCTCGACGCCGAAGCCAACCAGGCCAACAGACCCTGGATCAGTGCTACCGGCTTCAAGCCTGTGCTGCGCATTGCTGCGGACGAAGAAGCCGTCATCCGTGATCTGGTTGCCGACACAGATGTTCGTAGTTACAGTACAAAGTAGTGAGCTTGATTGACAAGGCGGCTTGTCTGTAAAATCAGCGCCCACATCCACCGCTCGGTGGTTTTTATTGATTTAGATTAAACGGGGGGCTAAATGAATTTGATCGGAATTGGCCTCTACACCTTTCAAGAAGCCGCGAAACTGACCAATGTGCCCGCGCAAGACCTGCGCCGGTGGTTGAAGGGGCAATCCTACAAGGCGCGTGGTTCCGCTGAGCGGGTGAACAGTGCCCCTCTTTGGCAGACTGAGCTGGCTGAATCAGAGATCGAGGGAATTAGCTTCCACGATTTGCTGGAGGTTCGTTTCGTTCAAGCATTCCGCAAGTCTGGTGTGAGCTTGCAAACAATTCGCCTTACAAGCCAGCATGCGCGTGAATTATTTAATCATCCCTACCCTTTCACTTGTCGGCGTTTTCAAACAGATGGGCGGAGTATTTTTGCCACTGCGCTGGAAGAGGCTGGCGAAACACAGTTACTCGATCTGGCTAAAAAGCAATTCGCATTTACCAAAATCATTGAGCCATCGCTATGTCGCGGTATTGAATTCGGGCGTGATGAACTGGCATCCTGCTGGTATCCGGTAGCACGCAGCAAGGCCATTGTGCTTGATCCGACCATTGCCTTTGGCAAACCCATTGTTACGAATGGACGTGTCAGAACATCTATTCTTTACGACGCTTTCAAGGCTGAGGAAAGCAAGCAATATGTAGCCAAACTGTACGAGATCCCCGTCAGCGCGGTAGAGGCGGCGATCCGCTTTGAAGAGCGATTGGCTGCGTGAATTTTTTTATTGACAATAATCTTCCCCCACCTCTCGCGCATGCGTTGCGAGAACTTTCAAAGCCAGAAGATCACGTTGTACTTCATTTAAAAGATCGGTTTGCTGCCGATACGCCAGACATCGATTGGATTAATAGCTTGTCGCAAGATGGGGCATGGGTCGTTGTTACGCACGACAATCTAAACAAAGGGTTGGAGCGTGAGGCATTGCGCAGAGCAGGTTTGCTGGTTTTTTTCTTGGATAAGTCTTGGAAGGATCACAAGTTCTGGGAGAAGGCTCACAATCTTGTTAAATGGTGGCCACGCATTATCGAGCAGGCTGGTGGTATCCAAGGCGGTGCTGCGTTTAAGGTCAAATGGAATTTTAGCGGCAAGGGAATGTTTGAGCAGGTGAAGCTTTGATACGTTGCGAGACGCCGGGCTGCAAGCGGAAATCATGCACTGCTAAAACAGGTAAATGGTGGAGGTGAGCGGGATCGAACCGCTGGCCTCGACGTTGCGAACGTCGCGCTCTCCCAACTGAGCTACACCCCCGATGAGCCAAGGCTAATTATAGCAGCGGCATTCACTTGTTGCCCGAGCCGGTAGCGGCGCGGTGCAGGCGGTCGTTCACGGCGCGCCAGGCTTCATTATCAGGCGGCGTGGTGACCAGGATGAGATCGCAATCAGCAGCATCGAACTCGCGTAACGTGGCGTAGAGATCGTGGGCAAACTGCGAAAAGTCGGCGCTGGCGATACGGCGGATGACGTGCTGATTGGCTAACAAGGGCGGCGATAACTCGGGGGCTAAAACGGCCACACGCTGGCCTTGCTGAAGTGCTGCAGCGATTGCAGCGGGCAGCGATTCAACCGCGCACAATTGCAACGAGGTGCGCGGTGCGTAGTGCGCGGCCAGACTGCCGGAGACGCGGGGGATGTGCATTGCATTATCCGTTTGCTGTGCGGCATGGCTGTCATGCACCGGGGCATGCAAGAGCTGGCGCAGGGTATTCGCGCTGATGGCACCGGGCCGCAGTATGCGCGGGGTGGCTGATGTCATGTCGACGATCGTTGATTCAATGCCCACGGCGCATGCGCCGCCATCGAGAATCATGGCGACGCTTGTCTCTAAAGATTCGCCCAGTTCTTCCTTCACATGCGCGGCGGTGGTAGGGCTGATGCGACCGAATTTGTTGGCGGAAGGCGCTGCAATGCCGCTGCCGAATTCGCGCAGCAAGGCCAGCGCCACGGGATGGTTCGGCACGCGCACGCCGACCGTGTTTTGTCCGCCGGTGACAAGATCAGGCACGGAGGGATGCCGTTTGAGTATCAAGGTCAGCGGCCCCGGCCAGCAGGCAGCGGCAAGCGTGTGTGCGGCGGCAGGGATGTCGATAGCCCAATCGCCAAGATGCGAGGCATCCGGCAAATGGACGATCAGCGGATGGTCCGCGGGGCGGCCTTTGGCGGCGAAAATTTTTTCCAGCGCGATGGGATTGTGCGCATCCGCGCCTAATCCGTAAACGGTTTCAGTAGGGAAGGCGACTAGTTCTCCGGCGTGCAGCAGTTGCGCTGCGCGAGCGATGTCATTCATTGCGGAGGGCACGTCAGGCGGTGCAATAGCGTATTGATCGCCGTCTCGCCATCCGTTACGGCGAGGAGGGCGTTTTTTGCCCGACCGCCTTGTAGCGCAGTTGTTTCATCAGCGCCGACTTTTGTGTCGGCCTGCTGTGTGTTATTCCCCGTGTTGCGGTTCATCGCTTGATGGCGCGAAAGCCGATGTCGTGGCGGTATTGCATGCCGTCGAAATGAATCGTGGCGAGCGCGGCGTAGGCGTTTTTTTGCGCGTCTTTGACGTTTTCCCCGAGCGCGGTAACGCACAACACGCGGCCACCGGCAGTGACGACTTGATCATTTTCCATGGTGGTGCCGGCGTGAAAAACGTGGCTGTCTGCGGCTGTCTCGGACAGGCCATGAATCGCATCGCCCTGACGCGGTGTGGCCGGGTAATTGGCCGCTGCTACCACCACGCCCAGGGCGACACGCCGATCCCATTCGGCTTCTACCTGATCCAGGCGGCCATCAATGGCGGCATCAATCAGGGTGATGAAGTTGCTCTTCAAGCGCATCATGATGGGTTGGGTTTCCGGGTCGCCCATGCGGCAGTTGAATTCCAGCACACGCAGGCTGCCATCGGCGCGGATCATCAGGCCGGCATAGAGAAACCCGGTATAGACAATGCCGTCGGCCGCCATGCCGTGGATGGTTGGTAATATCACTTCGCGCATCACGCGCGCATGAATTTCCGGAGTGACGACGGGCGCCGGCGAATAGGCGCCCATGCCGCCGGTATTGGGGCCTGCATCGCCATCGAGTAGCCGTTTGTGATCTTGGCTCGTGGCCAGCGCCAACGCGTGCTTTCCATCCACCATGGCAATAAAGCTGGCTTCTTCGCCGGTGAGAAATTCTTCAATCACTACGCGAGCGCCTGCCTCGCCCAGAGCATTGCCGGACAACATGCGGTCCACTGCAGCGTGTGCCTCATCATTCGTCATGGCGACGACAACACCCTTGCCGGCGGCCAAGCCATCAGCTTTGACGACGATGGGCGCGCCTTCCTGATTAATGTAGGCGTGTGCTGCAGCGATGTCGGCGGGGGTGTCGATGAAGGTTTGGAATTTTGCCGTAGGTATGCCATGACGAATCATGAAGCGCTTGGCAAAATCTTTTGAACTTTCTAACTGTGCGGCAGCTTGTGTCGGCCCGAAAATGCGCAATCCCTGTGCACGAAAAAAATCCACGATGCCTGCTGCCAAGGGTACTTCGGGGCCAACGATAGTGGCGTGAATTTTTTCACGCTGGGCAAATGCCGCCAGGGTTGGAATGTCCGTGAGCGGCAAATTGGTCAGCTCGGGTTCGCGTGCAGTACCGGCATTGCCGGGGGCAACGTAAATTTTTTGCAATCCCGGACTGCGCTGCAGTTGCCAGGCCATGGCGTGCTCGCGTCCGCCGGAGCCAATAACGAGTAGTTTCATGGGGCAGCTTTCGATGTTGAAGAGGGATAGCCGGGGTGCCACTTCAGCCAGAAAAAGAGGATGTTGCCAAAGCCTTTGCCGCCGGGCACATAAGCCGCTTCAAGTGAGGTTTCGCGGTAGTCGATTGAACCGATGGGCAGGATGGCTGGCACGGGTGTGTAATGTCCCAGATCGCTACGCGTCGTGAAGCCTGCGGTGTAACCCAGGCCAAAACGCGCGTTTTCACTCAGGCGCCAGTAAGTTTTCCAGCCGTAACCGGCCAGCCACTCGGGCTTGTAGTGGGAATCCTGAAAACCCATGGCATACAGGCCATGCCAGTTGCTCTTTTCGTCAAATCGGCCACGACCATAGCCCAGGCCCAGCGTGTTTTCCTGGAAGTTATCAATTTTCTCCCGCGTATAGGCCCAGCGCATGTGCCAGGTATGCACCGGCAAATAAACTTCAGGTGTGCCTTCGCGTGCGGTCGTCGTGACTTCATCCACGACGCGATCCAGCCAGCTCGGCAGGGCTGTGTCAGCGGCTAGCGCGGGTAGGGCAGGTAAGGCAATAAGCAGCCCAGAGGCAATGGCAAGAGTGCGCAGAAAGAGAAAGCGGTGCATTTTGAGATCTCCAGTTTAGTGACGGAAATGTCGCATGCCAGTGCACACCATGGCGATATTTTGCTCGTCTGCGGCAGCGATGACTTCGCTATCGCGCACTGAACCTCCAGGCTGTATCACGGCAGTAGCACCCGCTTGGGCGAGCACATCAAGGCCGTCGCGGAAGGGGAAGAATGCATCGGACGCGACGACCGAGCCGACCACCGTCAGGCCGTTGTTTTCCGCCTTGATGGCGGCGATGCGCGCAGAATCGACACGGCTCATCTGCCCTGCGCCGACACCGACGGTCATGCCGTCTTTGCAATACACGATGGCATTCGATTTCACGTATTTGGCCACTTGCCAGGCAAACAGCAGGTCGCGCATTTCATCTGGCGTGGGGTGACGACGGCTGACGATTTTAAGATCGCTTACTGCAATGCGCGCGTCGTCCGTCGTTTGCACCAGCAAGCCGCCGCCGACGCGTTTGTAGTCGAATGTTTGCGTGGTTTTTATAACTCCCGCCGTCTCACCAGCACCAGCGTGGTGCTTGCTCTGCACTACCTTCGGGTCGCCTTCAGGAATTTTTAATACGCGCAGGTTTTGCTTGGTGGCAAAAACTGCACGTGCGGCAGGCGTGATTTCCGGTGCGATGATGACTTCGGCAAACTGACTGGCAATCGCGTGTGCGGCGCTTTCATCAATGGCCACATTAAAGGCGATGATGCCGCCGAAAGCCGATGTCGGGTCAGTCTTGAAAGCCTTGCGATAAACCTCTTCGACGCTGCCACCTACCGCCACGCCGCAGGGATTCGCATGCTTGACGATGACGCAGGCCGTCTGCCCGGCGAAGGCCTTGACACATTCCCATGCCGCATCGGCGTCGGCGATGTTGTTGTAGGAAAGCTCTTTGCCCTGCAATTGCGCATAACTGGCGATGCTGCCTGCGAGCGGTGTTGCTTCTTTGTAGAACGCCGCTTGCTGATGCGGATTTTCGCCGTAGCGCAGGGTTTCCACTTTGTCGAAAGCGAGTTGCAATTTATCGGCAAACAAACCCGGCTGATTTTTATCGTCCAGCGCCGTCAGCCAGTTGGCAATCGCTGCGTCATAGCGGGCGGTGTGGGTGAAGGCTTTTTTCGCCAGAGCGAAACGCGTCTGGTAGGCAATGCTGCCGGTGGCCTGAATTTCCGCCAGCACCGGTGCATAGTCAGCCGGGTCGGTAATGATGCCCACGCCGCCTGCTTCATTGCCGTGATTCTTGGCTGCCGCGCGCACCATCGCCGGACCGCCGATGTCGATATTTTCAATGGCCTCATCCAGCGTCACGTCCGGCTTGGCGACGGTCTCTTGAAAAGGGTACAGGTTCACCACGACCAGATCAATCGGCGCAATGCCGCGTGCGGCCATCGTCGTCAAATGTTCAGGCAGATCGCGGCGGCCGAGAATGCCGCCATGCACTTTCGGATGCAGCGTCTTGACGCGACCGTCAAGCATTTCGGGAAAGCCCGTGTAGTCGGCAACATCGGTAACGGGTAAACCCGCCTGGCGCAGCAGTTTGGCCGTGCCGCCGGTGGAGAGCAGCTTGATGCCGAGTTGCGTCAGGCCACGCGCAAAATCGACGACACCATGCTTATCGGAAACGCTCATGAGCGCTTGAGTGACTTTCATTGAAACCTCAAAGATGAATTACAAAAGATGATGGTCTTGCAGCATGCGACGCAGCGTGCCACGACTGATGCCGAGAATTTCTGCGGCAACAGTTTGTTTGCCTTCGGCTTGTTCCATGACGACTTCAAGTAGCGGCAGCTCCATGGTTTTGAGCAGCATGTCGTAGAGGGCGTGGGGCGTTTGTCCGTCCAGATCGCGGAAATAACGTCTGAGATTACGGCGTACGCAGTCAGCGATTTCGCTACTCATGCGGCCTGTGCCTCGTCAAATAACAAGCGGTCGTTGGCTGCCGCCTGCGCATAAAAAAATTCATCCGTTGCCACTAGTTGTGCCACCGGGTTTTGTATCTGGTTCATGGCGTGACGAAAGTGTGCCGCGCTGGCAATGCCTTTGGTGTACCAGCTGATATGTTTGCGTGCAATTTTGACGCCGGTTTCTTCGCCGTAAAACTCATACAGGTCGGCCAGGTGATGGCGCAGCACGGTATGAATTTCAGCCACACGGGGGGGTGGCAAAATCTGGCCAGTATTTAGGTAATGGGCGATTTCGCGAAAGATCCAGGGCCGTCCCTGTGCGGCGCGGCCTATCATCACGCCATCGGCGCCGGTGGTGTCGAGCACAAATTTTGCCTTTTGCGGCGTCGTGATATCGCCATTGGCAATCACCGGAATGCGCACGAGTGATTTGACCAGCGCAATGGTGTCGTATTCCGCCTCACCCATATATTGGTCGGCGCGTGTGCGACCATGAATGGCGACTGCACGGATGCCGGATGCTTCGGCGATGCGGGCAATGGTCGGGGCATTTTTGTTTTCGCTATTCCAGCCCGTGCGAAATTTCAGCGTGACCGGCGTATTGGGTACGGCAGCGACCACGGCTTCGAGAATTTTTGCCACCAAAGGTTCTTGCTGCATGAGGGCTGAGCCTGCCATGACATTGCAAACTTTTTTAGCCGGGCAGCCCATGTTGATGTCGATGATTTGCGCGCCGTGATCCACATTGTATTTGGCCGCTTCTGCCATCATTTTTGGGTCGGCACCGGCAATCTGCACGGAGATCGGGCTGACTTCGCCGGTGTGGTTAGCACGGCGCAGCGTTTTTGCACTGCCGTAGAGCAATGAGTTGGACGTGACCATTTCTGACACTGCAAAACCAGCACCCAGTTGTTTGCACAGTTGACGAAAAGGACGATCGGTCACTCCGGCCATGGGCGCGACAAATAGATTGTTGCTCAAGTGAAAACCGAGAAAATCCATGGCGGGGGAAAAGGCAGAAGTGGGGCGCGGATTCTAACGTAAAGCGGTCAAAATTTGTACAGTGACGCAAAAATGATGCGACAGGCTTTGCCATTGCCGTCGTGGTAGATATAATAAAGCTAAGCGCTTTTTCGGTGTGTCTTGCGGCACTGCCTATGTGACATTTTCGTACCAACCCTTTGTGCCGTTTACCACGCGCACCACAAGCAGCATTACCGGCACCTCGACAAGCACACCGACCACGGTTGCCAATGCGGCGCCTGAGTGCAGCCCGAACAGGCTAATGGCTGCGGCTACGGCCAGCTCAAAGAAGTTACTTGCCCCGATCAGTGCCGATGGGCATGCGATGCTGTGTTTCTCGCCTGCGCGCCGATTAAGCCAGTATGCCAGGGATGAAGTGAAGAACACTTGAATCAGAATAGGCACGACCAGCATGGCTATGACAAGGGGTTGCTTCAGAATGGCTTCGCCTTGGAAGGCGAATAGCAGCACCAGGGTTAACAACAGCGCACTGATCGACCATGGCCCTATTCTGGCCATTGTCGCGTCGAACGTGGCTTGCCCTTTCCCGAGAAGGTGTTTGCGCCAGAGTTGCGCGAGAACAACGGGCACAATGATGTAAAGCATCACCGAAGTCAGCAGCGTATCCCACGGCACAGTGATCGAGGACATATCGAGCAGCAGCCCGACAATGGGTGCGAAGGCAAAGATCATGATGACATCGTTCAATGCCACCTGCGACAGAGTGAAATACGGGTCGCCATTGCTCAGCTTGCTCCAGACGAACACCATCGCCGTGCAGGGTGCAGTCGCCAGTAGTATCAGGCCGGCGATGTAGCTATCCTGTTGTTCCGCTGGCAGGAAGGGCGCGAAGACATGCCGGATGAACAGCCAGCCGAGCAGTGCCATTGAGAAGGGCTTGACGGCCCAATTCACGAACAGCGTGACACCTATGCCGCGCCAATGGGCCTTGACCTGGTGCAGTGCGCCGAAGTCGATCCGGATCAGCATCGGGACGATCATCACCCATATCAGCAAGCCCACCGGCACATTGACCTGGGCGAGCTCTATCTGGCCGATGGCCCGGAATACGTCCGGCAGCCCTTGGCCGAGCGCAATGCCGGTGACAATGCACAAGGCAACCCATAGCGTCAGGTAACGTTCGAACACGCGCATGGGCGTTTTGCCTGCCTTTTTGGCGATGATTTCGCATTGCGCACGCACGCTCAGTCCGCCACGTCGGTCTTGCCAATGTGCGCCAGCTCACGCTGGATGGCCGTCTGATCAAGCATCTTCAGCGGCAAATTCACGAACAGCTGCACGCGGTTCATGATGTGCCGGAATGTCGTGTCGAAGGCACGGCGCTTCACCTCGTCGCTGCCTTCCACGGCGGCCGGGTCTTCAAATCTCCAGTGCGCCGAAATCGGTTGTCCGGGCCACACCGGACATACTTCGCCAGCAGCGTTGTCGCAAACCGTGATGACAAAATCCATCTTCGGCGCACCGGGCTGAGCGTACTCGTCCCAGCTTTTGCTGCGCAGATTTTCGATTGGATAGTTGACTGACTGCACTTTCTCGATAGCGAACGGATTGACCGTGCCGGTCGGGTGACTGCCGGCACTATAGGCGCGGAAACGTCCTTTGCCCATCGTGCTCAAGAGGGCTTCGGCCATGATGCTGCGGGCCGAATTTCCGGTACACAGCACGAGCACGTTGTAAGTTCTTTCTGTCATGGTGAGGGCTTTCGGTTGGTGGATGGAGCGATAGCGATTGAGGAAAGATCGGTGGTCGTGTCGATGACATGGATCGCCGGATGATTGTCATCCACTACCTGATCAGGAAAAGGCAGATCAGCCGGGTCAAATATGCGCGTTTGTGCACCAAAGAATTGCAGCAGTCGGGCGGCTTCCTCGACAACCAGCCGCGAATAGGATCGCGGTCGTAGTGACCCATAGAGCAAAAGGATGCGGATGGGCGGCGTATCTGCTGCCAGGCCAAGCGCCGGTAAGAAATCAGGGGCAGGTAATGCGCGAATTCTCATGGGTTAGTCATTTCAGCGTCAGTCGGTTGGCACGTTAGAGCGCATGTTTCACCGCTGCAGCAATTGTCAGTCAGGAATGCCAGCAAGGCGGTCATCGTGGGGAAATTGGCCTGGTAGATGACGAAGCGACCTGCCTGCTGCGAGCTGACCAGGTTGGCGTGCGTCAACTCTTTTAGGTGGAAAGATAGTGACGAAGGGGGAACCCCGGTTGCCTCGCTGATCTTGCCGGCCGCTAAGCCGGCAGAGCCGGCCTGTACCAACAAGCGAAAGATTGCCAGGCGTGACTCTTGAGCAAGGGCCGCCAAAGCGGCTACAGCGGTTTTTGATTCCATATTTCTATAATAATCGAAATATATATCTCAGACAAGTGCCAATGATCGTAAAACGGTGGTTTTTCGCTAACGAGGACTGTGCTCGTTGCGAGCGGTTATCCTGCAGATGCTGGCAGATCGGCACGCAGCTACTACGTCAAGGTGTGAGTGGTGGGCAAACGCGTTTTACCAGGCGCGTGCGCCGAAGATCATGCGCCGCGCCACAAAGTTTTTCAGCGGCGACAACAAATCCAGCGCCAGCAGACCCGCGCCACGTGCGTGCCGCACCGGCGGGAGGGTGGATGCAAAAATGTTGATTAACGCATGGGTAAAGCCAATGGCGCCGCGCCGATCGAGCTGACGGCTCTTGGCATAGGCGGCAAGCCGGTCGGGGCTGCCTGGGTCGGGTGCGTGGTGCAGCGTGCGCGCGAGCTCCCACACGTCACGCAACGCCAGATTAAAACCCTGCCCGGCAACGGGGTGCAGCGTTTGTGCGGCATTGCCCAGCCAGACCTCGCGCTCACCCACGGGCTGCTGGCGGTAACGCAAGTCCAGTGCAAATGTTTCACGCGGGGTGACAGAAATAAATCGATGCCGTGTGCCAAAGCGCTGTTGCAGCAAGGCGAGAAAATCAGCGTCGGTGAGCGCGGCAATCCGTGCGACATCCACCGCTGCACAGGTGAGGACGATGGCGTAGGCCTTGCCTAGCGGCAACAAGGCCACCGGCCCTTCGTCGGTGAAACGTTCCCATGCCATGTGGTTGTGCGGCTGCGCTGTGTGGGCTTGGCACAGCACGGCGTGCTGCGCGTAATCATGCGCGGTGATGTTAGTGGTTGCGTCAGCGGTATTCACAGCGCCCTCTGCCCAAGCGGTGAGCGCGACCTTGGTCTGGCTCGATGTGTTTGTCGGCGTCTTGCCAGCGCCGACTTTTTGTTGCTCGTGATAAACAATACCGGCTGCACTGACCGCTGCGTCGAGTGTGGTGATCAACCTGGCTGCGGGCAACACCCAGCCTAATGCCGGAACATCCATCTGACTGGCGCTGAGCCGGGTGCGGCCGAGGCTGCCACGGTGGGATATGTGGATGCGGTGAATGGGGGTGGCGGCATGTTGCGGCCAGACGCCCAGCCACTCAAGAATTTGCCGCGAACCGTCAGACAGTGCCAGCACACGGGTGTCTTGGCGCACGTCAGCACGTGTGCGCGCCTCAAAAATTTCTGCGGGGATGCCATGGTAGTGCAAGGCCAAGGCGAGTGCCATGCCGACGGGGCCACCACCAACGATGGCTACGGATCGAACCGATCCGTAGCCATCGTTGGTGGCAGGTAAGGAGACAGCTAGGGAGACAGCTAGGGAGGCCGCGCCCCGCCCCCCTTCTTGAAGAAGGAGGTGACTATTCAGGCCAGCTTCGCTCGCAATGGTGGGTTGCATCGTGGGTTAGCCATCTTGGTGCATGAGCGCTTCAATTTCAGCGATGGTTTTGGGCACGCCGCCCGTGATGATTTCGCAGCCGTCGGTGGTCACCACCGCATCATCTTCAATGCGCACGCCGATGTTCCAGAAAGCTTCGGGCACATCCTTGGCGGGGCGAATGTAACAGCCGGGCTCGATGGTCAGTACCATGCCGGGTTGTAACGGTGCCCACAGTTCGCCTTGCCGATAGCCGCCTGCATCGTGCACGTCCTTGCCGAGCCAATGGCTGGTGCGATGCATGAAAAATTTCTTGTAACTTTCTGTCTGTATGACTTCGCTTAATGAACCGCTAAGCAGATGCAAATCGAGCATGCCTTGCGCTAGCACGTTGAGCGCTGCCTCATGCGGAGCGAGAAAGCTGGCGCCAGGTTTTACTGCGGCAATGGCGGCGAGCTGGGCATCCAGCACCAGTTGATAAATCGCCGCTTGCGCTGAAGAAAAACGGCCATTCACAGGGAAGGTGCGCGTGATGTCAGCCGCGTAACCTTCCAGCTCTCCTGCGGCGTCAATGAGCAATAAATCACCATCCTTCAAGGGCTGATCGTTGCCGACGTAATGCAGTACGCAGGCATTCGCGCCGCCCGCAACGATGGATGTATAGGCTGGCGCTTCACAGCCATGGCGACGAAAGGTATGCAGTAGTTCAGCTTCTACTTCATATTCATAATGCCCTGGAGCGGTAAAGCGCATGGCGCGCACATGCGCTTCGGCGGAAATTTCGCCCGCGCGACGCATCAGGGCAAGCTCGCTGGCGTCTTTTATCAAGCGCATGGCATCCAGCTCAACACGCACATCGCGCAGGATGGCCGGTGCACATTTACCCGCGCGGGTTTGGTTGCGCACGGCATTGAGCGCGGTGGTGATGCGCGCATCCCAGGCGGGATCATGCCCAAGCGAAAACCACAACGCAGGTTGATCGGCGAGGATCTCGGCCAACTGGCTATCGAAGGTGCTGATAGGGAAAGCGGCATCAAAGGCAAAGACGTCTTTTGCGGCTTCTGGCCCGTAACGAAAGCCATCCCATATTTCGCGCTCGGGGTTTTTCTCACGGCAAAAAAGCAGGCTTTGCCCCTCGTTATTTTTTGCGCCAACAACGATGATCAGCGCGGCTTCTGGCTCGTTAAAGCCGGTGAGATATTGAAAGTAGCTGTCCGCGCGAAAAGGGAACTGCGTATCGCGGTTGCGCGCATGCTCAGCCGCTGTGGGAATGACGGCAACACCGCCGCCTGCTTGCTGCATACGAGTGATGAGAGAAAGCCGGCGCTGGCGATACGCTGCGCAGCGAGTACTCTTTGGTGGCGGTGTGTTATCCATGTCGCTGATTATAGTGCGCGGGGATCATGTGCCAGCAGTGCATCCAGCTCGGCCAGCCGTTCGGGTGTGCCGACGTCGATCCAGCGTCCATGATGCTGTTCGCCGGAAACCTGGCCGGTAGTCATGGCGGTGCGTAACAACGGGGCGAGTTTTGCGGGCTGGCCGCGGGTGATGGTGCTGAATAACGCCGGGCGATAGACGCCTATGCCAGCGAATGTTAGTTTGTCTGCCGCTCCACCCGGGGACTTTCCAGAGACGGCTTTGCACTTCCTTCGGTCGGCTCTGCACTTCCTTCGGTCGGCTCTGCACTTCCTTCGGTCGGCTCTGCACTTCCTTCGGTCGGATTCAAAGCTTTGCGGCGTATCACCAGCGCCGACTTTTCCATTGTTCAGTGTGAAATCGCCTTGCGGATGATGCGTCGGATTAGCAACCAAAACCAAATGCGCCAGATTGTTTATCGCTAATGCATCTCTTGCGCGGGCCACATCCCAGTCGCAAAAAATGTCGCCGTTGATCACGAAGAACGGTGCATCACCCAACAAGGGCAGTGCGTTGGCAATACCGCCGGCAGTTTCCAGTGCGCCCGCTGGTTCAGGTGAATAACGTATCGTCAGACCCCACGCCGCGCCTTGCTGCAAGGCCGCTTCAATCTGCGCGCCGAGATGGTCGTGATTGATGATGACTTCGCGAAACCCTGCTGCCGCAAGACGTTGCAGATGCCAGACAATCAGCGGCTGGCCACCGGCAAGCAATAGCGGTTTGGGGCAGGTGTCGGTCAATGGCCGCATGCGTTCGCCACGACCGGCCGCGAGAATCATGGCTTTCATCAGAAGGTGTAGCCAGCCTGCTGCGCTTGCCCGGAGACTCGATCGAGCAGCGTGAGAATCGGCTTGAGCCCGGCGTATCGTGCGCAAGTTTTGCGCACATACTGTTCAACCACTGGCAAGTCTTTCAGATAGCCATCTTTGCCGTCGCGGTGATAAAGGCGGGCGAAAATGCCCAGCACTTTAAGGTGCCGTTGCAGGCCCATCCATTCGTAATTGCGGTGGAATACGGCGAAATCTTCGGCGACAGGCAAGTTGGCTTTGCGTGCCTGATCCCAATAACGAATGAGCCAGTCCAAGGTAGTTTCTTCATCCCAGGTGATATAGGCATCCTTGAGTAGCGAGACTGGATCATAGCTGATCGGACCATATACGGCATCCTGAAAATCGATGATGCCAGGATTGGCGGCGGAAGCCATGTACATGAGATTGCGCGAGTGGTAATCGCGATGCACGAACACGCGCGGCTCGGCCAAGTTGACGGCGAGGATGCGTTCGAACACGGTGTCGAGTTCCGTGCGCATGGCATCAGTGAGGGGGAGTTGATGGTGGCGCGCGAGATACCAATCGGGGAATAGATCAAGCTCGCGTTTAAGCAAAGTGTGATCGTAATCAGGCAGCACGCCTGGCCGGCTGGCCTGCTGGATTTTCACCAGCGAGGTGAGGGCGTCGCGGTATAGCAGTGAAGCATTGTCCGCAGTGAGCACCGATAGATAGGTGACGTTTCCCAGATCAGAGAGCAGCAAAAACCCGTTGTCCAGATCGTGTGCCATGACGTGAGGCACATACACTTGGGCATGGCTAAATAGCTGCTGCACATGCAGCCACGGGCGGCAGTCCTCAACAGCAGGTGGCGCATCCATGACAATCGCTGTGCTGCCATCGTCCAGCGTGACGCGAAAATAGCGCCGGAAACTGGCGTCAGCTGATGCGGGAAGCAGGGAGAATTGACGCCCCGGCCAAAGAGCGGTGAGCCAATCGACAATGTGTTGCTGACGTTCCATAGCGGGCGGGGACTCCCATGTCAGTCAAGCGCGCAGAAACTTGCGCAAAAACCCATGGCAAAGTCCTCCGGCAGGGGGCAGTGTTAGAATCCAAAATTCTAGCATCGGTCAGCAAAGTGTTTATTCATCCCTGCTGTGCCGCTACATTCTGATAAAAGACACGGCATGCTTTTTTGCAATCGCGGACCATTCTATCGACGACATCTCATTGACCTGCTGGCAATGGGTTTGAGCCTGCTGGGTACCGCCACAGTGGCGGGTGCGGTAGAGTCGTTGCCTAAGTTGCAGGTGGATCCGGCCCTGTTGGGCGGAGGGGCTTCGTCACCCCCGGCAGAAACTCCAGCAGAAACCCCGGCAGCAACATCGACCTCCCCTGCGGTGGCCGCACCGCAAGTAGTTACAGCTCCAGCCCCAGCCGCTGCGCCCCAGCCGCGGGCAGCAGTCACTATCCCGCGCAAGGAAGCTACTAAAACTACGGTCGCCACAGCTAAATCCTTGCCCCTTTTGCGCGTTGATCCTGCCTTGCTGGGGGAGCGCGACGCCACACTTATGGCGGCCCCGTCATCAACATTGAAAGAGCCGCCACTGGTGGTTGCGCAGCCTGCGCTGGTGCCAACGTATTCGGCACACGTGGCAGCCGGCGTGTTACCAGGACCGAGTCTTAAAACCAGCGGCAAGCTGTTGGCTCATGCCACAGCGCCGGATGAACTGTTGCCCACATTTCTCACGGCGGACCACATAACGGGCCAAAGTGATGTGCAGATGGTGGCCGAGGGCCATGTTGATTTACGTCGGCGCGGGGCTGTCCTTAAAAGTGATCGCCTGACACACTGGCAAGCGAACGACGAGGTGGAAGCCGAGGGTAATGTGGATCTGACCAACGAAGGGGATCGCATTCGTGGGCCCAGGTTACGCATGAAACTGGGTGAAAACACAGGCTTCTTTGAGCAACCGGAATACCAGATACGGCGCCCCCAAACGGGCACGCCACCGGTGTTGTGGGCCGCGGGTGAAGAACCCGCCGGGCACCTGACAACCGGGCAGGGTGTTGCCTCACGCCTCGATTTTGAAGGCAAGGGGAAATATCACTTGACGGATGCCACTTACAGCACTTGCACACCCGCGGCAGGTGATTCGCCCGATTGGTTTGCACGCACCTCCAGTTTGCGGCTTGACTATGCTGAGCAAGAGGGCGTGGCAAACAATGCCACGTTGTATTTCAAAGGCGTCCCCATTTTGTATTCGCCGTGGTTGAGCTTCTCGCTTAACAATGAACGTCAAAGCGGTTTACTTACGCCAACGATTGGTTCAACTACGCGGGGTGGTTTTGAGTTCACTCAGCCGTTTTACTGGAACATCGCGCCCAACATGGACGCCACCATTGCGCCACGCATGATCACCCGCCGCGGCGTTTTGTGGAATGGCGAATATCGTTATCTTGAGCCAACCTACAGTGGCACGTTTGAGGGCCAATTGTTGCCTAATGATCGGCTGGAAGACAAGCGCCGTAGCGCCTATTCCTACGTGCATAACCAAAACTTTGGTTATGGCGTGAGTGGTTCGTTGAACTTGAATGGGGCCTCTGATGGCACCTACTTCAGTGATCTGGCCAATAATTCGTCCATCATTGCGCAAACCAATTTGTTGCGCCAGGGAACCTTAAGCTACGGCGCCAGCTGGTGGTCGGCCAGCGTGCTGGCGCAAAGCTATCAAACGCTGCAAGACCCGGCTTTGCCGCCCGTGGTCACGCCTTATAAACGGTTGCCCCAAATTAACGTGAATGCCAACCGGAGTGATTTGCCGCTGGGCATGAGCTTTGCCTTTGCCGGCGAGAATGTGAACTTCAGGCATCCCACCCTGACCGAAGGCCGACGCTTTACGCTGTATCCACAAATTTCATGGCCGTTGCAGACAGCGGCGTTTTTTATCACGCCCAAAATCGGTTTGCACTCGACACGCTATCGTTTAGATAAACAAGCGTTGGGTGTACCAGACAATATAACGCGCACTGTACCCATTGCCAGTATCGATAGCGGGGTGACATTCGAGCGGCCACTGGAATGGTTTGGTACAGCATTAACGCAAACGCTCGAACCACGTTTGTTTTATTTATATATTCCTGAGCGCGATCAAAGTCAGATTCCGGTTTTTGATAGTGCGCTGGCAGACTTCAATTTTGCACAGATTTTTTCCGAAAACCGTTACGTCGGGGGTGACCGTATCAACGACGCTAATCAGCTAACGGGCATGTTGACGTCACGCTTGCTTGATCCGGAAAGCGGTGCCGAAATTTTGCGTGCGGCTTTTGGGCAACGGCTTTACTTCACCACTCAGCACGTGGGCTTGCCTGGTGAGGTTTTACGCAACGATCGGCAGACGGATCTTCTGGGTGCATTTTCTGGCCGTGTCCTACCGAAGACCTATGTTGATGCGGGCGTGCAATACAACACTCGGCTAGGTCAAATGGAGCGCCTTAATATCAGCGGCCGTTATCAACCGGAAGCCGGTAAGCTGTTGAATACAGGTTATCGCTACACGCGCGATCAACTCGGCCAGTTTGATATTTCCGGCCAGTGGCCACTGAGCGGTGGCTGGCATGGCGTGGGCCGCTATAACTATTCAATCAGAGAAAAACGATTGGTAGAATCTGTTGCCGGGCTTGAGTATGATGGCGGCTGCTGGGTTGGTCGGGTGGTTGTGCAACGGCTGGCAACCCAAACGCAGCGCGTGAATTCGTCGCTTTTTTTCCAACTGGAATTGAACGGTTTTGCACGTCTCGGCTCTAACCCCCTGGAGCTGCTGAAACGGGCGGTTCCCGGTTACGGTGTCATCAATCGAAGCACGGATTCGGTAGAGGACTCCTTCGCTCCCTGACCCTGGATGTTGAGTACCCTTATTAT
Organism: Rugosibacter aromaticivorans; assembly: GCF_000934545.1. GTDB lineage: Bacteria > Pseudomonadota > Gammaproteobacteria > Burkholderiales > Rhodocyclaceae > Rugosibacter > Rugosibacter aromaticivorans. Next base: position 414,563 of record NZ_CP010554.1, read on the forward strand.
TTTATGAATATTCGTTCCCCACTCGCTGTTTTGCTGATTTTCATTGCCGCGCTATCGATGCCAATGTCTGCCCGTGCGCGATCGGCCAGCCCGGTAGAAGTGGATCGCATCGTGGCGGTTGTTAATGATGAAGTCATTACCCTGCAAGAGCTGCAGAGTCGTCTGGCCAGCGTTGAACGCCAGATGCGCGAGCAGAATGTGCCACTCCCCCCGAAGAGTGTTATTGAGCGGCAGATGCTCGATCGCATGATTTCTGATCGTGTACAACTGCAAGACGCCAAAGAAACCGGGCTAAGCGTGACGGATGGCGAGCTGGAAGACGCCATACGGCGCATTGCCGAGAGCAATAAATTAACCTTGGCTGCTTTTCGTGCGGCACTTGAAAAAGACGGTATCAGCTGGGACAAGTTTCGCGAGGAAATTCGCAGTGAGATCACGCTGTCGCGTCTGCGTGACCGAGAGGTTGCCCGTCGTGTTTCCATATCTGATGGTGAAATTGAGAACTACATCAACAACCCCGACAGTGGCGCTAAAAGTGACAACGTTGCCGTCAATATTTCGCACATCGTGTTGCGCCTCCCGGAAAATCCTACGCCAGATCAGTTAATGCGGATTGGCGCGCGCGCGCAATCGGCGTTGGATCAGATTCGTCGCGGTGAGGATTTTGCCAAGGTTGCCGCAAGCTTTTCGGAAGCCCCTGATGGACTTAAGGGCGGCGCGCTGGGATTGCGCCCGCTGGATCGTTTGCCAGCCCTTTACGCAGACGCCGTAAAAAAATTACAGCCCGGTGACGTGAGTGAAATTCTGCGTAGCCCCGCAGGTTTTCATATCATAAAACTGACAGAAAAGCGCAATGGCGAAACTAATCCGTTGGCCGTGGCTGCCAAACAAACGCATGTACGACACATTTTGATCAAGGTGAATGAGCTGGTGTCTGCAGCAGAGGCCGAACACAAAATACTGTCGCTCAAGGAGCGGCTGGATAACGGCGCTGATTTTGCCGATCTGGCACGCCAGTATTCAAATGATTTGTCTGCTTCTAAAGGCGGCGATTTAGGTTGGTTGTACGCAGGAGATACTGTCCCCGAATTTGAAGCGGCTATGGATGCCCTGAAAATTAATCAGATCAGCGGGCCTGTACAGTCCCCCTTTGGCTTTCACCTGATTCAGGTTCTGGAGCGGCGTACAGGAGAGATGAGCCTGGAGCGTCAGCGCATGATTGCACGTCAAGTGTTGCGCGATCGCAAGGCCGACGAGGTGTATCAGGATTGGGTTCGGCAACTGCGAGACCGCGCCTATGTTGAAGATCGTCTCGAAGACCTCTAACCCGATTGTCGTGACCTCTGGCGAGCCTGCGGGTATCGGGCCTGAGCTCTGCCTTCAGCTTGCCTCGCGCGCGTGGCCTGTGCCCTTGGTGGTACTCGGTGACCGGGATTTATTAGTCAGCCGTGCGCGCATCCTCGGGCTGGATATGGGCGCCTTGGATATTCTGCATTTGCCATTAGCCGCCCCAGCCATTGCCGGGCAGCCGAATGCTGCCAATGCAAACTATGTGCTGCAAATGCTGGATAGGGCGTTGGCAGGCTGTGTTTCGGGTGAATTTTCAGCCATGGTAACGGCCCCCGTACATAAGAGCATCATTAACGATGCGGGAATTTCATTTACCGGACATACAGAATATCTCGCCAGACACACGGGCACATCACGTGTCGTGATGTTATTGGCGGGTGCCGGGCTGCGTGTGGCGTTAGCAACTACTCACCTGGCGCTCAAAGACGTTCCAACTGCCATTACGCAAGCAGGCCTGGAAGCAACCCTGCGCATTTTGCATAACGATCTACAGAACAAGTTCGGCATCACTCGGCCGCGCATTCTGGTTGCCGGGCTCAATCCGCATGCGGGTGAAGGCGGACATATGGGACGTGAAGAAATCGACGTCATTATCCCGGTGCTGAATCGGCTGCGCACAGAGGGCATGCAGCTCGTCGGCCCGCTACCGGCGGATACGCTATTCACCAAAAATGTACTCGCCGGGTCTGACGCGCAACTCGCGATGTATCACGATCAAGGGTTAGCTGTGCTTAAGTACGCGGCGTTTGACGAAGGGATTAATGTCACTCTGGGGCTGCCGATTATTCGTACCTCGGTTGATCATGGCACAGCCCTTGATCTGGCGGGAACAGGCAGGGCTTCGGCTAGCAGCCTGTTTGCTGCTGTGGATGCAGCCATTCACATCGCTCGGCGACGCATCTGACATGGCCAAATCTTCAGGCCAACTTGCGGGCCATGTTGCGCGCAAACGGTTTGGCCAAAATTTTCTGGTTTCTACCGGCATCATTCAGCAAATTGTTGATGCGATTGCGCCACGAGCGGGTGAAACCGTGGTTGAAATTGGCCCGGGTCTCGGCGCATTGACTGAGCCATTGCTCGCGTGCATCGATCATCTGCAGGTTGTGGAAATTGACCGTGACTTGATTGCCCGTCTGCGCCAATGTTGGCCTGCCGAGCGACTCACCGTACACGAAGGGGACGCACTTGCCTTCGATTTTTCCGCGCTCAAGCGCACGGGGCCATTGAAGATCGTGGGCAATTTGCCGTACAACATTTCCAGCCCCTTGCTGTTTCATCTGGTGGAGAGCGCACCGGTGGTGCATGACATGCATTTCATGCTGCAAAAAGAAGTGGTGGATCGCATGGTGGCTGAACCCGGCAGCAGCGCCTTTGGCCGTTTGTCGGTGATGCTGCAGTACCACTATCACATGGAGTGTTTGTTCACTGTGCCACCAGATGCCTTTGAACCACCGCCTAAAGTGATGTCGGCCATCGTGAGATTGATTCCGCGTGATAAGAGAAAAGTCGGCGCTGATGAAGCAACTGCGCTACAAGGCGGTCGAGCAAAAAACGCTCTCTTCGCCGTAGCGGATGGTGACACGGCGCAACATGCCGAAAATGACACGGCAAAAGACGAAGCACTCTTCGCGCGCATTGTCGCCGCCGCTTTTGGGCAGCGCCGCAAAATGTTGCGCAATACTTTGCGTGGCTTTATCAATGAAGCGGACCTCACCGCACTGGACATCTCGCCCACAGCACGTGCAGAGGAGCTAGGCGTGGGCGAGTATGTGCGCCTGGCCAATGCGCTGACCAATACGCTCACTAAGCCGCCATGAACCTAATTTTTAAACGGTCACTGATGCCATGAAGATTGCCACCTGGAATGTGAACTCTTTTAAAGTACGCCTGCCGCATGTACTGGACTGGCTCGCCACAACGCAGGCTGATGTGCTGTGTTTACAGGAAACCAAAATGGAAGACAAGGTGTTTCCCTATGCCGAGCTTCTGGCCGCCGGGTATCACGCTGTCCATAACGGGCAGAAAACCTACAACGGGGTTGCCATTCTGTCGCGCAGTGAAATGACGGATGTACATCTTGATATCCCTGATTTTGCGGACACGCAAAAGCGCGTGATTGCAGCCACTGTCGATGGCGTGCGCATTGTTTGCGGCTATATGCCCAATGGCCAGGCTGTTGGCTCTGAAAAATATGCCTACAAGCTGCAATGGTATGCCGCCTTGACCCGCTGGCTACAGCAGGAGATTGCACAGCATCCGCGACTTGCCCTGCTGGGCGACTTTAATATTGCACCGGAAGATCGCGACGTGCATGACCCCGCCGCCTGGAAAGATCAGATTTTATGCAGCGAAGCAGAGCGTGCAGCGCTGCGTCAATTGCAAGCGCTGGGGCTGGCCGATGCTTTTCGGCTGTTTGACCAGCCCGAGAAGATTTTTTCCTGGTGGGATTATCGGCAAATGGGCTTTCGCCTTAATCGCGGCTTGCGCATTGATCATATTTTGCTCACGCCTGCGCTGGCAAGCTTGTGTCGCACCTGTGTGATTGACAAAGCGCCCCGCAAGCTGGAACGTCCATCGGATCATGCGCCGGTGATCGCCGAACTTTAAAAAATCAATTCATGCTGCTTTAGATGGTGCCATCAAGCAGCATTTGGCGCAGTTTGAATTTCTGAATTTTCCCGGAAGGCTTCATAGGCATGGCATCCAGCGCAATCAAGCGCTCGGGGATGTATTGCAGGGTGACTTTTTGTGCTTTTAAAAAGCTCGCAACCGAAGACAGGTCAACGCTTTGCCCCGACTTGGAGGTAACAATCGCACAGGCGCGTTCGCCGAGTCGATCATCAGGATAGGCGGCGATGGCGGGATGACGCTACAGCAGAGTTTCAAACTCAACCACCGGGATGTTCTCACCGCCACGACGGCACGCCCGGCACGTGTGCGGGCAAGAACGGTTTTCACGATTTGGGCGGTGCCATCACCCAGATGGAAACCCAGCACGTCGCGTAACCTTTGTTCCATCAGGCCACGGTCATAGCCGCCATGACCGGAATGTCAGCAAGCACTGATGGACGACATCGTAAGCCAGCTTGGGTGCCCACCATTTACACAGGGCCGCTTCAGCCGTGTGCGGCGCACCCTTGTCTTTTCAAAAAACTCGCGCTGGGTCACATAGACCCGGGTTTCTTCGAGCGCAACACGGGCTACCGCCAGCACTTGAAGGCCGATCAAGGCACGAGAAAAATCAAAGCCCCGTAGGACTTGTACGAAGGGCGCGGATTGGCACTCACCGAGCCACCGCGCGGCTCGGTGAGTGCCGCCGCAAACAGTATTTCACCTTGCGTGAGCTTGGGTTAGCCAAGGTTTGACGATCTCCGGCGTGCCGTGGTGCGCCAGAATCTGCCCGTTTAACGAGGCCAGCGGATTGACATAGGAAATACCGAGGTCGGCTCGCGCAATTTCTGCGTGAATGACACCTGCTGCCAGGCAATCCAGGCCTTGGCTGCCATGCTGTTCTGGCAATTCAGGTGCGATGAAATCCCATCTGCCCCATTTCACGCATCAGGGTGCGATCCAGCACGCGGGTTTGGTCGCGTTCTAAAAAGTCCGGGGCTACGCGCCCGGTGGCAAAGCGGCGGGCTTGTTCGGCCAGCATCGTGAGGTCTTCATCAAGATAAGGATTCATCATCTCTCCTGCGTGAATTCAAAAGCCGAACGCGGGGGTGCGTTCGGCGTTCATGGGCGGGGTGCTAGCTAACAGAGCTCACTTCGCGTATTTGCGGAAGTCAGGCTTGCGCTTTTCCAGAAAAGCCTTGACGCCTTCGCGCGACTCTTCGGTGTCGTAGTAAAGTTTTAATGCGTACATGCCCATGCCTGCAATGCCGGCTTGGTGCGCGGTATCCATGTTGAAAGAGCGTTTGGCAATGGCAATCGCGGTGGGACTTTTTTCCATGATCTCGTCGCACCATTTTTGCACTTCCGTATCGAGCTGGTCATGCGGTACGACGGCGTTCACCAAGCCCATGGCCAACGCCTCGGCTGCGGGGTAGCGGCGGCATAAATACCAGATCTCACGCGCTCTTTTCTCGCCAACGACACGGGCCAGAAAAGCCGTGCCATAGCCTGGATCGACCGAGCCTACTTTGGGCCCTACTTGGGCGAAGGTGGCGTTTTCGGAGGCAATAGTGAAATCGCAGATTGTGCACAGCACGTTGCCACCGCCGACAGCATAGCCTTGTACGCGAGCAATCACGGGTTTGGGTACATCGCGAATCGCGTTATGTAGTTCTTCAACAGGTAGACCGACCGTGCCACGACCGTCGTACTGACCTTCATGCGCTGACTGATCGCCTCCGGTGCAAAACGCTTTTTCTCCGGCCCCGGCCAGCACGATAACGCCAATTTCGTGGGTGTAGCCTGCTTTATTAATGGCATGAATCAGTTCGTCGCAAGTCTTTCCGCGAAATGCATTCATTTTTTCTGGGCGGTTGATGGTGATCCAGGCAGCGCCATTGCGTACTTCGTACAAAATATCTTCGTAGTTCATGCAGTGATCCTTTTGTTAAATTGAGGAAGAGATGAAGATGATTGTGATGAGAGAATAAACACCATCGCGATGCTTATTTTTCAGCTGATTTTTTTATGGGTAATGCCTTCAATGCCGCATTAATTTTCGCGGTCTATCCATGGCGATTTTTTCGCCGGTCTTGCTCATTGTCGGCACATATTACGGCGAAGTGTCATTTATTCAAACGGACGTAGAGTTCCCTAGTAACGAGAGTGATACAGTGTTAAACCTTATCGGCATGCACCGCGAGTAAATTCAAAAGAGTATTTTTTAAACGCAAACGATTTTTTTTGATGTCCTTGCACCCACTTTATTCTATGCACGAAACCCATGATCACTCTGTCAGCGGCCATAGCCATAACCATGGACACAGCCACGGCCCGGCGGCGTTCAATCGCGCCTTCATTGTGGGGATCGGGCTGAATGTTGCCTTCGTCATTGTCGAAGCCTTCTACGGCTGGCGTGCCGAATCGTTGGCCTTGTTGGCAGATGCCGGACATAACCTCTCGGATGTTGCTGGCCTGCTGTTGAGCTGGGGCGCTGTGGCTGCTGGCAGGCGAGCGCCCGACGCGCGGCACACGTATGGTTGGCGACGCGCATCCATCCTCGCTGCGTTTGCCAATGCCGTTTTGTTGTTGGTCGCGATGGGGTCGCTCTTGTGGGAGGCGGCGCATCGGCTGCATTCACCGGTACCCGTTGCGGGCCTTACCGTCATCAGTGTGGCGGCCATCGGCGTGGTGATCAATGGCGCTACCGCCGCGCTTTTTATGGCCGGGCGCGAGCATGACATCAACATTCGCGGCGCATTTTTGCATATGGCAGCCGATGCGCTGGTGTCCCTCGGCGTTGCGTTGGCGGGTGTATTGTATTTATGGTGGGGCTGGGCCTGGCTTGATCCGGTGACTAGCATCGTCATTGCGCTCATCATCATCATGGGCACCTGGGGCTTGTTTCGTCAGTCGCTGCATTTGTTGTTCGACGGTGTGCCCGAAGGCATTGAGCTTGCCTCGGTAGATGCCTGGCTGCGCAGCCAACCCGGCGTGACAGACGTGCATGACTTGCACGTCTGGGCCATGAGCACAACAGAGTGCGCGCTAACCGCCCATCTTGTCATGCCATCCGGTCATCCGGGAGATGCGGTTCTTGGGGCGATAGAAAACGTGCTACAACGTGAATTTTCGATCACACATTCCACGCTGCAAATTGAGCTCGAAAGCCATGATCATGGCTGTAACACAACAATCACTTGAAGCGCTGATAATCAAAAAGTCGGCGCTGGTGACACGGCAAACATACCCAAAAAGGAGAAAATCTTGACTACTGACTCAAACAATCCACGTGAATTAGCCGTCATGGTGGGCGCTACCGGTGCGTTAGGAAAATTTGTAGCACACCGGCTTGTGGCATCCGGTCTTGATCTGTTAGCCATCGGGCGATCAGAAAAAGAACTCAAGGCGCTCACTGAAAGCTCTGCGCATATTCGTTATTGCGTAGCGGATATCAGTGAGGATTCCGCCATCGCAAAAATTGCGCAACAGGTGGATAGAACGGTTCGCATGGCCATTCATGCGCCTGGCGTGCCGGTGGCCGGTGGCGTGTTGGACGCGAGCCCACTGGTTTTGGCGCAGGCGGTCAATATTAAAGCCGGTGGCATGCTGCGCCTTTTTCGCGCGGTGGAAAGCCATCTGGTGCGTGGCTCTCGTTTGGTTGCCGTTGGCGGACATTACGGCTTTGAGCCGACAGCTTATGCTGCAACGGCGGGCGTTGCTAATGCTGCGCTCACCAATTTAATGCGCCAATTGAGCTGGGCATTGGGCGAGCGTGGCATTACCGCGCACCTGGTTGCACCCGGCCCGGCAGAGACCGAACGCCTCCACGCCATTGCGACAGCGAGTGCAGCAAAGCGGGGAGTAGCCCCCGCAGTGGTGCTCGATGAATTTCGCCAGGACTCGGCCATTCGTGCCTTTACCTCGCCGGAGCAAGTGGCCTGGGGTATTTGCTTGCTTTTAGCCCCCGAGGCCGATGCCATGGCGGGGTCATCCTTGATGCTGGATTCTGGCCGGCGCCACGGTTTGCCGTAAAAATTTCACAGAGAAACTTGAAGGAGAAACCCCAAGGAGATCATCATGCCTGTTGCTCATATCAACGTATTGCAAGGCCACTCGAAAGACGTTTTAAAACGCGTGATTCATGATGTTTCAATGGTTATGGCCGAGGTGCTCACGGCACCCAAAGAGCGGTTAGAGATTTGGGTTACCGAGATCGATCCCGATCTTTGGGGCATTGCGGGCGAGCCTGCCAGTGAGGTTTTAAAAACCCGGCCGCGTGGCCAGGTGGAGATGCCGTATATCGAAATAGTCATTATGGAAGGGCGCAGTCTGGCGCAACATCATCAACTGATTGCTGCCGTGACGGATGTGATTGAAAAAAATTTAGGCACAGAACGAAATCGTATCCGGGTGCATATTGCCAACTGCACGCCGGACCACTGGGGCATCGGCGGCATTCCTGCTGCGATCAGTAGAAAAGCAGAAATCCAAGCGCGTAAGATCGAAGTGGGCGGCGACTTAACCGTCGTGAAGGGAAGTCAATGAAACTTTCATTCTATGGTGCGGCGCGCGGTGTTACTGGCTCTTGCTCTCTTGTTGAAGGCGCAGATAAGCGAATACTCATTGATTGCGGTTTATATCAAGGTGGTCGTGAATTAAGCGAAGAAAATGTAGCACCCTTTGGCTTTGATGCCACGGCGATTGATTTTGTTTTACTCACCCATGCGCACCTTGATCATTGCGGCAGGCTGCCTTTGCTCGCCAAGCGCGGGTTTCAAGGTGAAATCATTACGACCGCCGCGAGCCGCGAACTGGCGAAGGTGGTGATGCTCGATTCTGCCCATCTGCAAGAAGAAGATGCGCGTTGGCAATCCCGCAAACTCATGCGCCAAAACAAAGACAAGGGAGAGTTGCCGCAGCCACTGTATACCCAGCTTGATGCACTCAATTGTCTGGATTATTTCGGCCGCACAGCGCAGTACAAGCAGCCTATTGTCGTAGCCCCTGGAATCACTGCCACCTTCCTTGATGCCGGTCACATTCTTGGTTCAGCCAGTATTCATTTGACCATTGAGGCGGGGAGTGAAAAACGCAGTATGGTTTTTTCTGGTGACATCGGCAATGCGAATCGGCCAATACTGCGTGACCCGACACCACCACCGGCAAGTGATGTAGTGGTTATGGAAACAACGTATGGTGACCGGCTGCATAAACTACTTGAGCCCTCTATCGAAGAACTTTATCAAGCCATTGAAGAGACTTTCCGCCGTGGCGGTAATGTCATTATTCCGACCTTCGCATTAGAGCGTGCGCAAGAGATCCTTTTTTATTTGCGTGCCGGTGTTAAAAGTGGCCGGTTACGGCACAACGTGCAAGTCTTTCTTGATTCGCCGATGGCGATTTCAGCCACTGAAATTTTTCGTCGTCATCCGGAATGTTTCGATGCGGAAACGAGAACACTATTTGATTCCGGGCAAGACCCTTTTTCTTTGCCAGGGCTGCACTTCATACACGAGTCCTCAGAATCCATGGCCCTTAACGCAATCACCAGCGGAGCCGTTATTCTTGCCGGCTCGGGCATGGCGACCGGCGGACGGGTGCGGCATCATTTGAAACATAATTTGTGGCGCGAAAATTCGAGTGTCGTGTTTGTTGGATTTGCCGCCCAAGGCACTTTGGCGCGGCGCATTATCGATGGCGCTAAAGCGGTCACCCTGTTTGGTGAAGAGATTTTGGTGCGGGCGAAAATTTACACCATCAATGGATTCTCCGCGCATGCCGATCGTGATGAGCTTCTGGCCTGGCATCGACATAGTCGTGCCCCGCGTACTTTTCTTGTGCATGGCGAAGAAGAGGTTATGCAAAAATTTTCCACGCAACTTTCTTTGCAAAGCCCAGATACGCATGTCGAGATGCCTGAATTAGGTCAGACTTTTAATTTGTAAATTCGGTCGCATATAACATCTATAAACCTTTTCAGGAAATGGTCATGGAGTTTAAGGACTACTACAAAATCATGGGCGTTGAACGCAGTGCAACGCAGGATGAAATCAAGCGTGCTTACCGCCGGCTGGCACGTAAGTATCACCCTGATGTGAGTAAGGCGGCGGATGCCGAGGTGCGCTTCAAGGAATTAGGCGAGGCGTATGAAGTGTTAAAAGATCCGGAAAAGCGCGCGGCCTATGATCGTCTGGGTGCCAATTGGAAAGGCGGTCAAGAGTTTCGTCCGCCACCGGACTGGAATGAGGGGTTCGAATTCTCTGGCGGTGGGTTCACGAGCGGTGATGGCGCGGATTACAGCGAATTTTTTGAGCAGCTTTTTGGCCGTGCCACGCAAAACCGGGGTCAATCCCGGGGTGCGTCGTTTCACGCGCATGGCACTGATCGCCATGCCAAGGTGCTGCTTGATCTGGAAGACGCTTATCACGGCGCTACCCGCACGATTGTCTTGCATGCGCCAGAAGTCGATGCTCATGGCCATGTAGCCGTCCGTGAGCAAAAGCTGAATGTGACCATTCCGCGTGGTGTACGTGCGGGACAAAACATACGGCTGAGCGGACAGGGTGCGCCGGGTGTCGGCCAGGGCAAAGCGGGGGATCTGTACCTGGAAATCGAATTTCGACCGCATCCGCACTATCGAGTGGATCAGCGCGATGTCATGCTTGATTTGCCATTGGCTCCCTGGGAAGCGGCCTTGGGTGCTAGCGTTACTGTGCCTACGCCAAATGGCGCAGTTGAGCTAAAAATTCCGGCGGGATCTGCCCCCGGCGCTAAATTGCGGCTAAAAGGCCGCGGTATTCCCACTGCAGCGGCGGGCGCCGTGGCAGGCGACTTTTATGTGGTGTTGCAGATTGCCCTGCCCCCGGCGAATGATGAGGCTGCCAAGGCGGTTTATAGTGACATGGCAAAACAGTTCCATGGATTTAATCCGCGCGCGAAATTAGGGGTGTGAACATGAGCGACCAAACCATGCAACCACTACTTGAAGGCGTCATTCTTGAAGAGCTGACGCAACTGACCTTGGCCGATGTTTGTCGCGCCTGTACAACGCATGCTGAAAGCATTATCGAGCTGGTAGATGAGGGCATTCTCACCCCGCTCGGTGATGTGCCGCAACGTTGGGTCTTTACCGGCCTGCATCTGCGACGTGCGCGCGTGGCTCTGCGCCTGCAAAGCGATCTTGGCGTTAATCGTGCCGGGGCGGCGTTGGCTGTGCAACTACTCGAAGAAATAGATGCGCTGCGCACTAGATTGCGTACCATGGATGTCGTGTGACGACGTACCGTCAATTCACCATGCCCAGGTTTTGCATTTTTAGTTTTTTCGAATGTTTGCAATGTTCGTAGGATTCGATGGGTTTCATTTTTTCAACTAACCAAACAAAGGAGCAGTTGATCATGGCCACGCAGAATAAAGATGAACAAAACGACGTACTGGAAAGCCGCGTACGGCAAGCTGTCGCGCAAGGCGCGGACGTGCAGGCGGCCGTGCGCCAGCTTACCCTCGATGCGATGAGCAGCCATACGCTGAGTCTCGAATCCATCAGCCGTATCATGCATGCCGTGGTGCAAGGCACGCGCGAAGGCGTGCAGGAGGAATTGGATAAAACGACAACCCAGGTACGAGCGGCGCAAATCCGTATGAAAGAAGCGGTTTCCGGACTCGATACGGCGCTGGCGCAATTTGCCGCTGCGACGAAATTGGCGGTAGAAGAAGCAGCAGGCCGGGCGCAGAAGTTTTCCAGCCAGGATATGGCGCGCACCCGTGCCGATCTGGAAAGTCTGGAATCGCTGTTTCTGGAAACCATGAAAACATCAGCCACGGCGACCCGGGGTGTGGCTTCTGACATGTTGGCAGATATGGTAAGCCACGCCCAACGCACAGGGACAGCCGTTGGTGAGCAGATCAAAGCCACGCTGGAAACTTTTACGCAACAAATGACCGCTGTCAGCAAAACGCAGATCGAGGCGGGGATGCAGCTGGCACAAACAACCGCTGATGTGATGCGCAAGGTTGCCGCTGGCATGTTGTCTGGCTTGGCGGATCGTGTCAAGCCAAGCACGCCCTCACCGAGCGCGCCCTCATCTAAAGCTTCACGCAGCAAGGGCGACTGATGCTGTGGCAAGCGGTCGTTGCGGTGCGCGACCTGGGCCGTTTGCAGCATATCGCGGCGATTCTGATTCGCTATGGTTTTGGCGACATGGTGCGGCGGCTGGGGCTGGCCAATGCACTGGAAAAAGCCGGCCGTGCGCTGCACTGGAATGAAGCGGAAGAACTGGCGCACCTCGAGGTGCCAGCACGGGTGCGTCGTGCCCTGGAAGAAATGGGGCCGACGTTCATCAAGCTCGGCCAGGTGCTGGCGACACGGGTGGATTTGTTTGATCCCACGTGGATCGCTGAATTCAGCGGTTTGCAGGATAGTGCGCCCACGGTACCGTGGGCAGACATTCATGCGCAGCTAAGCGCTGACCTCGGCGCGGCGCCCGAGGAAGTGTTTGCTGCAATCAATCCGCAACCCCTGGCCGCGGCCTCTATCGCGCAGGTACATCGCGCCCGGCTGGAAGATGGCAGCGAGGTGGTCGTCAAGGTGCGCCGCCCCGGAATTCGGCCGCTGATCGAGGCCGATTTGCGTTGGCTGATGCGGTTGGCCGAGCTCGCTGAAAACGATCTGCCTGAGTTGCGTGCCTTTCACCCGCGTGATGTGGTGCGTCAGCTCACCCAGTCGCTGCGCCGCGAGCTTGATTTCGCAAGTGAGTGCCGTAGCGCGGAACGTATCGCGCAAAATTTCTCTGCGTATACGGATGCTGCAAACACCGTGCAAAAAGTTATGCGAAGCGGTATTCAGTCGGACAACGCTGGTGACACGCCAAACTATTCGGTATCTCGCAACCAGGAACCGCTGACGGATGAAGCGATGCAATCACCCCAGCCACCCGTAGTGATTCCGCGCGTCTATTGGCAATGGACGGGCGAGCGCGCGTGTGTGCAGGAATTCATTGACGGTTTTTCCGGGCGAAACCTTGAAGCAGTTGATCAGGCGGGTCTCGACCGAAAAGTGCTTGCCCGGCGTGGTGCGCATGCCGTGCTCAAGATGATCGTCGAGGATGGTTTCTTCCACGCTGACCCGCATCCTGGCAATGTGTTCTACCTGCCCGGCAATCGTATCGCCTTTATTGATTTTGGCATGGTCGGCAGGCTGACCGGCGAGCGGCGCGACCAACTGATACGCTTATTGCTGGGGTTGGTGACGCACGATGCGCGGCGTGTCTCCGATGTGCTGCTTGATTGGACAGGCAATAGCGTGTTGGATGAAGACGTGTTGCTGCTGGAAATTGACACCTTCGTTGATCAATATCATGGCGTGCCGCTCAAGCAGCTTCGGCTCGATCGCATGCTTGCCGAAATTGCGGCCATTTTGCGCCAGCATCGGTTGACACTGCCAGCCGATCTGGCGTTGCTGATCAAGGCGTTCATCACGCTAGAAGGCATGGGGCGAGAGCTTGACCCTGATTTTGACATGGCCGGTGAAGCCATGCCCATGCTGGAAAAGGCCATGCGTGCGCGGTACTCGCCGCGAGCGATCGTTAAGCGAGGTTGGCAGTCCGTTAGTGATGCGCTAGCCTTGGTGGCCGACTTGCCACAAGACATTTCCCGCCTGTTGCGCGCTGCGCGTCGTGGGCGGCTGGAAGTGCATATTGATGTGACGCATCTGAAGCGTGTCGGCAACCAGCTTGATCGGGCGATCAGCCGGCTGGTCGTGGGCATTGTTGTGGCGGCGCTGATTGTCGGCTCATCGATCGTCATGACGGTGCCCGGCGGGCCGAGTTTGTTCGGTCTGCCCTTTTTCGGTCTGCTGGGTTTTCTTGGTGCGGTGATCGGCGGCCTGTGGCTTTTGTTGTCGATCAGGCAAAGCGGCAGAGTGGATGCAGAGTGAGCGCTGAAGTAAAGCGTCGCCCCAAAATCGGCCTCGCGCTAGGCAGTGGTTCGGCGCGCGGCCTGGCGCATGTCGGCGTGATCCGCGCCATCGAGGACGCCGGCATTCAGATCGATTGCATCGCGGGAACCAGCATGGGTGCATTGATTGGCGCAATCCATGCCGCCGGCAAATTGGACCGACTGGAAACCGCTTTTCTCGGTTTCGACTGGAAAAAGACTGTCTCTTTTTTTGATGTCGTGCTGCCCAGGTCGGGTCTGCTCGACGGGGCGAAAGTCAGCGAACTCGTGCGCAGCCACATGCATGCGGATGGCATCGAAGCCCTGCCCATCGCGTTCGCTGCTGTCGCCAGCGATCTGATCAGCGGCGAAGAAGTGGTCATCCGCACGGGGGACATCATCGAAGCCGTGCGCGCCAGTATTTCGGTGCCCGGCATTTTTACCCCCGTGCGGCGCAACGGGCAGATTCTGGTGGATGGCGGGCTGACCAATCCGGTGCCGGCCAGCGCTGTCCGCGCCATGGGCGCCGAGTTTGTCATCGCCGTCGATCTTAACCATCAGATCGTGAATGGCAAAAACCTCAAACCGCTGCTGCCCACGGTGAGCAATGTGGTTACCCCTGCGGCAAGCGATCCGCGCCCGCGTTCAGGCTGGATGGATATCTATTACCAGAAGATGCAGAACCTCAAGCAAAAACTGCTCGCCAGCGATGCGCCGGGCCGCATCCAGCTTTTACGCTGGCTCGCGCGCGAGGAACCGCTACCCAGCATCTTCGAAGTGCTGCTGGCTTCGATCAACATCATGGAAACGAGCATCACGCAAACGCGGCTGTATATCGACCAGCCGGACATCATCATCCAACCACCGCTCGGCCACATCCGCTTCCTCGAATTCGGCCGCGCCGAAGAAATCATTGCCATCGGTTATGAACATACGCAGCAGCAACTCGCCGCGCTTGACCCCAGTCTGTTGCTGGCATTGTCTGCACCGCGATAAGCCGCAAGCCATCCCTGATTGTTCGTGTGCCCGGCCGGATGGCGCTTGTCAAAATGCAGGATAAATCGTTTAGTCCAAACTGGATATTGGCGCTGACAAGATAGTAGCGCCAAAATTTTTTAGTTAGCCCTCAAGAAAGGCCGTCATGCGCGTAGTCGACATTGCTCAGTTCGAGTTCTCGTAATCTCTTCGCGAATCAGATCGTTATGGGTCTTGTGCTTGGGGTCCTGGGTAACTACATTTATGAACGCACGCTGGCAGTCGATGACAAGGTTACGGTTGAAGTCAAGACTAACGAAGTAATCATCCAAAGGGGCAATGATCGAGTCGTAGTCCCGAGAAACGTTTACGACGCGACAAGACGTGTTGAGAAGAACCCACAATTCATCAAGGCTATGACTCGCACGTTCGAAGCCGTGGCGGCTGACGAGAAGGTCAAATCTTTCGGACTCGTCGAGAAAATGGATTCGCCTGCTCCAGCGATCCCGATATTTCGTTCTACGCTCCTTTCCCTTGCCACACAAATGCCAGAAGACCCGGATAGTCGAGTCATCACTGAGCAAGCCGAGCTCCAGATCGTCAAGGCAATTCTCAAGAAGTCCAACCGACGGTGGGAGTTCGTTTGGAGGGGAATCACGATATCAGCGCCGGTAGTGCACGATCGTTTCTGTGTAGACTTCTTTGCCCACGAAATCACCATTGCGCCGGGCGACACGCTCGAGGTCACACTTGCCATCAAGCAGGCTAAAGATCCTGATACAGGCATCTATACGAACGTTGGGTACGAGGTAGTTGAGGTTCATGGTCATGTTCCTCGCATCAGACAAATGCCGCTTACGGGGGCCGCCGATGAGGGTTCTTAAGTAAGTCATCAAAGGCCAAGCTCGAATTATTTTGTAAGAATCATCAAAAACCCAACATGCGTAACCATGACCAAGTGATTTCCGAGCAATTCGGCAGCACCGCCGCGGCAGGCTCAACCTGGCTGATTGCGACAGGTGACGAGACCGCACAGGCGGGGGCGCCATTGTTGTTGGAGACGGTCAAGCCGACGGCGCTGGCGGACTGGCCGGACACACTCACACTGTGACTGACGCAGGCGGGTGCAACGCAGGAAGTGGGTTTGACGCTGACCGTAGCAGAGGGAACCGATGCCGCGCGCCGCACGTATCGCGGCATCGTGCCGCAGGGCATTTCCGGGCTGGTCCGCGCCGAGTTAGCAGCGCCAGCGCGATGCTTGCTCTGCACTACCTTTGGATCGCCTTCGGGAACTTCCAACCGACTGGCGCTGGTCATCGCCGGTTTGCCCACCGCGTCGCCATCCACGCCACTTTCACCTGCTGTGGCACAGCAGACGCCAGCAGATACACTGTCGCCTCGGCAGGCTCCGCATTGCCACCCGCTGCGCCTGACAATTCCGTGTTTTCTCCGCACGAGCCGATGTATTTCGTGGTGGGCAATCGAGGAGGGAACAATGCGCGTTTTCAGTTGAGTTTCAAATATCAAATATTTGATCCAAAAAGCCATCTGGCGCAGTGGTTTTCGCCACTCGCCCAGATCTATTTCGGCTACACGCAAACTTCGACTTGGGATTTGGCTGCCCAGTCCCAGCCGTTTCGCGACACGAGTTATCGCCCGAGTTTTTTCTGGCAAACAGAACCCAGCGGTCAGGGAATTGTTCCCCTTCTATTCCGCGCAGGCTACGAGCATGAGTCGAACGGCAAGGAGGGAATCGCTTCGCGCAGCATTGATACGCTCTTCGTGCGCCCGGTCTGGCGTAAGGAATTCGCCAACGGCAGTGCGCTCGCCTTCATGCCCAAGCTCTATGGCTATCTGGATAAGTCAGACAACCCGGACATCCAGCGTTATCGTGGGTATGTTGATTGGGGTTTTTGCTATGGTTACGAAGACGGCTGGCTTATGACTTCGCAAATCCGGCGCGGCACGGCGAACCGTGGCTCCGCGCAGTTTGATGTTTCCGTTCTGTTTCGCACGCCGGTGTTTACGCGCACCGGCGGCTTCCTGACATTTCAACTTTTTTCAGGCTATGGCGAAAATCTGCTTGACTACAATGTGCAACGCAGCACGCAATTGCGTGTCGGGGTTTCGCTGGTGCGTTGATTAAAACGCCGGTACATGCAGCGCCTTCGGTGCTTCAGCTTGACGCTTGCTGCCCGGCTATTTCAAGACGCACTTGATCCATATCGAGCGCCATTGCCTGTTCGATGAGCTGATCAAACGCCGCCGGTACAAGCGCGCCTGCTTCTGAATAAATCACGATCTGATCGCGGAAAATCATCAGCGTGGGAATCGAGCGGATGTTGAAGGCGGTGGCGATTTCCTGCTGCTCTTCGGTGTTCACCTTGGCGAAGACGATGCCGGGATTTTTTTCTGCGGCGGCCTCGAAAGTTGGCGCGAAGCCGCGGCAGGGCGCACACCAGGGCGCCCAGAAATCGACGATCACGGTCGCATTGTTGGTGATGGTCGGTTGAAAATTATCCGCGTCTATTTGCAGGGTTGCCATGCGTACTCCTGAGTTGATTGGTCGCCTATGCTATCGTTTTGCGTTCTCTTTTGCCATTACCCCGGATGAATTTTTCTGCACTTCCTGCACCCACTGATCGCGGCCATTATCGTGGCCGCTTTGCCCCGTCGCCCACCGGCCCGCTGCATTTCGGTTCGCTGATTGCGGCGGTTGCTTCATTTCTCGAAGCGCGCACGCAGGGAGGCGAGTGGCATTTACGCATGGAAGATGTCGATGTGCCACGTTGTTCAATGACAGCGGCGGACGCGATCTTGCGCGCGCTGGAGGCTTTCGGTTTTGCCTGGGATGGCGATGTGGTGTGGCAGAGCCAGCGTACCGATGCCTATCGTGCGGCGTTTGATCAGTTGCTGGCCTCTGGCCGTGTTTTCCCCTGCGCTTGCACGCGCAAGGAGCTGGCGGATTCAGCGCTGATCCATGAGGGGGCGGTGCTTTATCCAGGCACTTGTCGCGCTGGTTTCCCGCCGGGGAAGGCGGCGCGCAGTTGGCGCGTGCGGGTTGATGCGGCCAGCGTGTCTTTCGACGATGCGATTCAGGGCCGCATCGCAAGCAATCTGGCGCAAGAGGCTGGGGACTTCATTGTGCTGCGCGCCGATGGATTATTTGCCTACCAGTTGGCCGTGGTGGTTGATGATGCCGCAGCTGGTATGACGCATGTAGTGCGCGGTGCCGATTTGTTGACCTCGACGCCACGCCAGATTTTTCTTCAACAATGCCTCGGGTTGCCGACGCCGGCTTATGCGCATTTGCCCGTGGCAGTGAATGCGGCGGGTGAAAAGCTTTCCAAGCAAACATTGGCCGCACCGCTGGATGTGGCGCGGCCGGCACCGTGGCTGTTTGCTGCACTGAAGTTTCTTGGCCAAACGCCACCGGCGGAATTGGCGCAGGCGAATGGTGATACCAATTGCGATGCCCTGTGGGACTGGGCGAAAAACCACTGGCAGTTGCAACATGTGCCGCAGCAACTAACCTTGCCCGGCTTGACGAAAAATTTTTGAGAGGAGAGAGCATGCCGATTACGGATACACAAGAAATTACGCGTTGGTTGACCCGTACCAAAGTGATTGCCATCGTCGGGCTTTCGCCCAAAACTGACCGGCCGAGCCATGCGGTTGCGCAGTTTTTGCTGGTGCGCGGCTATGACATCATTCCGGTGAATCCGGCGTGTAAGGAAATGCTTGGCCGACCGTGCTATCCCGATCTGGCGTTGATTCCGCGTGCGGTGGATATGGTGGATGTATTTCGCAAAGCGGAGGATGTGCTGCCGATTGCGCAAGAAGCGATACGCATCGGCGCGAAATGTCTCTGGCTGCAACTCGGCGTCATCAATCCGCAAGCCGTGGCGCTGGCAGAAGCCGCCGGACTGGCGGTGGTGGAAGATCGCTGCCTCAAGATAGAGTACACACAGCGGTTTGGCTTGCAGCCAGTGGGCGGATTGTCCGTTTGACAAGTTTCTTTATTGTAGCTACATTAAAAAATCGAATTCGATTGGGCCAAGGCCGCGCAAATCAAACAAAGCACGGCGTGTCTCTTTCCATAGCAGGCGAACTCGACTGGGAAGCTGCGCTGGTATGGGTTGACGACCGATTTGAGTACAACGAGAGGCGCATGATTGCGCTCGCGCCGAAAACCGGATCCTGTACTACGTGGCGTTTGTAGACCGTGGCAAAGTGCGCAGGCCATCAGCCTGCATCGCGCCAATCGTCGTGAGGTTAAAACATTATGTCGAAAATATCTAAGCGCCCCGCCATTCGCATGCCAACCATAGCGGAAGACAAAGCCATTACTGCGGCAGCCAGAAGTGACCCTGACGCACAGCCGCTGACGCCAAAGCAACTGAAAGCCATGGTGCCAACGCAGGCATTGCGTGGACGGCCGAAATCAGAAAACAAAAAGCTGCTCGTCTCAGTACGCTACAGCCCCGAAGTGGTTGCCTACTTCAAGTCCACCGGCGAAGGTTGGCAATCGCGAATGGATGGTGTGCTCCGTCAGTACGTGGCACGTCATTCCCGTAGCGCTTGATGGCTATGTTTACTTGGCACCTCACGTTGAGGAGTCGGGTTACTGCTTACTGAGAGGCAACCCTGATAAAAAAACTTGATGATTTTGAGAAGGATGTCCTGGCCGCTTACGAAAAAAGGGCGAACTCAAGCCTACTTCACCTTCAAAAGCCGGCTGGCCAAATTCAGGCGCGTGTCCTGGAAGCAGGTATTCCGTACCAGACCTTTATCGCCAGCGTATTGCGTAAGTACACCGCTGGCCGCCTGTTTGAGAAACCATCGAGACTGACCGCCCGTGCAACCGGATGCGCCGACAAGCGGCGCGCTGATTAGCTTCAATGTGAGGTTTCATACAGCAGGTCCTCCATGTGTTGAGGGCGAGTACTCATTCCCTGCCTTTTCATTGCAGCGAACGACAATCGTCGGTCTGTGTATGACGATTTGAAGCATAAACCTGTGCTCAACGCCCCGGTGTATTTCCCCACAGCACCTTGTACGGGAGAAAAATACTGGACAGCCCCCGGAAGATCGGCGCTGGTGACACGCCGCTATAGTTCACACGCGGGCAAAACCGCCGCTTGCACCCTCCTGCGGTAAAACCGTTTACAGCATTTTTATACCGCGGCCCCTATTCTTTTGACTGAATTGATGCTCAGCGCCATAAGCTGCGCAATATGTCATTCAAGTCGGAGGGTCTATGGATATCATCTGGTGTGTGTTGATCGGCGCGTTCTTTCTTTTAACCGTTGCGCTTGCAGCCGGTTGCGATCGATTGATGCCGCGGAGGAGTTGAGATGAGCGCAATCTATGTTCCCGGTGCTGCGGCCGCGGCGCTGCTGCTGGTCTATCTCGTCTACGCATTGATCAAGGCGGAGGACTTCTAAATGACTACCCAATCCTGGTTGTTGTTGGCAGTTTATCTCGTCGTGCTGCTGGCGACAGTCAAACCGCTGGGTTTATTTATGGCCAAGCTCATTGACGGCGGTCCGCGCTGGCAGCCGCTTGCGCGTTTCGAGAACGATGTGTTTCGTTTATGCGGCATCGGGCACGAGGAAATGAGTTGGCGCCGATATGCGCTGGCGGTTCTCTTGTTCAGCGTGGTGGGTGTCCTCGTGGTGTACCTCCTGCAGCGTCTGCAAAGCTGGTTGCCGCTTAATCCGCAGCAGATGCGAAACGTGGCGCCGGATTCGAGCTTCAACACCGCCATCAGCTTTGTCACCAATACCAACTGGCAGGGTTATGCCGGCGAGGCGACCATGAGTTATCTCACCCAGATGCTCGGGCTCGCGGTGCAGAATTTTCTGTCCGCCGCGACCGGCATCGCTGTTGCCTTCGCCCTGATTCGCGGCTTTGCGCGTCACTCGATGCAAACCATCGGCAACTTCTG
This sequence comes from Rugosibacter aromaticivorans, assembly GCF_000934545.1. Lineage (GTDB taxonomy): Bacteria > Pseudomonadota > Gammaproteobacteria > Burkholderiales > Rhodocyclaceae > Rugosibacter > Rugosibacter aromaticivorans. Next base: position 435,384 of record NZ_CP010554.1, read on the forward strand.
GACGGATATTTATCGCGTCACGGCCTATCTGCTGTTACCGCTGTCGTTTGTTTTTGCGCTGGCGCTAGTGAGCCAGGGGGTGATCCAGAACTTTGCCACCTACCAGGAAGTTACCATGCTGGAGCCGACAACCTATGAGGCGCCCAAGCTCGACGCCGCCGGCCAGCCGGTAAAAGACGCTGCTGGTAACGTGGTGAATGAAACCCTGCGCGTGAGCAGGCAAACCCTGCCCATGGGGCCGATTGCCTCGCAGGAGGCGATCAAGATGATGGGCACCAATGGCGGTGGTTTTCTCAATGCCAATTCGGCGCATCCGTTCGAGAACCCGACGTGGCTTTCGAACCTCCTGCAAATGCTGGCGATTTTTCTGATTCCGGCGGGCTTGGTCTATGCGTTTGGCAGGGCGATCGGCGACACGCGCCAAGGTTGGGCGATGTTGGCCGCGATGACCTTGCTCTTCGTTGGCGCTGCAATCGCAGCCATGAGCTTCGAGCAACAGGGCAACCCATTGCTCGCCAAACTCGGCGCTGACCAGACGGCGAGCGCGATGCAATCGGGCGGCAACATGGAAGGCAAGGAAACGCGCTTCGGTATTGCTGCTTCCGGCTTGTTCGCCACCATCACCACCGCCGCTTCGTGCGGTGCGGTCAACGCCATGCACGATTCTTTCACGCCGCTCGGCGGGCTGGTGCCAATGGTGCTGATGCAGCTCGGCGAAGTGGTGTTCGGCGGCGTCGGCTCGGGGCTGTACAACATGCTGATGTACGCCATCCTGGCGGTATTCGTCGCCGGCCTGATGATCGGTCGTACGCCGGAATACCTCGGCAAGAAGATCGAGGCCTTTGATATGAAAATGGTCTCGATAACTATCTTGATGACCCCGGCGCTGGTGCTGCTCGGCACCGCAATTGCCGTGCTGGCGGGTGCCGGCAAGGCCGGCGTGGCCAATCCTGCGGCACATGGCTTTTCGGAAATTCTGTACGCGTTCTCGTCCGCCGCCAACAACAACGGTAGCGCTTTTGCCGGCCTGTCCGCCAACACGCCCTTCTACAACGGCTGGCTGGGCGTGGCGATGTGGTTCGGACGCTTCGCGGTGATCGTGCCGGTGCTGGCCATTGCTGGCTCACTGGCGGCCAAGAAGCGGCTGGCACAGGGGCCGGGGACAGTGCCGACGCATGGCTTGCTATTCGTCGGTCTGTTGATGGGCACCGTGCTGCTGGTCGGCGCGCTGACCTATGTTCCGGCGCTGGCGTTAGGGCCGGTGGTCGAGCATCTAATCCTGCGGGCCGGAAACTGAGGTGACATTTATGCCAACTATCAATAGACTTTCCCTGTTCGATTCCGCCCTGCTGCAGCCATCGCTGGTCGATGCGCTGCGCAAGCTTGACCCGCGCGTGCAGTGGCGTAACCCCGTGATGTTCGTAGTGTATGCCGGCAGCCTCTTTACCACGGGCTTGTGGCTGCAGGCGCTCGGTGGTCAAGGCGAAGCACCGGCCTGGTTCATCGGCGCCATCACGCTGTGGCTGTGGTTTACGGTGCTGTTCGCCAACTTTGCCGAGGCGTTGGCCGAAGGTCGCAGCAAGGCCCAGGCGGCAGCGTTGCGTAGCACCAAGAAGACTGTCCTGGCCAAAAAGCTGAGGGAGCCACGCTATGGCGCTCAGGTGGTTTCCGTACCTGGTGCCGACCTGCGGCGCGGCGACGTGGTTCTGGTCGGGACCGGTGATATGATCCCGGCCGATGGCGAGGTGATCGAGGGTGTTGCTTCGGTCAATGAAAGCGCCATCACGGGCGAGTCGGCGCCGGTGATTCGCGAAGCGGGCGGCGACTTTTCCGCCGTCACTGGCGGCACGACGGTGCTGTCGGATTGGATCGTGGTACGCGTTACTGCCAACCCTGGCGAAGCCTTCATTGATCGCATGATTGCGCTGGTAGAAGGGGCGAAACGCCAGAAGACGCCCAACGAAATCGCACTTACCATCCTGTTGGTGGCACTGACGCTGATTTTCCTGCTGGCGACCGTTACGCTCTTGCCTTACACGCTATTCAGTGTAGAAGTAGCCAAGGTTGGCCATCCGGTGACGGTGACCGCGCTGGTGGCACTGCTGGTGTGCCTGATCCCGACCACGATTGGTGCCTTGCTGTCGGCCATCGGCATTGCCGGCATGAGCCGCATGCTGGGTGCCAATGTCATTGCCACTTCCGGCCGTGCGGTAGAAGCGGCGGGTGACGTGGATGTGCTGCTACTCGACAAAACCGGCACCATTACGCTGGGTAATCGCCAGGCGTCTGCGTTCATGCCCGTGCGTGGTGTGACCGAAGAGCAATTGACCGATGTGGCGCAACTCTCCTCGCTCGCTGACGAAACCCCCGAAGGGCGCAGCATCGTGGTGCTGGCCAAGCAGCACTTCAACCTGCGCGAGCGGGATATCCACGCGCTGGGCGCGACCTTTGTCCCATTCTCGGCCCAGACCCGCATGAGTGGTGTCAATCTCGGCAGCCGGCAAATTCGCAAAGGCGCAATGGATGCGATTCGCCACTATGTCGAGGCCAACGGCGGCAGCTTCCCGCAGGAGGCGCTGCAGGCCGCTGACGACGTGTCGCGACGTGGCAGTACGCCGCTTGTGGTCGCCGACGGTGGTCAGGTGCTGGGCGTGATCGAGCTCAAGGATATCGTCAAGGGCGGCATCAAGGAGCGCTTTGGCGAGCTGCGCCGCATGGGCATAAAAACGGTGATGATTACCGGCGACAATCGGCTGACCGCCGCCGCCATCGCCGCCGAGGCGGGGGTGGATGACTTCCTCGCCGAGGCAACACCGGAAGCCAAGCTGGCGCTGATCCGCCAATATCAGGCCGAAGGCCGGCTGGTGGCGATGACTGGCGATGGCACCAACGACGCGCCTGCACTCGCGCAGGCCGACGTGGCGGTGGCCATGCATAGCGGCACCCAGGCGGCGAAAGAGGCCGGCAACATGGTCGATCTCGACTCGAACCCCACCAAGCTGCTGGAAGTGGTCGCGGTCGGCAAGCAGATGCTGATGACGCGCGGCGCGCTGACCACTTTCAGCATCGCCAATGATGTGGCCAAGTACTTCGCCATCATTCCGGCCATGTTCGTGGTGGTCTACCCGCAGCTCGATGCGCTGAACGTCATGCACCTCGGCAGTCCGATGTCGGCAATCCTGTCGGCGGTGATTTTCAATGCGCTGGTCATCGTGGCGCTGATTCCGCTGGCGCTCAAAGGCATCGCCTATCGTCCGCAGGCTGCCGCTGTGGTATTGCGGCGCAATCTTGCGCTCTATGGCTTGGGTGGAATTCTGGTTCCGTTCCTTGGCATCAAGCTCATCGACCTTGGCCTCGTGGCGCTTGGTCTGGTGTAAGGAGATCACTATGAAAACGCTACTACGTCCGGCAGTCAGCTTGTTTGTGGTACTGACCGTGCTGACGGGCTTGATTTATCCGCTCGCGATTACCGGCGTTGGCCAGTTGCTTTTTGCACATGCGGCCAATGGTTCGATCGTGACGGTGAATGGCAAAGCAGTCGGTTCCAAACTGATTGGTCAGTCGTTTACCGCCCCCGGCTATTTTTGGGGGCGGCCCTCGGCTACCGGCCCCTATCCCTACAACGCGACGGCTTCCAGCGGATCCAACCTGGGGCCGCTGAATCCAGGGTTGAGTGAGGCGGTCATGGCGCGCATCATCGCACTCAAGGCCGCCGACCCCGGCAATACACAGCCGGTGCCGGTGGACCTGGTGACCGCTTCGGGCAGCGGCCTCGATCCGGAAATATCGCTGGCTGCCGCGCGGTATCAGGCAGCGCGTGTCGCCAGGGCAAGGAGCCTGTCGGTTGACAAGGTGCAAACGCTGATCGGGCAGCACGCCATACGCCCGTGGCTAGGCATCTTCGGCGAGCCGCGCGTGAGCGTGCTCATGCTCAATCTTGCGCTCGATGGCGGCTCACCACTCGGTGAAAGATAGTGCAGGTGGTTGAAAAGCGGCTGGGCAGAATTTTCCAATAACCGGTTAAAGTGCGTCATGGCACAAGACGATCAGCGCCCCAATCCTGACGAACTGCTCGAACGCGTACAGTTTGATGAGCAGCAGGAACGCCACGGCAAACTGAAAATTTTCTTCGGCGCCTCGCCCGGCGTTGGCAAGACCTATGCGATGCTGAATGAAGCGCGGCGGTTACGCACCCAAGGGCTGGATGTGGTCGTGGGTGTGGTCGAAACCCACGGCCGCAGCGAAACAGCGGTGTTGCTGGAAGGACAGGAGATTCTGCCGCGCAAAGACATCGCGCATCGTAACGGCACACGCAAGGAATTTGATCTCGATGCCGCACTCAAGCGTCGCCCGGCGGTGCTGCTGGTCGACGAACTCGCTCATTCGAATGCACCCGGCTGCCGCCATCCCAAACGCTGGCAGGATGTCGAGGAACTGCTGGCTGCTGGCATCGACGTGCTGACGACGGTCAATGTCCAGCACATCGAAAGCCTGAACGATATTGTCGGCAGCATTACCGGCATCCGTGTTTGGGAAACGGTCCCCGACCATGTATTCGCCGGGGCAAACGAGATCGTGCTGGTGGATCTGCCGCCGGAGGATCTGCTGGTACGCCTGCGCGAAGGCAAGGTTTATCTGCCTGAACAGGCCGAGCGTGCGATCCAGAACTTTTTTCGCAAGGGCAATCTGATTGCGCTGCGCGAACTGGCACTGCGCCAGACGGCTGACCGTGTTGACGATCAGATGCGCGCGTTGCGCCGTACCAGCGCTCAGTGGGTCTGGCAAACACGCGACACGTTGCTTGCCTGCATCGGGCCTGGCGATGTGGACGAAAAAGTAGTGCGTACGGCGGCGCGTCTGGCTGCCAAGCTGGATGCCACATGGCATGCGGTGTACGTGGAAACGCCCAATCTCCAGCGCCTGCCGGAGGCCCGGCGGCGCGCTGTTCTCAAGACACTCAAGCTCGCCCAGGAACTGGGTGCGGAAACAGCCACGCTTTCCGGGCAGGACGCAGTCGCGTCGGTGCTCGACTATGCACGATGCAATAATCTTGGCCGTATCGTCGTCGGGCGCAGCACCGGCAAGCGCTGGCAACTGCCGGGACGTGCACCATTCAGCCAGCGCCTGGGTGCGCATGCACCGGATATTGATCTCATCGCCGTGGCACGCGATGCGCTGGGCACGCGTCGTCCGTCCACCGTGAGCTCTGGACTGGATGAAGCGGCGCGTGTCAAGCCCCAATTGCGTGGGTATTTATACGCAGCGCTGACCTGCATTGGCATCACTGTGGTGGCCACACCGCTGCAGCAGTACTTTGAGCCTGCCAATATTGCCATGCTGTTCCTGCTCGGTGTGGTATTCATCGCCAACCAATTTGGGCGTGGCCCGGCGGCGCTTGCGGCGCTGCTCAACGTGGCCGCCTTCGACTTCTTTTTTGTGCCGCCGCACCTGAGTTTTGCTGTCAGCGATGTGCAGTACGTAGTGACGTTTGCCGTCATGCTGATCGTTGGCCTGGTTATTGGCCATTTGACCGCCGGGCTGCGTTACCAGTTGTGGGTGGCGCGCAGTCGTGAACAACGCGCGCGCAGTCTTGCGCAGATGGCCAAGTCGCTCTCCTCGGCTCTGGTCGAGGAACAGGTGGTTGCGCTAAGCGACAAGTTTGTCGAATCTACCTTTCACGCCAAGGCCGCCATCCTTCTGCCGGATCTCGGCGACCGGTTGCAAATGCCGACTATACACGGCAGTACGCCGACCTATGACCTGGTGGTCGCGCAATGGAGTTACGATAAAAACGAACCGGCTGGCGCCGGCACCGACACGCTACCGGCGAATGCCCAGCTGTATCTGCCGCTTAAAGCGCCGATGCGGGTGCGCGGTGTGCTGGTGGTTGAACCGGATAACCTGCGCCTGCTGATGATTCCCGAGCAGCGTCGACTGCTTGACACGTTTGCTGCGCTGGTCGCGATTGCACTCGAACGCATCCACTTCGTGTCGGTAGCGAAGGACACCCTGATCCGCATGGAATCGGAGCGTCTGCGCAACTCCTTGCTGACAACGCTTTCACACGATTTACGCACACCGCTCACGACACTGGTTGGCCTGGCCGAGACTTTGTTGCTTGATCTGGTGGCGGCGGAATCCACCCACGCAGATAAGGCGAGTGCGATTCATGAACAGGCCCTGCACACCAGCCGCCTGGTGAATGATCTGCTAGAGATGGCCAAGCTGCAATCTGGCGAGATTACGCTGCGCAAGGACTGGCAGTCGCTGGAAGAGATTGTTGGCAGCGCGCTGAAGAGCCTCGAACCACTCATGAGTAAACATCCGCTCGAGCTCGATTTGCCGGCGGGGCTGCCATTGGTCAGGTGCGATGCCGTGCTGTTGGAACGGGTGCTGGTCAATCTGCTTGAAAACGCCACCAAATACACCAGCCCGGAAACGCTTATTGGCATCCGTGTGAGCACAGCTGATACGGTTGTCCGTGTCGAAGTGTGGGACCAAGGTGCGGGCTTGCCACCAGGTCAGGAGCGCGCGATATTCGATAAGTTCGCGCGCGGCCAGAAAGAGTCGGCCATTCCCGGTACGGGTCTGGGACTCGCGATCTGCGAAGCCATCGTGCAGGCGCATGGTGGAAAAATCTGGGCAGAAAACCATGCGCCGCAGGGCGCACGGTTTGTGTTCACGCTGCCGCTGGAAGCACAGCCAAGCATTGAACCCGAGGTGCCTGATGAAAGCGGGACGCGATGACAGCGGAAACCCCCGGCAACCTACTGATCATCGAGGATGAAAAGGCAATCCGCCGCTTCGTGCGCCACGTATTGGAGGCCGAAGGCTACCGCCTGTTCGAGGCCGAGCATTTGCAACGTGGCCTGATTGAAGCCGGCACGCGCAAACCCGATATGGTGATTCTTGATCTTGGCCTGCCGGACGGTGATGGCATGGATTTCATTCACCAGCTGCGCGCCTGGAGCGGCATACCCATTCTTGTGCTGTCGGCGCGGGTGGATGAACGTGACAAGGTCGCGGCGCTGGACGCCGGTGCCGATGATTATCTGGTCAAGCCCTTCGGCGTGGGCGAACTGCTGGCGCGGGTGCGCGCATCCTTGCGCCGGCATGCACGAGCCGGAGAAACGCTTAGTCCCAACGTGCAGTTTGGCGATGTGCGTGTCGACCTGACCAATCGACAAGTCACCAAAGCCGGCGCAAAAGTGCATCTCACACAAATCGAATTTCGCCTGCTCGCTGTTCTGCTGAGCCATCCGGAAAAGGTGCTGACACACCGCCATCTGTTGCGTGAAGTCTGGGGGCCGCCTTATGTGGAACACAGCCATTATTTGCGCATCTACATGGGGCATCTTCGGCAAAAGCTGGAAGGCGATCCGGCGCGGCCCCGACACCTGATTACCGAGACAGGTATCGGCTACCGGTTCGTACCCGCCTAAGCCGAAACTTCACGAAATTTGATCGGCAGGCCCATTTTCAGCATTGTCAGGCGCGTCAACGCCCTGGCGTATTGCCCCACAGCACTTTATGTAATTGCAGCTGAAAGCGAACGGGTAGCTTGTCGTCAATAATCCATTGGGCGAGCTGCCCCGCCTCAAGCTGGCCCTGCACGGGGGAAAACAGCACGGGGCAGCGCTCGAAAAGTCGGTGCTGGTGACACGCCGTTATGGCCCATTCATAGTCTTCCCGCGATGCCAGCACCAGCTTTAGTTCATCGTGTGCGGTGAGCAGGTCGAGATTTTCCCAACGATTTTTTGTCGTCTCGCCCGAGCCAGGTGCCTTGATGTCCATGATACGCGAAACACGCGGATCAATACCGCCGATATCCAGCGCACCACTGGTTTCCAGCGAAACGGAATAGCCCGCTTCACACAATGCGACGAGCAAGGGCAAACAATTTTTTTGCGCTAATGGTTCGCCACCCGTGACGCAAACGGTCGTGCAATGGAATTCGGCAACTTGCGCCAGAATGGCGTCGATGGGGATCGTGCCACCGCCGTGAAAGGCATATTCGGTATCACACCAGGTGCAGCGCAATGGACAGCCCGTGAGGCGAATAAACACCGTGGGTAGCCCTACGCGGCTTGATTCACCTTGAATGGAATGGAAAATTTCAGTGACGCGGAGCGCGTCGCTGCGCACAGAAGATGCGGTGGGTTGGGTCGTTGCCACAGACATGGGGGTGCTATTTCTTTTTGATGTGGGTGAGCTTTAGCTCTCGCTTGGCGCGTTTTCCTGCATCACTCATCGGGTATTTGTCGCTCAGTTTTTGCAGCACCGCGTGCGCGGCTTTAAAGTCTTTGAGCGCTTTCAGACTTTCTGCCTCGCCTTCGAGTGCATCCGGTGCGCGCTCATCTTGTGGCCAGGTGGCGGCAAATTTTTCAAACAAGGCGGCGCCTTGCTTGTGGTCTTTGGCTTGTGCGTGGGCATAGGCACCCCAATAGGTTGCGGAATCCTGCATGGTGCTGTTTGGCCAGGTTTCGATGAACGAAAGAAAGCTTGCGCCAGCTTCTTTAAATTTTGATGCTTTTAGCAGGTTCAGCGCGGTTTCATAGTCGCGGGTTTCTTTTGCGCTATCCACCTTGGCGGGCGGTGTGGGCGTGCCGGCCTCATTCGCCGCGGGTTCCAGTTTTCGCAGGCGATTATCCAGATCGATATAAAAATCTTTTTGCCGTTTTTGCAGTGCGTCCAGATCGTGAAACATCACTTCTTGCTGGCCACGCAGTTTGGCTAGATCGGCACGGATGCTTTCTAGCTGATTTGCGAAATCAAGCTGATTGCTATTGACTGTTTCTATGCGCTGGGTAAGGGCATTTACATCGCTGCGCAGTTGTTCAATGCGCTGACGCGCCAGATCATCATCAAACAGGCCGGCACGCGCTGGCAACGTGAAGCAGAGGAGTGCCAGCGCCCAGGCGCCCCGCATCAGAACTCGCCCGAATAGAGCATGTCACCACGCCGGTTTTTCGCCCAGCATTCTTCAGTGAATTCGCTGCACGTCGGTTTTTCTTTACCCAGGCTGACCGCTTCAAGCTGGTCTTCGCGGGTACCGAGCAGCGAGAGCGATTTTTTTATCGCTTCGGCGCGCTTTTGACCCAGCGCCAGATTGTATTCGCGGCTGCCGCGTTCATCGGCATTGCCCTGGATCAGCATTTTCATGTTTGGGTTGGCGGCGAGGAACTTGCCGTGCGTGGCCAGTAGCGTCTGATATTCATCCTTGACGACATAGCTGTCATAGTCGAAATAAATGCTGCGTTTGGACAGCGGGCTGCGCGGGTCTTTCAGTGCGGCCACGCTCATCGGGTCGAAGCTTTCGATTTTGGAAGTCGTTGGAGCAGGTTCGACAGCGGCTGGTGTGCGCGACTCTACACCCGATGGATTTTGTTCGGGCGCGGGCGGCTGCGAGCCGCAAGCGGAAAGTAGTAGAGTCAGAGCGATAGTGGAAAGCAAGCTTACGGTGCGCATGATAGTGTCCTCGTGAGAAATGTTGGTGGGTGATGGTTCATCTGACCAGCGGACCCCAGGCAGGTTCGCGTACATCGGCGGCCTGCACAGAGAGTTTTTGCTTGACGCGGCCGTCGCTGGATACTGCCGCTAATACACCCCGCCCGCCAATTTCTGTCGCATACAGAATCATGCGGCCGTTGGGGGCGAAGCTGGGGGATTCATCTTTGGAGGAGTCAGTCAGAACTTGCGTTTGTTTGGTTGCCAGATCCATCAGTGCCAGTTGAAAGCGGCCATTGTTGCGCGCAATGTAAGCAATGCTTTTGCCATCGGGTGAGGGACGGGGTGTAACGTTATAACTGCCATCAAAGGTGATGCGCTCGGCTATATTTCCCGCTGATCCGCCTGTGGCGGGGATACGGTAAATTTGCGGGCTGCCGCCGCGGTCAGAGGTGAAGTAGATGAACTGTCCATCGGGAGAAAAACGTGGCTCGGTATCGATACCGGGAGAGCTTGCCAGGCGTGTTACGCCGCTGCCATCGGCATTGACCAAGAAAAGCTGTGAGCCGCCCTCTTTGGTCAGCACGACGGCCAGACGTTTGCCATCGGGTGCCCAGGCAGGCGCCGAGTTTGAACCCTTGAAATTGGCCGCCACATGACGCTTGGCGGTGGCTAGATCGTGGACATATATCACTGGTTTTTTGGCTTCAAAAGAAACATAGGCCAGCTTGCTCCCATCGGGTGACCAAGCCGGTGAGATGATCGGCTCACGCGAGGCCAGCGCAGGTTGTGCGTTGGCGCCATCAGCATCGGCAATTTGCAGTTCATAGCGCCCCGTACTTTTCACTACATAGGCAATGCGGGTGGAAAAAATACCCGGTTCGCCGGTGAGTTTTTCATAAATTGAATCGGCAATGCGATGCGCCGTGGCGCGTAACTGTGTACCTGTGTGCACATAGGCTTGCATATCCAGCGTGTTTTGTTTGACCACATCCGAGAGGCGCACGCGAGTTTCAAAGCGACCGCCGCTCAAAGCAGTGGTCGTGCCGCCCGCCACGACATCTGCGCCGCGTTGTTTGATATCTGCGAAGGGCGGATTGGTGTTGTCGCTGAGAGTTCCGGTGCCATCAATCAAACGAAACATGCCACTACGATCAAGGTCAGCGCGGATCACAGAGGTCAGCGCCTGGGCGACAACCCGCTCGCCACTGAAGTCAGCGATAGCGATGGGCAGACGGTCGGCGCCAGCACCTGTAATCTCGACCCTGAGTTGTGCGTGAGCGCCCGCCATGGCAAGCCCAAGGCTGGTGACGCAGGCAAGAAGAAGCGGTTGAAGCAGCGGTTGAAGAAATGGCTGGATTTTCATAAGGCAATTATACCGGCTGCACATTTACTCTTCGAGCGGACGAAAGCTGAGTTCGAGGGTCCGTGAGAAAAGATCATTTTTTTCCGGTTTGGGTAATGGGTTGGATTTAAGAATAGCACGTTCAATTGCCGCATCCAGCGCCGCATTGCCTGAGGAATGACGCAGCCGCGCCGTGACAATTTCGCCACTGGGCAACTGGGTAACATCGAACACGGCTTCGGGGTTGCCTTGGACTTCCGGGGGCAACACGATATTGCCCCTGATTTTGCCGCGAATGCGCGACAGATAATCCGCCATGGCCTTGTTACGTGAAGCGGTTTCGCTGGACGCTTTTTCTTTGGCTAAATCTTCGATGGCAGCATCGGTTTTTTTACGTTGCATCAGGTGCTCAGCTTCTTTTTTCAATTGGTCGAGAAAAGAGGTTTTGCGCGGGGGGATATCCGGTTTGGGTTCTACGGCAGGCTGTGGTTCAGGTTTTGGTGCTTCTTTTACCTTGTCTCTAATGGCGATATCGGGTTTTTTCGGTAAGGGCGCGGAGGGTAGTTCAGCCACCGGCTTGGGTGCTGGCTGTATTTTTGGCTCTGGCTGAAAAGCCGGCGCCCCAAGGGTGCTTCCTGCGGGGTGCGCTGGTGAGGCGGTGGCGCGAACCAGCTCAACCTCTACGACGTCAGCCATCTTCGTTTGCCAGTGTACGCCGTAGAATAAAATGATCGCCAGCAGGACATGCACCAACACGGCCAACACCACGGAAACGTATTTTCCTGTGCGATCATCGGGGTGCAGAAAAGGCGAATCGAATGTCATTTGCCAGGTTGCACCAGCAGGCCAATTTTTTCCACCTGTTGGCGTTGCAGTTCGTCCATCACGCTGAGCACGGCTTCATATTTGACGTCTTTATCGCCCGCAATCAGCACAGGTTGCTGTGGGTTTTTTATTTGCAACTGCTTAATGTAGGCCGCAAGCTCGCTACGGGTCACGGTTTTTTCACTGCTGCCAGTGGCACTGTTGCCGGCACGATCGCGCAAAGCGAGCGAAGCATCCGCCTTGACAATGACTTCCAGCGGGGCAGCCGGCGGCTGGGCCGATTTGCCAACGCTGGGCAGGTTGACACTGCCGCTCTGAGTCATTGGCGCCGTGACCATAAAGATAACAAGCAATACCAGCATCACATCGATGTAGGGCACCACATTAATTTCATTCATGAGCCGACGTTGTTTCATGGCAGATTTGTACGGGTTTGAGTGGGGGTACGGCGATGCATATCGTGAGTCACAAAAGGTTTATCAGCCGGAGGCAGATCAAGCCATTCGCGATGGGTTAGTGTGTAGCGTATGTCATCCAGCCCGGTATGCCAATGGTTGTGCATGGCTAAGGGGCTGAACTGGTAATCCATGTAATGGGCGTGATGCTCCCCTTTGTCCTTGTAAATGAGATGGATCACGTTAAAGCGCCGGTCGCACGATGCCTTGGCTGCACGCAGATACCACGCATTATCCCGGCTTGACTGCGGCACCAGGGCCATCAGTTCTTGCAATATGCGACGGTATTTTTGCGTGCTTTCCATGTACTCGGTGATCATCCGTGTGCGGCTTGAATACTGAATGTCTTTTTGCCGGATCGCCACCTCGAACAGGTCCGTTGGCGCTTCGCCTTGCGCACTCCATAAATCGACCTGGAAAATCAACGAGTCCTTGTGCGCTTCGTTGGTGAGCACATGATACAGCGGTGTATTTGATACCAACCCGCCATCCCAGTAGTATTCACCATCAATTTCCACAGCGGCAAAGCCTGGCGGCAATGCGCCTGAAGCGATGAAATGCTCTGGCCGCAACGTGGTCTTGGTATTGTCGAAATAGGCAAAATTGCCGTTGCGCACATTCACAGCGCCGACTGAAACACGCATCTGGCGCACATCGTTGATGCGCTCAAAATCGGCAAACTTTTCCAGTGTGGCACGCATGGGTTTGGTGTCGTAAAAACTCGCGGTATCTGGTTTGCCGTGAAAAGGCGGCAACCAGGAAAACAGCCGGGGCGCGAAGAATCCATTTTGACCTTCCATCAAGGTACGTGAGGCCTCCCAGACGTCAAGTGCTTCTCGCATGGCAGGCGGCCAGATTTCGGCAAGCGATGAATCAACAGGCGTGGGCGGGAAAGCAGGGTGCTGACAAATTGCCTCCCAAAACCCGCGTAATTGTTCGACGCGTTTTTCTGGCGGGTTGCCTGCAATGATGGCGGCATTCAGTGCGCCAATCGAGATACCGGCAACCCAATTGGGTTGAATGTTGGCTTCGGCCAAACCCTCGTAAATGCCGGCCTGATAAGAACCAAGCGCACCGCCGCCCTGCAAGACCAGCGCGACAACTTCATACTCGGCAAGACGGGTATTTTTGCCATTGCCGCTACTTTTTTCATTACCATTGCGCGGCTTTGCTGCGGTACCGTTTCCTTCGGTGGACATGGTGCTTTACCTACTGCATGACCCAGCCGTGGCTGACGATGAAGGACTGCCCGGTCAGTGCGGCGCTGGGAAAAGTAGCGAGAAACAGCGCGGTTTGCGCGACATCTTCGACGGTTGTAAAAACGCCATCAACGGTGCCGCCGAGCATGACGCGTTTAATGACTTCTTCTTCGCTGATGCCGAGCTCCTTGGCTTGTTCCGGAATCTGCTTGTCCACCAGCGGCGTGCGCACGAAGCCAGGGCAAATCACATGCGAGCGCACATTGTGCGCTGCGCCTTCCTTGGCCAGCACGCGCGCCAGGCCGAGCAGGCCGTGCTTGGCGCTGACATAGGCTGATTTCAGCGGCGACGCCTCGTGCGAATGCACCGAGCCCATGTAAATCACCGTGCCGCCACGGTTGTCTTTATACATATATTTCAGTGCTGCCTTGGTGGTCAAAAAAGCGCCGTCAAGATGAATCGCCAGCATTTTTTTCCAGTCGGCATAACTGAAGCTCTCGATCGGATTGACGATTTGAATGCCCGCATTCGAGATCAAAATATCGACTCCGCCAAAGACCGCAGCGACTTGATCGATACCCGCATTAACAGCCGCTTCATCAGTCACATCCATTGCCACGCCGAGCGCTTTACCGCCAGCCGCAATGATTTCATCCGCTGTTTTTTGCGCAGCAGCCAGATTGATGTCGGCGATGGCGACGGTTGCGCCTTCTCGTGCATAAGTCAATGCGATTTCACGGCCGATGCCGCTGGCAGCACCCGTGATGATGGCCACTTTTCCCTTCAGTTGCATGATGGTCTCCTTGATAAAGTCAATTTAATGCAGGCAAACCCGGATGACATTTACTCACCGGGTTTGCCGTTGCAGAATGTTGGAGAACTCTTCCATGAAGCTCTCGAAACGAACCGCGACGCGATCGACGCGATGGGCGAAGCGGTTGTAAGCCACCACGGCGGGAATCGCCGCGAAGAGGCCGATGGCTGTGGCCACCAGCGCTTCGGCAATGCCCGGGGCGACAACAGAAAGGGTTGCGGTGCTCATGTTGGCCAGCCCGCGAAAGGCGTGCATGATGCCCCACACCGTGCCGAACAGGCCGACATAGGGTGAGACTGATCCGACCGAAGCGAGAAACGCCAGATGCGCTTCCAGATCGTCAATCTCGCGCTGATAAGTGGCACGCATGGCGCGGCGTGCGCCGTCGACCACGGTGGCGGGGTCCAGGGTTTTTTGGCCGCGCAGTTTGGTGAATTCCCGATAGCCCGCTTCAAAAATGCGTTCCAGTGCGCCCGTTTCGTGGCGGTTGTTGATCGCGCTCTGGTACAGCGCGTTGAGATCGCCCCCGCTCCAGAAGTCGCGCTCGAATTTGTCCGTCCTGGCTTTCGCATCGCGAATGGCAAAGGCCTTGCGGAAGATGTAATACCAGGACATGAAAGACACCCCCAGCAACAGGAGCATGACCAGCTTGACCACCAGGCTGGCGTGGAGCATGAGTTCGATGATGGAAAGGTCTTGAGTAATATTCATTCTGATCGTTCCGCTGCGGTCTGAACGGTTTGCACGCTCAGCGCCTTGAGTTGTTGATAAATGTCACGTGGCATGGGCACCGGCTTGCCGCGCAAAGGGTCTATACAGGCTACACGTATTCTGGCGTCCAGCAGTTGTTCTCCGTCGCGCGTGACCTGCTGGGCGAACATCACTTGCGCCCGTCCGACGGACTCGACGACGGTTTCGACCACGATCAGGTCATCAAGTTTCGCTGGCCTGAGATATTCTGCACTGACCGAGCGCACCGCGAAAGCAATCCGCCCAGGAGGGCTTGCTTCGCGGCGTGTCGCCAGCGCCGACTGTTCATGCCCGAGGCAGCGCAGTAACTCGGTGCGCCCGCGTTCGAGAAAGCGCAGGTAATTCGCGTAATAGACAATGCCGGCGGCATCGGTGTCTTCATAGTAGACGCGAAGTGACAAAGAGGCCATAGGGGATGTTCAGGGATGTTCAGTCAAATAGCGAAGCGGAAGGTTTGTCGGGCGAATCCAGCCCGAAATGCCGCCAGATGGCAGGCGTTGCTATGCGCCCGCGTGGGGTACGCTGGAGATAGCCTTGCTGGATCAGGTAGGGCTCCAGCACGTCTTCTATCGTATCGCGCGCTTCGCCAATGGCTGCGGCAAGGTTATCCACGCCCACCGGGCCGCCGCTGAATTTTTCCAGCATCGCTAAAAGCAGTTTTCTATCCATGACATCCAGGCCAAGATGATCGACGTCCAGCATGGTCAGTGCGGCATCAGCCACTGCGCGGGTGATTTTTCCATCTGCTTTAACTTCGGCGAAATCGCGCACGCGGCGCAGCAGGCGGTTGGCGATGCGCGGCGTGCCGCGCGAGCGCTTGGCGATTTCCGCTGCGCCGTCGTCCACAATATCGCAGTTCAACAAATGTGCCGAGCGGTGCACGATCAGGCTTAATTCTTCCGGCGTATAAAACTCCAGCCGGGCGGTGATGCCAAAGCGGTCGCGCAGCGGATTGGTCAACATCCCGGCACGCGTGGTGGCCCCAACCAACGTGAATGGCGGCAGATCAAGCTTGACCGAGCGGGCAGACGGGCCTTCGCCGATCATGATGTCGATCTGGAAATCTTCCAGCGCCGGGTAGAGAATTTCTTCCACCACCGGGGAGAGCCGATGAATCTCGTCGATGAAGAGCACGTCGTTGGGCTCGAGGTTGGTCAGCATCGCCGCCAGATCACCTGCCCGCTCCAAAACAGGGCCGGAGGTCTGGCGCAAATTCACGCCCATTTCGTGCGCCAAAATATGCGCCAGCGTAGTTTTGCCCAAACCCGGCGGGCCGAACAGCAATACGTGGTCGAGCGATTCGTGACGCGCTTTGGCTGCCTCGATAAAAATCTCCAACTGGGCGCGAATTTTCTGCTGGCCCACATAGTCCGCCAGTTTTTTGGGCCGCAACGCGCGTTCCAGCGCTTCTTCGCGGCTGGATCCCGGTGCAGCTGCAATCAGCCGCTCAGGCGTAGTCGCAAAAGTATCTGTCTGAATGCTCATGGCGTGAGTTTAATCGAGGTTTGGTCGAGGTTTATCGCCTCAGCCAGATTTTGAAAGCAGCTTCAATGCCTGGCGAATACCATCGGAAACCGAGCAGTCCGGCACCAGATTTTTCATCGCGGCAACGGCTTCGCGATCGTTATAGCCCAATGCGAGCAGGGCATTAAGAATGTCCGATGAAGCATTTGTCGCCGTATCACCAGCGCCGACTTTTACGCTGCCCGTGACCGGCGTTTGGGGTAATTTGTCGCGTAGCTCCAGCAGCAGGCGCTCAGCCGTTTTCTTGCCGATGCCCGGTACCTTGGTCAATCGCCCCGCCTCTTGCAACGTGATGGCCCGGGCCAGTTCATTCACCGACATGCCGGACAGCACCGACAGCGCGGTGCGTGCGCCGATCCCGGACACCTTGAGCAACTGGCGAAAGGCCATACGCTCGTCCTGGCTGCCGAATCCATACAGAAAATGACCGTCTTCGCGGATGGCGAGATGGGTGAACAACGACACCTTTTCGCCTGTCGCCGGCAGGTTGTAAAAAGTGCTCATCGGTACATCGATTTCATAGCCGAGGCCATGCACGTCGACGGTCACCGAGGGCGGATTTTTTTCCAGCAGAACTCCGGTAATACGGCCGATCATAGGTGTCCTTAGATTTTCTGTGGAGGGTGGATGCCGACTGGCATGGTGTGAGCTGCATTAAAGCATTCTGCCACCGCGCACGCGCCGCCCGGCAGTGGCCAGTGCGCCCATGCCCTGCCCGCCGTGGGCGTGGGCGATAGCGCAGGCGAGTGCATCCGCCGCATCGGCAGAGGGCACGCCAGAAAGATTGAGCAGGCGCATGACCATCTGTTGCACCTGTTCTTTTGCCGCCTTGCCGTGACCGACCACCGCTTGCTTGACTTGCAGCGCGGTGTATTCCGCCACGGATAAATTGGCCAGCACCAGCGCCGAAATAGCCGCGCCGCGCGCCTGGCCGAGCAGTAGCGTGGATTGCGGATTGACATTGACGAAGATGATTTCAACCGCCGCCTGTTGCGGCTGATAAGTGGCCACGACTTCGCCAATCCCGTCGAGCAGCGTTTTGATCCGTTGCGGCAAGCTCAGTGCCGCATCTGTTTTAACGCAACCGCTAGCGATGTAGGTCAGCGCGTTCGCTTTTTTCTCAATGATGCCAAACCCCGTCGAACGCAAGCCGGGATCGATGCCGAGGATGCGCAGTACGGGGCTGACTTTTTGCATTACACGGTGCGTTCGGCGCGGTTCATTCGTCGATCACCGCCGTCGTGTAAACCTCCTGCACGTCGTCAAGCGATTCGATCGCATCGAGTAGCTTTTGCATCTTGGCGGCATCGTCGCCGGTAAAGACGACTTCGTTTTCCGGCTTCATGGTCACGTCACCGAATTCCGGTTTGAAACCGGCTTTCTCCAGCGTCTCCTTGACCTGGGCAAGCTCGCCGGGTAGGGTGATCACCTCGATTGATCCGTCATCATTGGTCACGACATCCTCAGCACCCGCTTCGATGGCCGCATCCATCAGCCGGGCTTCATCCGTGCCGGGAGCGAACAACATTTGCCCGCAATGCGTGAAGAGAAAAGCCACACTGCCATCGGTGCCCATGTTGCCGCCGTGCTTGGCAAAGGCGTGGCGCACCTCGGCCACGGTCCGCACCTTGTTGTCGGTCAGACAATCTACCATCACTGCGGCGCCGTTGATGCCGTAGCCTTCATAGCGAATTTCTTCGTAATTTACGCCGTCGAGCTGGCCAGTGCCACGCTTGATGGCGTTGTCGATGTTGTCCTTGGGCAGGCTTTGCCCTTTGGCTTTTTCAATCGCCAGCCGCAACCGTGGATTAGCCGTAACATCGCCACCGCCCATCTTGGCAGCGACGGTGATTTCCTTGATCAGTTTGGTGAAGACCTTGCCCCGCTTGGCGTCTTGGCGCCCTTTGCGGTGCTGGATATTAGCCCATTTGGAATGTCCGGCCATACGTTTGTCCCTGTGTTTGTCCTTGCATTTGCCGCGAGTTTGTCGCGGATTTGCGTCTAAGATGGCAAATTTTAACACCTTGGAATTTCGACCATGAGCTAAACGTTACCGATTGCCCGAAGCGGTGCCATCGAGCTGGCGCTGCTGTCCCGCATGGCGAATCGCCACGGCCTGATTACCGGCGCTACCGGCATGGGTAAAACGGTGACTTTGCAGCGGATGGCTGAGCAGCTTTCAATGGCCGGTGGCCAGTGCTGGACATTGGAGACTTGATGCAGACCCAGGGAAGTCGCGGTGTGATCAATGTTTTTGCCGCTGAAAGCTGATCAACTCGCCGCGCCTTTAGTTCGGCCAACTGGGCAACCGCGTGCAACACACCCTGCGTGCCTTCACCCCGCGCGACCAGAAAGCCGTGAAGCAGATACGCTGCGTGCTAATCCGGCCTTTGACGCCGCGACGGTGAACCGAGCTGGGTGTGGGTGAAGCGCTGGTCTCGTTTTTGGATGAGCAGGGTCGGCCGACCATGGTGGAGCGCGCCTTTGTGCTGCCGCCTGCCTCACGCATCGGGCCGCTGACAGCGGACGAGCGCAAGGTCGCGCCGTTTGTCCTACATGCGGCCATATTCCGCCGCAGCCGCTGGGCGCAACGGATGCTTGCCCGACCTGCGGCGTGTATAGGCATAAATGGCCGCTGCAGCACATCACGAAGAGGACTGCTGTAGTCGAAGAATTTGACGAAAATGACAGTCTTCGCGAGCGCTGGCTGACCTTGCCTGGCAAAGATGCAGGCGATCCCGCGTTGTTGGCTGTACGCGCTGCGGTGCTTCTCGTGCTGCTGGTTTGGGGTGCGTGTTTGATGATGCGCGATGTGACCAATGGCGAAGTGTTTCAGAGCTGCATGCACAACATCCTGCTGGTGATTCATGAGGCCGGGCATGTGATCTTCATGCCCTTTGGCGAGTTCATGACGATCGCTGGCGGAAGCCTGTTTCAGGTGTTGCTGCCACTGGGCATCGGCGTGGCCTTCCTGATAAAAAACCGTGATCCGTTTGGCGCAGCGGTTTGTTTATGGTAGGCGGGAATCCACTTTGTCGATCTGGCGCCGTATATCTACGATGCGCTTGAACCGCAACTCATGCTGCTCGGCGGACACACCGGCGAGGATGGCCCGCATGACTGGATTTATCTGTTCGAGCAGATGGGTGGTTTGCAACACGCGCAGGCTTGGGGGCGCTTCGTGCGCATGGCCGGCGGCTGCTGGCGCTGTGCGCGTTAGGCTGGGCGGTGTGGGTGCTGGGCGGGCTTATCAAAGCCGACGCGACGAGATTGCGTAAGGAGTTAACCCGTATCCCGCTGGCGCCAGAAGCGTTTGAGTATTTCCAACACAACCAAAAGTC
Source organism: Rugosibacter aromaticivorans (assembly GCF_000934545.1). Lineage (GTDB taxonomy): Bacteria > Pseudomonadota > Gammaproteobacteria > Burkholderiales > Rhodocyclaceae > Rugosibacter > Rugosibacter aromaticivorans. The sequence continues at coordinate 455,084 of NZ_CP010554.1, forward strand.
CGCCGGTAGCGGCCAGCGTGACGATGAGATCATCGGCATGCAGTGGCCCAAAACGGAAGAGGCCGCGTGCCGGTTCCCATGCCAGAATAAGGCCGAGCAGCGATAGAGCAACAACGCTTACCCACCACAAGGCACGGTTGTTCCAGCGCAGGGCATTGCCCAGCGAGCTGCTGAAGGATCGGTTGACCAACACCAGCCCAAGATTGACTAGCACCAGCGAAACAAAAGTGAGCGCGCGCACTTCATTGTCAGGCATGCCGCGTTGCAAGGCCAGCAGATAAAGGGCGGCGAGGGTACCGAAGGCGAGCACGCCTTGCAGCAGGCTCCACAGGATGAATCTCGATGAGAACAAGCGGCTGGTCGCTGCGCGCGGACGCCGCTGCATGATGTCCTGTTCTTCCGCCTCGGCTTCGAAAACAATCGAGCAAACAGGATCAATGACCATTTCGAGAAAGGCAATATGAATCGGCATGAAAATCAGCGGCAAGCCCATTACCAGCGGCAGCAGCGCGAGGCCGGCGATCGGGATATGGATGGCGAGGATATAGCCCATCGCCTTCTGCAGGTTGTCGTAGATGCGTCGGCCAAGGCGCACGGTTTTGACGATAGAGCCGAAATCATCATCAAGCAGCACCAGGGCGGCTGCTTCCCGTGCGACATCAGTGCCACGACCGCCCATGGCAATGCCGATATCGGCGGCCTTGAGCGAGGGCGCATCATTCACGCCGTCACCTGTCATGGCGACTACTTCACCGTCGGCCTTGAGGGCGCGGACAATGCGCAGCTTCTGCGCGGGCATGATGCGCGCAAAGACGGAGACCGAGAGGGTGTGCTGGCTGAGTTCTGCATCGCTCATCGCTTCGATGTCGTCGCCGGTGAGTACGGTATCGGTGGTCAGCCCAGCCGCGTGGGCAATCGCCAGCGCCGTCGCCGGGTAGTCGCCGGTGATCATGATGACGCGAATGCCCGCTGAGCGACATTCGCGCACCGCATCGGGCACTGAGGGTCGCAACGGGTCGGCGAGTCCGACCAGACCAACGAAGGTGAAAGCAAAGGCCTGCGGCGAGGCAGGCCAGTTCTGTCCGTGAAAACTGGCATTCGCTACGGCCAGTACGCGCATGCCGTCAGCGGCCAGCCGGTTGACCTTGCTAACGAGCGCGGCCAGTGCTGCGGCATCGAAGTGGCAGAGCGCGGCAATGGCTTCTGGAGCACCTTTGGCGGCGACGCGGCAGCCCTCCATGCCTGTGATTTGCCAGACTTGCGTGACGGCCAGCAGTTCCGGGCGCAGGCCATAGCTGTGTACGAGTTCTTCCTTGGCATCGGCATGCGGTGTTGATAGTGCGTGAAAGGCTTTGTCCATGGGATCGAAGGGTTCGCGAGCGCTCGCCAGCCGTCCGCAATCGACGAGTTGCTGGAATTTTTCCGGCAGAGGGGGTGCGCGCTGAGGTGCGAGATGGAATGTCTCGCCATCGGCGACGAGCGCGGTGATCGTCATGCGGTTTTCGGTGAGTGTGCCGGTTTTGTCGGTGCATAGCACGGTAGCCGCGCCAAGCGTCTCAATGGTGGAAGCGCGGCGGGTGAGTACGCGCGCCCGCGAAATGCGCCAGGCGCCCATCACGGTGAACACTGTCAGGACCAGCGGAAATTCTTCCGGCAGCATCGACATGCCGAGTGCGATGCCAGCCAGCAGCGCATCGAGCCATGAGCCGCGCAACAGGCCATAGAGCATGACGGCGAGCACGCAGCAGATAAGACCGAACAAGCCAAAGGCGCGCACGAGGCGACGGGTTTCCTGCGTCAACCGCGGCGGCACGCTGTCGATGGTTTCCAGCGCCTGACCGATCTTGCCGATCTCGCTGCGCAGGCCAGTGGCGTGGACTTCGGCCAACCCTTCGCCACGCACTACGAGCGTGCCGGAAAAGACGAAAGGCAGGTCGTCGCCGCCGGGTCGCATTGGTGGCATCGCGTGATTTTCGTTGTTGGCCACGATCTTGCGGACGGGCACCGATTCGCCGGTCAGCAGCGACTCGTCGACTTGCATGTCATTGGCCTGGATGAGCTGTGCATCCGCCGGTACGCGGTCGCCTTCGCCGAGGACAATGAAGTCGCCACGTACCACTTCGCGGCCGGAAATGCGCCGCCGCTCACCATCGCGGATGACGAGCGCGCGCGGACTGGTCAAATCGCGCAGCGCTTCGAGCACCCGTTCGCTGCGGCTGGCCTGCACGATGGCAATGGCGACTGAAATCGAGGCGAAGGCAAGCAGCAGTAATGCCTCGGTCAGGTCGCCGAGCAGCAGATAAACAATGCCGGAGCCGATGAGCAGGCCAAACATCGGCTCACGGATGACTTCGAGCGCGATGCGCAGCAGGGAACGATGCCCCGCATGCGGCAGCTCGTTATAGCCTTCCGCCTGCAGCCGGTTTTGCGCTTCGCCGCTTGTTAATCCTTTTAGCGCCTCCGGCATGGGGGATTAGCCGATGCCCAATCGGCGGCAGATTTCCAGCGTCAGCCAGGATTGATTCATGGAGTAAAAATGCAGACCCGGCACGCCGCGTGCGATCAGTTGCTGGCACAGATCGGTGACCACCTCCAGCCCGAAGGCTTGCACCGAGGCGGTATCGTCGCCGAAGCTTTCGAACTGCTTGCGCATCCAGCGTGGAATTTCAGCGCCACAGGCATCCGAAAAACGCGCCAGTTTTGAGAAGCTGGCAATCGGCATGATGCCCGGCGTGATAGGCACTGTGACGCCCAGCGCGCGGGCATCGGCGACGAAGCGCGTATACGCGTCAGGGTTGTAAAAATATTGCGTGATCGCGGCATTCGCGCCAGCGTCGATTTTTTGCTTGAAATGCCGCAAATCGTCGCGCGGGCTTTTCGCCTGGGGATGCCATTCGGGATAAGCCGCGACGTCGATGTGAAACGCATCGCCGGTTTCCTCGCGAATGAAGGCCACCAGTTCGTTGGCATAACGGAATTCGCCGGGGTCGGCCATGCCCGAGGGCAAATCGCCGCGCAAGGCGACGATGCGACGGATCCCGCGGACGCGGAAGGTGGCAAGCAATTCACGGATACTCGCCCGCGTTGCGCCGATGCACGACAGATGCGGTGCGGCGACATGGTCTGCGGCGGCGATTTCGCTGACCGTGGCCAGCGTGCGTTCCTGCGTCGAGCCGCCAGCACCATAGGTGACGGAGAAAAATGCTGGCTGCAATATCGCCAGCTGCTCGCGCGTTGCGCGCAATTTTTCGATACCTTCCGCCGTTTGCGGCGGGAAGAATTCGATGGAGAGTTCAAGGTTCATGATGTATCCCTGAAAAAGTCGGCGCTGGCGATACGGCGCATATGCGTCCGAGATGCAGAAAAAATGTCGCGGATATGTGGCCAGCGCCGACTTTTCGGCGTTAATCAATAGCGATAATGTTCCGGTTTGTATGGGCCGGTTTTCGCGACGCCAATGTATGCCGCCTGTTGCTCGGTCAGCTCGGTGAGTTGCGCATTGAGCTTCTTCAATTGCAGGCGCGCCACTTTTTCATCCAGATGCTTGGGCAGTGTATACACGCCTACCGGATAATCGGCGTTGCGCGTAAATAGTTCGATCTGCGCAATCGTCTGGTTGGCGAACGACGACGACATCACGTAACTAGGATGACCCGTGCCGCAGCCCAGATTCACCAGGCGGCCCTTGGCCAGCAGGATGATCCGCTTGCCATCGGGGAAAATGATGTGATCAACCTGTGGCTTGATTTCTTCCCACTCGTATTTTTCCAGCGCAGCCACTTCGATCTCGTTATCGAAATGGCCGATGTTGCAGACGATGGCCTGATCTTTCATCTTCGCCATGTGCGCGTGCGTGATGACATGGTAATTGCCGGTGCAGGTGACAAAGATGTCGGCCTTGTCGGCGGCGTAATCCATGGTCACGACGCGATAACCTTCCATCGCCGCTTGCAGCGCGCAGATCGGGTCGACTTCCGTCACCCACACTTGCGCCGAGAGCGCGCGCATGGCTTGCGCTGAGCCTTTGCCCACATCGCCATAACCCGCGATTACCGCAACCTTGCCGGCGATCATCACGTCGGTGGCGCGCTTGATGCCATCGACCAGTGATTCGCGGCAGCCGTAAAGGTTGTCGAACTTCGATTTGGTCACCGAATCATTGACGTTGATGGCGGGAATTTTCAAGTCGCCACGTTCGTACATTTGATACAGCCGATGCACGCCGGTAGTGGTTTCTTCCGTCACGCCCTTGATGTGCGCCAGGCGCGTGGAATACCAGGTTTTATCGCTGGCGATTTTGGCTTTGATGGCCGAAAACAGCACGCGCTCTTCTTCGCTGGTGGGGTGGTTCAATACCGCTTGATCTTGCTCGGCGCGGGCACCCAGATGCAGTAGCAGTGTCGCGTCCCCGCCGTCGTCCAGAATCATGTTGCTGTAACCCCCATCGGGCCATTCAAAAATGCGGTGTGTGTAATCCCAGTACTCTTCCAGCGTCTCGCCCTTCACCGCGAATACAGCAGTGCCACCGGTAGCAATCGCGGCGGCGGCGTGATCCTGCGTGGAGAAAATGTTGCACGAGGCCCAGCGCACCTCGGCACCCAACGCTTGCAGGGTTTCGATCAGCACGGCGGTCTGGATGGTCATGTGCAGGCTGCCGGTAATACGCGCACCACGTAAAGGTTGCGCGGCGGCATATTCTTCGCGAATCGCCATGAGGCCCGGCATTTCGGTTTCGGCAATGCGGATTTCCTTGCGCCCCCAGGCAGCAAGGCTCAGATCGGCAACAACATAATCGGCGGTGGTAGATGCAACATCGATCACAGCGTTCATTAAAGGCTCCTTGAACAGTGACCGGGAAGAGCGGTGCATCGATGTGACTCATATGCATATGCGAACTCACCCTGCCCGGTACGGGTTAGGTGAGCGCAGTTTGCAAAAAACCGAGCCTGGGGAGAGATCGAACCCTCGCCTTGCAGCGCTCCTCGGAAGCCGGGAATTATAACGGATATGGAGAATAACGTTGACGCACTGCGGCAAAGCCGTGCATAATTCGCCTGCGGGGTGGAGCAGTCTGGCAGCTCGTCGGGCTCATAACCCGAAGGTCATAGGTTCAAATCCTATCCCCGCAACCAGACAAGAAACAAGGCAGGCCAAGCGTTTACAGACGTTTGGCCTTTTTTGTTTTTTGGGCTGGGGATGTCCCCGAGTTCATAGTCTAATATGTTGATTCTATGGTTTACCGATTTACTATCCCCCTGGACGAAGTTGATATATCAGCCATCCGCGCTCAAGGTGCGGGCGGACAAAATGTCAATAAAGTGTCGAACGCTGTGCATCTGCGTTTTGACATCAAGGCGTCTTCGCTGCCGGAAACGATTCGCGAACGGCTCCTGAATCTCGGCGATCAGCGCATCAGCAAGGACGGCGTGGTGGTTATCAAGGCACAGGAGTTTCGCAGTCTTGAAGGAAATCGTGCGGAGGCGCTACGACGGCTGCACGAGATGGTAGCAAGTGTTACCACGCTGCCTAAAATGCGTCGACCAACGAAACCCACCCGTGCATCGGTTAAACGACGACTGGAGAGCAAGACCAAGCGCGCAACAGTAAAGCTAGGGCGAGGCAAGATGAGCGAATAATATGTCATTGATGATGAGCAAACGAGTCCAATGAAAACGATGCAAGCAAACAATCCATTGCATGGCGTTACGCTGGAAAAACTACTGAATGATCTGGTGGATTTTTATGGGTGGCACCAGTTGGGGCGGCGCATCGATATTCGTTGCTTTACGCACGAGCCAAGCGTTGCCTCCAGTCTCAAGTTTCTTCGCCGCACCCCGTGGGCTAGAGCGCAGGTAGAGGCGCTGTATATTGATTTTCTGAGGCAGGATGGAAAGCCCGGCGGTACTTAAGGTTTATTTGTATTTGGATACTGAGCGCTTAGTCGGCCGAGGTGCCATGCCCATGCCGCATCCCTGAGGCAGACAAAACATGAACTACGAAGAATATCTGGATGAAGTCACCACGCTCATTGTCGAGAAGTACGGCATCGCTGACGAGGCGGCCATCCAGAGGGTGATGCGCGCTCAGGCGGACGATTTTTTTATCGCACATGACGATGACCCGACGATCTGTTCGCTAGAGCGTGCGCACAAAGACGCGAAAACTATCTTCACTCAATACAAGTAAATAGTTTTCGCTTGGGTGTGGCTAAGCTACGCCGATGCCCTCTGCCCTCTGTCGTCATCGTGCGATCGAGCGTGAATCCCTCGTAACCTTTAGCCTGGACATCTGCACAGATCTTGCGGTAGGCAGGCGCTCCACCGAGATAAACCATGCAGACACGCGGTTTGCCGGGGATGTTCGCGCCCATGTACCAGGAGTCCGTGCCTGGCATCAGCGTTTGCTGGGATAGCTCATAAACGTGCGCCACCCACCGGGTTTCCGCTTCCAGCGTCGGCTCGATGGTGTCGAGATCGTGGTCACGCAAGTATCGAATGGCGTCCGTTGCAAAGTCGACGTGATCTTCAATGGCCAGCGGCATGTTGTACAGGACTGAGGGACTTTGTGGGCCGGTGATGAAGAACAGGTTCGGGAAGCCATGGCTGGTGATCCCGAGATAAGTGAGTGGGCCATTTGCCCACTTGTCCTCGAGCTTCAGTCCATGGCGGCCGACAATACCCATGCTGAGCAGTGGGCCGGTCATGGCATCAAACCCGATGGCCAGCACAATCGCATCAAGTTCGTATTCATCCGTTGTGGTGCAAATGCCGTGTTCGGTAATCAGCTCAATCGGCGTTGCTTTGATGTCGACTAGGGTGACGTTATCCCGGTTGTAGGTCTCATAATATTTCGTCTCCAGCGGTGGGCGTTTGGTGCCATAGGGGTAGTCTTTGGGCGTCAACATATCGGCGACTTGAGGGTCTTTTACCCGTTCGCGAATCTTGGCGCGGACAAACTCGGCGGCTGTATCGTTGGCTTCCTTGTTGAACAGAAGATCCGCAAAGCTGTCAACGAATAGCCGAAAGCCGCCTTGCACGTAACGCGCATCATAGACCCGCCGTCTTTCTTCCGCTGAGACGGCCAGCGCCGAGGGCTGCACCTGATCGTAAGGTATCCCAAGGAAGGCGTTGCGTGATTTGGTGCGAATTTCCGCGTAGCGAGACTTTACTTGCCGCTCAGTTTCAGGATCCATCGGTGCATTGCCGATAGGTGTGGCATAGTTGGGGGTGCGCTGAAACACGGTGAGGTGGGCTGCCTCCTTGGCAATTTCGGTGATCGCTTGAATACCACTGGCCCCTGTACCAATCACGCCGACCCGCTTGCCGGCGAAATTGACGCCCTCATGTGGCCAGTTGCCCGTGGCGTAGATCTCGCCTTTGAAGGTCTCAACACCTTTAAATTCTGGGGTCTTCGCAACAGAGAGATTACCCGTACCCGCGATCAGATACTTCCCGCGCGCGATGGTGCCATCCTTGGTACCGACTTCCCAAAGCTTGTTTTTATCATTCCACACGAGCGAGGTAATCTGTGTGTTGAATTGAATGTCTTTGCGTAGATCAAAGCGGTCAGCGACGTGATTCAAATAACGCAGAATTTCTGGCTGCGCGGCAAAGCGCTCGCTCCACGTCCACTCTTGCTGGAGTTCTTCAGAAAAAGAGTAGGAGTAGTGAATGCTCTCAATGTCGCAACGTGCACCTGGGTAGCGGTTCCAGTACCAGGTGCCCCCCACATCGCCAGCGATATCAAAGACACGGGCAGAGAGTCCCATCTGGTCGCGCAGGCGGTGCAGCGCATACAGCCCGGAAAATCCTGCACCGATAACAACGGCATCAAATGTTTCTACCTGCGCTGAGCCGGTCGTCGGGATGTTTGTTTTTAAATTCAACGTGAATCCTCCTTACTCAGTGTGAATAGAAAATGCAGTTGCATTGTCTTCCATAGTGTCGCTTTACCGTCTGCCACCGTATCACCAGCGCCGAGTTTTTGCGTCGTGGCTGAGTGATATTCCCTCCCAAGGCTAAACACTTTGCTGCGCATCATAGCGCGTGATTTTTATCGCCAGATTAACGGAAGAGGGCATACTGAGCGGTTGCACCACGCCGCTTTATTGCGCCGTATAGCCGCCGTCGATCGGAATAATCGCGCCGGTGATAAAGCTCGCTTCATCCGACGATAAAAACGCGACCAAGTTGGCGATTTCAGATGGGTCAGCGCCACGGCCCAGCGGTGTCATGGCGGTGGCGCCATCAATAAAGCCTTTGCCGATACGCGCCACCATGGGGGTCATGACGAGGCCGGGACAAATGGCGTTGGCGCGTATGCCTTGTTTGGCGTAAGTGACAGCCCAGGAGCGAGTCAGTGCGATCACCGCACCTTTGGATGTGCTGTAGGCGTGCAGCCCCGGCGTGCCGATCAGCCCGCCGATGGATGACGTGGTGGTGATGACGCCACTCTTGCCGCCGCGCAGCATGCTTTGCAGTGCGTATTTGGCAACTAGAAACGGGCCGCGAGTATTCACCGAGTGGATATGTTCCCAGTTGGCAAGATCGAGTGAATCCGTGAGGCCATCGCCAGATTCAATACCTGCATTGTTGAACAACACGCGCACGGCGCCATAAGTTTCTTCAGCACGTTTAAGCGCGCCACTCACGCTGGCTTCGTCTGACACGTCGCACTGGGCAATGAAGGCATCGCCGCCAGCACTTTTGATCTGGCTTAGCGTTTCTTCAAGGCCGACACGGTCAACATCAATGAGGCACACACGGGCTCCCTCAGACGCAAAACGCACAGAGGCTGCCCGCCCTATGCCTGCTGCCGCACCGGTGACAACAGCACAACGGCCTGTAAATCGATTGGTCATTTTGTATCCTCTTTATTGTTTGTGATTGAGTGATTGCTTCAGATAACGAGAGGCTAGATCAGAAAAACATGTTCAGATTTTTATCCATGACCACGCGCTCGAGCAGATGGACGACGCGGCGTGCAACACGGAAGCCTTGCGACGTCTGCCGCAGAATATCTTCGCGCCAGCCCGCATGGCTCACAATATCTTTATCGCGGCGGCCACGATATAGTAAAAATTTACTGCGCACAAAAAATTCATTTGGCGTATCGGTTGCTTCCACTTCGATATTGTTCACCATGCGCAGATGCCGTGTGGCTGGGTCATTCAGCCACACCAGCCCAGTCGCTTCGCGCGCGGCACGCTGCTTCAAGCCGGGGAAACCATCATCAATAATGAATAGTGGCTTGAGTGCCGTGGTGCTTGCACGGTTGCGCCGATAAGTGGTGAGCGGCACGGGTATTTGATAACGAATATCTTCAGTCAACAGATCTAACCATTCTGGATAACGTTCCTCATCCAGCACACGTGCTTCCATCAATAAAAACTTGCCGATGGCGTATTCCTGCTCAAAGCTGACTGGCGCTGCTGGCGCAAGTTTGAGTTCTGCATTACCCATGACGAACCTCCCGCAATATAGATGTTAGAGGCGCAGTGGGCTCTGTTTGCCCGATGATTTCGTGGGCGTTATGGGCTTCCATCGCACGTCGCCACTGATCGTAAAAGCCACGCTGACAGGCTTCGTTAACCAATCCAGGCGATGCTTCCCCCGGGCCGTCCCATGCCGCTTTGCGTCCCATGCCCATGCCGAGGAAGCCTTTCAATTGGCGCGTGGCATAGCCGGCAGCAGAATGCGTAATCGCTTCAACGAAATCACCGTCGTCACCTTCTAGCAGTCCGGCCGGACCGAAAGTCTGCCGCACGTGGTCATGAATCACTCCCTTGGTGGCGTCAGGCATATCGCGCTCACACATGGCGTACGTCCACACCTCGAACTTACCGGGGCCTTTAGGATGGATGATGCGTATAAAGTTAAGCCCCTGAATAATTTGCAGGTTGGGGAACACGCCAATATGCGTTTCTGAACCGTAAAGCTGACGGCCGCGTAGTTCACCCAGTTTCTCAATGACACTGGGTCGATTTTTCTCAAGGTGTGCGAGTACTGGCTCGGGGTGATCGTAAAGCGCATAGCCTGATTGGCCATCGAGCGTCGTCAGAACGGTATGAGTGTTCATGACAACCTCTATTGCAGCACTTTGATCTACCCCCGAATTGTTTGCGCTGATGCCTAATACGTTATCTGAGCGACCATGGCCCAGCGCGCCGACTACGCTCATTGCACCGGCGTGAGCCCAGGCGACGTGGTAGCCGTCGCCAATGGCGTTTTCTACGGGCAATTTCCAGTTGCCTGGAATTTCTGTTCGATAGGGAGCACCGACTATCTCAAGCCCACCTTGTGCACTATCAGTCACTACGTCGATATACCAGGCGATATCGCCCAGATACTCGACAAGACTGGGTGCAGACTCGGAAAAACAGCCGAAAAGAAGCCCCTTGTAGCTTTCCACGTGTGCCACTGGAACCAGGCCAAATCGCTCGCGGTCGAGGTTGTCGTAAATTTCTTTTTCCAGCGGTACTCCGGCGAGCTCGCCTTCCGTATTGTAAGACCAGCCATGGTAAGAGCAGGTAAATGAACGCGTATTCCCTCCTTCTGCCTGACAGACCTTGTTGCCGCGATGGGTGCAGGCATTTAGGAACGCACGGACCACTTTATCTTTTCCGCGTACCACGATGATGTCGTCTTCACCCATGTAGGTGCGGATGAAATCACCATGCTGCGGAATCTGACTTTCGTGGCCAAGGAATAGCCAGCAGCGATTGAAAATCTGCTTCAGTTCCTCCTCATAGATCGCGGGATCCCAAAAGATGCTGCGTTTTTGTAGTGCTTGCTCAGAATCAATCAGTTCCTGATAGTTAAAGCTTGTCATTATTCACCTCCCAGTGGAATTGAATTGCTTCTTACTGTGTCTGCTTACTTTTATATTTACTTATTCGGCTCGTTACTTAGCTTGAGCTAGTTGCGGTGCGTCACTTCCGCTGAGTCACTGTGTCAGGCCAGTTGCGCTTGGCTAGCGGCCATATCCGCTACGACAGTCTCGGCCTTGCTCCAGGCCGGCCGCGCGCGCAGGCGTTTAATCCAAGCAATCAGGTGAGTGTAAGGTGTCAAGTCCAGACCCAGATTGAAGCTGATCGGCACAACACATCCCAGCGCGATATCAGCAATAGAGAAGCTGCCGCAGGCATAGTCCCTGTCTGCTAGCTGAGCATCGAGAATGCATAAATTTCCAAGGAATGCCGCCTTAGCTGCAGCGATTGCATCGTTGTCGGGCGTGGGCGCCATCATTGCGAAAAACAGATTGAGCAGGCTGGGGTTGAGCGTTGTGCCTTCCCAGGCAAGCCATTGCTGAACAAGGGCGCGTTGCTTGGTGTCTTTCGGCATCAAGGTTGTACTGGCCCGGCTGTCAGCGAGATAACGCAGAATCGCGCCAGATTCCCAAAGCATGAAACCATCGTCATTGATCGTGGGTACTACGCCATTGGGATTAATCTTGCGATAAGGGGCATCGGCCGGACGGCAGTCTTGCAACCGCGATAGCAGTTTGATGCCATATTTTTCGCCGATTTCTTCCAGCGCAATTAGCACCTTGCTTGAATTGCGCGATCCCCCGTAGGGGTCGCCCTCGCGTTGAATGTGATAAAGCTCAATCATTGTTTGAATTTCCTGTAAAAGTTTGAATGTCTTGAATGCTCTTAAATGGCCGTTAGCCCACCATCAACGCAGAAGTTTTGCCCAGTGACATAGCTTGCTTCGCCAGATGCCAGGTACAACGCGCAATAAGCAATGTCGAGAGGCTGGCCGACCCGCTTGACGAGCTGTAAATCCATAATGTCCGCAACCATTTTTTTGAGCATTTCCTTATCGGGAAACGCAGCAAATGCCGGTGTTTCGATGAGTCCAGGCGAGATGCTATTAACGCGGATATGGTCAGGCGCAAACTCTGCTGCCCAGGTGCGGCTCATGGCAATGACGCCGCCCTTGGTCATGCTGTGTGCGAACTGATGGATATGGCCGCCAAAATTTGAACCAATCACGCCCGCAGCGGAGGCCGTGTTGATAATCGATCCTCCCCCACGGCGCTTGAGGACCGGATGCGCATATTTGGTCGCGTAATAGACCAAGTCCAGTTCGTTGCGCACGAGCCAGTGCCAGTCTTCGGTGGTGAATTGGCCGATCTTGCCATAACGCACGGCTGACGCATTGTTGTAAAGGATGTCGAAGTCGCCGTAAGTATCCACGGCAAAGTCAATCCAGCTACGCACTTGGGCTTCGTCGCCCAAGTCCACCACGCGGCTGACCATTTGCCCTCCGGCTTCAGTCACAAGGCGCACAGTTTCATCACTGTCAGATGCCTTGATATCACAACCCACCACGCGAGCCCCCTCGGCGGCGAACAGCTCGGCCGCCGCACGTCCCTGACCGCCGGCCGTGCCGGTGATCAAGGCTACTTTTCCTGCTAGACGCCCGCTCATTCGTACCCCCGATCAGAAAAGCTGGTCTTGGGAATCATGCGGCGGATATCTATACCTGTATCGAGCACGACCCGATTCCATTTATTGACTGCGTTATCGACTTCACACATCGCCAGCGTTGCCCATACCAGAGGGTTGTCGTTCTTTGGTATGCCATCTAAAGGAAACTGATTTAAATAGTCGATCACCTCTGGCAGCTTTGGCAGCATGGCGTCATAAAACGCACGCACTTCATCCATGCTTGAGGATAGGCGTTTAGATAAACGATGTTCTGTGGTTGGTAGACCCCAAGCGGCGATATGGGCTTCCAGGGCAGAAAGTTCAGGCCGCGGTATTGCTGTGCTCATGGTGCCCCCTTTACTTTGCCGCCTTGAACAGCGCTTAATAAACGATTGTAGTAGGCGCGCAATGGCACTTCTTGTTTATTCAGGTTAACATGCGTGATTGCGCCACATTTGAAATTGGCATGAATGCCTTCAGCGGTGTAAAGATCTTCAGAGAGCACATCGCGGATCTGAATGACACCTTGCTCCATATTAAAAATATGGCCAAAACTGGCCGGCTTTTCGGTGTGGTAAAAGTCCACCTCCCAAATGCACTCGTCGGCTGATATGGGTAGCGTGCGTTGAATGATAATTTGCCCTTTTTGCACGAATAACACAATGTTCGGGAAGAGCAGGTAATTATCAAATATCCACAGTGGGTGATCTTCCTTGAGGACACCCTCCCCGCCTTCAGCCGCAAAAGTACGTTCCGGCTTGGTGTAGATTGAGGTTGCGCCATATTTTGCCGAGAGCAGATTCAGCGGTGTCTGCACGCCGCGACTAGAATCTTCAGGGCGGTAAGCGCTAACGCCACAAGGTACACCAACGCTCTCGGGGAAGAAATAAGCTGCTGTACTCGACCCGGGAACTGTTCCCGCAATGGTTTTGCGGTGCGTCATGTCGACGTGATAGCCCTCGATCTGGGCATCAACCAGTAGTTTCCAGTTAGCGCGAAAATTTGCGCGCCAGCCAAAGCTCCATGACCAGTCTTTGTTGCCCAGGTAGCGGTCAAAAGCATCACCAAGTGGCATCAGATATTGCTGTAGGGTCCATTCGGGCTGCTCGGCGAGGTTGATGAATATAAACCCTCCCCATACGTCAACCGAGATGCTCTTTAGATGTTCTTGTGCGGGGTCAAGGTCTGCGAAGAGTGCAGCGTCTGGCGCATTGATCAGGGCACCGTCCAGGCTGAAGCTCCATCCGTGAAAACTGCAGACCAGAGCGCGGGTATTGCCCGTGGATGAATTAACCAAGCGTGAGCCACGATGTGTGCAGGCATTGTAGAACGCGCGCAGCTGTTGATCACGACCACGCACCACAACAACAGACACGCCAAGGGTATCGACCAGAAAGTTCTGGTAGTCGCCGGGCTCTTTGAGGTCTGATGCGCGGCCTACCAGCAGCCAACTTTTGCGGAAAATGTGCTTTTTTTCAAGCTCAAAAAACTGCGGTGAAACATAGTGATCTACCGGCAGCTTGCCAGTACCCAGGGCGTGACTGCCAATTTCTGGCAGCGCCAAATTTTCGGCCTTACCCATTATGCGCTCTCCTCATATTTTGTTATCCGTCGATGACTGGTTGCGCGATGCTAGACGCAGCATGCTAAAAGCACGCTTACGATCAAATGCAATTTGGATGCCATAGTAGATTTGGTAGCCAAAAACCTCAGCCTGCAGTCAGGTAGCGTTGATGGAGGATTTTCTTGGCATAAATGCCACGGGCCCACAGACCCGTTAAGGGTGTACAATTTTGTACTGTCTGTAAGGCTTATTTATAAAAAATGGACAATTACGGTTATTGCTCACTATGAAAATGTTCGATGCTAGTGCGCTTGAGCCTTATTTTCAGCGCGGTCCGGGAGATGGCCAAATACGCCTCGATGGGCAACGCATGATACTTTTCTACGCTTCTGCGTTTACCGAGTACCGACGCGGCTTGATTGACCTGTGTGGATCCAAAGCCGCACGTTCGTTGATTACGCAGGTGGCCTATGCTGAAGGCATCAAGGGTGCGCATTTGATACGCAAGCTACACCTGGCCGATCATGATGACGTGGATAACTACCGTCTTAGCGCATTGATTCATGAATTGGCAGGCTATGCTGCGCTGGAGTTTACGCAGTTGAAGATCAATGTTCAGCGCGGGATATTTGAGGTCGAATTGACACTGCGCGATTCCGTCGAAGCAGAATCGCATCTGTCGGCCTACGGGCCCAGCTCGGACAGCGTCTGCTGGTTGTTGATGGGTTATTTAAGCGGCTATAGCAGCGCATTCATGGGCCGCATGGTGGTGTTTCGTGAAACCAGGTGCTGCGCGTCTGGCCACGGCACCTGTCGTATGGTCGGCCGGCTCGCGGACCAGTGGAACGAAGCCGAGCGCCAGCGTGCACTGGCCACCGGTCCACTGGCTAGCCACCTGAGCCTGGGTCATGGCGCGGCGGATATCCCTGCGGGAACACACGAAATCGTCGGTGTGTCTTCGGCATTTCACTCGGTGCTATACCTTGTTGATAAGGTGGCACCCACACGCTCCACCGTACTTTTGCATGGCGAAACTGGCGTGGGCAAGGAGGTCATCGCTCGTCTCGTACATCGCCGCAGCAATCGTTCCACTCAGCCGTTTATTGCGGTTAATTGTGCCGCTATTCCGGCTTCGTTGATCGAATCTGAATTGTTTGGTGTTGAACGCGGTGCTTATTCTGGCGCGACTCACTCGCGGCCGGGGCGCTTTGAGCGTGCCGGAGGTGGCACGTTATTTTTGGACGAAATTGGTACCCTCGACTTTGCCTCCCAAGGTAAGCTGCTGAGGGTATTGCAAGAAGGTGAGCTGGAACGTATAGGCGATCAGCGCACACGTAAAGTCGATGTGCGTGTCATCGCGGCAACTAACGCCGACTTGCGCACCGAAGTGCGCGGAGGACGCTTCCGCGAGGATTTATTTTTTCGACTGACGACTTTCCCCATTCGCGTGCCGCCTCTGCGCGAGCGGCGCGCAGACGTGCCCCTGTTAGTCGATTTCTTTTTCCAGCGCTTTTGCAGAACGCACGACAAAAAGCCATCAGGCTTTACTCCTGACGCCGTTGCCGTCTTGATGGAGCATGCCTACCCCGGCAACGTTCGCCAGCTAGAACACATGATCGAACGTGCCGTTATTTTGGCCGACCAGGATCAAGCCATCGACAGCTTTCATCTTTATGCATTCGAAGATGAGAGAAAATCTAAACTCCCAGTGAATAGCGCCGACGAAGCTGGTGATCTGGATGTAATCTTGCGCGGTGCCAGAAAAAAAGGCCTTGGCCTGCAAGCCCTGGAAAACGAAGCTTTGCGTGTTGCCCTGAGCGATGCCAAAGGCAATGTTTCGCAAGCGGCACGCTCGCTGGGACTGACACGCCGCCAGCTTGCGTACAAACTGAATCAAGCCAAAATTAGGGTCGATGCCACTTAACTAGTCATTACCATGCAGTCCAGCCGCCATCATGGGCGATCACTTGCCCAGTCACGAAGCTGGAAGCATCGCTGGCGAGATAGAGTAATAGCCCAGCGAGTTCTTCAGGGTCGCCCGTGCGGCCCATTGGCGTGGCTGCTTGCAATGCGCTCATGAATGCGTGAAGTGCTTCTTCCGAAGGAGGTAATGCTTCGCGTCCGAGTTGTGTGCCAAGATGCCAGCCAGGGGCGATCACGTTAAAGCGAATGCCATCGGCGGCGTATTCCACTGCAGCCTGTCGGGATAAGCCAATGACCGCCGCTTTGGAAGCAGAATAGTTGACCGACACGGCGGGTGTTTTTGGCGACACCCCGCCGAGCCCGGCGATCGACGCGATATTAACCACGGATCCTTTTCGGCGCTTCAACATCAAAGGCAAGGCAGCACGGGTGCACAAAAACACGCCACGGGTGTTAATGCTATGCAGACGATCCCAGTCCGCAACGGGTAGCTCGTGCAACCGATGTGGCTGGGTTGCAATGCCGGCGTTGTTGACCAAAACATCTAGCTGGCCATAACGGCGAGAAACTTCTTCCATCATTGCCATAACGGATGATTCCTCAGCCACATCGACGGCAAGTGCGAGTGCCTCGCCTCCGGTTGAGGTGATTTGTTTTGCGGTGTCCTGCGCACTGCCTGCATCGCGATCAGCGCAGATCACTTTCGCGCCCGCCGTTGCGAGCGCACGTGCAAACACACGGCCCAAACCAGAGCCTGCGCCAGTCACTAGTGCTACCCGCCGATCGAGCCTGAATATATCTAAAGAAAATGCCGGCCGGCTGGGTTCGGTACTATTCGGTTCGCTATTATTCATTTTTTGCCTCATCCTGTTTTTTTATCGATCATTCTGTGGGGTGCCAACGAAGGTTCATGCGGAAGGTTCATGCGACCTCTACCTGAACCATCAGCAGCTTGCCGATGCGATGGAAGACGTAATGCAGTAAGCATTGTGTGTGATACGAGCAGTTTTTGTGCCATACAGGATGGACAAACGTATGCATTATTTTGTATCCGGCCGGATGGCTAGTTTACGGGCTGCTGTCGCTATACATGCCACGAATGCGCAAGTCAATCGACAGCGTACAAGATAGCGTACAAACTTGTAATGCTTTGTCAGGGTGTTAAACGAGAATGAACAATATTTAGCGAAAGAACATGCAGCGCGAATCGTCTCGATTTCCAACACGGTTTATAGCCTCTCCGTCATGTTGGTAGCGCAACCTCGCTGGATGCGCGTCGTAATTCTGGCCGTTCTACCAATGGCTGTGCTTTCTCTCTTTTTCTGCGCCTTCAGGCCGATGAAAGTGCCAGCTGGCCACTGTCTTGTTCAGAGTGGGATGTAAACCAGTCCCTACGTTTGATTGACCCAGGCAAGCAGGGGTTGCCATTGCTCGCGGTCTTTTTCGCTGCGTGCGGATGAAAGGTCGAAAATACTCATGCCGTGCGCGGCGGTTTGCACATAGTTTTGTGTGTCGCGTAGGTGAGCGATCACAGGCAGGCCGGTGTCGACGAGAAAACGTTCCAGTTCGCCTGCGGCACGGGTGCGCGGGTCAACGCGCATGGCGACAATGGCGACAAAAGTTTCGTGTTGGCGAAGACTTTTTTCTTCGGTCAGTTGCTGTAGAAAATCGCGTGTGGCGAGAATGTCAAAAATGGATGCCTGTAGCGGAACAATCACGCGGTTGGCCTGTTTTAAAACCTGCGCCAGTTTCTTGCCATGCAGCCCGGCAGGACTGTCCAATACAACGTGTGTCGTGTCTTTGGGTGGCTTGGCCGGGCGATCATCGGCCATGTCCCAACTCGCGATGGGTGGCAAGGCGGCCGAGCGCAATTTGAGCCATTCGCGCGAGGATTGTTGCCGGTCGATATCCCCCAGCATGACGCGGTTGCCTGCTCGGGCGAGATAGCCCACCAGATTCGTTGCCAGCGTGCTTTTGCCTACGCCGCCTTTAGGATTGGCAATCAGAAAAGTTTGCATGATGTTCAGGGTAGCAAAATGGTTGATCCGGTGGTTTTTCTGGCGGTTAAGTCAGCGTGGGCCAGTGCCGCATCTTTAAGTGCATACGTCTGGTTGATTTCGATTTTAACCTGCCCCGACATGACAACCGCAAATAGCTCTTCTGCCATGAATAATAGATCACTGCGTTTGGCGGTGTAGGTGTAGAGCGTCGGCCGGGTGAGAAAGAGTGAACCGCGGCGTGCGAGTTCGCGCAACTCCATCGCAGGCACGGGGCCGGAGGCGTTACCAAAGCTGACCATGAGCCCCATGGGCCGCAAGCAGTCCAGCGAATCCATAAAGGTGTTTTTGCCGATAGAGTCATACACCACCGGCACACCCTCGCCGCCGGTGATTTCTTTCACACGGGTAACAAAATTTTCCTGTGTGGTGACGATGACATGATCGCACCCATGGGCGCGGGCGATGGCCGCTTTTTCTGTCGAGCCAACCGTGCCAATGACCGTGGCACCCAACGCTTTTGCCCATTGACAGGCGATCAAGCCCACGCCGCCAGCGGCGGCATGAAAGAGTATGGTCTCGCCGGGCATCACACGATGAACACGGCGCAGTAAATATTGGGCGGTCAAGCCGCGCAGCATCATGGCCGCCGCTGTTCGAAAATCAATGGCGTCAGGTAGCTTGACGAGTCGATCAACCGGCATATCCCGCGCCTCGGCATAGGCGCCCACTGGATGCAGCGGGCCGCTGGCATAGGCCACGCGGTCACCGGGTGTGAACTCGGTGACGCCAGCACCCACTGCCTCGATAACCCCCGCAGCTTCTTCGCCCAGGCCAGCTGGCAGATCCACCGGATATAGGCCCGAGCGGTAGTAGGTGTCGATGAAATTTACGCCAATGGCATGGTGCGTCATGCGGGCGTAGCCGGCCCCGGGCAGCGCAAGAAACTTGCTTTGCGCCGTATCACCAGCGCCGACTTTTTCCCAACGCATCACCTCGGGGCCGCCGGTTTGATAAAAACGAATCGCATGTGCCATGTTGTTCAGTCCTTCAAAGCGTTTGCATCCACTACCGCCAGCGCGGTCATGTTAACCAGGCGGCGTACTGTTGCCGTAGGGGTCAGAATATGCACAGGTTTGGCCGCGCCCAGTAATATCGGGCCCACCGTGATGCCATCGCCGCTGACGGCCTTGATCAGGTTAAAGGCAATATTAGCAGCATCCAGATTAGGCATGATCAATAAATTGGCTTCGCCTTTGAGGCGGCAATCCGGGAAAGCCCGTTCGCGAATCGCTTGCGATAACGCAGCATCGCCATGCATTTCACCATCGACTTCCAGGCCGGGTGCGCGCATTTCGATGAGTTGTCGCGCCTGCGCCATTTTTTGAGCCGATGCCGAGTGCACACTGCCGAAATTGGAATGCGACAGCAGCGCTACTTTCGGTGTCAGGCCGAAGCAGCGCACCTCCTCGGCGGCCATCAGGGCAAGCTCTGCCAGCAGTTCAGCCGAGGGATCTTGATTGACATACGTATCGCAGATAAACAGCGTGCGTTTTGGCAACAGCAACAGATTCATGGCGGCAAAGCTGTGTGCGTTCGGTTTTAACCCGATGACATCGGCCACGTGCCGCAAATGCTGTCCGTGCCCGCCAATCACGCCGCACAGCATCGCATCCACATCGCCTTCGGCCAGCAGCATGGCGCCGATCAGCGTGGTATTCGAGCGCATTGCCTGTTTCGCGACTTCCGGCGTCACCCCGTGGCGGCCTAGCCGCTGATGATAGGCCTGCCACAATTTTTTATATCGCGGGTCCGATTCAGGGTTGACCACTTCGAAATCGCGTCCCGCCACAATGCGCAGCCCGGCTTTCTCGATACGTGTGGCGATGACGCTGGGACGGCCAATGACGACCGGTTGCGCCAGGCCCTCGTCAATCACGGCTTGCACAGCGCGCAATACGCGCTCGTCTTCACCTTCGCAGTAAAGAACGCGACGTGGTGCTTTTTTTGCCGCATCGAATACCGGTTTCATGATGAAACCCGATTGATAAACAAAATTATCCAGTCGCTCGCGGTAGGCTTCAAAGTCGCTAATCGGCCGTGTGGCAACGCCCGAATCCATGGCTGCTTTAGCCACGGCCGGCGCAATCTTGACAATCAGCCGTGGATCGAACGGACGCGGGATCAGATACTCGCGGCCAAATGAGAGACTCTCGCCGCCATACGCCATCGCCACGACATCGGAAGCCTCGGCCTGCGCCAGTTCGGCTAACGCATGGACGGCGGCAAGTTGCATCTCCTCGTTGATGGTGGTCGCTCCGACATCCAGCGCGCCGCGAAAAATAAACGGAAAGCACAGCACGTTGTTGACCTGGTTTGGGTAATCCGACCGGCCTGTGGAAATAACAGCGTCGTCACGCACACTGCGCACCTCATCCGGGGTGATTTCTGGTGTTGGATTAGCCAAGGCCATGATCAGCGGATTTTTTGCCATCTTTGCCACCATGTCCGGCTTTAATACGCCGCCAGCAGACAGGCCAAGAAACACATCTGCGCCCTCAATCACTTCGCCGAGCGTGCGGGCTGCGGTGGTTTTGGCATAGCGTGCCTTGATCGGATCCATCAGCTTGACGCGACCTTCATAGACCAGACCCTCGAGGTCGGTTACCCAGATGTTTTCTATCCGGATGCCTAACGAGACCAGCAATTCAAGGCACGACAAAGCCGCCGCGCCGGCCCCGGAGGTCACCAGTTTGATGTCTTCTGGCCGCTTGCCGAGCAGTTTGAGCCCATTGAGAATCGCGGCACTCACGACGATGGCTGTGCCATGTTGATCGTCGTGAAATACCGGAATTTTCATTCGCTGCCGAAGTTTTTCTTCAATATAAAAACATTCCGGTGCCTTGATGTCTTCCAGATTGATGCCACCGAAAGTGGGTTCCATGGCGGCGATCGCATCGACCAGTTTGTCGGCATCCAACTGGTCGAGCTCGATATCGAATACATCAATACCCGCAAACCTCTTGAACAGGACAGCCTTGCCTTCCATCACTGGTTTGGCAGCCAGCGGCCCGATATTGCCCAAGCCGAGAACGGCTGTACCATTGGTCACGACCCCCACCAGGTTGGCGCGCGCGGTCAGGCGGCTCACTTGACTTGGATCAGCCACAATCGCGTTGCAGGCAGCCGCAACGCCAGGGGAATAAGCCAGACCCAGATCGCGCTGGTTGGTGAGTTCTTTCGTCGGCACCACGGCAATCTTTCCGGCGGTGGGAAAAGCATGGTATTCAAGGGCAGCGGCTGCGAGATTTTCTTGTTCGGTAGACATATCGACTTTTAAGCAGTGACAGGAAGTTTCTCAATCATAAACCCGCCAGGTGCAGATTGATCGATCAGTTATCGCGCCAAGTATGGCAAAATCAAAGTGTTCACTGGGGGTATGGCATGCGACGAGTCGTGTTTAATCAGAAGGGCGGCGTTGGCAAAAGCACCATCACCTGTAATCTTGCCGCCATCAGCGCGATGCGTGGTGTGCGTACCTTGGTGATTGATCTTGATCCGCAGGCTAATTCGACCCATTCATTATTTGCTTGGTGCTGCGGCAGACAACCTGAACAACACGGCGACGGGTTTTTTTGACCAGATGCTTAACTTCAAGTTGCGGCCATTACCGACGGAAGACTTTATTGTCGCCACCCCGTTTGAGAATCTATTCTTGCTGCCAGCGGATGCGGCGCTGGGAGAATTACAGGCCAAGCTCGAATCGCGTTACAAAATTTACAAGCTGCGCGAAGCGCTACCGGTGCTCGACGCCATGATTTCGTCCTCTGTAAAAATCAAGGAATCACACCAGCGGGCGTTACCGATGATTCATCTTGACCGTCAGCACAAGCTAACTACCGAGTGTATGTGCAGCTGTTTGATTTGCTCGAAGCGGCGCGCAAGACGCGCGCCAAAGCCGCAGCAAAACAGCGACCATGACGGCTACCCTGCACCCGTTAATAGCTGAAAATAGCTGATCTGATCTTGCTCGATCTTGCCTGATTTTTCCTCATGCACCCTTTGTCTAAGCAACCGACCGACCCAACCGAAGCGGTAGCCCTCACGCTGGCATACTACGACACTGCCGCAGAAGCCTTTCGCGCAGGCACGCAAGATCACGATGTGAGCCAGAATATCGCCGCGTTGTTGCGACACGTTCACGCCACGCCGCCGTTCACCGTGCTGGATGTGGGGTGTGGCCCGGGGCGGGACCTCAAGACATTTACTGCGCTGGGGCATCGTGCGATCGGGCTGGATGGCTCGGCGGCTTTTGTTGCCATGGCCAAGGCAGACACAGGGTGCGAGGTCTGGCAGCAAAATTTTCTCGCGCTTGATTTGCCCGCGACCTATTTCGATGGGGTATTCGCCAACGCATCGCTGTTTCATGTGCCAAGCCTGGCTTTGCCGCGCGTCTTGCGGCAGTTGCATGCCACCTTGAAACCCGGCGGCGTATTGTTCAGCTCCAACCCGCGCGGCAATAATCAGGAAGGCTGGCAGGGCGATCGCTATGGTGCCTACCATGACCTCGATACCTGGCGCCAGCAGGTGACCCAGGCCGGTTTTACGGAACTCGAACACTATTATCGCCCCGAGGGTTTGCCTCGCGATCAACAGCCGTGGCTAGCCAGTGTTTGGCGTGCGACGGCAACGCCATCCAGCCTCTTCCCGGCTTAATTCACGAACAAAGATGCGCAAGCAAGTTCAGCAAATAAACCCATTCAGGAGACCGCACATGAAAAAAACCTCGATTCGCCTGTTGAGTATCCTCAGTATGTTGCTGCTGATTTGGGCTGGGTGGACGGTCTGGAATAACGCCCTGCGTGCGCCTTCGTTCAATCGCTTGCCTTTGCCTCCATCGTTGATTGCGGCCGATTCTTCTGCGGGGCAAAAGTTGTTTGTCAGCAGCCAGTACACCGCAGATTACGACGCCCTCATCACGCATTTTGTGGCCCAGGCGCGCCCGGCTTTTTGCGGTGTGGCGAGTTCTGTGGTGGTGCTGAATGCAATAAACCCTGCGCTAAAGCCGGCACTAAAAATTGCACCAAGCCCGACAGAAAATCCTGTCACCCAGTCCACTTTTTTTGATGCGGCTGCGCGCCAGGTGCGTGGTGAGTTTGATGTCACTTTTGGTGGCATGAGCCTGGCGCAATTGCGTGATCTGCTAAAAGCGCACGGCGTGGATGCCACGCTGACTTATGCGTCGGATACGACGCTGGAAGCCTTTCGCAAACAAGCGCAAGAAAATCTCAAAACGCCGGGCGATTTTATTCTGGTGAATTATCAGCGCGGCGCGCTGGGCCAGAAGGAATCTGGCCACATCTCGCCGCTGGCGGCTTACCATGAGGCCAGCGACCGATTTCTCATTCTGGATGTGGCGGCTTACAAATACCCGCCGGTCTGGGTGTCTGCCCAGGCGCTGTGGGCGGCGATGAATACCGTTGATCAATCTTCAGGGCACACGCGCGGATTTGTAGTGGTCAAACCGCTTCCAGTTTCGCGATTGCCAGCGCCAGCCACTTGACGCCCGCTGCCTTGAAATTGACTTGCACGCGGGCATCCGTGCCGCTGCCTTCGGCATTCACGATGACGCCGGGGCCAAACTTGGCGTGGTGCACATTCATGCCGATAGAGAAACCGCTACGCTCTGGCGGGCGGCCTGGGCGCTGTGCGGTAACGGGCGACTGGTTATGAAAAGTCTTGAGTCCGTTACTGGACGGTGCTGGTGAGACGGCGAAATGTTGCTTCTCCACTCTTGGCGTTAGCCACTTGAGCAGCTCCTTGGGGATTTCATCGAGAAAACGCGAGGGCAGGTTGTAGCGTGTCTGACCATGCAGCATGCGGCTTTGCGCGATACTGAGATATAGCCGCTGCCGCGCACGAGTGACGGCGACATACATCAGGCGGCGCTCTTCCTCCAGCCCGTTGCTGCCGTTTTTGGTGTCATTAACGGCGTTTTCATGCGGGAACAAACCTTCTTCCAGACCGCTGATAAACACCATGTTGAACTCCAGCCCTTTGGCGGAATGCACCGTCATCAATTGCAGGGCATCGTCACCCTCGCCCGCCTGATGTTCGCCGGCTTCGAGCGAGGCGTGAGCGAGAAACGCCGCCAGATCGGCTGACAACTCGCCCTCTTCGCTGACCGTGCCTTCCTCGGCGATAAAGCTGGCCGCCGCATTGATCAGCTCGTCCAGATTGGAGAGCCGTTCCTGCCCCTCTTTTTCATTCTGGTAATGCGTGCGCAGGCCGGACAATTCAAGCACATGATCGATCAGCTCCGGCAGCGGCAGATGCACCGCTTCACTCAGTTGATGGATGAGTTGCGCAAACGCGGTGAGGGAGCTGCCGCCCTTGCCACTCACCTGCGTAATGGCCGCATGCAGGCTGCTGTTGGCTGCCTTGGCTGCATCCTGTAGCGCCTCCAGGCTGCGCGCGCCGATGCCGCGCACGGGGAAATTCACCACGCGGAGAAACGCCGTGTCGTCGTTGGGATTGGCGATCAGGCGCAGATAGGCCAGCGCATGCTTGATCTCGGCGCGTTCAAAAAAGCGCAGCCCGCCATAGACGCGATAAGGAATCCCGGCATTGAACAAGGCATGTTCCAACGCGCGCGACTGCGCGTTGCTGCGATAGAGCAGCGCAATTTCGGCACGCGTATGACCGTCGCGCACGAGCGATTTGACTTCTTCAACGATCCAGCGCGCTTCATCGCTGTCGGCATACGCCTCATACACGCGGATCGGTTCGCCGCTGCCAGCATGCGTCCATAGGTTTTTACCCAGGCGGTGCGGATTGTTGCGAATGATGGCGTTAGCCGCATCCAGAATATTGCCGTGCGAGCGATAGTTCTGCTCCAGGCGGATCATGTTTTTGACGTTGAACTCGCGTTCAAAATCGCGCATGTTGCCCACGTCCGCGCCGCGAAAGGCATAGATGCTCTGATCATCATCGCCGACTGCGAAGATACTGGCGCCTTTTGGCGCCGTTGAATAGTCGCCCCCTTCCGCGGGAAGGGGGTTGGTGGGATGGCCATTGGCAGGACCGCCTGCAAGCATGCGAAGCCATGCGTATTGCAGGCGGTTGGTATCCTGAAATTCATCCACCAGAATATGCCGAAAGCGTTCCTGATAATGGCGCAGCAAGGGCTCGTTGCGCGACAGCAGTTCAAAAGAGCGCAACAGCAGTTCGGCGAAATCGACCACGCCTTCACGCTGGCATTGCGCTTCGTAAGCGGCATAAATTTCCACCTTCTGTTTTGCCCAGCTATCCCACGCCTCGACAGCCGATGCCCGCAGGCCCTGCTCTTTTTGTGCGTTGATGAACTGGCACATCTCGCGCGGCGGAAATTTTTCGTCATCCACGTTCAGCGCTTTCATCAGGCGCTTGACCGATGAGAGCTGGTCGGCCGAATCGAGTATCTGAAACAGTTGCGGCAAACCCGCATCGCGGTAATGCGCGCGCAACAGGCGATTGCACAAGCCATGAAAAGTGCCGATCCACATACTTTTCACATTCACCGGCAACATCGCCGCCAGGCGCGTCTGCATTTCCTTCGCCGCCTTGTTGGTGAAAGTCACCGCAAGAATGCTCTGCGGCGAGGCCTGGCCGGTTGAGATCAGCCAGGCAATGCGAGTGGTCAGCACGCGCGTTTTGCCGGAACCGGCACCGGCCAGAATCAGAGCGTGCTCGGCAGGTAGCGTGACGGCGGCGTGTTGTGGTTCATTGAGATTGTCGAGCAGAGAAGTCATGAAGGCGTACGCGTGGCAAAAAATTTCGAGAGAGGACTGATTTTCCTCGATTTGCCGCCGTATCACCAGCGCCGATTTTTAACGCGATGAATCTAGTCACGCTGGCGTGGGTTTTTTATTAAGAGGGTGGCGGCACAAAAAAACGTGCGGGTTCTTTGCGAACGCGTTCCAGCAAAAGCGCCGCAAGCCCTTGACTGGCAGTGATGTCCGCTCCTCGCGCCTTGAGCGCCACCCATAAGGCAAAGGCGAAACTGACTGTGAGATTGGTGAAGCCAACCAGCGCGATACCTGCCAGCGTTTCGACGAGGGTGAATGGATCGATGTGAAAATTAAGCGCTGTGAGGGCGAAGGCAAAATTGGCGGAGGACAGGGTCACGTGCCGCACGTCCAGCGGCAAGCCGAGAAAGATGCCAAGGGGTGCCAGGCTTGCCAGCATGATCCCCAGCAAAAAGTTACCGGCGAGGCTGCCCAGGTTGCGGCCGATGTAGTCAGCGAAGCGGTCGGTGCGCTGCGGGCCGATCAGGCGGCGCAGCCAGCCAAGATGGGCGATCCGTTCCGGGATGCGATCGTAAGCGGCTTTGTTATCGAAAAATCCGGAGAGCAGCCCGGCAAGAAAGAGCAGGATGCCGGTCAGCGCCGCATGCGGGATGGCAAGGCTCGCGATGGGTGAAAGGTCGTGTAGTGTGTGTTGTGCTTTTTCCAGACCCATCGCCGGGTGGCCGGTGATCCACTGATAGACGAGAGCGATGGCAACAGCGGTCGGGATGGTCACCGCCACGTTGCCCGCAATGGCAGCGAACTGGCTGCGCATCATGGCGACTACCAGGTCGGCGAGACGGTGCAAGTCACGCGTTTTGCCCTCCGACTTGTCGATGCTCTCGGCGATGGTGGCCGCCGTCATTGCCGGCTGCTTGGTGGCCAGCGTGAAATTCAGCACATGGATCAGCACGAAGCCTAGCGAATAGTTCAGGCTGTACATCACCAGCGACGTGAGCGGTGCCAGCACGAGCTTGCCCAGCAGCAGCTTGATCAGCGCCATGAAGCCGACGATGAAACCGCCACCCGCGGCCGAACGCCACATGGCAGCATACTCGGCGCGATCGGTCGTTATATAGTGTTCGCCGGTTCGGTGAGCATTTTCGGTCACGCGTAGCGCGAGCAGGCCGGTGAGGCGGCTAAATGGTTCACGCAGGCTGTTGCGACGGTTTTCTCCCTGCACGAGATCATGCGTCAGCCGCACCCAGCGGTCGACCATGGCCCTGCGCGCATCAGGCTGGAAGCGCGCGCACAGTATGCCGGTAAGCTGCGTCAGCCTTTGCAGGCACTGTTCCGTACGCACCAGCAAGTAGGTGAGGCTTAGGCTGGTGCCCGCGCTGGCGGCGTTGCGCCGGGCACGAGTCATCACCTCGCGGCACTGATCGACCAGCACCATCATGTGTAGCTCGTCTTCGTGTTCAGTTGAGGGATCGGCATGGCGCGCCCGCCAGCCTTCGGTAAAGCGCAGCACTTCCGCGCCCAAGTGCACGAAAGGGGATTCGAATTCGATGATGCGCGGCTGTACCCGGGTCAGTTCGGGCTCCAGCCCCATCGCGCCGATGCGCATGGCCAGTACCTGCATGGCCTCGAGCAGTTGCGCCTCGGTGTGCAATTGCCAGCGATCTTCATTGTTTGCGTCGCTTTCAGGGTCCGCAGTCTTGCTGAAAACAGCATCCCACAAGGCGAGTTTGTCCTCAAACGGCCCCGTCGCCAGCCAGAGATGATCATCGCGATGATGGAACACCGCGTCGAAACAGTCCTTGAGTCGCGTGGCATCAGGCACTGGGGGCAAGATCCGGCCCATGGCGCGGCGCCATAGCTCACTGAAAAATCCAGAGTTCGGCAGAATGCCCGCATCGGTGTAAAGGCTGACCTGCTGGGTTCCACGAAAAATCTGCTGCACGTGGCGCTGCAGCGTGGCACGATGCTTTTCATTGCCTGCTGCGATATCGCGTAACGTTGCGAATACGGACGCTGCGGCATCAGGATTCTGTGGATCGTGGGGCCGAATGGCATCAACCAGCGCAATGAAAAATCGCAATGCGCCCTCAGTGGTATCGGCATAGGGCCGTTCGAGAACGGTAGATGGATCTGATGGCGGCATAAGTGAGTTTACGAGTGTCAGGCGGGGCTCGCGAGGGTTATCAGGCCCGAAGTTGCACGGGGGGATGCAGTTGTAGAAAGTATTCCCATACTACCAAGTCGCACTCAACGAGGTAGCGGCGGTTCAGAGAAGGACACGGAACCAAGGACACGGAACCTCGCGGGGAGTTCCACAAAGATGCTATCGGAAACGAAGCTAGCTAAAATCAGAAACGGCTAACACATCACAATTTTCATGAATGCCGCGTGATGAAGTCACGTAATGAAGTCATTTTGTGGCCTTGTTGACCAGATAACGCTAAAGGGCATTTGCATAACGTTGCAATATACCGCGTGATGATTCAAAGCGCGTAAAAAATCCCGTATCAATAAGAAAAATTCTCAATACATAATTTTGGATACGTAGAAAGGCAGGTAATGGAATGAGCGCTTTTCGTAATCTGACCACCTGGTTCACCGCGCGCGCTATGTCACCGAAAAACACCTTGGGCGATGCGCTGGCAGGCATTGCGGTTGCCGGATTACTCATTCCGGAATCGATGGGTTATGCGAACATCGCTGGACTGCCCGCGCAATCAGGCTTATATGCCACCGCGATCGGCCTTTTTGTCTATGCGTTCAGTGGATCAAGCAAGCATTTGGTCGTATCTCCCACCTCATCATCTGCGGCGACTCTAGCCGCCGCGACGCTGGCCCTCACCGTGTCGCGGCCTGAGAATTACACCACGCTGGCCATGGCGATTGTGCTTGTCTGCGGTGCGATGCTGTTAGTTGCCGGTTTTTTACGCCTCGGGTTTCTGTCGGAATTCATCTCCAAGCCGGTGTTAAATGGCTTTGTCTTTGGCATCGCGGTGAGCATCACCATTAAGCAAATTCCAAAGCTGATGGGCATTGAGTCGCCACATGGCAATGCACTGTGGTTGTTGCTTCATGTCCTAACGGAATTGCCTGCCGCCAATCCCTGGGCATCCGCTGTAGGTATCGCAGCTTTATTGATTTTGACTGGGCTAAAGCGTTTTGCTCCACGTATTCCCGGGGCGATCATTGTGCTGACGATGGGGATTATGGTCTATCGATATTTGAACCTTGCGCAGCACGGCGTAGCCATCGTTGGCACGATACCAGCCGGACTGCCACAACCCCGTTTTTTTCTTGTTGCCTGGAATGAATGGGCGGCGGTGCTGCCAGCGGCTCTGGGAATGGCGCTTGTTGTGTATGCAGAATCTATCGGTTCAGCGCGTACGTTTGCTGCAAAACACGGGTATGCCATCGACTCAAGTCAGGAACTCAAGGCGCTCGGCCTGGCAAATCTGGGCAGTGCCTTTTTCCAAAGTATGCCCGTCGGTGGTGGTACTTCTGGTTCTGCGGCGAGTGAAAGTGCAGGCGCCCGTTCGCAAGTTTCATCAGTGTGTGCTTCGCTGATGGTGTTGATCACCCTGATTTGGCTGACGCCCTTGTTCCATGATCTGCCTGAGCCGGTCCTGGCTGCGATCGTGATCCATGCTGTAGCCCATCTTGCCAATATCGGCGAGCTACGGCGCTATGCCATGCTGAAAACCGGCGAATTGCCTCCGGCATTGACCGCTTTGACTGCTGTTCCTTTGTTTGGAATTTTGCCAGGGCTACTGTTATCCATGGGGCTGACGCTGGTCGTTTTGCTGCGCGATCTCATCAATTCGCATGTGGTTGAGCTTGGCCGTATCCCCGGGACGCGTGACTTTGTTGATTGCAGCCGCCATCCCGAAGCGGAGAGGACGCCAGGCCTGATCTTGGTCAGGCTGGATAAACCTTTGTTTTTTGCGAGTGCCAACCGTGTTCACAGCGAATTAGGCAAGCTGTTGCCCGGAGACACATCAACGCACGTCACTAAAGCATTCGTCATCAGTATGGAACTGGCGCCTTCGCTCGACGTGACAAGCATCGACATGCTGCGGGAGTTTCGTAACGAGGCTGCGCATAGAGGCCTTACATTATCATTTGCCCGGTTAAAAGATGAAGTGCTCGATGTGTTCGAGCGGAGCGGGTTCAAAGCAGAACTGGGTGACGGGCGAATTTTTTGGAGCGTTGATGATGCGGTCGCAAAGTTTTCCAAGGACTCATCGACGCTTCAACCTGAAACAGAAAACGCACCGTTGTCATAAGCCTGGCTAAAGGTTGCCCAGTCTTCCAGTACTTGTTCACAGCAGCCTTCAGCTTGTGCCATCAGTTTCTGTTGCCACTTTTTCTTCTCGCCAAATGCAATAAAGTCATCCACCGTTGCTGCCCCCAGGCGGCCACTACTGCGCAAATGCCCCCACGCAACGAGCGCGCCCATATCCTGCACAAGCTGCTCAAGTTCAGGTGTTATTCGATGTTTGAAGCTCACGGACACGCGATCTTCCGATGGTTGCAAACTGCGCAAGACATAAGCGTTTTTTCCCAATGTGACTGCGTTTAAAAAAGCCATCGGAATGGCTTGAGCGTGCCTTTGGATGTCAACGATACGCTCGGCTTCGTGATGCCATACGGGTTGTTTTGGCGCAAGATCGCCAACCAGGCTTGAGGCAATTGATTGTTTGAGATCAAGCAGGTAATTTCCGTCGGGTGAGCCTTTGCCTTCGACCAAAATGATGTAGCGATCCAGGCCAAGACTCCCTATACCAGCGATGCGCCGCGCGATGTCCAGCACCTTGAAGAAATCTGGATTCGGCTGCGCTTCAGCAAAGTGGGCCATGAAGGTGCCTATCTGCACCCGTTGCTCCTCCGTGGACGGCAGTGCTTTCCTGCCATCCAGCCGTATGTGCCTAATTTTTCGCCGTTTTTCTGTCCGAGTATCCAGAAAGTCTGCCCGGCGTCGGTGACGTAAGCCATCAAGTAACTCTCGTACCATGCCCATGGCCGTATCGCGTTCAATCCAACGCGCTTTCCCTCCCGCCAAGGCTGCGGCATAAGCGTCAAGGAAATACTGGCCAAGTGTTTGACCTAATGTTTGGGTTGCATCCCCAGCCTGTTCATGTACTCCGACCATTAAACTCGTGATGAAACGGACAATGTCCAAAGTACAGGGTGCGAGCAGGGCTTCGTCAAAGTCATTCAGGTCGAAATAGACTAATCGGTTATCTCCTTTATAGCTGCCAAAGTTCTCCAGATGAAGATCCCCGCAAATCCAAGCCAAGGGTGCGTCACGAAAAACTCGCTCACGGGGTAACCGCTCGTAAAACAGGTGACATGTTCCGCGCAAAAAAGAGAAAGCATCTTTTCGCAGATGGGCGTACTTTATCGCGACACGTTCTAAGTCTCTGTCTGCGTTGTGGTCGTGTATTGACTGAATAATGTCTAGCACCGCCGGCCTCCTCGTTGATAGCGCCTCTGGTTTGCGCAAGATTTCGAAAGCCTGCTGGCAAAAAGCAAATGCAGACTGTACGAGAAACCAGGCATCAATGCAGCATCTCTCTATTTGACCACCGTCATCGGCAGGCTGGTGAGCTGAATCACGGCCAGCGTGGTGGAACCGGGTGCTGTGCTTTCTGCATCGTCTCGATTTCTTCCGCCTTCATGAAGCGCTTGAATTTCCAGGTGTCGGCCGGTGGCGCTACTTTCGACAGCCATGCACGCGTGCGCCGAACGAATGACATGGCGCATGGCGCCTTCGGCATGAGCGGAACCATCGACAGCAAGGAGAATTTTAATGAGAGGGGTAGTCCTCACAATGAGCGACGCTGTAGTTTATCCCGCAAGGTGGTACCAGCGTTCGTGCGTGCCGGAATGCTCCGGTAGAATGGGCGTCTGCTGTCTACCGGCGATATGTTGCCGGCCTTTCTCCTACACCCATGCTCGATCTCCTCTCCCTTGTCGACGTCGATATTTCTTCGCTCTGGCTTGCGCTGGTTGCCCTGCTGTTGCTTTCCGGCTGGGTGGCGGGGGAGATGTGTGCCCGCCTGCGATTGCCGCGGGTCGTTGGTTACGCTCTGGCCGGCGGCCTGTTCGGCATTCTGGACAAATCGCTCCCCATGATCGATTTGCATGGGCCGGCGCGGTTGTTAGGCGAAATAGGTCTGGGCGTGTTGCTTTTCGATCTTGGCCGGCGAGTTGATTTTTCCTGGCTCAGGCGCGACCCGACGCTGGCGCTGACCGCCGTGGCGGAGATGGGCGCGACCTTTGCCGCCTGCTTCGGTGTCTTGCGTTTGCTCGATGTGGCGACCCCCTGGGCGGCCGTGGCTGCGGCGATTGCCATGTCCACCTCGCCGGGAACGGTGATTACCGTCGTCCGCGATGTGCGCGCCCAGGGGCAGGTGACCGAGCGTCTGTTGTGGCTGACGGCGGCAAATTCGACGCTGGCAGCGCTGGTGGCGACCCTGCTGGTGGGATGGTTTCATGCCGAGCAGGCAGCCACGCCCTGGCATGTCGTGGTCTTGCACCCGCTGTATCTCGTCTTTGGCTCGCTGTTGTTGGCTGCCCTGGTAGCCTCGGCGCTGAAGATGGTGGCGATAAGCGTTGGAAGGCGCGAGGTTCGCCGCCTGGTGCTCAATTTTTCCGGTGTCCTGTTTACGCTCGCCGCTGCGCGTGGCATCGGCCTTTCAGTGCCCCTGAGCCTGCTTGCACTGGGCCTGATCACGCACCACCAGAACAGGCGTGATGAGCGCTCCAGCGAGGAATTTGGCGAAATGGCCCGACCGCTCATCGTGCTTTTCTTTGTTTTCTCCGGGACCAGTCTGGCGGGCGCCGACTGGCTCCATTACGGCTGGCCGGCGCTGGGTCTGGCGGCGGCGCGCTTGTTGGCAAAGTGGCTGGCGACCGGTCTCGTTGCACGTTCGTCGGGGCTGACTTTTCGCCACAGTTTTAGGCTCGGACTGGCTTTGGCACCGATGTCTGGATTGTCGCTGATGCTCGTCGCCGACATGAGTCGGCTGTACCCCGAATTCGGCAGCGCGATGGCCGGTATCATGATAGCGACCATCGCGCTGCTTGAGTTGCTGGGGCCGCTGGCGACGCATTTTGCCTTGGTGCGGGCAGGCGAAGCGGCGCCGGATGGCGTGCGCTCAGAAGCATCTCATGGCTGAATCCAAATCGCTCGAATTTATGCCATCGCCGCAGCTCTCCTTTGGCATCGAACTGGAACTGCAGGTGGTGGATACCACCGATTACAACCTGACCCAGGGAGCCTCCTACCTGTTGCGTAAACTGCGCAAGACGCCGGGTGACATCAAGCACGAAGTCACCGAGAGCATGCTGGAAATTGCTACCGGCATTCATACCCATCACGCAGCGGCGCTGACCGAGTTGCGCAGTTTGCGTGATGCTCTGGTGACGGCGGCCGACCAGTTGAACCTGGTGACCTGTGGCGGCGGCACGCATCCATTTCAGCGCTGGGACGAACGTCGCATCGTCGATAACCCGCGGTATAAAAAGCTCTCCGAACTATATGGGTACCTGGCCAAGCAGTTCACCGTGTTTGGGCAGCATATCCACGTCGGCTGCCCGGGCGGCGACGATGCGTTATACCTGCTCCATGCGCTGGCCGATTATGTTCCGCATTTCATTGCGCTGTCGGCTTCTTCCCCCTTTCAGCAGGGTGTGGATACGCACTTCGCCAGCTCACGGCTGCATGTGGTAAGCGCCTTTCCACTGTCCGGACATGCGCCCTGGTGTACGCAATGGCACGAATTCGAAAATTATTTTAGTCGCATGCAGCAGGCCGGGATCGTCGCCAGCATGAAGGATTTTTACTGGGATATCCGACCCAAGCCCGAGTTCGGCACCGTCGAGATTCGTGTCTGCGATACGCCACTGTCGCTGCGGATGGCAGCTGCGCTGGCTGCCTATGCCCAGGCATTGGCGCGCCGCTTGTTGCGCGAGCGTGTCATGCTGAACGCTAGCGAGCACTATATGGCCTATGCCAGCAACCGCTTCAATGCCTGCCGCTATGGCCTCGCCGCCGAATTAATTGACGTTGCCACGGGCGCGCGGCGGCCTCTGGCAGATGACGTGCTGGAGACGATCAACAGTTTGGTGGACGATGCCGCAGCGCTGGAATCACAAGCGGCGCTGGAGTGGCTGGCGCAGGGCGTTCGCGCCGGGCAGAATGGTGCGGCCTGGCAACGCCGGGAATTTGCCGCCCATGCCGATTTAGCCCGTCTGGTACGGCGGCAGGCGGGGCTGTGGCGGCAGGACGACGACGTTCCAGGGCTGTAATCTGTGCACTGTTTCGCAGCAGAAAGAAAGTTGAAAGCATGGAGAAAAGATGATGCTGATGTTTATGATAATGCTGTTCCCGGCCAGCGCTTTTGCTGCCGGTGCGGCCGGTTCACCCGCCGGCGAAAATCTGTTGTGGCTGGCGCTGATCTTGATGAGTGCGCGGCTGTTCGCACCGCTCGCCCAGCGCATTGGCTTTCCCGCCGTGCTCGGCGAATTGTTGCTTGGTGTTGCATTGGGCAACATGCCGCTGCTGGGTATTACATTTTTCGCAATGATTGCGCACGACCCCCTCATTGCCTTCATCGCCGAACTCGGCGTGATCGTGCTGCTGCTGCAAATTGGTCTTGAAACGAAGCTCAAGGATCTGGTTGCCGTCGGCCCGCGTGCCCTTAGTGTGGGTGTCATTGGCATCGTCATGCCCTTCCTGCTCGGTGCCTGGGTGGTGGGGCCGTGGCTGCTGCCAGGGAAAGACATCAATGCGTATCTCTTTCTCGGTGCGACGCTTTCGGCGACCTCGGTGGGCATTACTGGCCGCGTCTTTCGCGATATGGGCAAGCTTGATTTACCGGCGGCGCGTATCGTGCTTGGTGCCGCGGTGATTGACGACGTGCTCGGCCTGGTCATTCTTGCCGTGGTCTCCAGCCTGGTTTCCATTGGCACGGTGAGTGCTGGTGCAGTCAGTCTCATTCTGGCCAAGGCTGTGCTGTTTCTTGGCGGCAGCATCGGGATTGGCCGCTTGATTGCGCCGTGGACCAGTCAATCATTGGCGCGGCTCGATGCCGGGCCGTCGATGCTGTTCGCCCAGGTGTTGTCCACTGCGCTGGCATTGTCGTGGCTGGCGCATGTCATGGGGCTGGCGCCCATCATCGGTGCGTTTGCTGCCGGGCTGTTGTTCGAGCCGGTGTTCCTGCACAGATTCGAGCGCCCGGCCATCGTGCGCGAGATCGAGCCGCTTTTGCCAATGGACTTGCCCGCTGGCGAGCCGGGGTTGGAGTCGGGGTTAGCTGGGCGCCTGCGGGCAATTCTGGCAACGCACACCGGCCATCAGCATGAACACCTGATTGAGCCGATCGGCTATTTCTTCGTGCCGGTGTTTTTTGTGCTGACTGGCATGCAGGTCGATTTGCAAACGCTGGCCGATCCCTCGGTGCTCGCCATTGGTCTCGGCGTCACGGCGGCGGCAGTCGTTGGCAAGCTGGTTGCGGGCCTTGCCGCCGGACGTGAAGCTGGCGCGTGGCTGGTGGGTTGGGGCATGGTGCCACGTGGCGAAGTTGGCCTCATCTTCGCCATGACTGGCCGTCAATTGGGCGTGATG
Source organism: Rugosibacter aromaticivorans (assembly GCF_000934545.1). Classification (GTDB taxonomy): domain Bacteria; phylum Pseudomonadota; class Gammaproteobacteria; order Burkholderiales; family Rhodocyclaceae; genus Rugosibacter; species Rugosibacter aromaticivorans. Next base: position 490,419 of record NZ_CP010554.1, read on the forward strand.
AGCGAAGCAATGTTCTCCGTCATCGTCATCATGGTCATTCTTACCACGCTGATCACGCCACCGGTGTTGTCACATCTGCTAAAAAGTCGGCACCCCAAGGGTACTTCCCACGGAGCGCGTTCGTGATACGGCGGTGATGAGGCAGTCATGCGGCGTTCCGGCCCATGCGGCGGCTGCATAAAAGTCATCCTTAATCCCAACGACGATAATCGTGGCGGCCTTCATCGTGATGCTCGTACCGATCACCATCATCGTCTCTACGCCATCTGCCGCGATCATCCCAATTCCTGCGGTCATCGTGGTCTCTGCGATGATGTTCGTAGTAGCCATGCCCGCGTCTTTCGACATACATCACTTGCGGGCCGTAATACGCTACCGGGCGCGGCGAGGTATACACCGGCGCATATGCGGGTGCTGCGACATAGTGATCACGTTGCCGACGCTCCGTGGTGATGGCAACACCCGTTGCTGCACCCAATGCGCCACCGATGATCGCGCCATCCCGGCCGCCGATTTGTTGGCCGATGATAGCGCCTGTGCCGCCACCGATAACGCCACCGAGCATCGCATCAAGCGACCGGTCGTGCGCCTGTGCGGTGCCAGCCGCAATGAGCAGTGATGAACAAAGAGCAAGCGCAATACTGTTTTTGGTTTTCATGATTCACCTCCGTTAAGTGGTGATTGCAAGATAGCCGTGATGCTCAGTGAAAGTGTGTTGGCGAGGTAAGGATGTGTAACGAAAGGTAATGGTCGGTGGGTTACACCAAATCCCAAACGCGATACTCAGCTTTGCGGTGGCGGTATGGTGTGCGAGCGGTGAATTTCTGCCCGCAGTGCGGAGACTTCCTCGCGCAGCAGACGGATGTCGTGGTGCATCTCGTGCCGCAGTTTTTTTTCGTCTTCGCCGATCAAGAAGGCGGCGATCGAGGCTGTCACCAGTGACAGCAGGGCGAAGCCGATGATGACGATAAGCACCGCAAACAGGCGCGAGGCCAGTGTGGTGGGGATCACATCGCCATAGCCAACTGTAGAGCCGGTGACAAAGGCCAGCCAGAGTCCTTCACCGTAACTGTGCACGGTGGGTTCCAGCCAGTAAAAAATTTCGCCCGAGAGCGCCATGGTAATCACCCCGACAGTGAGTATCCAGGGCGTGAGCGTGGCGCGTAGCAGTGCGCGCGTTGTCGCCAGCGTGCGGGCCAGTAGCAGCGAAGCCCAGATCACGCGCATCAGGCGCGTCAGTACCAGCCAGTGGCCTTCGATGCCGAACAGGCTGGCCGTCGCCGCCGCGATGATGACCAGGCTGAGCCAGTTGCGCGCCACATAGTGCCATGGCTCGCGACTGACATGCAGCATCCACAGCAACTCCGCGCTAAAGGCCGCAAAAATCAGGGCATCCAGCGCGCGTCCCACGCCATGCCAGGCCGTATCCGGCGGGGCGATATCGATCCACAGCGCCGGCAGGGCCAATAGCGCTACGACCATCATCGGCCAGTGCAGGCGCTTCATCCAGAGGTGGGTGGCAGGCGTGTCGTGTGGCGCGACGCCACCGATGCCGAAGAAAGTGCGCGGATTGAGCATGTGTTAATGGTAGCGCAGTCGGCCGCAGCATACGCGGACGATTCGCCGTTACAATTCCAACATCATGAGCGCACATCCCGCTGCCGCAACCTTCATCGCCCGCTGGTCTGCCGCCAGTGGTTCCGAGTGCGCCAATTACCAGCTCTTTACCACCGAGCTGTGCCGCACGCTTGATGTTGAACCGCCGCAGCCCGCTGTTGATGAGGTGGGCGAAAACGCCTGGTGCTTCGAGCGGCGCATCATGTTTCATCATGGCGATGCCTGCCCATCGGCTGGCTGTATCGACTGTTATCGGCGCAACGTGTTTTTGCTGGAAGCAAAAAAGCTCAAAACCGGCGGCGCGCGGACGTTCGACGATGCCTTGCTGTGCGCTCGTGCCCAAGCCGAAAACTATGCCCGCGCCCTGCCTGCCGACGGGGAGCGGCCACCGTATCGCCATCGCCGACTTTTTGCACGAAGACATTCGCGAACGCTTGCGGCGGTTGTTCATTGACCCGCTCGCGCTCGATCCGGCCAGGCACACCGCACGCGTCACGCGCGAATCGCCGCGTCTCTGGTCGAGGTGGCCAAGTTGCTTGAAACAAGTGATGGCAAACCCGCCATGCCGCCGAGACCGTTGCCAGTTTTTTCATCCGCTGCCTGTTCTCGATGTTCGCTGAAGACGTGGTGCTGATTCCCAAGGACGCCTTCTCCGCACCGTAGCGCAGCTTCAGGAAACGCCGGACCATTTTGTGCTCCTGATTGGCGAGCTGTGGCAGGCGATGGGCAAGGGCGAGTGTTCCGCCGCTATCCGCGCTGCCGCGTTTCAACGGCAAGCTGTTCAAGCCGCCTGCGGTTGGGGCGATGGTGCTACCGCGGGCAGTAATCACCCTGCTGATTGAGGGGGCAAAAGCTGACTGGACGGACGTTGAACCGGCCCTTTTCGGCACCTTGCTCGAACGCGCGCTCGACCCGCAGGAGCGCCGCGCGCCTCTGTCGAGCGGCTGGTGCTGCCCACGGTGATCGAGCCGCTGCACGGGCGCTGGCGCAATATGCAGGCCGCGCACGACGAGCCGACGCTGACCGGCCTTTACAACGTCATGCAGAAAGTCGGCGCTGGCGAGACGGCATTCCGTCGCGCTGCGAGATGCGTTCGCAACCAGGCGGCAAAGGTGGCTTCGTCGATGCCACCGGCGGCAAGCGCCAGCACGGCGGTGACGCATGACAGGTCGTCTGCGGTCAGCAGGTTTTGCGGGCAGGCGAGAGCGGATTGGAGCAGGCCCGCATCACGCACACCGGAAAGTCCGCCATGCTCGGCGAGCTGCGTGTCATGGACGGCGCGGACTGCCGTCGTTTCGATCCAGATGAAACTCATCCCGCTGTCATTTGGCTGATTCGCGCAGCACATGGCGACGACGCTTCATGATGGTTTTGGCGGCAGTCGTCTGACGCGCGAATTTCGAGATCAAAAGCGGTTACCCGAAAGCCGTCTGGCGATACTCCTGTTGGTTATTACGAATGTAATAACCGCGCGGAAGGTGGCGTTGTCAGCGCGTAGTCTCTGGCGTTCAGTTTTTTGCGTTGTGGGCCGCGAGGGCTTTTTCGCGAATCCTGCTCAAGGTGGTTTGTGTGGTGATGGCGTCGGGGTCGGTGAGGATGTCGATCACCGCAGGTTTTCCTGCGGCGAGTGCGCGATCGAGCGCGCTTGCGAATTGCACGGTGTCGGTCACCGTTTCGCCATATGCGCCATAGGCGCGTGCCAAGGCAGCAAAGTCGGGGTTGGTGAGCGCGGTGCCATAGACGCGCGTCGGATATTCACGTTCCTGGTGCATACGGATCGTGCCATAGATGCCATTATTGACGATGATGAAAATCACATTGAGGCCGTAATGCACGGCGGTGGCGAGCTCTTGTCCGTTCATCATGTAGTCGCCATCGCCATTGAACGAGAGCACGGTGCGTTCGCGGTGTGCCACTTTGGCGGCAATCGCCGCCGGCACGCCGTAGCCCATCGAACCGGCGGAGGGGGCGAGTTGGGTGCGATAGCCGGTGTAGCGATGAAAGCGTTGCATCCAGCCCGAGAAGTTGCCAGCACCCATGGTGTAAATCGTGTCTTCAGGCAGCCTGCGCCCGAGCGTGAGGATGACTTCGCGCAGGTCTACTTTGCCTGGCATGCCGTTGTAGGCGGTGCTTTGCCAGATTTCATAATCGCGCCGTGCAGCGCGGGTGTGCGCGGCGTACTTCGGCCGGGCAGGCGCGTTTAACGCACTCGCGGCGTGGGCGAATTCGTTCATGCCGGCATTGATCAAAAGCTCCCCCTGATAGACACGGCCAAGCTCACTTACGTCGGCGTGCACGTGAATCAGTGTTTGTTGGGGCACCGGTGGTGTGAGGAGCGTGTAGCCCGCAGTAGTCATTTCGCCTAAGCGTGCGCCAATGACGAGCACGAGATCCGCGTCGCGAATGCGTTGCGCCAGCGCCGGGTTGATGCCGATGCCGGCATCGCCACAGTAGCTGTTGTGGCGGTTGTCGAGCAAATCCTGAAAGCGGAAGGCGCAACTGACGGGCAGGTCGAAAGTGCTGACAAACCGGCGAATATCGGCGATGCCTTGCGCTGTCCAGCCCGCGCCGCCAAGGATGACGATGGGCCGTGCGGCGGCTTCAATCAAGGCTTTCAAGCGCACCATGTCGGCTGGCTGAGGCGCGGCCTGCACCGCTTTGTAGCGGTGAGCGTCAGCCACCGCCGCTGTGTGCATCAGCATGTCTTCGGGCAGTGCCAGTACCACGGGGCCGGGGCGGCCCGATACCGCGAGGTGAAAGGCGTGGCTGACATACTCGGGAATGCGGTCGGTGCGGTCGATTTGCGCCACCCACTTGGCCATGGGGCCGAACATGCGACGGAAATCGATTTCCTGAAAAGATTCTCGCTCGACCTGGCCGGAGGCAACCTGGCCGATGAACAGAATCATCGGCTCGCTATCCTGAAACGCGGTGTGCACGCCAATCGATGCATTGGCTGCGCCCGGGCCGCGGGTCACGAAACAGATGCCCGGTGTGCCGGTCAGCTTGCCATAGGCGCCGGCCATGAAGGCGGCACCACCTTCCTGACGAGCGGCGATGAGTTCGATCGAGGAGCGTGCGTCATAAAGTGCGTCAAGCACGGCAAGATAGGATTCGCCAGGAACGCAAAACGCGTGTCGAACACCATGAGTCTTGAGCTGATCGACCAGAATCTGGCCACCAGTACGCGGGATGGGGGGTGTAGTCATTAGAAATAGGTGGTATTCACGCTGGCGGAAAGCGTGATCTTACCGGGTAACGCGGACCGCTGGCATGGGTGTGGCGCGAGGGCGTGGATTTTCTTAATAAACTACTTTCGATTTCATTTCCACTTACATTGTTTTTGTTTAATTTTTTCTAAAAATTACCTGTGCAAAACAAGCCTAAGTCGTTGTTGCCACTAAAAATTTTTCCTTTACTTCTTGACCGCGAAAAAAAAGTGGCATAAAGTGGGAATCAGTGGGAAATGGTGGGAATTTGTTCAATTTTTCCCCCGCCGATGGAGGTTCCAATGTTTCAGGGTGCAGCGCCGCTCAATCTCGATGCTAAAGGTCGCATGGCAACACCGGCGAAGCATCGTGACGCGCTGCTAACGGCTGGTGCGGGCAGGCTGGTGCTCACCGCACATCCCCATCGCTGCCTGCTGTTGTATCCGCAACCGGCGTGGGAACCGATCCGTGCGCAAATTCTGGCAGCACCGAGCCTGCAAATTGAATCCGCCATGGTGCGTCGTTTGCTGGTTGGTTTTGCTGAAGAGGTGGCGTTAGATAGCGCGGGGCGTCTGCTGATTTCACCCTCGTTGCGCCAATACGCGGGACTGGAAAAAGAGGTCTGGTTAGTGGGTCAGGGTAGCCATTTTGAAGTGTGGTCCGATGCGGGCTGGCGCGCGCAGCAAGAAGCCATTTTCGCGTTGGGGGACAAGTTGCTCCCTCTAGGGCTTGAACATCTTGCGCTGTGAGCACCCGCACGCATATCACGGTATTGCTCAACGAAGGGGTTGCAGCACTAGCGATTCGTCCCGCAGGCATTTATGTCGATGCGACATTTGGTCGTGGGGGGCACAGTCGAAAAATTCTCGAGTCCCTAGGCTCCGCCGGACGTTTGATTGCGTTGGATTGCGACGTGGCGGCGATCGAGGCCGGGCGCGCCATTGCCGATCCGCGCTTCACGCTGGTGCATGCGCATTTCAGCCAGATCGAATCGGTACTGGACCAATTAAAAATCACGCTGATCGATGGGGTATTGCTCGATCTGGGTGTGTCGTCGCCGCAACTGGATACGCCCGAGCGGGGCATGAGTTTTCGTTTTGATGCGCCGCTGGATATGCGCATGGATACGACGCAAGGAGAGACCGTGGCTGATTTCCTGGCGCGGGCATCGCAATCTGAAATAGGAAGGGTGATAAAAGATTATGGCGAAGAACGGTTTGCTCATGCGATTGCAAAGGCGCTTGTGGCTGCTCGGGGCGAAGGCCATATTACAAACACAAAGCAGCTTGCCACCCTCGTTGCGGGGGTCGTGCGCACGCGCGAACCGGGCCAGCATCCGGCGACGCGCACTTTCCAGGCGCTACGGATATACGTTAACCATGAGCTCGAAGAGCTTGCGCTAGCACTGCCCGGCTGCACGCGACGGTTAGCGCCTGGAGGACGGTTGGCTGTGATCAGCTTTCATTCGTTGGAGGATCGTATCGTCAAGCGCTTTATGCGCGATGGCGCAACATCGCCGCAGCCACCCAAAGGCGTGCCGATCCGTGCCGCCGATTTGCCAGCGCCGACTTTGCGTTTGATCGGCAAGCCGGTATTTCCGGGTGATGCTGAAGTTGCCACCAATCCGCGTTCGCGCAGTGCGGTGTTGCGGGTGGCGGAAACGGTGAATAACCATCTCACCAACCATCTTTCCGGGAAAACAATTAACAGCAATCCCCCCCGGCCCCCTTTCCGGGAAAGGGGGTGACTAGATGGCACGCCTAAACCTTAATCTCATACTGCTGCTTGTCGTGGTCATTTGTGCGCTCTCTGTGGTGAAGGCTAACCATCAGGCGCGCAAACTGTTTATCGCATTGGAGGCGGAGCAAAAACACCTGCGTGATCTGGATGTTGAATGGGGACAGTTGCAGCTTGAGCAAAGTACCTGGGCGGCCAATGCTCGTGTGGAAACCCTGGCGCGCGAAAAACTGGGCATGAAGCGCCCTGCGCCGGGTGAGGTGATGAGCGATGACGCACAGAAGATTGCCCCGGCTGCATCAACCCCGCCAGCCGCGCCAGCCGTTGCAAAGGCAAAGCCCACGCGATGAAATCAATTCGTTTTTCACGCAGCCCGTTGCTCTCGCAGCCCTTGCCTTTGTGGCGGCGGCGCGTGGTGCTGTTTGTCATTCTCGGCGGGTTCGTGGTGTTGATGGGGCGCGCGTTTTATTTGCAAGGCATCAACAATGAATTTCTTGGAGACAAAGGCAAAGAGCGTTTTGAGCGGGTGCTGGATATTTCAGCCACGCGTGGTCGCATTACGGATCGACATGGTGATTTACTGGCGGTATCGACCCCTGTGCGTTCGGTGTGGGCGATTCCTGAAGATACGGAACTAAAACCGGGAGAAGCGCGCAGTTTGGCCGCGTTGCTAGGCATTGAGGTACGCGAGTTGAATCGCAAGCTGGCGTCCGACCGCGATTTTATCTATCTCAAACGTCAATTGCCGCCGGATGTGACAGACAAGGTGATGGCGCTTAATTTGTCAGGCATCCATCAAAAAACCGAATATCGCCGCTACTACCCTTCGGGTGAAGTGATGGCGCATATGGTTGGTTTCACGGGGGTGGATGAGTCGGGGCAAGAAGGTGTTGAGCTCGCATTTAATGACAAGCTGGCAGGCAAGCCGGGCAGCCGTCGTGTGATCAAGGATAGACGCGGGAATGTGATCGAAGATGTCGGCAGCATTCATCCGCCAACAGAAGGCCAGGACATTGCCTTGGCGCTGGACGCCAAGATTCAATACCTTGCTTACACGCATTTGAAGCAGGCGTTGGAAACCCACCGCGCCAAAGCCGGGGGTGTCGTGGTACTGGATGCGCAGACCGGAGAGGTTCTCGCGCTGGTTAATTTGCCGACTTACAACCCGAACAATCGCGTGCATTTGATCGGCGCGCAGTTGCGTAATCGTGCGTTGACCGATAGCTTTGAACCAGGCTCGACCTTAAAGCCCTTTACGATTGGCTTGGCGCTGGAACAAGGCAAAGTAAATTTTGATACGCCGATTCAAACTGCACCGGGAAAATTACACATCGGCCCGGCGACGATTTCGGATTCTCATGCGCATGGCATTCTTACGGTGGCGCAGGTGATACAAAAATCATCCAACGTGGGCGCTGCCAAAATTGCGCTCTCCATGACCCCCGACGATATGCACGCCATGTTCGAAACGGCAGGGTTTGGTACCCCTTTGAAACTTGGCTTTCCGGGTGAGGTGGGCGGACATTTGCGGCCGGCGAAAACCTGGCGGCCGATCGAGCAGGCCACGATGTCTTATGGGCATGGCATTTCGGTGACACTGATTCAACTGGCACGATCGTATCTGGCCTTCGCGCGGGATGGTGATCTGCCCGCGCTATCGCTGATGCGACAGGAGACGCCACCACCTGCTGGCCAACGCCTGTTTTCGGAAAAAACAGCGCGCTCGGTGCGTGCCATGCTGGAAATGGTCGTGCAGCCTGGCGGTACGGCACCCTTGGCGCATATTCCAGGCTATCGGGTAGCGGGTAAAACCGGTACGGCGCATAAGGTTGAAAACGGTGCGTACGTCAATAAATATGTTGCTTCCTTTGTCGGTTTCGCGCCGGTTTCCAAGCCGCGTTTGATCATTGCGGTAATGGTGGATGAGCCCTCGAATGGCAAGTATTACGGTGGCGAAGTGGCCGCGCCGGTGTTTGCACAAGTGATGGCGGGCAGCTTGCGCACGTTGGGCGTGGCACCGGATGCGCCATTGACTCCTCTTGTGCCACTGCCCACTGACAGCGAATCCGTGCAGGAGGAAATGTGAGCGATAGCGCAATGGATACCAATGTCGATGCCATAGGGATTCTGCATCGCTTGGCAGCGCAAGGGGTTACAGCCGAGCGATTAGTGAATGATTCGCGCATCGTACAGCCGGGGGATGTATTTCTTGCCTACCCTGGACACCAGGTGGATGGCCGCGCATTTATGGCCGATGCCGTCGCGCGCGGGGCTGCAGCGTTGATTTGTGAGCGTAGCGAAAAACCCGGCTCTGGTGAGACGGCGAATATTGATGAAAATTCCTGGAGCGTGCCCTGTATTGCCGTCGATGGTTTGGCCACACAGGTCGGTGAATTAGCGCATCTGGTCTATGGCCGCCCTTCAGACAAGTTATGGCTGGCGGGCGTGACCGGCACCAATGGCAAAACTTCCGTGTCGCAGTGGCTGATGCAGGCACTGACCAAACTTGGCCAGCATTGCGCTGTGATTGGTACGCTGGGCAATGGATTTCCCGGCGCGTTGCGCGAAACAGGTTTTACCACGCCGGATGCGCCGGCTGTCCATGCGGCACTCAGCGACTTTGTTCGCCAGGGGGCCACGGCGTGTTCGATGGAGGTGTCTTCAATCGGGTTAGCCGAAGGCCGCGTGCAAGGTGTGCGATTTGATGTGGCGGTATTCACCAATTTAACGCGCGATCATCTTGATTATCACGGCACTATGGCGGCCTATGGGGATGCGAAAGCACAGCTGTTTGCCACGCCAGGGATCAAAGCCGCCGTCCTGAATCTGGATGACCCTTTTTCACTGTCGCTGGCGAATACAGTGCGGCGTGACGTGCACACGATGGGTTACACCCTGGAGTCGCTCCCGACGGGAGCACGAATAACGAATGATGTGCTGGTTGCTGAACAGTTGCGCATGACGGCCACTGACCTGCGTTTTAGCTTGCAAGGGCAAACCTTTGGGGCGCCGGTTGTGGGGCGGTTTAATGCGTCGAACCTCATGGCGGTGATTGCGGCGCTGGTCGCACGGGGTGAGCGATTGGTGGATATTGCTGAAGCGTTGCGGCACTTGCAGCCCCCCGCAGGCCGTATGCAGCCTGTGGGTGGCGAGAATGAGCCGCTGGTGATTGTGGATTACGCCCATACGCCGGACGCACTGGAAAAAGTGTTGACCGTGTTGCGCGAGCTGGCCGTCACGCGTGGTGGCCAGCTCGTGTGTGTGTTTGGTTGCGGTGGCGAGCGTGATGCGGGCAAACGGCCTGAAATGGGTGCAGTAGCAGAGCGTTTGGCAGATACGGTGGTGGTGACGAGCGATAACCCGCGCCATGAAAATGCCGAAGCCATTATCAATGACATTCTGGCCGGCATGAAACAGCCGCCGATGGCAGTAGTGGTTGAGGTATATCGCGGGCTGGCCATCACGTCGGCCGTCGCGCGGGCCAATGCGGGCGATGTGATTTTGCTGGCCGGCAAGGGACATGAACCCTACCAGGAAATTGCCGGTGTGCGCCACCCCTTTGATGATGTGGCCATGGCAAAGTCGGCGCTGGCGATACGGCGCGGCGGTGAGTTTTCAACTAGCTCAACTAGTTCAAACTCGGCTAACGGAGCAGTGACATGATGACTTTGTTGTCAGCGGCGCAAGCGATTGGTGCCCAAATGCAGGGCGCTGACAGAACGTTTACTGCCGTAACGAGCGATTCTCGCGCCATCGTTGCTGGTGATCTTTTTGTTGCGATCAAGGGCGATCATTTTGATGGTCATTCGTTTGTGTCTCAGGCGATCACCCAGGGTGCGGCAGGCGCTCTGGTTAGCCAGGAATTTGCGGCAGCCCATCCTGGTCTGCCCCTGATTGCTGTGGCGGATACGCGGCGGGCACTTGGCGCGTTGGCAGCGGCTTGGCGCGCACGATTCACTTTGCCATTAATTGGTGTCACCGGCAGTAATGGAAAAACCACGGTAAAGGAAATGTGCGCAGCGATTTTGCGCATACACGATGGTGAGGCGGATGGTGAGGGCGCCAAGGGTGGCAAGGTGCTCGCTACTGAAGGCAACTTGAATAATGACATCGGCCTGCCGCTGACGTTGCTCAAGTTGCGCGATACGCATACTTCAGCCGTTATGGAAATGGGCATGAGCCATGCCGGTGAAATTAACTATCTCACGCACTTGGCAGCGCCCACGGTTGCGGTGGTGATCAATGCCCAGCGCGCACATCTGGCAGGCCTTGGTACGGTGCAAGATGTCGGACTGGCCAAGGGTGAAATTTTTGCCGGACTGGGTGCGGAGGGCATCGCTGTTTTTAATGCGGATGATGCCCAGGCTGAGCTATGGCATACGCTGGCACAAAACACGTTGCAACTGACGTTTGGCATGCGTCAAGTGGCAGATGTGCGGGGTGAATTCACGCCGCATGGCTTGGGTGGCACGCTGCGCTTGAGTACGCCGTGGGGCGTGACGGATATTCCGCTTGGCGTGCCCGGTCAGCACAACGCAATGAATGCCTGTGCGGCCGCAGCGGCGACGCTGGCAATCGGCGTGACGCTGGAAATGGTGACGCAGGGATTGGCTGGTTTTCGTGGCGTCAAAGGGCGATTACAGCAATGCGCTGGACAGCGCGGCGCGCTCATTATGGATGACACCTATAACGCAAATCCCGATTCCATGCGGGCGGCAATCGATGTGCTGGCTGGCATTCCGGGGCGACGTATTTTTGTCATGGGGGATATGGGTGAAGCGGGCGAAGCAGCTGCCCAGTTTCATGATGAAGTGGGTGGCTATGCCAAAAGCCACGGTATAGACCGATTATTGTGCCTGGGCGAACTTGCTGAAGCGGCCGCGCATAATTTTGGCGAGGGCGGTGAGCATTTTGCCCACCTTGAGGCGCTCATCAAAACCCTGCGCACCGAGCTGGATGCCCATACCACGGTACTTGTTAAAGGTTCGCGCTTCATGCGGATGGAGCGTGTCGTCAAGGCCATCATTGTTGAACCCGGCGTTGAGCCCGTTGTTGAACCCCTGCGTAGTTCGCAGGATTCAGCGCAAGCGGAAAATAAAAAATGAAGATGGCATTTCACGCTGCAACCCACCCAGGAGACATCCATGCTGCTTGAGCTTGCCCACTGGTTGGCCCGCGACTATCGGGGTTTCAATGTGTTCAACTACATCACCTTGCGTGCGGTGTTGGCAACGATGACGGCGCTCTCGATTTCATTTGTTTCTGGCCCGGCGTTGATTCGTTGGCTGACAGCCAAGAAAATTGGTCAGTCGGTGCGCAGCGATGGGCCGCAGACACATCTGATCAAGGCAGGCACGCCCACGATGGGGGGCGCTTTGATTCTTCTCTCGCTGGGCATTGCCACGCTACTGTGGGCAGATTTATCCAATCGGTTTATCTGGGTTGTTCTGCTGGTTACCTTCGGTTTTGGTGCGGTGGGCTGGGTGGATGACTGGCGCAAAGTGGTGTATCGCAATCCCAAAGGGTTATCTGCCCGAGCCAAGTTTTTCTGGCAAACCGCGGTTGGCCTGGTTGCTGCGGTGTACATTTCGTTTTCAATTTCAGCACCCAATAATGAACAGGTGGTAAAACTTTTCATGCATTGGGTGAGCAGTGGCTTCACACTCGAGCTGCCGACGCAGACTGCTCTCATCGTGCCCTTTTTCAAAAGTGTGAGTTATCCGCTGGGCATGTTGGGGTTCATTACGCTCACTTATCTGGTGATTGTGGGTACCAGTAACGCCGTTAATCTGACCGATGGACTCGATGGTCTGGCCATCATGCCGACAGTTCTCGTGGGTGCGGCGCTGGGCTTGTTTACGTATGTCGCAGGGAATGCGGTGTTCTCGAAATATTTGCTGTTGCCGCATATTCCTGGTGCCGGTGAGCTCACTGTTTTTTGCGCCGCCTTGGCGGGTGCCGGGCTCGGGTTCTTGTGGTTCAACGCGTATCCGGCAGAAGTTTTCATGGGCGATGTGGGTGCGCTGGCGCTGGGTTCCGCGCTCGGGGCCGTTGCCGTGATCGCACGGCAGGAAATCGTGCTCTTCATCATGGGTGGTGTTTTTGTGGCTGAGACGCTGTCGGTGATGCTCCAGGTGAGCTATTTCAAATACACCAAAAAGAAGTATGGCGAAGGGCGGCGAATTTTGCGTATGGCACCGCTGCATCATCACTTTGAACAAACGGGTTGGAAAGAGACGCAAGTGGTTGTGCGCTTCTGGATCATCACTATTTTGCTGGTACTGGTGGGGCTATCCACCCTGAAAATCCGATGAGCGATTTGCAAGGCAAACATATTCTCGTGCTCGGCCTGGGTGAATCAGGCCTGGCTTCTGCGTGCTGGTGCGCAGAGTCGGGTGCGCGGGTACGTGTGGCGGATACGCGGGTAAACCCACCGTATCTTGCTGAGTTGCATCGCCGTGTCACCAGCGCCGACTTTTTGGCCGGTGCGTTTGAACTGCATTTGCTGGATGGTGTTGACCGGGTTGTGTTGTCGCCCGGTTTGCCCGGTGATCTGCCCATCGTGCGCGAAGCGGCGGCACGCGGTCTGCCCGTGGTGGGTGAAATTGAACTCTTTGCGCGCGCCTTGCGTGAATTAAATTCGCCTGCTCCCGTGCTGGCGATTACCGGTACCAATGGCAAGACCACCACCACCGCACTCACGGGGCATTTGTTGCGCAGCATGGGGCAACGCGTGGGCGTGGCGGGCAATATTTCTCCTGCGGCACTGATGGCGCTGAGTACCTATGTTGCGCAGGATGATTTACCCCAGATTTGGGTGCTGGAGTTATCCAGCTTTCAGCTCGAAACCACGACATCGTTACAGCCGGCTGCCGCTACGGTCCTTAATATTTCAGATGATCATCTTGATCGTTACGATGATCTGGCTGCCTATGCAGCGGTTAAAGCGCGCATCTTTCAGGGCGCTGGGGTGCAGGTCGTTAACCGGCAGGATGCCTATGTGAACGCGATGCTCTTGGCTGGTCGTCACGCGCTCAGTTTCGGCCTGGATGCGCCGCAGGCAGCAACAGATTTTGGGCTGCGGCAACAGGCGGGTGAGTTGTGGCTGGCACAGGGCGAGCAATTCTTGCTGCCAGTGTCTGAGCTGCCTGTGCAGGGTTTGCATAATGCGGCAAATGTCATGGCGGCGCTGGCGCTGTGCGCGAGTCTGGGTTATGACGTCCAGCAATTATTGCCCGCCGTGTGCAGTTTTCAAGGCTTGCCGCATCGGGTTGAAAAGGTTGTCGAGAGAGACGGTGTGACCTGGTATGACGATTCAAAAGGCACCAACGTCGGAGCGACTGTGGCGGCATTGGAAGGTATCGGCAATCAACACGATCGTAAGATCGTGTTGATTGCCGGAGGCGATGGCAAGGGGCAGGATTTTTCACCGCTGGCATCCGCCGTTGCGCGATGGGCGCGCGCGGTAGTCTTGATCGGTCGCGATGGACCGCTCATCGGCAGCGTCCTTGAAAATAGCGGCGTGCCGTTGGTTTTCGCAACCAATATGAGCGACGCGGTACAGCAGGCAAGCGTCCTGGCACAAAATAACGATGCGGTATTGCTCTCACCGGCCTGTGCCAGTTTTGACATGTTTCGCGACTATCAGCAGCGGGCAGAAGTCTTTATCGCCGCGGTGAAAAATTTAGCGAAAGCAACGTCATGAGTCACTGGAACCCGGTAGCGCGGTCTGCTTCTCCAGAGATGGACCCACTGCTGTTGTGGCCAGCGATTGGCTTGCTGTTGCTGGGTTTGGTGATGGTGTATTCCGCGTCGATCGCCATGGCTGAAGGCAGCCGATTTACAGGTAACCAGTCGGCCTACTTTTTGATTCGTCATGCCATATTTCTTGTGTTTGGGTTCGGCGCTGCGGCGGCCACGTTTCAGGTGCCTTTGCGATTGTGGCAGCAGGTGTCTTCCTGGCTATTTTTGGCGGGGTTTGTTTTGCTGATTGTGGTGTTGATTCCGCATATTGGGCGCTCGGTCAATGGTGCTCAGCGCTGGATTGGTTTTGGCCCTATCAATTTACAGCCCTCCGAATTCATGAAGCTTTTTGCGGTGCTGTATGCGGCGGATTACACCACCCGCAAGTTGAGCGATATAGCCAGTTTTCGACGCGGTTTTGTGCCCATGGCGAGTGTGATGGTGCTGGTCGGTGCGCTTTTGCTGCGTGAACCGGATTTCGGCGCGTTTGTAGTTATCGTCAGTATTGCTGTCGGCATTTTGTTTCTGGGCGGCATCAATGCGCGGCTCTTTAGTGCGTTGCTGGTAGTAATGGCGGTGGCATTTGTCATCTTGATCTGGTCATCGCCCTATCGGCGCGAACGAATTTTCGGGTTTATGGACCCTTGGCAAGACGCTTATGGCAAGGGGTATCAGCTTTCCCATGCGCTAATTGCCTTTGGCCGTGGCGAGTGGTTTGGTGTGGGGCTGGGCGCCAGCGTGGAAAAACTGTTTTATTTGCCCGAGGCGCATACCGATTTTTTATTGGCCGTGATTGCCGAAGAGTTGGGTTTGTTCGGTGTCTGGGTGGTGATTGGGTTGTTCGCCTTGCTGGTTGAGCGCGCATTCGCCGTTGGCCGCCAGGCGCTGGCGCTTGATCGCGTATATGGCGGCCTCGTGGCGCAAGGGATAGGCATCTGGCTGGGCGTGCAGGGGTTTATCAACATGGGCGTGAACATGGGGCTCTTGCCAACCAAGGGTTTGACCCTACCGCTGATGAGCTTTGGCGGCTCCGGCATTGTGGCTAATTGCATCACGCTGGCCATACTGTTTCGCGTCGATTGGGAAAATCGCCAGCTGATGAGAGGTCAACCTGTATGAGTACGATGGCCCTGGCGATTTCGGCGAAGGCTCATATGAGCGCAGCGCACGTTAAGCGAGCCTTGGCGAGCGGCCACAGCCAAAATCGCCAGTTGATGAAAGGTCAACCCGTATGAAAAAGCTCTTGGTCATGGCGGGTGGTACAGGCGGGCACATTATGCCGGGGTTGGCAGTGGCGGAGCATTTGCGGGCACAAGGCTGGAAGATTGCGTGGCTGGGTAATCCTGCGGGAATGGAAGCCAAGCTGGTGGCTGGGCGCGGCTATCAAATGGCCTGGATGAATTTTTCGGCATTGCGTGGCAAGGGGCTGATGCGCAAGCTCGCCTTGCCCTTGAATTTACTCCGTGGCTGTGTGGGCGCCTGGCGTGCGTTTTCACGCATCCGGCCCGACGTGGTACTGGGCATGGGTGGGTATGTCACTTTCCCCGGCGGGCTGGTGGCGGCGTTGCGCGGGATTCCACTGGTGTTGCATGAACAGAATTCCGTCGCTGGGTTGGCTAATCGGGTGCTCGCCAAGATAGCCACCCGCACCCTCTGTGGTTTTCCTGATGTCTTGGTGCGCGGCCTCTGGACAGGGAACCCCGTGCGCCCCGAGATCACCGTATTGCCAGCGCCGACTTTTCGCTACGCCGAGCGCACGGGCCCTTTACACGTGCTGGTCGTAGGCGGCAGCTTGGGCGCACAGGTGTTGAACGAAGCGGTGCCAGAAGCTTGGGCGTTGATGACAGAAAACGAACGGCCACAGGTGGTGCATCAGGCGGGTGAACAACATCTGCCCCAGTTACAAGCGTTGTATGCCGAGGCTGGCGTAAAAGCAAATTGTGTTGCATTCATTGAGGATATGGCTGGGGCCTATGCCTGGGCTGATCTGGTGATCTGCCGTGCGGGTGCGCTCACGGTGGCAGAGCTTGCTGCTGCGGGGGTGGCGAGTGTGCTGGTGCCGTACCCGCATGCGGTGGATGACCACCAAACAGGCAATGCCCAATTTCTTGCCCGGGCCGGTGCCGCTATTTTGTTGCCACAAAAAGAGCTGACGGCCGAGCGCCTATTGATGATTTGCGATGTGCCGCGCAGTCAATGGGCACAAATGGCCGAGAAGGCGCATGCCCTGGCACGTCCCAAGGCTACCGCCGATGTGGCACAGCAGTGTGCAGATCTCGCGAAATGAAAAGGAGCGAAACATGAGGCGTAAAGTCCAACGTATTCACTTCGTCGGCAACGAACGCGCGCAGTCGCGTTCTTTCCCGCAGTGGGCGGCCGTGCGGCTCTTGGTTGAACCCCAAGCCGCATCCGCCAATACCGACGAGGCGCACCATGCGGCATAAGGTCAAACGTATTCACTTCGTCGGTATTGGCGGTGCGGGTATGTCCGGTATCGCTGAGGTGCTGGTGAATCAGGGCTTTGAAGTCAGTGGTTCGGATATGGCTGCGAGTGCAACCACGCGTCGGCTGGCCACGTTGGGTATACGCATTGCGATCGGGCATGCTGCAGAAAATGCGGCGCATGCCGATGCAGTGGTTGTTTCTACCGCGATTGCGGAGACCAATCCCGAAGTGGTCATGGCGCGCTCGCGCCATGTGCCGGTGGTGCCGCGTGCACAAATGCTGGCTGAACTGATGCGTATCAAGCAGGGCATTGCTATCGCGGGTACCCACGGCAAAACAACCACGACCAGTCTGGTAGCGAGTTGTCTGGCCGAGGGTGGTTTGGATCCGACATTCGTGATTGGTGGCCGGTTAATCTCTGCTGGCGCCAATGCGCAGTTGGGCACGGGCGAGTTTCTGGTGGCGGAAGCGGATGAATCAGATGCTTCGTTTTTATTTCTCTCGCCGGTGATTTCGGTGGTGACAAATATTGATGCCGATCACATGGAAACTTACGGGCATGATTTTTCACGGCTCAAGCAGGCGTTCGTGGATTTTTTGCACCGGCTGCCGTTTTATGGCGTGGCGGTGGTGTGCCTGGATGATGCCAACGTGTGCGAAATACTGCCGCGTGTGGCCAAGCAAATGGTGACGTATGGCATCGATGCCGAGGCTAATTTTCGTGCCGAAAATATCAAAGCCGATGGGGGCGTGATGCGCTTTGATTGCGTACGCCGTAATGGCAGCGTGTCGCGCTTGCCCATCGTGTTGAATTTGCCCGGCCGTCACAATGTATTGAATGCCCTGGCGGCCATTGCGGTGGCGACAGAAGTCGGCGTTGGTGACACGGTGATTATTCGCGCATTAGCCCAGTTCAAGGGCGTCGGCCGACGCTTTCAGCGCTATGGCGAGGTGGCGGCAGCGCGCGGCGGAAAATTCACCTTGATTGACGATTACGCCCATCATCCCGTGGAGATGGCAGCCACACTCAGCGCTGCCCGCGCGGCTTTTCCGGGGCGGCGTTTGGTGCTGGCTTTTCAACCGCACCGCTACACCCGCACGCGCGATTGCTTTGAGGATTTTGTCAAAGTGTTGTCCAGCGTCGATGTGTTATTGCTTGCTGAGGTTTATGCCGCAGGCGAATCGCCGATTGTGGCGGCCGATGGTCGCACACTCGTCCGCGCAGTGCGCCTTGCGGGCAAGGTAGAGCCTGTCTTTGTTGAAGAGATTACCGCCATGCCGGAAATGATCAGCGATACAGCGCAAGACGGTGATGTGGTGATTACCATGGGTGCCGGATCCATTGGCACGGTGCCGATGCAGTTGGTGGCAGAGGTTGACAATGCACATGGCTGAAATGCCTCGTGGCCGCCTGTGCGAGAACGAGCCCATGGCGCGACACGTTTCCTGGCGCGCGGGCGGCGCGGCGCGGCGCGCATTTTTCCCGGTGGACAGGAAAGATTTGGCAACCTTCATGCACACCTTGCCGCGCGATGAGGCGGTATTGATGGTGGGTCTTGGCAGTAATCTGCTGGTGCGTGACGGGGGGTTTGCCGGCACGGTTATTTTCACTCATGGCACCTTGGCCGGATTGTCTCGTCTAGCGCTTGAAGACGACGGCACGGTTTACGCCGAGGCAGGCGTGGCAACACCCAAGCTTGCGCGCTTTGCAGCGAATCACGCGTTTGCCGAAGCAGAATTTTTCGCCGGCATTCCGGGCACGGTCGGGGGCGCACTGGCCATGAATGCCGGGTGCCACGGCGGGGAGATCTGGCGTTACGTGACGCGCGTGATGATGATGAACCGGCAAGCCGAATGTGTGATGCGTACCGTGGATCATTTTGAGATTGGCTACCGCCATGTGCGCCCTCGGTTTGGCGAGGATGAAATTTTTGCCGCCGCGTGGTTTCGCTTTCCACGTGGTCAAACTATTGCGGCGCGAGGGCGTATTCGCGAACTGCTGGCGCGACGCATTGCCACGCAGCCACTGGGTTTACCCAATGCGGGGTCCGTCTTCAGAAATCCGCCGGGAGATCACGCGGCACGCTTGATTGAGGCGGCTGGGCTCAAAGGTGTTTGGTCGGGTGGGGCGCAGGTTTCTGAAAAGCATGCGAATTTCATCGTTAATCCCGACGGCAAGGCGACGGCAAATGAGATAGAAATGCTCATCGACAAAATTCGGTTCGAAGTGAACAAAAAGTTTGCTGTGCAGCTTGTGCCGGAGGTGCGAATTGTTGGAAAAAATGCGGTTGGAAAAAATTCGGTTGGGGAAAATCTGTGAATTTTGGCAAAGTAGCCGTGATGATGGGTGGCAAGTCGGCAGAGCGCGAAGTGTCGTTAAAAAGCGGCGCGGCGGTGCTGTCGGCACTGCGTGCTGCGGGAATTGATGCCGCCCCGTTTGACCCGCAGGACAAACCCCTCGAAGCGTTGCATGGCGAAAATTTCAGCCGCGTGTTCATTGCGCTGCATGGGCGGGGTGGGGAAGACGGCAGTATGCAAGGCGCCCTGAATCTGCTGAATATTCCTTATACCGGCAGTGGCGTGCTGGCTTCTGCCCTGGCGATGGATAAGTGGCGGTGCAAATTGGTCTGGGCCGCTGCTGGCCTGCCCGTGCCGGAATACGGGATTGTGACGCCGACCAGTAACTTTGCCGAAATTGAAGCGCGGCTGGGTTTACCCCTGTTTGTGAAGCCCGCCAATGAAGGTTCCAGCATCGGCATTAGCAAGGTAAAAGAGTCTGGCGGCCTGCGTGCCGCGTTTAAGCTGGCCGCACAATATGATTCGTGCGTCATTGCAGAGCGGTTCTTGGCCGGCGGTGAATTTACTGTTGGGATTATCGGGGACCAGGCATTGCCGGTGATTCGCATTGTTCCGCAAACTGAGTTTTATGATTTTGCAGCCAAGTATTCGCGTGATGACACGACATACCACATCCCCAGCGGTTTAGGCGAGGCACGGGAGGCAGAAATTCGTGCCATGGCGTTACGCGCTTTTGCAGCACTGGGTGGTCGCAGTTGGGGGCGCATTGATGTGCTGCTGGATGCTGAAGGCCGCGCCTGGTGTCTGGAGGCCAACACCTCGCCGGGCATGACCGATCACTCGCTGGTGCCGATGGCGGCAAAGGCTGCGGGAATTTCGTTCGGCGATCTGGTCGTGAAGTTACTGGTGGAGGCACGCTGTGATTAAGGCCGGGGTTCGCGGTAATAGCCGCAACAGCCGTAAGATCGGCAATACGCATGCACAGGCAAAAGCCAGCGGCAACCTGTTTTGGGATTCTCCCCGATTGATCAATTCAGTGGCCGACTTGGTTTTTATTTTTGGCGGTGTCCTCCTGGCCTGGGCTGGTTTGCTGGTTTTGCAGCGGCTGCCCATCCTTCCGATTAAAAATGTCATTGTTACTGCGGCGGTTCCGCAAGTGTCCGGTGCGCAGATTGAGCAAGTGGCGCGCACCGTGATTACCGGAAATTTTCTAACCGTTAACTTGGCCGCAGCGCAGCGATCTTTTGAACAGTTGCCCTGGGTGCGGCTTGCCAGTTTGCGCCGCCAATGGCCGGATAGTCTGGTGCTGACTTTTGAGGGGCAGCATCCCGTGGCACAGTGGTCCTCGCTTGATGGTGAGGCCCGGCTAGTCAATGAGCTTGGCGAAGTCTTTGTCGCTACGGCGCCCCCGGGGATGGCCCTGCCGGTTTTTTCTGGACCGGAGGGTTCGTCAGCGCAAATGCTCACACGCTATGGTGAGTTTGCAACACAACTGGCTACCATCCACCGCGATCTGGTAGCGCTGCGGCTCTCGCAGCGCGAAGCCTGGCAGCTCAAACTGGATGATGGTGTGGTGCTTGAGTTGGGGCGCGACCAACCCAAAACGCCGCTGGCTGAACGCCTGACGCGATTTACAACCCACTATGCAAGCGTGAAGGATCGCCTGCACGCACTAAGCGTGGTGGATATGCGGTATCCCAGTGGATTTGCCCTTAAGGCGAGAAAAAGTTAATGAGTAAAGAAACCAATGAGCAAAGAAATCAAGCGTGACCTGATTGTTGGCCTCGATATCGGCACCTCAAAGATCGTTGCAATCGTAGGCGAGGTTGACGGTGAAGGCAGACTCTCTGTGCTGGGGATGGGAATGCAGGAATCCACCGGCATTAAGCGCGGCATGGTGATCAACATTGAAGCCACGGTGAATTCGATCTCCAAAGCCATTGCTGAAGTTGAGATGATGGTCGGTTGCAAGGTGCGCGAGGTGTATACCGGAATTGCCGGCAGCCACATCAAGAGCAAGGATTCTTCAGGCATGGCGGTGGTGCGCGAAAAAGAAGTCACGCCATTCGATGTGGAGCGCGCCATTGAAGCGGCCAATGCCACGCCTATTTCTGCCGACGACCAGATTTTGCACACGCTGGTGCAAGAGTTCATCGTTGACGGCCAAGACGGTGTCAAGGAGCCCATCGGCATGGATGCGCGACGGCTTGATGTGAGAGTTCATCTCGTGACGGGCGCAGTGACGGCAGTGCAGAACATCGTTAAATGTGTACACCGCTGCGGGTTGGAAGTTGTTGATCTCGTGCTACAGCCCCTGGCCTCAGGTTATGCCGTGCTGACGGATGACGAAAAGGATGTTGGTGTTTGCCTGGTTGATATTGGCGGCGGCACTACGGATATTGCCGTCTTTGTACAGGGGGCCATTCGGCACACAGCAGTGATTCCGATTGCGGGTGACCAGGTAACTAATGATATTGCGATTGCTTTGCGCACATCAACGCAGGACGCGGAAGACATCAAAATGCGATTTGGTGTCGCACTTCAACAATTAGCAAGTGCTGAAGAAATGATCGAAGTCCCGGGCGTGGGTGATCGGCCGGGATCCCAGCTTTCACGGCAAACCTTGGCGGGGTTTATTCAGCCGCGTATCGAAGAGATTTTTCAGCAAGTGCAAGAAGAGCTGCATCGCAGCGGTTATGAGCGTCTTTTGCGAGCCGGCATTGTGCTCACAGGGGGCGCTGCACAAATGCCTGGCATGACTGAATTGGGTGAAGAAATATTTCATAACACCGTGAAATTAGTTACACCGCTTTACGAAGGGAATTTGCGTGATTTTGTGCGCAACCCGCGTTATTCGACTGCCATGGGTTTGCTTTTGGAGGGTGTGGCGCAACGTCAGCGAGGGATGAAGGTGCAGCACCCCAAGACATTTACGCAGGTTTTGGGTCGTATGCGGGCATGGTTTGGTAAGAATTTTTAGGTTGGTCATTTAGGTTTGATTGTGTAGTTATTTTTAAAGGAGACAAAAATGTTTGAATTAGAAGAAGTTGCGTCACAGGAAGCCGCAGCTGGTAACACAGTAATCAAGGTGGTAGGTGTCGGCGGTGCGGGTGGTAATGCGGTTGAGCACATGATCCGTGAAGGCGTGGGCGGTGTGGAGTTCATTTGCTGCAATACCGATGCGCAAGCGCTGGATAAAAGCAGTGCGCATGTCAAGCTGCAGCTCGGCCCTGGCTTGGGCGCAGGCGGTAAGCCTGAAAAAGCCAGAGAGCTTGCGCAGGCCGATCGACAGCGTATTGCTGAAGTTCTGGAAGGCGCGCATATGGTATTCATTACCGCCGGTATGGGCGGGGGGACCGGTACCGGTGCTGGACCTGTGATCGCTGAGGTGGCGCGTGAATTAGGCATACTGACTGTTGCCGTGGTGACTAAACCGTTTGAATACGAAGGCCGCCGTAAGCGCCTGGCCGAAGACGGTGTGACTGAGCTTGCTCAGTATGTTGATTCGTTAATTGTGATTCTCAACGAAAAACTCGAAGAAGTTCTGGGTGACGATGTCAGTATGCTGGACGCTTTTAAAGCAGCAGATAATGTGCTGCGTAATGCGGTCGGTGGTATTGCAGAGATCATTAATGTGCCAGGCTTGGTTAACGTCGATTTTGAAGATGTGCGCACGGTCATGGGCGAGATGGGCAAGGCAATGATGGGTTCAGCAACTGCTTCTGGGGTTGATCGCGCACGTATCGCAGCAGAAGAAGCTGTGGCTAGCCCGTTGCTGGAAGGCGTCGAGTTGTCTGGCGCGCGAGGTGTGTTAGTGAATATCACAGCAAGTAACACGCTGGGCTTGAGAGAGTACAAAGATGTGATGAATACCATTCGTCAATACACCGCCGCCGAGGCCACTGTGATTTGTGGTGCCGTGTTTGATGAATCAATGGAAGATCAATTGCGGGTTACGGTGGTGGCAACCGGTTTAGGCGCGATTGCAGGCAAGGTGCGCAAACCGGAAATGAAAATCGTTGAGCCGATCGGTCTGCGCACCGGCACCGATAACTTCCACGTTTTTGATGCCACGATGGGGCAGGTTGATTTGTCGAGTGTGGCGTCAAGTTTGCGTAGCAATATGCCACGTAACAGCCAAGCTGACGCAATGGCTGCCTCGGGTGTTGATAAATATGACATCCCCGCTTTTTTGCGTCGTCAGTCTGATTAAATAGCCCCAGACGTAATAGTCACCGGGGAGTCTTCCCCGGTGACACCTGTCCTGCGTGTTAAAATTCAATTCATGCAATTATTAAGCTGTTTTTACAAAAAAAAGAAGTTTCCCCTGGACTTGATTTCCAAGCCGCTTTCTAGCCCGCTATGCTGCGCCAACGTACGCTGAAATCTGTTGTCAAGACCACCGGAGTGGGGCTCCACTCTGGCGCAAAGGTTTCGCTAGTTTTGCGTCCGGCCCCGGTTGATACGGGTGTTGTTTTTCGCCGGGTGGATTTGAATCCGCCTGTGGATCTGAAAGCTGATCCTTTTGGGGTTGGTGACACACGCATGGCCTCTTGCCTTGAAAAACAAGGAGCGAAAGTTGCAACCGTAGAGCACCTCATGTCCGCCCTGGCTGGGTTAGGCATTGACAACATTTATATTGATGTCGATGCGGCAGAGTTGCCTATTATGGATGGCTCGGCCGCACCTTTTGTTTTTTTATTGCAGTCTGCCGGTATCGAAGAGCAGTCGGCTGCGAAGAAATTCATTCGTGTCAAAAAAATGGTTGAAGTCAAAGAGGGTGACAAATGGGCGCGCCTTTCCCCCTTTGATGGTTTCAGTCTCGAGTTCTCCATAGTTTTTGCCCATCCTGCCGTCGCTCAGTCGGGTTCTAGCGCACATATCGATTTTGCCGATCAATCCTATGTTCGCGAAGTCGCACGCGCGCGGACATTCGGGTTCATGCAAGATGTTGAAGTGTTACGTGAACAAGGTTTAGCCTTGGGGGGCAGCCTTGAAAATGCCATCGTGATGGATGAGTATCGTGTGTTGAATAATGACGGCTTGCGTTATGCGGATGAATTCGTCAAACACAAAATACTGGATGCTGTCGGCGATCTTTATCTGATAGGGCATCCGCTACTCGCGGCGTTTTCTGCCCACAAATCTGGCCACGCGCTGAATAATGCACTCTTACGCGCCCTGCTGAGTGATGTATCCGCCTGGGAGATGGTGAGTTTTCTGCGGGTGGAAGATGCGCCAGCCAAAGTGGCCGGACTTTATCCGCAACTGGCCTAAGCGCCTAAGCCATGTTGCTCCTCAGAGTGATCGGCATACTTACCGCGATAACCATAGGCAGTAGTGTCCTTGCCTGGTTGTTCACTCGCGATCGACGTTATCTCCTGCTTGCCGGCCGAGTTACCAAGGGTGCCTTGCTCGTGGCGCTAACCCTCTTGGTATTGATGGCAGCTGAACGACTGATTATTCTGTAACCACTTTTATCAATCGTTCAATCGCACGCTTGAGAGCAGACTCTGGCGGCAGGTTTTGCGCAAGCAAAGTGAGCCTCTGCTTTTGTTGATTGCCAGGTAATACCGGTCTCTGATCATTTGCTTTGGGCTGAGTTGCTGGGTTGGCTTGCACGCTGACGCCAATTTCGGTAACCTGCGCCGTCGAAGAGGTTAATGCGGTGGCAATCCGCGGGCCTAATTGCCTAACTTTTGCCGCGACTGCACTGTTGCTTGTATGAATAAAAATTTTCCCTAGCCGGAAATTAGCTACCCTGGCATGGGGGCGTAGCGCCTCGGGAAGGACGGTTTCCAGAGTGTGTTGAAACACCAGGAGGCGATGCGCATGGGCAGCCAACCGTGCCAAACCCTCCGTTGAGACCAGATGTTCCTGGAGACTCTTTGCCATCGTTTTAAATAATTCCAGAAGAGGAAAAGGTATGCATCTTATTCTCGTCTCAGGCCGGTTAGCAATCACCAGAGGCATGGCCCTGATAGGAGGCTCCTTGGTGCTGGCCCGTCAGTTTGCCGATTTATGCAGAATGGAAGGCATCCGTGTGTCAAATGGTACGCTAAATGGTGTCTTGGCTGGGCAATAATTAACGGCGAATTAACGGCGTCGCTGGCGGATAGAAGGAGCGCTACCCCATGCTAAAATCGCTTCTTTGCATTCGTCGGCCTTTGGCTTAACAAAGCGGGCTGCGTAACCCACATGATCTCCGGATTTCTCAGAAAGATTTTTGGCAGCCGCAACGACCGGCTGATCAAGCAGTATCGCCAAACCGTTACACAAATCAATGCGCTCGAAAGTGGCTTGCAGGCACTTGATGATGCCGCATTGCAAGCGAAAACGGATGAATTTCGCCGCCGTCATGCTGAAGGCGAGTCGCTGGATGCGCTGCTGCCTGAAGCGTTTGCTGTTGTGCGGGAGGCCGGGCGCCGTGTCTTGGGAATGCGCCACTTTGATATGCAATTGGTGGGCGGCATGGTGTTGCATTACGGCAAGATTGCCGAAATGCGTACGGGGGAAGGCAAAACGCTTACGGCGACATTGGCTGTTTATCTCAACGCCTTGTCTGGCAAAGGCGTTCATCTGGTGACGGTGAATGATTATTTGGCCAGCCGTGATGCGGAATGGATGGGTCGCTTGTATCGTTTTCTGGGCCTTACGATCGGCATCAATCTTTCGCAAATGCCACATGAGGCGAAACAAGCTGCCTACGCAGCGGATATCACCTACGGCACCAACAACGAATTCGGTTTTGACTATCTGCGTGACAACATGGTGTATTCCACGGCTGAGCGGGTACAACGGGGATTGAATTTCGCGATTGTCGATGAGGTTGATTCGATACTCATTGATGAAGCGCGAACGCCATTGATCATTTCCGGCCAAGCCGAAGATCACACCGAGTTATATGTGCGTATGAACGCAGTGCCCCCGCTTTTAACTCTTGGCGAAGCCGCCAAGAGTGATACCGAGAAAGATAGCGGCGACTATACCGTTGACCTTAAGTCGCACCAGGTATTGTTGACAGACGAAGGTCATGAAAAAGCCGAGAATATTCTTTCACAGCTAGGTCTTCTGCCAGAAGGCAGCAGCCTGTATGAGCCCGCCAATATTCTGCTCATGCACCACCTGTATGCCGCGCTGCGTGCGCACAATCTGTACCACCGCGACCAGCACTACGTAGTGCAGGATGGCGAAGTCATCATCGTTGATGAATTTACCGGCCGCCTGATGACAGGGCGGCGTTGGTCTGAAGGCCTGCACCAGGCGGTTGAGGCAAAAGAGGGTGTCGCTATCCAGGCCGAAAACCAAACACTCGCCTCGATCACGTTCCAGAATTATTTCCGTATGTACAGCAAGCTGGCCGGCATGACAGGTACTGCCGATACCGAAGCCTATGAGTTTCAGCAGATATATGGACTCGAAACCGTCGTCATTCCAACCAACCGGCCGATGGTCAGGCGCGACGAGCATGATCAGATTTATCGAACGGCGCAAGAAAAATACACAGCCATCATTGCCGACATTCGCAGCTGTAAAGAGCGGGGTCAACCGGTGCTGGTTGGTACCACGTCGATTGAAAATTCCGAATTACTCTCCCGCCTGCTAGATAAGGAAAAGCTACCGCATCAGGTGCTCAATGCCAAGCAACATGCGCGCGAAGCGGAGATCATTGCCCAGGCGGGTCGCCCCGGCGTGATTACCATTGCGACCAATATGGCGGGCCGGGGTACCGATATTGTGCTGGGCGGCAATATCGAGAAAATGCTGGACGCGATCAGGGAAGATACGGCCTTATCGGCTGAAGAAAAAGATCAGCGCATCGCCACCATGAAAGCTGAATGGCAAACGACGCATGATCAGGTGTTAGCTTCCGGTGGTTTGCATATCATTGGCTCCGAGCGGCACGAATCACGGCGTATTGACAACCAGTTGCGCGGGCGTTCCGGGCGGCAGGGCGATGCGGGTTCATCGCGCTTTTATCTGGCGCTGGACGATGCGCTACTGAAGATTTTTGCTGGGGACCGGCTCAACACCATCATGGTGCGGCTTAAAATGCCCGAGGGTGAAGCTATTGAGCATCCGCTGGTTTCGCGTTCCCTGGAATCCGCGCAGCGTAAAGTAGAACAGCGTAATTTCGATATTCGCAAGCAGTTACTTGAGTATGACGATGTCGCCAATGATCAGCGTAAAGTCATCTATCAGCAGCGTAATGAATTGCTCGATAGCAGCGACATCAGCGAGACAATTACCGGTATGCGCCAGGGCTCCATTCATGATACGTTTCGTATTTACGTGCCAGAAGACAGTGTGGAAGAGCAATGGGATATTGCAGGCCTTGAGAATGCGCTGGCTGGCGAACTGCAACTTAAACTGCCCGTTGGCGAATGGCTAAAGGCCGAGCCACAGATCACCGACCAAGAAATTCTTGTGCGTTTGCTCGATGCGGCCGACGCCGCGTATGCCGCCAAGACGGTTAATGTGGATGCCGCAGCTTGGGCGGGGTTCGAGCGCAACGTCATGCTGCAAAGTCTTGACACCCACTGGCGGGAGCATCTTGCAGCCCTCGACCATTTACGTCAGGGCATCCATTTGCGCGGCTATGCGCAGAAAAATCCGAAGCAGGAATACAAACGCGAGGCGTTCGATCTGTTTGAAGGTTTGCTGCAAGCCGTGCGTGCGGATGTCATCAAACTGTTAATGACTGCTGAAGTTCGCGACGAAGCGCAACTCGAAGCGGTTGAAGAGCCGCCACATTTTGAACATGTGGAATACCATCATTCCGATCTTGACGAAGCATTGGCGGCAGTCGTTAATAAACCTCAACCTGTGCATGCCGTGCCCAAAGTGGGCCGTAACGATGCCTGTCCTTGCGGTAGCGGCAAGAAATACAAGCATTGCCACGGCAAGCTGAGCTAAGCAACGCACCGTCGGTGCATACCCTGTTGCATCCGACGATAGTTGAGGATCGCGCGAGTAACGCGGGTAACAGCATCCTCATTCTGGATCAGACACGCCTGCCGCAGGTTGCCGTGCAGGTGCGATTAAACACCGTCGATGATGTGGCGCATGCCATTCGCAGCATGCAGGTGCGCGGCGCGCCGCTGATCGGCGTCACCGCCGCCTATGGCGTGGCGCTGGGGCTTAAGCATGATGCATCAGACAGCCAACTGGCGCAGGTGGTTGATATGCTCGCCGCAACTCGCCCGACGGCAGTTAATCTGCACTGGGCGCTGGCCCGCATGCAGCGCGTGCTGCAAAAGTTCCCGCAGGGATGCAACGCACTGGCGCTGGGGACGCGGCGCGAAGTGGCTTGGCACGAGGCGCGGGCGATTGCTGCTGAGGATGTTGCTACGAATGTAGCGATCGGTGAGCATGGTTTGCGCATACTGACGATGCATAAGCCAAAAGATGCTGTCCTGCAAATCATGACTCACTGCAATGCTGGCCGCTTGGCGACGGTTGCGCACGGCACGGCGCTCGCGCCGGTTTATGCCGCGCACGCCGCGGGCATTCCCGTGCATGTCTGGGTTTCCGAAACCCGCCCGCGTAATCAGGGACTGCTCACCGCCTGGGAGCTGGCAGAAGCGGGCGTGCCGCACACGCTGATCGCCGATAATGCCGCCGGTTTGCTGATCATGCAGGGTAAAGTTGATCTGCTCATTGTCGGTGCCGACCGCATCGCCGCCAATGGCGACACGGCTAACAAGATCGGCACTTATCTCAAGGCGCTGGCCGCGCAGGCGCATGGCGTGCCGTTTTATGTTGCTGCGCCGTTATCCACGATAGATTTTTCTTGCCCCACAGGCTACGCCATTTGCATTGAAGAACGCGCCGCCGCAGAATTGGGCGCGGGCGATGTGCCGGTGGTTAATCCCGCCTTCGACATAACGCCAGCGCATTTGATCACCGGCATCCTTTCCGAAAACGGCGTGGTCAGCGTGGAGGAATTAGCTCAATGGAAAAGCTGAACGAACTCGCCGCCCAGGTGCTGGCCACCGCAGGCGAGTTGATTGTCTGTGGCCTTAATCGCGGCAGTGCGGGCAATGTTTCGGCGCGTTGTGATGATGGCTGCATCATCACGCCGACCGGCATCGAGCACGCGGACTGCACGCCAGGTGACATGGTAAAACTCGGCGTTGGTGATACGGTGGATATCTCAGGCACACCATTCAACCGTCGCAAACCCTCCTCCGAATGGCGCTTTCATCGCGACATTTACGCCGCATTTCCGGCCGCCGGTGCGGTCATTCACGCGCACTCGCCCTTTGCCACCGCACTGGCCTGCCAGCAGCAGGACATCCCGCCGTTTCACTACATGGTGGCGCGCTTCGGCGGCGTTGATGTGCGCTGTGCTGAATACGCCACCTTCGGCACGCAAGCGTTGTCGGACGCCATGCTGCATGCGCTAGAAGGCCGCTCGGCCTGCCTCATGGCGCATCACGGCATGGTGGTGTATGGGCGTGATCTGCATCACGCACTGGCGCTGGCGGTGGAACTGGAAACCTTGTGTGAACAGTATTGGCGCGTACTGCAACTGGGCACGCCCAAGCTGCTGACGGCCGCGCAGATGGATGAAGTGATCGCCAAGTTTGCAAGCTACGGACAGCAGGATAGTGACAGCAACGTGGATGCTTGAGTCCATCTCAGTCAACCATTTTTTGCATCAGGCTGTATATCGCGATAAGTTTCATACAGTCTAATATTACGTTAGAAACCAACAACCTTCGGAGTGCTGATGTCAATTCCTGACTACCAAACGCTGATGTTGCCGCTGCTTCGCTTTGCTGTAGACGGTAACGATCATACAACGAGGGAAGCTGTGGAAGCTCTCGCCACCGAGTTTCAACTCACTCCGGTCGAACGCAGCCAACTTTTGGCAAGTGGCCAACAGGCCATTTTCAATAATCGTGTTGGGTGGGCTAACTTCTACCTCAAGAAGGCGGGGCTATTGGAATCCCCACGCAGAGGTGCATTACGAATTACTACTCGAGGCAAGCAGATTCTTGGAGACAATCCCACAAGAATTGACGTCAAGTTTCTGGAGTGCTTTCCGGAGTTCATTGAGTTCCACGATGATTCGCGGAACAACAGAGAAGCAGCGACAACAGAATCTGCTGTATCAGCAACAGAGCAGACCCCAGAGGAAGCGCTTGAGCTTGCGCACCAAAGTCTTCGACTCAATCTCGCACAGGACATTCTTAGCCGTATCCTGGCGTGTTCCCCCACTTTCTTTGAGCGACTTGTCGTCGAACTTCTCGTCAAGGTGGGCTATGGCGGTTCTCGCCGCGATGCGGGTGAGCGTATAGGGCAAAGTGGCGACGGTGGCATTGATGGAATTATCAAGGAAGACCGCCTTGGTTTGGACACCATCTACATTCAGGCCAAAAGATGGCAAGGATCTGTCGGGCGCCCAGAGATTCAAAAATTCGTTGGCGCGCTGCAAGGTCAGCGTGCGAAGAAAGGTGTCTTCATCACTACTTCGTCATATACAGCAGAGGCGATTGATTACGCCTCCCGTATCGATACGAAGGTCGTCCTTATCGATGGGCAGCTTCTTGCAAGTCTAATGATGGACTTCGATGTCGGGGTTTCGGTTTCTGCGTCATATATCGTCAAGCGAATTGACTCCGACTACTTCGAGGAGGGCGAAGTTGGTCTCTAAAACTGCGCTCATATGGGCCTGTGCGATAAACTCGCGCGAACCGATGAATTCACCTGATGGGCCCTTTTCAACCTCAGGCACCATATCTTGTAGTCTTGCTGCTCAGGGCTTAGCAATACGCCCAAGCTGATGCTTCACAAGTGGCGCCAGCCAGCATTACCGTCGAACGTGCGCGTTAGCTGCCTTTGCGCAGGGACAGCGGATGACGCGGCACGCTGACGGGGCGGCGTGTCTTGCCGGAGAGTGTTTTCCCCGGCGTTCCGTGTGCTGTGCGGCGTGGCGCCAGCGCGTTGCGTCCCTCTGGGAACTTTTTCCAGTGTGGTTGTTCGCCCGGTGCGAGTGCGCCGCCAGGTTGGGTGAGCGGTACCAGATGGCGTTTGCCGGGGCCGATCAAATCCGTGCGGCCCATGGCGCGCAAGGCCTCGCGCAGCACCGGCCAGTTGGCCGGGTCGTGATAGCGCAAAAACGCTTTATGCAGTTTGCGTTGTCGCCCTGAGCGCACAATAGTCACCTCTTCGGAGGTGTCGGTGACTTTCCTCAGCGGATTTTTTTCGGTGTGCCACATGGCGGTGGCGATGGCCAATGGCGTAGGCAAAAAAGTTTGCACCTGGTCTAGCCGAAAGTCGTTTTTCTTCAGCCAGAGCGCCAGATTCATCATGTCTTCATCCGTCGTGCCGGGGTGGGCGGCGATGAAATAGGGAATCAGGTATTGCTCCTTGCCCGCTTCCTTGGAAAATTTTTCAAACATCTGCTTGAAGCGGTCATAGCTGCCGATGCCCGGCTTCATCATTTTTGAGAGTGGGCCTTCTTCGATGTGCTCGGGCGCGATCTTGAGGTAGCCGCCCACGTGATGCGTGACGAGTTCTTTGACGTATTCGGGCGAGCGCACGGCGAGGTCGTAACGCAGGCCGGAGCTGATGAGGATTTTCTTGATGCCAGGCAGCGCGCGTGCTTTCTTGTAGAGTGAAATCAGTGGCGCGTGGGAGGTCGAGAGGTTCTCGCAGATGCCCGGATAGACGCAGGAAAGGCGGCGGCAGGACGATTCAATCTCGGGTGTTTTGCAGGCCATGCGATACATGTTGGCAGTCGGCCCGCCGAGATCGGAGACGACGCCGGTAAAGCCGGGCGTCTTGTCGCGGATTTGTTCCACTTCATGCAGGATGGATTCTTCCGAGCGACTCTGGATGATGCGGCCTTCATGTTCGGTGATCGAACAGAAGGTGCAGCCGCCAAAGCAGCCGCGCATGATGTTCACCGAAAAACGGATCATCTCCCATGCCGGAATGCGTGCTTCGCCATACGCTGGATGTGGCGCGCGTGCGTAGGGCAGGCCGAAAACGTGATCCATTTCTGCGGTGCTTAACGGCAACGGTGGCGGATTGAGCCACAGGTCACGCAGACTCGCGCGGTCGCCGTGAGCCTGCACCAGCGCACGCGCGTTGCCGGGGTTGGATTCAAGATGAAAGGTGCGT
Source organism: Rugosibacter aromaticivorans (assembly GCF_000934545.1). GTDB lineage: Bacteria > Pseudomonadota > Gammaproteobacteria > Burkholderiales > Rhodocyclaceae > Rugosibacter > Rugosibacter aromaticivorans. The sequence continues at coordinate 522,602 of NZ_CP010554.1, forward strand.
GAGGCATGGGCGTACAGCACCGGGTCGTCTTTGACCTGTTCGTAGCTGGGCAGGCGCACCGCTGTCTGCGCGCGCGCCTGCAGGCGTTGGGCAAGGCGTTCGCTGCGACTTACCAGTCGTACAGGGTGACTTATCGCCGTGTCGCCAGCGCCAGCGCGGTGCTTGCTCTGCACTACCTTCGGGTCGCCTTCGGACGCTTTTTGCGCCTTGGTGCTGGGACTGGTCTCTGGCGTCATCGCGTAGGGATCAGGATGTGGCGTAATCGCGCCGGGCGTGTCAATGCTCAAGGATTCAACTTCTTCCCACTCGGGTGAGGGTTTCCAGCCATGCGGCACCATGAAGGCGGTGCCGCGCAGGTCGCGGATGGTGCTGATTTTTTCGCCGCTCGCCAGCCGATGCGCGAGTTCAATCAGCGCGCGTTCGGCGTTGCCAAACAACAGCAAGTCAGCTTTTGCATCCGGCAGGATAGAGCGCCGCACTTTGTCCGACCAGTAATCGTAATGCGCGATGCGGCGCAGGCTGGCCTCGATGCTGCCAATGATCAGCGGCGCATCGGGAAAGGCTTCGCGCGCGCGTTGCGAATATACAATGACCGCACGATCCGGGCGGCGGTCGGCCGCGGCATGTGGCGTGTAGGCGTCGTCCGAGCGGATTTTTTTGTCCGAGGTGTAGCGGTTCACCATCGAATCCATGTTGCCGGCGGTGATGCCGAAAAACAGTTTGGGTTTGCCTAGGCGCTTGAAGTCGTCGGCCGAATGCCAGTCGGGCTGACTGATGATGCCGACGCGAAAGCCCTGCGCTTCGAGCAGCCGCCCCACCAGCGCCATGCCAAAGCTGGGATGGTCGATGTAGGCATCTCCCGTGACCAAAATGATGTCGCATTCGTCCCAGCCGAGCATGTCCATTTCAACGCGCGACATGGGTAGGAAAGGTGCGGTGCCGAAGCGATGGGCCCAGTATTTGCGATAGGAAGTAAGCGGCTTGGCCGTGGGGGTAAGGGTGGTGAGCATGAGATTTGGGGGTGACAGGCACCCGAAATGCACGGGTGCGTTAGTCGTGAGGAGCCCGTAGACGGCTTTGTGAGGGCACGTGGCGGGCGAGAAAATCCATTTGGTCAGCGAGAATGTGCCGATTGCAAAGAATCAGGTATTCCGCTTTGTTGGGGATGTACGGCGCATAGGCAAGTTGCATGTGTGCTTGTTCGGGAGTGCGCCCGCCTTTGGCCTGGTTGCAGGTGCGACAGGCGGTGACGACATTCATCCAGGCGTCGCGCCCTCCTTGCGAGACGGGTTGCACATGGTCGCGCGTCAGCCGTTGAGCAGGAAATTCTTTGATGCAATAGGCGCAGATATTACGATCCCGATGAAATAATTCGCGATTCGATAAGGGGGGGATCGGGTGCAGGGCGCGGCCTGACAGGGCTTTGCCACGAATGGCAATGATGCTGCGGGTGCATAATGCGGAGCGTTCTCCCGTGATGCGATTCTGTCCACCATAGAAGGTGAATTCTGTCTCCCCGGCATCCCACGCAACGAGATCGCGCGCCACATAAACGCACGCATGCTGCCAAGTAACCCAGCGATGCGGTACGCCATATTGATCCAAAGTGAGAATCAGCGGATGGGAGTTCATCTCGTAGAATCCTGTAATACGACGAATTTAACAGAGTGCGATGATTTTTGATAGCAGAGAACAACGTGGTTTAACCCCGCGACAGCTGCGGTTTGCCTTGCTTTGCTCTCTTCTGCTGCACGGACTGTTGCTGTCGTTGGGCACATCACGGCCGGTTTCGCAGGGCTCGGCACCGAGCCTGATTGTCCGTTTGCGCTTGGCACCTGCGGTTATGGCTCCAGCCACCCCAGCTACCGCAACGGGGCAGCCCCGGTTGCCTGCGCACTCGCTCACCCGCCCGCGGCTGCCACCGGTTGTGTTGTCTACCGTGTCGCCAGCACGCCCAGAAAAGCCACCCTTTAAAGTGCCGGCTTCTCAGTCGCCAGACCGGGCCTTGTCCGTGACGGATGATGCGTTGCCGGCGAGGCAATCGGCCGGTTTAGCTGAACCGGCTACAGCAGTCATAACGCCCAGCTTGCCGGTGGCGGCAGTTGATGATCAGCGGGAGGATCAGACGGCCCGGCCGCCCGCTGCGGGTTTATCCGCCGACGGCTTGCGACGTTATCGGCTGGGGTTAGCGACGCAGTCGCGACGTTTTAAGCGCTACCCTGCACAGGCGCTCGCCGCAGGTTGGGCTGGCACGGCAGAGATTTTTCTTGCAGTGGATAGCGAAGGCAGGGCAACGGTGGTGTTGAATAAATCGAGTGGCCATGACGTGCTTGATCGGGCGGCGCAAATCATGATTGAAGCCGGCGCGCAACGCACGCCTGTGCCCGACGCGTTGCACGGCAAGGCCTTTTCGGTCATCTTGCCGGTGGTGTTCGATATTAACGATGGATGAGGCGTGACTTAAATACGTTTTAGCGCGCGTCCTGCTGGGGCGACAGCGGAGGCGAGATGGTTTCTTCGTGAAAGCGAAAGCGCCCTGCGCGGCGGTCGGCAAAATAATGGCGCAGGGTGAGGTGAATGGTGCGAAACGCGATGTCATCCCAGGGAATCTCATTTTCGCTGAACAATCGTAGTTCCAACGTTTCTTCGCCCGCAGCAAAATCAAGATCGAGCAAATGCGCGCGATAGATTACATGCACCTGATCAATGTGCGGCACGCTGATAAGGCTGAAAAGGTCATCCAGCGCAATGCGCGCGCAAGCTTCTTCGGAGGTTTCGCGGATAGCGGCGTGAGCAACAGTTTCACCGTTTTCCATAAATCCTGCAGGGAGTGTCCATTTGCCGTAGCTGGGCTCAATGGCGCGGCGGCACAGCAAGATGCGTTCCCCCCACTCGGGCAAACTGCCCACGACCAAACGCGGGTTGCGGTAATGAATCGTGTCGCACGCCGTGCATACATAGCGAAGCAAAGAGTCGCCTGCCGGTACTCGCTGACTGACAGGTGCGCCACAAACACTGCAAAATTTCAGAATGGGATCCATGGCGAGAGTTTAACGCCGCGCCGAATCGTTTTGCATTGATGGGCACACACCGCACGGTTGGGTAACGTACGAGCTACTCTTTTCTCTAGCGTGGGGATGTGGTGAGTATGTAAGTAAAAACCTTACAAATACATGCATCTGATTCTGACAATAGAATGGTTTTTCTGTTGATATTTTTCTTGTCACTGGTTGTGCAATCATGCAATCACCGTGATTCCAATTTGGAGTTGCGCAGAGTGATACACCCGTAATACACCCGATAATACACACCACAAGGGAGTGCATGATGAAGCCTGATGCCTACAACGATATAAAAGAAGTCAATCTTTCCTATTTGATGCTGGCGCAAAACATGGTTCGCTCGGATCGTGAAGCGGCCATTTTTCGGTTAGGTATCAGCGAAGAAGTTGCCGATGTACTGACGCGCCTTACACCGAGTCAAGTGCTCAAGATGGCTAGCTCGGACATGTTGCTGTGCAATTTCCGCTTTGACGACACCTTGCTACTCGATCTACTTGCCAATCACGAGCGTGACCGAGGTGCCGCGCACGTGCATGCAGCTATCCTCGCCGCCGGCCGTCCTGTTGCCACCATTGCTTGATATCGCATTTTTCTCGTGGTTTTTCGTGGTTTTCTGATGTTTTTTGATGGTGCGGAGGCGTGAATGAGAAATAAATCCGTTATTACGGAGGCGAATGAAATTCGTCTGGCGGTTGATCTGGTAAAGCTGGGGGCCCGTTTGCAATTGCTCGAAGCGGAGACAAATCTTTCTCGCGAGCGTCTGCTCAAGCTGTATAAGGAGGTCAAGGGAGAGTCGCCGCCGAAAGGCATGCTGCCTTTTTCAACCGACTGGTTCATGACATGGCAGCCGAACATTCATGCCTCCCTGTTTATGGCGTATTACCGTTTTTTCCAGAAGCATACGCAATTAAAAGGGCTGGAGCTGATCATCAAGTCTTACCGCATGTACGTTGAGCAGATCGAGCGAGGCAGTATGGACGTTGTGCTTTCGCTCACGCGTGCGTGGACTATGGTGCGGTTTTTCGATGCCAAAATGCTGCAAATGGCAACTTGCCGCGAATGCGGTGGTGATTTTGTCACCCACGCATTTGATCCCACCCGTGGGTATGTTTGCGGGCTGTGCCATATGCCTGCGCGCGCCGGAAAAACCCGCCGGGCCGCTGAGTTGGCTCTCGCTGCTGCGGAAGCCTAAAGGGGCTTGAATCTTTACAGTAACGACGCGAGGCGCCAGCGGCGCTTCGTTAGTCTTGCGCCATGCTGAGCGCAACGGCCTCGGCGACTTTGATGCCGTCAATGGCGGCAGATAAAATTCCTCCGGCATAACCCGCCCCCTCGCCAGCAGGAAACAAACCACGTGTATTGAGGCTTTGATAATGTTCATTGCGGGTGATACGCACAGGAGACGATGTGCGTGTTTCTATCCCCGTCATCAAGGCGTCTTCCATCGCGAAGCCGCGAATCTGTTTGCCAAAGGCGGGCAATGCTTCGTGCAGGGTGGTGGTGACAAATTCAGGCAGGCACAAAGAGAGGTCGGTGAGATGAATACCTGGGGTATACGACGGGTGAACTTCCCCCAACGCAGTCGATGGCTTTTGGGCAAGAAAATCGCCTACCCGTTGCGCAGGTGCGGCGTAATTGCTGCCACCAGTGATAAAGGCGAGTGACTCCCAATGCCGCTGATACTCGATTCCGGCGAGCGGGCCATCCGGGTAATCTGCCGGTGTAATGCCCACCACGATGGCGCTGTTGGCGTTGCGTTCATTGCGTGAATACTGGCTCATGCCATTGGTGACAAGACGTCCAGGCTCAGAAGCGGCAGCAACAACCGTACCACCGGGACACATGCAAAAACTATAGGCTGAACGCGCGTTTTTAGCGTGATGTACCAGCTTGTAATCCGCAGCCCCGAGTATAGGATGTCCGGCTGCTTTGCCGTAACGCACTTGATCAATGAGCGACTGAGGGTGTTCAATACGCACGCCGATCGAGAATGGTTTGGCTTCGAGAAAAACACCGCGCGCGTGAAGCTGGTAGAAGGTGTCGCGCGCGCTATGGCCAACCGCCAGAACTACATGATCGGCGGCTATGTGCTCCCCGCTTTCGAGCAGTAGGCCGCGCACCTGGCCTTGATCGATTTGGATGTCGGTAACGCGGTTCTGAAAGCGGATTTCACCGCCCAGTGCCTCAATGCTGGCGCGCATGTTTTCCACCATCGATACCAGGCGAAACGTGCCGATGTGTGGTTTGGCTACATACACTATTTCTTCCGGCGCACCGGCTTTGATAAATTCGGTAAGCACCTTGCGGCTGCGATATTCCGGGTCACGAATCTGGCTGTAGAGTTTGCCATCAGAAAATGTGCCCGCGCCGCCTTCGCCAAACTGAACATTGGACTCCGGATTGAGCAGGCCCTGACGCCAGAACTTCCAGGTGTCTTGGGTCCGTTCGCGGACAGATTTGCCACGTTCGAGAATCAGCGGGCGAAATCCCATCTGCGCTAAAAGCAAACCCGCAAACAAGCCGCAGGGCCCGGTGCCAATAACCACGGGGCGTGGATGCTGCTGAGTTGCCTGTGATTTGGTCACGAAGTGATATTGCGTATCCGGCGTTTGCCCGATATGTGGGGCGCCTTGCAGGCGGTTTAACACCGCCTGTTCATTTTTCAGAGTGACATCAAGCGTGTAAGTGAGGATAATTGCCGAGGGTTTGCGTGCATCCACGCTGCGGCGATAAATTTGAAAGTCGAGCAGCTCATCAGAGGCGATACCGAGCCGCTTGATGATTGCGGCCCGCAAGTTCTCTGGCGTGTGATCGAGGGGCAGTTTAAGTTCGTTGAGGCGCATAGCACGGTGGGATCAACGCGGTCGCAGCGTTCAGTGCAGGGGACTGCAATAAGCCGTAGCTAATCGCACAAAGCTTTAGGGATTAGTGACAGCGCGACTATCCCGCAGGAAGTATTCAGTCTCACCAAAACAGGTGCCGGGTAAGCCTTTGTGTTGATCATAAGTGACGGCAACACGTTGCCCCATTTGGCTGTTGAGTTTGGCGGCAAGCGCATCGTCTCGTACAGTGAAGAAAAACTTTTCCGGCATTGAGCCGGGAACAGCGACCAGGGTTAATTCGCCTTCCCACGTTTTGCAGAGCCAGCCCTTGCGTGAGAGCTTTTGCACAAAGCCTGCACGCTCGCCATCAGAGTAAGAATACTGAAAAGCGAGCCAGATGTATGCGGCAAACAGCAGTGGGGCAATGATCAGGAGAATGATGAAAAATTTAAGCATGCCGAATTTTGCGGATTTAGCAGAATTGGTTGCGTTTGTGGCCGCGTTTTTCATTGAGCCCCTCTGTTTGGTGAATAAAAACCTAGAGACTAAAACTTATTTAACCCGGTTGCGATATTCTGCTGTGCGGGTGTCAATTTCAATCTTGTCGCCAATTTCGACGAACAGTGGCACAGGCAATTCAAAACCTGTGGTGATTTTGGCGGGTTTCATCACTTTGCCAGACGTGTCGCCTTTCACCGCGGGTTCAGTGTAGATGACTTCGCGCACGACGCTGTTAGGCATTTCAACGGAAATCGCTTTGCCGTCATAGAACACTACTTCAACCGGCATGCCGTCTTCAATGTAATTGACGGCGTCACCCATGTTGTCACGCTCAACTTCATACTGGTTGTATTCTGCGTCCATGAAAACAAACATGGGCTCGGCGAAGTAGGAGTAAGTGCATTCTTTGCGATCGGGCACAACTTGGTCGAACTTATCATCGGCCTTATAGACGGCTTCTGAAGCGGCGCCGGTGAGCAGATTTTTAAATTTGAATTTGACAACAGCCGAGCTGCGACCGGATTTGTTGTATTCAGCTTTTTGTACAACGAGGGGGTCATTGCCGACCATGACGACATTACCGGCGCGGAGTTCCTGGGCGATTTTCATGAGTGTGCTTCCAGCAAAAGGGGTGCGTAGTGAGAAAGGAGTTAATCGGTCATTTTAGCCGTTCAAGGCAGAACTGCACAAGATTACTGGCAAGATTCGTCTGATCGGCTAGCGCAACTGACCAGCGCTGCGTTGCGCTGGCCAGTGCGGGTAGTGCGGCGGCAAAGGCGGGCCAGTTGAGCTCGCCTTTGCCGTTCCAGGCGTGCCAGAAAGTGCTTATTGCATCAATCGCCGTCCCCCAGGGGGACTTTCCAGAGACGGCTCTGCCCAACAGTGGGTTCAAGCATTCCCTGCGGTCAGATTCAAAGCTTTGCGGCGCGTCATCAGCGCCGATTTTTCGCATATAACGATGAAGAAAGGCATCGAGCTTTACCCAGTGCGCATCGTCGGCCTGCGGATAGATTTGCCAGACAAAAGGCTTGCCCGCCCACTGGGCGCGCACGAAGGAATCCTCGCCGCGCACGAAATTCACGTCACAAGCCCAGAGCAGCTCATCAAAGCGGGATTGCGACAGAAAGGGCAGCGGGTGCGTGCTGAATGCACCTTGTGTGAAAGCGGCGGCATTGCTGCCCGGTTGCAACAAGCGGATGGGACGATCTGCTTGCGCCAACGCCTGCGTCAATTGCGCGACGGGCGCCGTGGGATAGCTGAACAGCGAAATGGTCAGCTCATTCGGCGCTTTCTCCGGCAGGCCGAGTTGGGCGCGAAAAGCCGCCGCGTCGAAGGCTTGGCGGCGGGTGTCGTAGTCGGCTTCGCGCAGCAGGCCGCCGCTGCGTTTGCCAAAACCGGGAAAGAAAAAATGTTTAACCAGCGGCAGATGTGGGTGGGGTGAGGGCATGCCATGCAGTTCGCCAACCCAGTCCTCCGCCGAGAGATAGTCGAGATTGAGCCACACGGGTTTTTTCTCGCTACGCGCCATGGCCTCGGTGTACACCTCAGGCAGCGTGCAGGCAAAGGTTTCAATGACTACGTCGGCTGGGCTGTCGTGTGGTGCATCGGGCGGTAGTAAATGCGGCCAGGGCGCAACGGTGACGGGGCTTTGGGCATGGTCGGGGGCCAGCAGATCGAGCGGTGCCGGATTATCGATATACAGCCGCACTTGCCAGCCGTATTCCTCGGCCAGTTGGCGGGCAAGGCGCCAGCACACGCCGGCATCGCCGTAGTTATCGACGACCACACAAAAAATGTCGCAGCGAATAGGGCGGGTAGCAAGGTAGGGAGATAGCGCGTTCATCATGAGAGGCGGTATCCTAGCCGAATGAACGAACTTCTATGCTGTACCGAATGCCCGCGCCTGGCAACTTTTCTTGCGGATGTGCGCGGCAACTATCCGGATTATCACGCGCGGCCGGTATTGCCCTTTGGCGACCCGAAGGCGCGCCTGCTGATCGTAGGCCTGGCGCCTGGCATGCATGGCGCCAATCGTAGCGGCCGGCCATTCACGGGCGACTATGCGGGCATTCTGCTCTTTGAGACCCTGCATGCGTTTGGTTTTGCTTCGCAGCCGGTGTCCGTCGCGGCGGACGATGGATTGACGCTAAACGATTGCCGCATCACCAATGCCGTGAAATGTTTGCCGCCGCAAAACAAACCGGAAACGAATGAGATAAAAAACTGCAATCGCTGGCTGGCAGAAGAGCTTGCTGCCGCGCCCGAAGTGCGCGTGATTCTGGCGTTGGGGCTGGTAGCGCACAAGGCCGTGCTGATGGCGGCCGGGCTCAAGCAGTCGGCGTTCACCTTTGCGCACGCCGCGCGTCACGTGCTGCCGGATGGCCGTGTGTTCGTCGACAGTTATCATTGCAGCCGTTACAACACGCAAACCCGCCGTCTCACCAGCGCCGACTTCTCGCATGTCTTCCGCCTCATCCGCAACGAGCTTTGACAGTCGCAGTTTTCTCGCCACGCTGACTGACGCGCCGGGCGTATACCGCATGCTCGATGCCGCAGGCGGCGTGCTGTATGTCGGCAAAGCGAAAAATCTCAAGCGCCGCGTGTCGTCCTACTTCCAGAAGACCGGCCACAGTCCGCGCATTGCGCTGATGTTGCAGCAAGTCGCGCACATGGAAGTGACAGCCACGCGCTCGGAAGCCGAAGCACTGATTCTTGAAAACACGCTGATCAAAAAGCTCGTGCCGAAATACAACATTCTGTTTCGCGATGACAAGTCCTACCCTTACATCGGGCTGTCGGGTGGCACGTTTCCGCGGCTGTTCTACCATCGCGGCGGCTTTGATAAAAAGTCGCGTTACTTCGGGCCCTTTCCCAATGCGCTGGCGGTGCGCGAAAGCATCCAACTGGTGCAGAAGGCCTTCTTGCTGCGCACCTGTGAAAATGCAGTGTTTGCGCATCGTTCGAGGCCTTGTTTGCTGCACCAGATTCACCGCTGCACAGCGCCCTGCGTGGGGTTGATTTCAGCCGACGATTACGCGACCGATGTGCGCCTGGCGGAGCTTTTTTTGCGCGGCAAACACTCGGAAGTCATCGACAATCTCAGCGCGCGCATGTCTGAGGCTGCAGACCAGCTCAAGTTTGAAGATGCGGCAATGCTGCGCGACCAGATCAAATCGTTGCAGGCTGTGCTGCATCGGCAATACGTCAGCTCAACGCGTGAGGCGGATGTCGATATCATCGCCGCCGTGGTGGAACACGGCGAGCCGTGCGTGAATCTGGCGATGGTGCGCGGCGGCCTGCATCTGGGTGATCGCGCCTATTTTCCGCAAGCCGTCGGGGGTGCCGAGGCAGGCGAGGTATTAGCAGCCTTTGTGGCGCAGCACTATGCCGATAAGCCCATACCTGCGCGGATCATACTCAGCCCCTGGCCGCTGGATGATGCGCTAGAGGGTGTACAAGCGGGCAGGCATGCGGGGCCGGCAAAAAACGAAATGGAACGCGCCTGGCTGGCGATGGCGGAGAACAATGCACGGCTGGCGATGACCTCTCGCAAGCAGGCCAACACACGTTCCGGCAGCCGCCTTGCCGCCTTGCAGGAGGCGCTGGATCTGTCCGATCCGCCGCATCGTATCGAATGCTTCGACATCAGTCACACGATGGGCGAGGGCACTGTGGCCTCGTGCGTGGTGTGCGTGGATGGCGCGATGAAGAAAAGCGACTATCGCCGCTTTAATATCAGCGGTATCACCGGCGGCGACGACTATGCCGCGATGCGTCAGGCGCTGACGCGGCGTTACGCAAAAGTCGGCGCTGGTGAGACGGCGAATACGCCTGATTTAGTGCTCATTGATGGCGGCAAAGGCCAGCACAGCATCGCGCGCGACGTATTTGCCGAGCTGGGGCTGGATCATTTGCAGAGCATTGGCGTTGCCAAAGGCGAAGGCAGAAAGCCCGGCCTGGAAACCTTGTTTGTGCATGGTCGCAGCGAGCCGCTACAATTAGCCATGGACAACGCGGGCTTTCATCTGCTGCAGGAAATTCGTGACGAAGCGCACCGCTTTGCCATCGTCGGCCATCGCGCGCGGCGCGCCAAGGCGCGTGGCCATTCAAAGCTGGAAGATATTGCCGGCATCGGCCCAGCGCGGCGCAGAAATCTGCTGGCGCAATTTGGCGGGCTGGATGGCGTACGTGCGGCTACAATTGAAGACCTATGCCGTGTGACTGGCATCTCGCGCCATCTGGCCGAGGCCATTTACACGCAATTACGCTCATGAAATTGAATATTCCGAATGTGCTGACGTGGGGCAGAATTTCTCTCATTCCCTTAGTCGTCGGCGTTTTTTATCTGCCCTTGACTTCGCTTGAGCAGAACCTGATCGCCACAGTGGCATTTGTTGTGGCAGCGCTCACCGATTGGCTCGATGGCTGGCTGGCGCGCAAGCTGCATCAGACCTCGGCCTTTGGCGAATTTCTTGACCCCGTAGCCGACAAGTTGATGGTGGCAGCCGCTCTGGTGATGCTAGTGCAGCTTGGGCGTGCGGATGCTTTGCTGTCATTTGTCATTATCGGGCGCGAGATTGCCATTTCTGCCTTGCGCGAATGGATGGCGAGGATAGGTGCGGCCAAAAGCGTGGCTGTTTCTTTTGTCGGCAAATTTAAAACCGCAGCGCAGATGACCGCTATTCCCTTGCTGTTATGGCATGCTCCGCTGGGGCCAGTTGACGTGCAAAAGCTCGGCGGATGGCTGCTCTGGGCGGCCGCTGTGCTTACGTTGTGGTCGATGGCTTATTATTTATTAAAAGCGTGGCAGGAGATATCTGCGTTGAATCGTTGACAGCACGGACATGAACGTTACAACGGCCTGTCTTGCGGGAGTAGCTCAGTTGGTAGAGCGCAACCTTGCCAAGGTTGAGGTCGAGAGTTCGAGACTGGGCAAGTTGCGTGGACTTTCCCACTGTGGGATATGATTAAAAAGGCGTTGATCTCGATTTCTGCAGTGGGCTGCACATGGAGACTGGAGAACTAAAATGGCATACAATGCTATGCGCATAGTAGTAATTCGATTCGCTGTTGCACTCGCTGCCCTGCCAATAACGGTCGTGGCGCAGGTCGTGGGATTTGCTCTGGAACCTAAGGTAACGCTCGAGAATGGCATGATCAAGGTCGCTCAGTCCCCGGTCCCGGACTCGGCAGTCTTTTTCGAATTCTCCGGTGCAACTGCGAGAAAGCTCGGTCAGGTGTTCGTACCGACGCACCTTTGGGGGCCGCCTTCCTCAGTCGCGGTGTCGGTGAACGGGTCGTTCGCGCTGGTGAGCGCATCAATGCGCCTCGATCCGAACAAGAAAGATGGGACGAGTGTTTCCGAAGATCGCTACTCCAGTCTGGGCTCGACGGCGTTAGGCAGCCTGCAGCGGTTAATGCAGACGCGCTTTCTGCCGGATGATCGCCTCTCGGTCGTTGACTTGGCTGCTTCGCCGTTACGGGTTATGCAGACGATCAGGCTCGGCGCCTCGCCCTCATCGGTCGCCATGAGCCCAACCGGCATGATGGCGCTCGCGATGCACCCAAACGACGATAGCGTCACCGTGTTATCTATCGCTGCTGACCGGCAGGTGACGATCATGGAAAGGCTGCCGATCGGGCGGGGCGCTGGCCCGGTTGCGGCGGCGTTCAGCCCCGATGGTCGCCGCGTACTGCTGACCCGTTTCGGCGACAATAAAGTGTCACTGTATGCAGTCGAAGGTCTGCGGCTCAAACCGCTACGTGACATGGTCGCCGGCGTGCGTCCGTTCTCCGTGTCCTACTGCGGCGGCACGGGGCTCGCGGTTGTGAGCAACATGGGTGTGAACGGCGATGCTGACACCATTAGCCTGATCGATACGACCGCCGCTCCGCCGCGTGTTGTCGATACCGTCAGTGTGGGGCCGGTACCCGAGGGTGTCGCGTGCGCCCCGGACGGGCAGTATGTTGCGGCGTTAATCCAAAACATGAGCAACTTACCGACGGACAACCCGCTGTATTCGCCCAACAGCAAGCTCGTGCTACTGAAGATCGATGGCAAGCACCTGTATCGAATCTCCGAGGCGTCATCTGGTGTGTGGACGCAGGGTGTCGGGTTTCTGGATGATTCGCGCACGCTGTTCGCCGAGAGTATTGGTGATCGGTCTGTCTACCTGTTTCGGATCGAAGATGACGCATTGAAAGTCGCCGCACCACCGCTCGTGTTTCAGGACGGCGCACCGGTAGCTCATGGCATCGCCGGTCGCTGATAGCTTTTGATGCGAGGGTGCTCTAGCTAATCCACCACGCGACATCGTCTCGCGCTTGTGTTCGTCACATCAAAAGCGAGGCGAGTGTGGTTACCATTGCCAGTAATGGCATGCGTTGGCCGCTGGCTGGCAGTACGTGTCAGACGCGTTGTCTGGCAAGTAGCTTATGTGTGGCAAGCTACAGTGTTCATTGGTTCCGTGTGGCAGCACGTGGACTTTAGTTGGGGAGCAGCCACAGGATGGCTCAGGTGCAATTTGCCGCAGAACCCGGAGGATTTACCGCATACGCTCTTGGGCCGATGGATGTGCAGAATCTGGATGCGTGGCTACTTTGGATTGCTGCCATACTCCTTTGTGGTCGATGGTCTACTGCTTGTTGAAGATGTGGCAGGAGATATCTGCGTTGAATCGTTGACAGCACGAACATGAACGTTATAATTCGGACCTGTTTTGCGGGAGTAGCTCAGTTGGTAGAGCGCAACCTTGCCAAGGTTGAGGTCGAGAGTTCGAGACTCTTCTCCCGCTCCAGATTTCAAGGAAAGGGAAAACGTCTAAACGTTTTCCCTTTTTAGTTTTCTCTTAGTTTTCTCTTAGTTCCAGCTATGGATTTCCGATCCTGGCGCGATGGCAGAGTGGTTATGCAGCGGCCTGCAAAGCCGTGTACCTCGGTTCGATTCCGGGTCGCGCCTCCAGTAATTTCCTACGTGGTTTTTTCTCTACAGATCCTTACGCCCGGATGGTGAAATAGGTAGACACAAGGGACTTAAAATCTCCTTTGTCAAGTCTTTTTCTCATCAGGGATGTAGGTGCAGAGCTTGAAATGGCGCGGGTTTCCCGGGCTTTAGTGCAAATGGCCCCAACAGCCCTCTGGCTGCTAGGTGTCATGTAGGGGCCAGTAGAGAGGTGCAGTTGAAACAAGCCTAGCGTAGCTAGGCGAAACATCGGTTCGGCAACGAGCCAAGTTAGCCCGAGTGGTGAAATTGGTAGACACAAGGGACTTGAAGCAATTTGAGCCCTCCAGGGGAAACCCCGGAGGTGAAGCCCGTCAAATTCGGCGAACGCCCTGGATGCTGCAAGCATCTGAGCCAACACCGAGCCAAGCCCCGGATCGAAAGATTCGAGGGAAGGTGTAGAGAGCAGACGGCGGGCACCTACGGCCGCAAGGTTATGGTGAAGGCGTGCTCCAGACCACGAACAGCGTTCGCGCTGGCGGCGAAAGCCGAAGTGGTAAGAAAATCCCTCGACTCGAAAGGGTCGTGCCGGTTCGATTCCGGCCTCGGGCACCAATTTGGAGAGCCGTCCTTGTTCAACCAGGGGCGGCTTTTTCATTTCTCTGTGCAGCAATGGCACGCGGCAATACTGCCCGCTTAAACCCGCGATCCCGCGCCATGAACGCTTCGAGCATGTGCGGGATCAGCGTCGCGGCATTGACCGACTCGCCGTAAGTCTGTGCATGCAGCGCGGCATAGCGTTCCAAATCGGCCTTCAACGCGGTGGTGAGCGCGATGGTGATTTTGACGGTTTCGGTTTTGGGCAGCGGCCCTAGCCGCAGCTTGCTGGTGGATATGCTCATTGCGACGATCCCCTCTGGAAAAACAGCGGCTGGTACGGCCGCAGGATCAGATCCTTGTTCACCATGACCCGCATCGGGAAGCCGGGTCGGATAGTGAGCGTCGGCTGGATGCTCACATTGCGTTTGGTGATCTCCTGACCGACCTGGTTCACTGTGTCCTGCCCGCTCTGGCGCGTGGCGATGATGACCTTGCCATCGCTGCCGGTGCGATCAGGCGCAGCCAATTCGGCACCGACTCCGAGCAGCGTGGACAACGCGGCACTGGCGATGATGCGATCCCAATGCCAATCGACGCCATCCTCCAGTCCGGCATAGCCCGCTGGGTCAATGCCGGGTAGTCGATCAAGCGAAATGGATGAGGTATCGGGCAGGATCAAGCGCGTCCACACCAGTAACACGCGCCGCTGACCGAATGACACCTGGCTGTCGTAACGGCCGATCAGGCGCGAGCCCTGCGGAATCAGCAGGAAGCGACCCGTGGCCGTGTCGTAGACCGCCTCGGTGACGTTGGCGATGACCTGTCCCGGCAGGTCGGAGTTGATGCCCGTCACCAGCGCTGCCGGAATGATGGTGCCCGCCATCACTTGGTAGGGCGAGGTCGGCAATTGCAGGCTGGCTGGATTGCGAGTGGCGCCATCGTTGGTTGGGCCGCCACTGGCGACAAACACCTGCTTCTGATCCTGCCGGTTCTGCACCGCCGTCGGGTCGGTCGGCTGCGCCGATGCGACCGCAGGGGCCATCGGATTGAATGGCTGGTTGCCCGATACCGGCTCGGGCATGGCCGTACTCGCAGTGGGCGACGGTGCCGCCTTCACCGCACCGCTGCGAAAGAAAACCCCCGAATGTGCCGCCTCTTCGGCATCACCCGGCTGCGCAATGCGCCCAGTCTGCGCGGGCGCTCCCGCATTGCGCTGCGCCACTATGGCCGGACCCAAATCGCCCGGCAATGGCTCGCCCAAAACGGGTACCGGCTTGGCAGCCACCGGCACCTTGGAATAATCCTTGGGCAACTGGTCGAGGTTCTCGGCATGCGAGACACGGTCCACGTTGTACAGCTCGGAGGCCGCATTGCGCTCGCGCTTGTGCGATTGCAGCGACCACAACGTGCCGCCCAACACGACCGCACCCAGCGTTCCCGCAAGGACGGCCAGCATGCGCCGGTTCAGTCGCGTGACCGGGCGCGGCGAAGCGCGCAGAGCCATGGTGTCCGGGTCAGCCTTGTTCGACCCAGTTGGTGGTGGCGTGGCGGGCGTGCTCATGCTCAATGCCTCCGTGCCGCGCTGCTCATACCATCGGTGCGCTCTATGCGAACAACGGCGGCCTTGTCAGCGCCCAGCCGCAATTCGGCCGCACCGAACAACCGATCCACCACGTAGTACGGTGAGCGGAAGCGGTAGTTCACGAGCTGGCCATCGCCTTGCGCTCCGATCACGAACAGCGGCGGCAACTCGCCCTGCGCGATACCGGCGGGAAACTGGATGTAGACCCGCTCGCCGTCGTCGAAGGCGCGCAGCGGCTTCCACGGTGGGCTGTCGCCGGAAATCGCGTAGCGGAACTTGATCTGCTCCAGCGACAAACCGGAGTCCACCGGCGCAGCCGTCTGAGCTTGCTGCGCCTGCTTCTGCAAGGCCAGCAGGCGGTCTTTCGGATAGTCCCACGATGCGGACGCCATCCATGCCTGCGGCGTCGAAGACAGTTCAAGCAGGTAGGTACGACGATTGGTGGTAATGACCAGGTTCGTTTTCAGCCCGATGCGCGTTGGCTTCACGAGAATGTTCACACGCTGGCTGGCGCCCGCACCGCTGGCCGTGTCGCCGACGATCCAGCGCACGGTGTCGCCGGCCGAGACCGTCACCAGTTCTTCGCCCTGCTGCAAAGCGATGACGGTGACACGGCCCGGACTGGTGTAGACCTGATACAGCGCGCCATCCGCATAAGGCCAGACCTGGATAGCGTTGATGTAACCCTCGCGGCTGGGGGCCACGCGCGCTTCGGCATTGGCGCGCGCCACGCGAGCCTTCTCGTCAGGCGATTCGGCGACTGGCTTTTCTTCGGGCGTGCTCCCGAAGGCCTTCAACTGCTCGGGTAACGGCAGCAGCTTGGGTACCTCAATCACCTCGATGGGCTTGGGCAATTCCGGCAGCGCGTGCGCCGCGACGGGTTCGTCCAGCGTGATGTCCGGCGGCGGCTTGCCGTGTGTGGCGCAACCGCTGACAGTCGCCAAGGTGGCGCTCAGGATCAACGGCAAAACGCAAATACTGATTTGGGTTTTCATGGTTTCTTCACTCCTTCGGTTGCGTCGAGTTCACGGCTCCAGGACAGGCCGTTGACGTAAATGCCCAGCGGGTTCTTGCGCAACCGCTCTTCGGTGCGGGGTGGCTGCAACACTATCGACAGGACGGCAGTCCAGCGCTCGGTGCCCGAGAGCGAACCGTTGGCGTAGTTGCGCTCGATCCAGCGCACCTGGAACGAGGATTCGCTGGCGCGAACCACACTGGTGATCTCCACGGCCGTCGAGGTCTGGCCGATGCGCGCGAACGGATCGTTGGTGCGTGCGTAGTCGTTCAGCGTGGCTGCACCCTTGTCCGTCGTGTAGTCGTAGGCTTCGAGCCAGTTCTGCCGCACCACGATCGGGTCGATCGACAGCGAGCGCACGTCGGTGAGGAAGCGCGCCAGGTGGTAGGCGATCTGCGCGTCGTTCGGTTTGTACGGTGTGGCCGCTTCGCCCACCGCGCGCACCTGACCGCCAGCGGCGACTTCCACCACATAGGGTGTGACGATGGACTGTGCCGAACGCCACACCAGGCCACCCGCCATCAGCAGTGCGAGCGAGAGACAGCCGAAGGCCATGAGCCGCCAGTTCTTCGCCTGCACGCGGGCGCTGCCGATGCGCTGGTCCCACACCTGTGCGGCGGCTTGGTAAGGGGTAACCGGCTCGGGCGTGTCCGAGTACCGTACCTGGGGTCGTTTGAATCGCATCTCGTAGTCTCCTCAATGGTTCGAGTCGTCGCGCAGGCTGGGGCTGGCGCCACTGCCACCATGGTCGCCAGAACGCAGGGTGTGGGCGGCCGTTGTGGCCGCATGGCTCACCTGCTGTTTGCGACGCATTTGTTTGGCCCAGGCGGGCTCTGCCGCAGGGGGCTTGGCTTCGGCCGAACTGGACGAATGGGCCGATTCAGTAGAACCGGCTGCCGCCGCAGGCGCAGCAGCCTCCACGACGAAATTCGCTACGCGGTCCTTGACCGCTTTCGCACCAGCGGCGACGCGCTGGCCGACAGCACCGGCACCGCTTTTGGCCACATTGGCGACGCCAGCACCAGCAGCACGAACGCCACCACTGCCCGATGCTGCGGCGCCAGCCTGGTAGGCCGACTTCGCGCCGCTGGCCATCGCGCTGCTCGCACGCCCAGCCGACGCCACTCCGCCGATGGCCGCGCGTGCGGCACCTGGCACCATGCGCGCACCCGCCGCTACCGCTGCACCGCCGGTGGCGATCGCCGCGCCACCAGCGACAGCCAAACCAGCAGCACCCAGCGCCGTTCCGGCCGCAGCCCCAGCGCCGAGCTGCGGTGCGCCGGACACCAGCCCGGTCGCGATGCCAGGCCCGAAGATCCCCAGCCCCAGCATTGCCAGCGAGGCCAGCATGATGGTCAGCGCCAGATCGATGGAGGGCTCGGTGTTGGGCGGCACCTGGAACTGTGCAAACAGTCCCGTACCGATGCCCACAATCACCGCCAGCACCAGCACCTTGATGCCCGATGACACCACGTTTCCTAGCACACGTTCGGCGAGGAATGCGGTCTTGTTCCACAACGCGAAGGGCACCAGCACGAAGCCTGCGAGTGTGGTCAGTTTGAATTCGATCAGCGTGACGAAGAGCTGCACGGCGAGCACAAAGAAACTGATGATCACCACCAGCCAGGCGAGAAACAGCACCGAGATGACATCGAGGTTCGCGAACACTTCGGGGAAGCCGGTCAGGTCGCTGATCTGCGCCATGATCGGTTGCGCCGCATCGACGCCGACCTTGGCCAGGTGGCCCGGCTGCAGCAGTTGCGCCTGCGTCAGCGTGGAACCCGACGCCACCAGACCGAGTCCAGCAAACGAGCGGAACAAGATGCCTGCCAGGTTGTTGAAGTTGCCGATGATGAAGGCGAAGGCACCGACATACAGCGTCTTCTTGACCAGCTTGCCGATCACGTCCTCGCCGCCCATCGCCCAGAACAAGCCGGCCAGCGTCATGTCGATCACGACCAGCGTCGCGGTCAGGAACGCCACCTCGC
The DNA here is from genome assembly GCF_000934545.1 of Rugosibacter aromaticivorans. GTDB lineage: Bacteria > Pseudomonadota > Gammaproteobacteria > Burkholderiales > Rhodocyclaceae > Rugosibacter > Rugosibacter aromaticivorans. Next base: position 541,112 of record NZ_CP010554.1, read on the forward strand.
CACCGAGTAGTCCGAACCCGGAATCGATGTAGCGCGAGAAGACATCGAGGAAGCGGTCGATGACCGACAGGTCATTCATGGTGTCAATCCTTCGGCAAAGAAGGCGCCGACGCACTGGGCTGCGGCTTGCTCGGTGGTGCAGGCGTGTACGGCGTGCCGCTGCCCATGAAGCGCCGCCGCGTGGCTTCGGCAGCCATGTTGCACAGGGCGTTCCCCACCTTGGCGTGGTCGGCCTTGCATTGCGCGCGGACTTCTTTCAGTCGATCGGGATGGGCCATCAGCGATTCGACGGTATCGGCGGGTTCAGGCTTGCTGCACGCGGCGAGCAACAGCGCGCAGGCGGCAGCGATGAGAAGGGTTTTCATGGGGGCGCTCAGTTGCTGTAGTAGTTGACGGTGTACGGCGTGTAGGGCGTGCCCTCGCCCTGGAAGCGGCGGCGCACTTCACGGGCTCGTTCCTGCACCGCGACTTGCCGTGCCTGCTCTAAAGCCGCAGCACGATCTTGGGTGATCTGGAGCTGCTGCGCCTGGATCGCCTGCCGAGCCTGCAAGGCGAGTAACTGGTTCGTCGCCTGCGTGGCTTGCAACGCGCCGACCGCCGACTGGCTGCGGTTCACGAGGTCGGTCAGCGTCTGCTCGTCGGACGCGAAATTCTGCACCGCTTGCGACTGCACCTGGGTCGCGGTGCGCAGCGCCTCCAGCGAGTTGCGCCAGCGCGTGCGTGCGTCGGTTGCCATCTGACTACCCGACGTGGAGGCGGTATAGGCATCGGGATAGAGCCGCGCGAACTCCGTTTCCATCTGCGACAGGTTGAAGGCCAGCCCCTGCGCCTGCTGCAGGAGCTGGTTCGTCGCGGACAGTGCCGAGCGCAATTCATTGAGCGCGCTGAAGTCCAAACTCGTGAGGTTCTTCGCCTGGTTCGTCAACATCTGTGCTTCGTTCTGAAGCTGCCTGATCTGGTTGTTGATCTGCTCCAGGGCACGTGCGGCCGTCATGATGTTCTGCACGAGATTGGTGGGGTCAATCACGACCCACTGCGCCTGCGCAGCGGGCATGGCGCTCACCAGAATGGCAGTGGCGATGGCAATCAAGGTTTTCTTCATGGCTGTTTCTCCTTGGGAATTGACGGGACGAACGGGAACGACGGGATGAGGTCCGCAGCCCAGTCGAGGCCGCGATGACGCAGCCAGGCGGCTGCGAAGTCCGCAGGTGGCACCGACGCGGAAACGGCGTCGATGGCGCGCTGGTCTTCGGGCTTGGCTGCGCCAGCAAACGCCAGCGTCACCGGCCCGAGTCCCAGATCGAAGACCCGATTGCCGAGCCGCGACTGGTAGTAGTAATCGCGCTTGGGCTGGGCAGTCGCCACGATCTCGATCTGCCGTGCGTTGAGGCCGAAACCTTCGTAGATGACACGAATCTGCGGCTCGGTCGCCTGTGGGTTGGGCAGAAAGATACGGCTCACGCAGCTCTCGACAATGGCCGGGGCGATGGTGGAATCCTTGATGTCCGCCAGCGATTGCGTCGCGAAGATCACCGACACGTTCTTTTTGCGCAGCGTCTTGAGCCACTGGCGAATGCGCGCGGCGAACACCGGGTCGTCGAGGAACAGCCAGGCCTCATCAAGGATCAACAGTGTTGGGGCACCATCAAGGCGTTCCTCGAAGCGCGCGAACAGGTAGCGCAGCACGGCGAGCGCCGCCGCCTTGCTGTGCATCAGCTCTTCCATCTCGAACGCTTGCACGTCAGCGAAACCGAGTCGATCCTGGTCGGCGTCAAGCAACTTGCCGTGCGCGCCGCCCAGCACATAGGGTTGCAGGGCTTGGCGCAGCGCGTTCGATTGCAGCAACACGGACAAGCCGGTCATGGTGCGCTGATCGAGCGGCGCGCTGGCCAAGCTGTTCAGCGCCGACCACACGGAATCCTTCTCGTTCGGCCCGACGGCCACGCCTTCGTGAATCAAGCGGCCTTCGATCCACTCCGCCGCCCAGGCGCGATAGCTGTCCTGGTCGATACGGGCCAGCGGCTGGAAGGCAATAGCGCCATCTGCGCCCAGGTCGTAATGCTCGCCACCCAGCCCAAGCACGGTGGCGCGAATGGAGCGTCCCATGTCGAAAGCGAAGATGCGCGATCCGGCATAGCGGCGGAATTGCAATGCCAAGGTGGCGAGCAGCACCGACTTGCCCATGCCGATGGGGCCGACCACCAAGGTGTTGCCCACGTCGCCGATGTGCGTGACCAGCCGGAACGGTGTTGCGCCATCGGTGCGCGTCACGATCAGCGGCGGGCCATCGAGATGCGCATTGCGCTCCTGCCCGGCCCACACCGCCGACACTGGCATCATGTGCGCGAGGTTCAGGGTCGAGACGATGGGCTGGCGCACGTTGGCATAGGCATGGCCGGGGATCGACGACAGCCAGGCATCGACCGCATTCAAGGTTTCGGCAATGGTGACGAAGCCCCTGCCCTGGATAGTCCGCTCCACGGCACGCAGCTTCTCGTCAGCGGCCGTCGCATCGGTATCGAGCACCGTCACGGTTGCCGTGACGTAGCCGAATGACACCTGATCGCTGCCCAGCTCCTGCAAGGCCGCATCGGCATCCGCCGCCTTGTTGGAGGCGTCCGAATCCACCAGCGGGCTTTCCTGCTGGAAGATGGTCTCGCGCAGCAACGCCACGATGTTCTTGCGCTTGGCGAACCACTGGCGGCGCAGCCGACCCAACTCGCGCTCGGATTCGGCTTTGTCCAGGCACAGAAAGCGTGTGCTCCAGCGGTAGGCAAAGCCCAGGCGGTTCAAGTCGTCGAGCAAGCCAGGCCAGGTCGAGGTCGGGAAGCCGCGCACCGACACCACGCGCAGGTGTTGGCTCCCGAGCATCGGTGCAAGGCCGCCCGTCAGCGGTTCGTCGGCCAGCAGCGCATCAAGGTGCATCGGCACCTCGGGCACGGCCACCGAATGTTGGCGCGTGGACACGCAGGCATGCAGGTAGGTCAAGGTCTGACCATCGTCGAGCCAGGCGATCTCCGGCATCACCCCTTCGAGCAAACCGAAGAAGCGTTCGGTCTCCGACACGAAGCCATCCAGCCGTTCGCGCCAATCCACGCCTTCGACCTTGGTGTTCTCGTACAGCAGCTTTGCGGCGCGCGCCGTCGATTCCTCGGGCGGCAGGTAGAGCAGCGTCAGGTGGTACACGCTCTCGAAGTGGCTATCGGTTTCCTCAAAAGCGGCGCGGCGCTCTTCATCGACCAGCCAGGACAGTGGCTCGGGAAACACCGATTCAGGGTAGTCCGCCGCTTCGCGCCGTTCGGCTTCCACGAACAAAGCCCAGCCCGACCCAAGCCGACGCAGCGCGTTGTTCAACCGCGCTGACGTGGCGATCAGTTCGCCCTGCGTTGCGCTGTCCAGGTCTGGTCCGCGAAAGCGCGCGGTGCGCTGGAACGAGCCGTCCTTGTTCAACACAACGCCGGGCGCGACCAGTCCGGCCCAGGGTAGCCAGTCGGCCAGCAGGGCGGGGCGTTTGCGGTATTCGGCGAGGTGCATCATGGTCTTTGCCTCAAACGTCCAGCAGCGTGCGGTGCTTGATGTGCCGCGCGAACACGGCCATGAACTGCGCATCCAGTCGCGCGCCCCACACGGCCAGCGAGTGCCCAACAATCCACAACACAATGCCGGGCAGCCAGAGTTGCAGCCCGAGCCCTACGGCGGCGGCCAGCGTGCCGTTGGCAATCGCCACGGTGCGCGGTGCGCCACCCAGCAGAATGGGTTCGGTCAACGAACGGTGCAGCGGCACCTCGAAGCCGGCTGTATCGGCGGTTGGCGCGCTCATGCCAGCACCGCTCCGCCGCTGAAGCTGAAGAAGGTCAGGAAGAACGAGGACGCGGCGAACGCGATCGACAGGCCGAAGACGATCTGCACCAGCTTGCGAAAGCCACCCGAGGTGTCGCCAAACGCCAGCGCAAGGCCGGTCGTGATGATGACGATCACCGCGATGATGCGGGCCACAGGCCCCTGGATGGACTCCAGCACCGATTGCAGCGGCGCTTCCCAGGGCATGTTCGAGCCCGCCGCATGCGCGGGAATGGTGATGGCCAGCAGCAGCGCGGCGAGGGCCACGAAATGCAAGGCCGGTTTTACGGAAATACGTGAAGTCGTCATGACGGTTCTCCGGGGGTTGATGAAAGGGATGGGAAGAAAGGCATCAGCTCGCTTCTGAGCTGATAGCCGTGGCTGTCGAAGCCGGTGACGCGGGCGATTTCCTGCACGCGGCGCGCATGGCCGCGACCGGCGATGTAGACGATGACGTTGACCGCTTCCGCGATCAGCGCGCGTGGTGGCGTCACCGCGACTTCGAGAATCAGTTGTTCCAGCCGCAGCAACGCGCCCGCTGCGGAACCGGCATGGACGGTTGCGATGCCACCCGGATGGCCGGTGCCCCAGGCCTTGAGCAGGTCAAGTGCTTCGGCGCCGCGCACCTCGCCTACGACGATGCGGTCCGGCCGCAGCCGCAGGGTCGAGCGCACCAGCTCGGCCATGGTCACGACACCGGCACGGGTGCGCAGCGGTACGTGGTCGCGTGCCGTGCATTGCAGCTCAACCGTGTCTTCGAGCACGATCACGCGGTCGCCGGTGGCGGCGATTTCGTCGAGCAGGGCGTTCGCCAGCGTGGTCTTGCCGGTGCTGGTGCCACCAGCGATCAGGATGTTCTGGCGCTCGCGTACCGCGTCGCGCAGGAATTCCGCCTGAGCCTCGGTCAGGATGCCGTCAGCCACGTAGGCGTCGAGCCGGATCAAGCCGACCGCGCGCTTGCGTAGCGCGAAGACCGGCCCCGGCGTCACCGGTGGCAGCGCACCCTCGAAACGTTCGCCCGTTTCGGGTAGTTCGGCGGATAGCAGCGGCTTGCCCGCATGCACTTCGGCACGCACATGGGCGGCAACCAGCCGGATGATGCGTTCGCCATCGGCGGGCGTGAGGCTGACGCCCAGTGGTTCGCGCCCACTGCTCAGTCGATCAATCCACAGCGAACCGTCGGGGTTGAGCATGACTTCCACCACATCGGGGTCGTTCAAGGCTTTGGCGATGTCTGGCCCCATCGCTGTGCGCAGCATGCGCACGCGACGTTCCAGTGCCAGCGAGGCCGACAAGCCCTGATCGCGCGGTGCGCTGCTCATGACGGTGCTCCCCCGGCCTCGTCGGCAGCCGCGGCGGCGCGAACGTTTTCCTGCTGGCCGAAGAACTGGCTGGGGTCGGGCTGGATTTCCTCGACCACGTCCTTGACCAGGCTGCGCCCGCGTAACAGATGCCGACCAAGTTGTTCGACGAACTGCTCGAAGCGCGCACGGCCCTGGGCGCGCGCCGCCTCTTGATGTGCTTCCGGCACGGGTGTGCTAACAGTGAGGAAATAACGCACGTAGAGCGCCAGCGTTTCGATCAGGATGTTCTGGTCGCGCTCCAGCTTGTCGAGCTGGCGAGACAAGCGATCCAGCCGTTTGGCGATAGCCGCTTCGCGCTGATCGCCGGAGTCGGGCGACAGGAACGAAGCCAGCGCGGCGGCGATGATGGAGGACTTGGACAAGCCCTTCATGGCCGACAGCTCGTTGAGCCGCTTGGCATGCTCGTGTTCGATGAAGAGGTTCAGGCGCTTACGTGAATAACCTTGGCTCATAGGGATATCCCGTCATCAGGGTCGAGGGCGGCCAGCCGCGCCGTGCGTTGCAGGCGCGGGTCGAGCTGGGCGGGCAGAAGCAGCGGCAGGTCGTCATCATCGAACAGGCCCAAGTCGTCCACCGCGTGTTCGGGCTCCGGCGTGAACGCGACTTCGGCCAGTTCCGGCTGTTGTTGGCGACCGCCGTCGTCGTCGATGGCCTCACCGTGTGCGGGGAAGACCAGACCAGGAATCGGTGCAGCGGGGATGGCCAGTCCGGTCCAGTCGTCGGGTCGCGCTGCCGGTATATCGGCGTAGTGCCCGAGCAGCAATGGCGGCGGTGCCTGCATGCGCGTCTTGAAATTCGCATCCAGGTAGTAGCGAATTTTTTGCGCCTTGATCGGTGGATGGCCGGACACCATCACCACCTCGTCATCGGGTGGCAGTTGCATCACCTCGCCAGGCGTGAGCAGTGGCCGTGCCGTCTCTTGGCGCGACACCATCAGGTGCCCGAGCCACGGGGCCAATCGGTGACCCGCGTAGTTGCGCTGTGCACGCAATTCTGTCGCGGTGCCAAGGGCCTCGGAAATGCGTTTGGCGGTGCGTTCGTCATTGGTGGCGAACGTGATGCGCACGTGGCAGTTATCGAGGATGGAATGGTTCTGGCCGTAGGCCTTGTCGATCTGGTTGAGCGATTGCGCGATCAGGAAAGCGCGCAGCCCGTAGCCCGCCATGAAGGCCAGCGCACTCTCGAAAAAGTCCAGTCGCCCGAGCGCTGGAAACTCGTCGAGCATCAGCAGCAACTTGTGGCGGCGAGCAATGCCGTCTGAGCCATCGAGCGATTCGGTGAGTCGCCGTCCGATCTGGTTGAGGATCAGACGGATCAGCGGCTTGGTCCGGCTGATGTCCGAGGGCGGCACTACCAGATACAGCGACACGGGATGATCGGCATCGATCAGGTCGGCGATGCGCCAGTCGCAGCGTGAGGTCACTTCGGCTACCGTGGGATCGCGGTACAGCCCCAGGAAGCTCATCGCGGTGGAGAGCACCCCGGAGCGTTCGTTTTCGCTCTTGTTCAGCACTTCGCGTGCGGCGGAAGCGACGACGGGATGTGGTGCATCACTGAGATGTCTTGTCGTCATCATCCGGTGCAGCGTCACCTCGAACGGGCAGGCCGGATCGGACAGGAAGTTGGCTACGCCGCGTAGCGTCTTGTCCTCGCTGGCGTAGAGCACATGCAGGATCGCGCCGACCAGCAGGGCATGCGAGGTCTTCTCCCAGTGGTTGCGCCGCTCCAGCGCGCCTTCTGGATCGACCAGGATGTCAGCGATGTTCTGCACGTCGCGCACCTCGTGCATGCCGCGCCGCACTTCAAGCAGCGGGTTGTAGGCGGCAGACCGTGCATCGGTCGGGTTGAACAGCAGGCAATGCGAGAAGCGCGAGCGCCAACCGGCGGTCAAGGTCCAGTTCTCGCCCTTGATATCGTGGATCACGGCGGAGCCGGGCCACGAAAGCAGCGTCGGCACCACCAGGCCGACACCCTTGCCGGAGCGGGTGGGCGCGAACGCCATCACATGCTCGGGACCTTCGTGGCGCAGGTAGTCGCCATCTTTGCGGCCCAGGAAAACGCCGGCAGGGCCGGTCAGCCCGGAACTGCGGATTTCAGCGGGGAGTGCCCAGCGCGCCGAGCCGTAGGTCGTGACCAGCTTGGATTGCCGTGCGCGCCACACCGACATGGCGATGGCCACCATGGCACCGGCGAAGCCGCTGCACGCGGCGATGGCACCGCCGCGCAGGAAAATGTCGGGCGCATAGGCGTCGAAGAAGTACCACCACTCGAACAGCCGCCATGGGTGATAGATCGGCGTGCCAAATAGGTCGAACCATGGTGCACCGAGGCGTAGCTGGTAGCCCAGTGCCGCCGCCGTCCACTGGGTGGCACTCCATAGCCCCAGTAAAGTGGTGGCGAAAACCATCATGATCTGGCCAATCAGCACGCCGGTCGGCACCATGCGCTACCCCTCTTGTGATTTCTCGATTCAGTCCATTTCGATGGGCCGTCAGCGCGGTACACGCGAATCAGGATCGGCCGATCTTCAGGGCTCAAAGCGGCACCGATCCGGCACCGCTTTAGACATCGCAAGTTTGGGGTCGCCGCGAGTATGAGAAAACCTGCTCCGGCGAAAGTCAGCTAAGAGGGGAGTACAACGATGAATATTTCTGTCACTGGCACGAATCGCGAAGCCTGTCGCGTGATATTTCCACAGTGTCGAACCCGCGTCCGTAGTGGCCATTTGACGCACGGCCCTGTCGCCGCCGCGGTTGAATCGTCATACGCAGCTTGTATGAATCCACAGTGAGTTTTAAGCCTGATGCGGTAAAATTGACTAAATTTGGCAAGCAGAATTCATTGCAGGCCACCATTGCGGAAGAAACCATGACCGGCACTGATGGAGAAATCCTTACGCTCGACGAAGTTGCTGCTTACCTGAAAGCTGGCAAGTGGACGGTCTACCGGCTCGCCCAGAAAAGCGAAATTCCCGCATTCAAGCTTGGTGGAACCTGGCGTTTTCGTCGCTCAGAGTTGGATCGCTGGATTGCCGAGAGCATCAACAAAAAGAAACAGGAGGCGAGTTGATGCCACCAAGGTCTCTTAGCTACTTATGTGAAAACAACAATGTCTGACAAAGAACCGTATAAAGTAATCGACGTTTTCGCAGGCCCAGGTGGGCTTGGAGAGGGCTTTGCTGCCTTGGGCTACGATGCAGGAAAGCCATCATTCAAGCTTGCTCTTTCGATTGAAAAAGACCCGTCCGCTCACAGCACATTGCTGCTGCGTAGTTTCTACCGTCAGTTTGATTCCGAAAAAATACCGCCGGAATACTGGTCATATGCCAAGGGAAAGATTACCAAGGCTGAGTTATTTGATTTATATCCTCAGCAAATTAAGGCCGCTGCTGAAGAGGCGCAGTGCATCGAACTCGGCAAGACTCCACCGCATGAGGTAAAAAACCTCATAAAGCAGCGACTGAATGGCAGTGAAAAATGGGTACTGGTTGGCGGGCCACCCTGTCAGGCATATTCACTTGTCGGACGCGCGCGTATGCGGAGCACCAATCCTGATTTTGAGGACGACGTGCGCCATTTTCTTTACAGGGAATATCTGCGAATCATCGCGGATCACCGGCCTCCGGTGTTCGTGATGGAGAATGTGAAGGGAATACTTTCCGCACAGCATTCCGGCAAGAAAATTATCGGAAGTATATTGAGCGATCTGCGGAAGCCGGACGTGGCAGTTAATGGCCGGAGTTCCGGCCTCGGCTACAGGCTGTTTTCGCTGGTGGATAACAAGCCTCCTGAGAAATGTGAGCCGGAAGACTTTCTGGTGAAAGCCGAGAAATATGGCATCCCGCAGGCGCGGCACCGTATGCTTATTCTGGGCATTCGAGAGGATATTCATATCACGCCTGAAACGCTCCAGAAATCGGAAGCAACTTCTGTTGCGCAGGCAATCGGTGATCTTCCAAAGATACGCAGCGCTGTATCCAAAGAGCCTGACACACTTGAACTCTGGCGTGAAATTCTTGATTCGATAACCTCAGAGGCATGGTATCGCAAGGGGCGAAGCAATGGTCTGTCGCAAACAGTCGAAAAAATTGACAAAGCCTTGGTGTCCATACAGAAACGCGAGTTAATGGCAGGAGCAGAGATCATGAATTATACCGGTAGCCCAAAGATATATCCGGGCTGGTATCGGCATGGTTGTGACGGGATAGTGACTAACCATGCAGGCAGAGGCCACATGAGGAGCGATCTGCATCGCTATCTTTTTGTGTCTGCCTACGCGGCAGCCAATGGAAAATCTGTTCATCTCAGTGATTTTCCGACTGCGCTTCTTCCGGCACACAGCAACGTGCAGGAGGGTGTGCAGAATAGTCACTTTTCAGATCGTTTCAGAGCACAGGTCAGGGGGCGGCCTTCCACTACAATCACTTCCCATATCTCTAAGGATGGGCATTATTTTATTCATTATGATCCGTCCCAATGTCGCAGCCTGACAGTCAGGGAGGCGGCAAGGCTGCAAACATTCCCAGACAGCTATAAATTCGAAGGTGGCAGGACATCACAGTATCATCAGGTTGGTAATGCAGTGCCCCCGCTGCTGTCCATGCAGGTGGCTGCAATAGTCCATGATATTTTAAAGCGGCTGAAGATTTAGCATGGATACGCTGACCTCGGAAAAACGTAGCTGGAATATGTCACGCATCCGAGGAGCGAATACAAAGCCCGAGCTTGCTGTCCGCTCGATGCTGCATCGCATGGGATACAGATTTAGAATTTTGAATAAAACCCTTCCAGGTAGACCGGATATTGTTCTCCCAAAATACAGGGCAGCAATCTTTGTTCATGGCTGCTTCTGGCATCGGCATCAGGGGTGCAAATATGCGTATACGCCGAAATCCCGTTTGGATTTCTGGGGGCCGAAGTTTGAGGGGAATGTCATGCGGGATAAAAATAACCTTTCTCTTCTCAGGAAAACAGGCTGGCTTCCCATTGTCGTATGGGAATGCGAAATCAAACGCAATGCTGACGCTGCGCTTGGCAGAGTATCTGGAATATTGCAGCGACGCCTGAAAAAGCTGGTGGCCGCCTGATGGAAAAATATACCCTTCCGCCGAGAGCGGCCTCCCTTTCCGAATCCATGCGGGATATTGGTTATTCGCTGGAAACGGCCATTGCGGACATTATTGACAACAGCATTGCCGCCAACGCCACCCGCATTGATATATGGATTGATTTCAATACCGGGCAGCCACGGCTCGGTGTTACTGATAATGGCAGCGGCCTCAGCCGACAGGAACTCCTGGAGGCTATGCGCCACGGTTCAGCGCATCCGCGTACTCTCAGGGCCAAAGATGACCTCGGGCGTTTCGGATTGGGTTTGAAAACCGCTTCGTTCTCACAATGCCGCCAGCTGACGGTCATCAGCCGGAAGAGCGGCGAAACCGTAGGTGCCGTATGGGATCTGGATACGGTCTCGGAAGATGATGAATGGGTGCTGGGTATACTGAACCCGGAAGAAATCCAGTCCAGCCCATACATGGATAAGTTGGGCAAGCATGGAACGCTGGTGCTGTGGCAGAAACTGGATAGGCTGTGCGAGGGAGAATCAACAGCCGCGAAGCAGGATATGCTTTATGAAAAAATGGAAGCCACGGAAAAGCATCTCGCTCTTGTGTTCCATCGCTATCTTTCTGGCGAAGTCAGGAATCGGAAACTGGAAGTGCATATCAACGGCCACCCAGTTGAGCCTTTCGATCCGTTCTGCCTCAATAATAAGGCAACGCAACTACTCCCCGAGGAAATCATCAGAATTGCCGGTGAGGAAGTCAGGATTCAGCCTTATATTCTTCCCCATCACAGCAAGCTTACGCCGAAAGAGCATGACTATTATCAGAGCCGCAGCGAGTTTGTCAGTAATCAGGGGGTATATGTTTACCGAAATAACAGGCTGATGGCTTGGGGGAACTGGTTCCGGCTGGTTCCAAAAGGCGAAGCCACCAAGCTCGCGCGCGTCAGGATAGATTTTCCCAATGCGCTGGATGAACACTGGACAATTGATATAAAAAAATCCAGAGCCCATCCGCCATACCAGGTGAAAGAAAAGCTCCGGCAAATCATCAACAGGATCGTGGAGCAGAGCACCCGCGTCCATTCTGGAAGGGGCAGGCGTCTTTTAGATGAGGCTCCAGACCCATTCTGGCTGAAACATGCAGATCGTGATGGCATACGGTATTCCCTGAACAGGGATCATCCGGTGTTGAACGCTTTCAGACAGATACTGGAAGGTGATGAGCAGCGGTTGTTTCAGGAAGTGCTGGCCGTCATTGAGGATTCCATTCCCGTAGAAGCTATTTATGCTGACTACTCAATCGCCCCCAAGAGTTTTGATGAAGCGAGGCAGATGGAGCCAGAGGAAGTCCGAAGCCGCCTGCTTATGCTGTATCAGATTCTCTCCGCTGAACAACAGCTGGATGAAAATACTTTCCGGGAAACGGTTAACCAGCTAAAACCATTTAATAATTACCCGCAGGAAATTGAGCAGGTAATCAGGGAGAAATTCTTATGCGCAACCTGAATGATTTCGAGACGGCCATAGTGTTGGCGCTAAGAAATACCTCGCCACTTACGGTAGCTGACATTGAGCAGAAGGCGAGAATGCTTGCGCCAGTGTTCGGGCTGGATGATTACCCGATCGAGCAGATTATCAAGAGCGTGGAAACAAAGCTCGTTACCACCATGAGTGAAGGTATTTCACTCGTTGATCAGTGTGCCGAACATGATGACGCATGGCATGAAAAGAAAGAAATCAGCTGGGATTACTGGAGTGATTATGAAGGCCACCTGAAATCCGAGGGCTGGGGGCCGCGTGTCGTTAATACCATGGGTGATGTAACAGGTAAAATTCTTGGGCTGTTGAAAAATCCAGAGGATGCAGGGGAATGGAAGCGCAGAGGTCTGGTAATCGGCCATGTGCAATCGGGGAAAACCGCCAACTACATCGGTCTGATTTCAAAGGCGGCGGATGCCGGATATAAACTCATCATTGTCATTGCGGGCATACATAACAACCTGCGCACTCAGACGCAGCAGCGTGTAGATGAGGGATTCATCGGTCGAAACAGCGATCCCAACAGGCGGGGAAAGCTGATCGGTGTCGGACTCGATCACCCCAACAGGCGTTTCCCTGTCACGTTGACCACTACGGACAAGGATTTCGATAAGCGTATCGCCAACCAGCTGGGTGCCGACCTACAGGTATATAAGCAGCCGGTCGTAGTGGTGATTAAGAAGAACGTATCTACACTGAAAAGTCTTTATGCATGGTTGAAAGAGTGGAATACGCGGGAGTCAGCGGACAAGATCGATAATATCCCCATGTTGATGATTGATGATGAGGCTGATAATGCGTCCATCAACACGAAGAAAGAAGACATCAATCCGACAGAGACAAATAAACAGATCAGAAACGTCCTGAGCCTGTTCAGAAAAAGCTGCTATGTCGGGTATACGGCCACTCCATTCGCCAACATATTCATCAATCCGGATACGGAAGATGAGATGCTCGGACATGATCTTTTTCCTCGGGATTTCATTTACTGCCTCGATGCGCCAACCAATTATTTCGGCCCGCAGAAGGTATTCGTTGATGAAGTGTCGAGCCCTGCTATTCTGAGAACGATAGACGATGCAGAGCATATTATTTCTCTCAAACACAAGAAGGATCACCCCATCAGCGATCTACCGCGTTCGCTGAAAAATGCTATTCACGCTTTCATTGTCGGGAAGGCCATCCGCATTATCAGGGATCACCGCAATAAGCATGCGTCCATGATGGTGAATGCATCGCGATTTGTGGATGTGCAGCGCCAGATCAGGGAGCATATCTCCCTGTACGTGAAAGAAATGAAGAATGCTGTGATGTTCAACTATGCGCTGCCTGAAGCTCAAGCGCTTAAAAACGCTCATATGCAGGCGCTACGGGAAATATACGACGAAGAATTTTCTGACGGCAGCGAACCTTGGCAGGATATTCAAAAAGCTCTATATGAAGCTGTCGATGCCATAAAAATATTTGTGGTGAACAGCAAATCAGATGAAGCGCTTGATTACCGCTGGGCGGAGGAAAATGGCGAATCTCTTACTGCGCTTGCCATCGGCGGCCTGAGTCTGTCACGGGGGCTTACCCTTGAAGGGCTGATGGTCAGTTACATGTACCGGAATACCAAGATGTATGACACGCTCATGCAGATGGGTCGTTGGTTTGGTTATCGCGCAGACTATGAAGATTTGTGCCGCGTCTGGCTGCCATCGGAGTCGCAGGGATGGTATTCGCACATCGCGGAAGCTACCGAGGAACTGCGCCAGCAGATCAAGCAGATGCGCCGTGACCGCATGAGTCCTATAGATTTTGGCCTGTACGTCCGCGCACATCCAGATGCGCTGCTTGTTACTGCGCTAAATAAAATGCGATACGCAGAACGTCTGACGTTCACGCGTAATTTCAGTGGGCGACTTTTGCAGACATATATTCTTTCGTCGAATGATAATCTGCATTCAGACAATCGTTCGCTCATCAAAGATTTCTATTCTGATCTTAAGAAAGATAAAGCCCCGGTGTCGATTGGCAATTCATTTTTCTGGGAAAAAATTTCCTGGGAAAAAGCAGAGCAGTTCCTAATTCAATTCAAGTTTCACAAGGAGTTGCAGGGTGAAAAAGCACTCGCCCTTGATTATTTAAGAAAGATCGCAGACAAATATGGTGCCGTTGACATTGCATATGTATCTCTGGATAAACAGAGCTCAAATAACTCTACCTTTTCTTTATTTGAAAATGAAAAAATATTCTGCCAGGAGCGCGCTGTAGGTAAAACAAAAGAGAATAGCATTAAGCAAACGCCTGAGCAGAATGGGTACTACACTTCAAACAAACAGAATTTCATGACGACCAGAGATGAGGCGCTTGGGTTGGCAGTAGAAATTAAGGAGCGCCTTAATGAAGAAGCTGAGAAGAACGGCAAGCCGGTTGCGCGTATTGATTACAGGCTTGCACGGGCAAGACCATTTCTTACGGTGCATGTACTAAGGCTAGTGCATAAACCAGGCAAATCAGAACCCGATGAACTGTTGCTTGATGAGGTTCCTGCACTTGGCATCAGCTTTCCCGGTGGGGATTATTCGGTAATGGTGACGGTGGATAGAGTCGCCAATCGAATCCTGGTTAAGCAATTGCAGGATGAAGGCTTGGATGATCCAGACGAGGAAGATGATGACAGCTGACCACCTCCCATGGGAAGGAATCCAGACACCCACCAGTGAAATAAACCGGCTCAGGGTAGACCACAGCCATCCCCATGATTTTTTCTGGGGTAAGGATGTATCCGGTCATTACCTCCTGGTGCTCAGGTTTGATGCGGCATTGCTGAACAACATTAAAGTCAGGAAAATGGCCTTGACCGGCATCACGATGGATATTCGCATCATTTCCAATACGTCAGATGGCGTATTCCTCATCACATTGCAGAATGCCGAAAACGCGGATATTTTCTTCACCTTGTGTGACGCACTGGTTGAGAAAACCAGGCGCGTTCCGGATGTTCACGCAGCCATTGCCATCATCTATGCTCAGTTGGAACGCTGGCGGACTTTACTGAGCAGAGCAAACCGTAATCGTTTGTCGGCACAGGAAATTCAGGGCTTGTTCGGAGAACTCCAGTTTCTTGAGGAATGTATTGACGGGCAGCATGTCAGTGTTCAGGCCGCCATCGAAGGCTGGCAAGGGCCGATGGGAGCGCCGCACGACTTCATATTCGGACAGTCTGCCGTAGAAATAAAATCCATCAGTGGATCATATGCGGACTCGGTAAAAATCTCTACCGAATCCCAGCTGACAACGCATCTTGAGACGCTGCATCTGCGCATCGTATTTCTGGCGGTGGATACGGACTGCAAGACAGGTTTGTCACTGAATGATTTCATAATCCGGCTGAAGGAGAAAATATCAGACAACGATTTTGTCTCCGCATTTGAGGAGAAACTTGCGGAGGTCGGTTACATTGACATTCCAGAATATGATTTTCCCTGCTTTTCCGTTGTTCGGATACGAACCTACCAAGTCAGAGACGGGTTTCCGCGCATTACACCGGAATCACTGGCGCTCGGAATAAGCGATGTTTCCTACTGCATCGCTTTCAGCAGCATTGCTGAATATATCTGCGATTCATTTATTCCGGGAAGTCAAAAATGAGCATGGACATAGAAGAATTCTTCCATGATTTCAGGCAGGATTTGCTTTCAGGTGCGGAGGCCAGGGAGGATTTCCTAGAAGCGGAATTCGCTCTCAGCGCGACAAAGGAGCTGGAGGAGTCCGGAGCCATTGAGGGTTTTGAGCCATGCCATTACAAAGCTCCGCGTGGCATGCGGGTGGACGGGTACTGGCTTAATGATGACGGAATTTCAATTGACCTTTTTATCGTGGATTTTGCCAATAGAGAGGTACTTGAATCTCTGACGCGCAGTGATGTGGATGCGCTGTTTAAACGCATCGAGAATTTTTTTACCGCCTGTTCTTTAAAGGGGCTCTACAGCGAACTTGAAGAAACATCTCTCGGATATGGTCTGGCGAGAGATATATCCAGCCGTGCAAGCACTTTCGCCAAGGTAAATTTCTACCTGCTTTCGGAACGTCTTCTCAGTGAAAAGGTGCAGGCTATCGAGGACAAGCTCTACCAGGGGTGGACTTTTACTTACAACATCTGGGACATTGCGCGCCTCCACCGGATCAAGACTTCCCGTGGAGCCAAGGAGGAGGTGGTTATTGATTTTGAGTCCATGTTCGGACAAGGCATTCCATGCCTGCCCGCACACATCAAATCGGCTGACTATGAATCCTATTTGATGGTCATGCCTGCAACGATTCTAGGCGATCTATATGGAAAATATGGGGACAGGCTGCTGGAACAGAATGTCCGCTGCTTTCTGCAGGCGCGGGGCAAGGTCAATAAGGGAATGCGTTCTACTATTCTCAATGATCCTGAAATGTTCTTTGCCTACAACAATGGGATTACGGCAACAGCCCGTGAGGTGATTGCCGAACCCAAGGCGGATGGTATCTATATCAGGGAAATTAAAGACCTTCAGATTGTAAATGGTGGGCAGACCACGGCATCGTTGTTTCATACCAGCAGGAAAGATAAAGCCTCTCTCGAAAAAATATTCGTGCAGATGAAGCTCTCCGTGGTGGACAGTGAAAAAGGTGAAGAGATTATTCCAAGAATCTCTGAATATGCCAATACACAAAACAAAGTTAATGCGGCGGATTTCTTCTCCAATCACCCCTTCCATATAAGGATGGAGGAATTTTCTCGACGTCTCTGGGCACCACCTCAACAAGGCGCATTGCGCGAAAGTAAATGGTTTTACGAACGAGCCAGAGGGCAGTATTCCGATGCACAGGCGAAAATTTCAAAAGCTGAGAAAAAGAAGTTTCTGGCAGAATTTCCATCATCCCAGATGTTCGCCAAGACTGACTTGGCGAAATTTGAGAATGTATGGGAAGACAAACCGACCTATGTAAATCTTGGGGCGCAGAAAAACTTTGCACAGTACGCAAAAAGGATTGGCCAGGAGTGGGCAAAGAATCCCGATAATTTCAATGAGCTCTATTACAAGCGAGCTATCGCGAGGGCGATCCTGTTCAGGAAGACGGAAAAAATTGTGTCCGTGCAGTCATGGTACAGCGGTGGCTATAGAGCAAACATTGTGGCTTATACCCTGGCTCTGCTTTCCAGGCTGTGCGCTGATATGGGCAAATCATTCGATTTCATGAAGGTGTGGGAAACGCAGGACATTACGGACGTGATGAGAGACGCAATTGAAATAACCGCTAAGGTCGTGTTTGACAGCATCATGACCCCAATGGCTGGTATTTCAAATATTTCGGAGTGGTGCAAGAAGGAAGCCTGCTGGGATCGCCTTCAACTGAAGTCCGGCGAATTAAAGTCTTTACTGCCCAAGCCATTTTTAGGCGGCCTCGTTGATAAAGAAAACATTGTCGAAGAGGTAAGGTCAGCCGCCAAAGTTCAGAAGATTGACAACGGAATTGAGGCGCAGAAAAAAATAATGAGTATTCCCGCCGCGAAATGGCGACAGATTATGGCCGATGGTAATAAGAAAAATCTTTTCTCGCCAATGGAAATAGGGATTCTTCAGGTCGCGTCGAAAATACCCGCCAAAATCCCATCTGAGAAACAATCGATCATACTGATTGACGTGCTGGCAAAGGCCACCCTTGAAGGGATTAATTGAGCGCGCTGCTTTACCAGCGACATCTGCTGAGGGCTAGGCAAGTTGCTGAATGCCGCCTTCTTTAATCCAGAGGTCAATCGAATTTTGAGCGTCGTTCAGGTAGCCTATTAGAGCGTCAGGCATTCCTTCATCTTTATCAAGCCCGCCGAAGTGATTCGTTAAAGCTTGTATCTCATCATCTTCACAGAAGCCACCATAGCAATTAGCGTCCACGTAATCGTGAAGGGCTGAAAATGAGGGACAATCCGCTGGCACTCGTCCTTCTTTAATGTCCTCAATAATTTCTTGTTTCATACGCTCAATGGATTCATCAAGTGTTGGGATGGTCGTGGTCATTTCATTGCCTCCTTTATTGATGCCCAGGATAGCATAATTTGTTGATCGTTTATGACCGAGCTGCCAAGCTGACTATCACAATTGATGCCATCACTAATCGCACTCACTTTCGAATAGTGACAACGGCGGAAGATCGAGCAGGCCATGATGGTCAATGGAATCTGCGCCAAGTACTCCCATCTGCACGAGCTTCTCAGCTTCGCTCTTGGCCTCTTCCTTTCAGTCATTGGCTACGCATGCATTGTCGGCAACGGTGGCCACCACTTTCACAATAGCCCTACGCTTACCGTCCACGCTGCCGCCCCAGCTCCCAAGTGACCGATGATCCCCGCACGATGGCCGATACCTGCTGCCCAAGCCGTTGTTCCACTACCGGCCTCCACGGCACCAGGCTGAAACCCATGCCGTCGTCGAGCATCGCAAAGCGCCCGCTGGCAAGTTGTACATTGCGGCGATAGGTGCCGGTCACGCGCCCCCCATCGGTAACGGGGCGATGTGTCAGGCCGGTTTCCGCAGCGATGGCTTTGGCTGCACCATTTATCTCGCGTCCACGCAACGTCCCCAACAGATTGCGCGCCAGGATCACGCGCTGTCCGCGTCGCTCGGCCAGCCCTTGTTCCACCAGGAAATCTGATCGCTGCCGCAGTGCGTCGCGCAAGTCACCGCCGAAACCGTTGTTGGCGATACCGTCGGCGCCGCCGATCAACTGTTGGTCCAACCAGGTCGCGCCGATCACGCGGACTTGCCGCTCAATGGGCAGGTGCGAACGCAGTTCCACCGACACGCCGCCCAGCCGCTGCACATCGTATTGCCGACCTCGCTCGGGCAGGTCCGTCGGCACCCGCCAGACCCCTTCGGCCACGCGCTCCACAATGCCCGCTCGGCGCAGTGCTTCCAGGCGGCGCACATGGGCATCCACCACCTCTTTGGGATCGCGCTCGGGTGTGGCCTGCACCTTGGCCATCATCAGGTGGTGGTCGGTGCGATACAGGCCATCGACTGCGAGCGCGGCGATGTTCTTGTCGGCGGCGCGGATATCGGCTGAACCACGGGCTTCGACCACGGAGCCGACGGGGTACTGCTCCAGCTCAACCTTTGCATTGAGCGCAACGTAGTGCGCCTTGCCGTCGGTGCCATCGACCACGAGATAGCCTCGGTCATGCAATTCGTCTGCCATACCCTTGGCGCATACCCGGCCGACCACATGCTGTGCGTTCTCGCCCGGCGCGAACACTACCAAGTTGCGCGGCACGCCGCCCATGGCCCGCTGCATCGTGCGCACGATGTCGCCACGCTCGCCCATCGCCCGCAGAACCTGTTCGGCTTCGGCGTGGACGGCCCATACACCGGGTGCCGACTCGTGCGCCAGCCCCATACGCTGCAGGCGTTGCAGCCGTCCGATCAATAGCACGCGCTGCTGCCTGCGCTTGGGGTCTTCGGTGGGTTGATTGATGTGGACCAACCCACCTTGCGCTTCGCGTTGCAGCGTGCGGTCCAGGCTGGTCCAACGTTCCTGATCGACCTCCCGCCGCAGACTCTGCTGGATCTCCAGCTCGGTGCGCAGCCCCAGCCATTCGGTCGCCAGTTCCGAGGCGCGCTCGCGCATCCCTTGGGCGATGTAGTCGCGGGATATGATCAAGTCTTTACCTGTGCCGTCTTTGCCGCGCAGCACGATGTGGGTGTGCGGGTTGTCGGTGTTCCAGTGGTTAACCGCCACCCAATCCAGGTTCGTTCCCAGATCGGCTTCCATGCGGCTCATCAGGTGGCGGGTATAGCGGCGCAGGTCGTCGAGCTGCTCGGCGTCCTCGGGCGAGACGATGAAGCGGAACTGGTGCCGATCCTCCCGTCCGCGTTCCTCGAAGGCGGCCAGATCGGCGTTGTCCGTTGTTGATCCATAGGCCTGGCCCGGTTCACCATCGCGGCCGACACCCTCGCGCTCGATGTAGCGCAGGTGCGTGATGGTCGAGCGCGAGCCGGCCTGTTTGAGATTCACCAACCGGGTCTTGATGGCGACGCGCCGCGATCCTGGCTGCGCAGTGTGTCCAGTAAAACGGGCGGCTACATGCCCGCGACCAAGGCGTGCGCCGGGCCGGGCTCCCGACTTGCGCACCGACTTGCCGCCAGCTTTGCTGACCTCCTTCAAAACCTGGGAAACGAACTTCTGCTGACGGCTCTTGGGTGCGCCGGGGCGCACGCGGAAACGGTCATCGTCACGACTGCTCATGGAATGAACTCCTACGTAGCACTGCCAAGCCCAGCGAGCGAAGCACGCTGATAGACCAATGCGGGCGCGGCCTTCGCGCCGCACACGGCACAGCACCGCAAGAAGCGCGTGCCGCGCCAACCCACGTGCAGACAAGGCCTTCGACGCGCCGAAGTGCCGCGTCCTTTTATCTTGCCCTCCGTCTTTTCCGATCGCTGACGCGACCGGCCCAGACGGTCAGGCTGCGATTGTCTGCACGGGTGAAGCACCGCAGCCGCAGGCCGTGGTGCAAACGATGTGCAGCGAGACTGCACGAAGAATGGTACGCAGCGCTGCACGTTCATGGCGTGCCCCACGTCCATAAGGGCTGCGCGCTGCCGATCACGGCGGAGACAGCAACGGGACCGAAGTAGCGGCTGTCAAACGACGCCGGATTCGTCGTACTGAGCAGGAACAGCTCGCCGTCGCGAAGCGCTCGGCACTGCTGCCAGACGGGCAGCAATCGGCCTCGTCGATCTGCTTTCAATGCGGTGGCAACCGCCACGCCATCGATGCGAACGATGTGCTTCTCGATGCACACCTGCTGCGGTGACATCGCGCCGATTCGCTTGAGCAATGGGATGCGTTCGGGCAGGTAGCCACGCTGCGCAGCCAGTGCGGCGGCGTCTGCCGGAAGTCGGGTGAGCACGATACTGCCGACGTGCAGCGAGTCGGGCGGGCCGATGCGGTACCAGCCGCGTGGCACGCTGTCACTCGGGTTGTAGACGATCCGCGCAATGGGTGTATGCACCGACGGCCAGGCAAGCGCAGAGATGCCAAGGACGGTGAACAGTACGACGCCCCAGCGATGGATGCGGGTGTTCATCGCAACACCTCGCCCGCGAGGTAAGCGGCATGCCGTTCGGGGGTGTAGATCGGTAGTGGTAGGCGCGCAGATAGCCGGTTGCCCAACGTGCGCCAGTACGCGGGCGACACCGCTGCCGGATCGATACCGAGCGCTTCGATGGCGTCGATCTGTGGCAAGACCGATTGCACCTGCCGCTCGCCCTCGGCGCACAGCAATAGGCGCGCGCCCGGCTGAATCCCGGCGATGCGCTGTACCGCATCAAGCGGCGTGCATGCCTGCAAAACCATGAGTTGCCAGCGCGTCGTGCCGTAGTCGTTGGACTCCCAGCGCACGCGGCAGAACATCGCAGCAGGAAGGAACGCCGCGCAGCGGCGCCAGCGATCCAAGCGCAGTTCGTGCACTGGATGGCCGAAACG
This sequence comes from Rugosibacter aromaticivorans, assembly GCF_000934545.1. Lineage (GTDB taxonomy): Bacteria > Pseudomonadota > Gammaproteobacteria > Burkholderiales > Rhodocyclaceae > Rugosibacter > Rugosibacter aromaticivorans. Next base: position 562,417 of record NZ_CP010554.1, read on the forward strand.
CAGATAGAGGTTGATCCGCTGTGCGACAAACGCCAGCGACACATGTGTCAGCGGCGTGCCGCTGTTGACGCTCGATAGCACGGGACGTGGTATTGGTGGTGCGTTGCTGGCCGCCTGCGGCAGCGCGCTCATGGCTGCTTCTCCGGGAATTCATGTTCCAACAGATCACGCAGCATCTCGGCCACCGTGATGCCGCGCGTGAAAGCTGCGACCTTGATGCGGGCGCGCAGCGCCGACGTCACGTCGATGGTCAGCCGGGCGGTATAGAGATCGGTCTTGCCGATGTCTGCACCGTCGCCTTGGCGCACCCAGGCGTCGGCGTGCGGATTGGCGGGTGGACGCGCGCCAATGGCAACCCGTTTGCCGTTCTTCATCGCGCCATCCTCAAGACTTCATCGGTGAGCGCCGCGATCTCGCGTGCAGCAATGCTGTTCACGTCGAGTTCGCGCGCGAGCTGACCTCTGGCCACACTGTCGGCAAACACGATGCGCTGCCGAACTTCCGAGAGCAGCGATGGCAGCGGTTGATCGGCGAGCGCACTGCGCGCCTCGCGTCCGATCACCGTGGTGCTGACGCGCCGGTTGATGATGAAGACCGCGCGCAGCGCTGGCCGGAACACCTGCGCTTCGCGAATCAGCGACACCATCTCGGCGCTGGCCCATACGTCGTAGGGACTGGGCTGAACGGGGATCAACACGATGTCAGCCGCGAGCAGCGCGGAGCGCGCCAGTGCCGCGATTCTTGGTGGGCCGTCGATCACGATGTGATCGCAGCGTCTGGCGAGTTCTGGCGCTTCCTGATGCAGGGTTTCCCTGGCCAGGCCGACAGCACCGAACAGCCGGGGCAAGCCGTTCTGGTTACGGCGTTGTGTCCAATCGAGCGCCGAGCCTTGGGGATCGGCATCGATCAGGATCACTGTGCTGCCTTGCATCGCCAGCTCACCGGCGATGTGGGTGGCGAGGGTGGTCTTGCCGACCCCGCCTTTCTGGTTGAGCAGCGCGATGATCATGATGCGCTGCCTCCTGCTCGCCGACTTATCCACAGCGCGGGGGCTCTTCTTATCGTTAGTTTTATAGATTCAAAGTTAGAATCTAAGTTAGGAAACGCAGAAACCCTTGCTGTGCAAGGCTTTGCGATGCGTTCGCACTCCTGATAGCACGATAGCACTGCGCCTGATAGCACGAGGATTCCCACTCCCGATAGCACGAGCGTATTCACCGTTTGTCCACAGGCATTGCACCGGCATTGAAGCTGCCACCGGGGCGCAGCGGTGCCGTAGACGGCACGGCGCGAAAGGTCAGCACTTCCGGCCCATGCCCTGGTCGCAGGACGGCAAGCGTGTAGCCCGGCAAGGGTTGACGCGCCACGATGCAACGCAAGTCGTAAGCGAAGTCGGTGAAGCGCGCCAGACTGCCGGACTTGCGGTGCAGGTGCGGGAAATCGAAGCGCCAGCCCTCGCGCTGCCAGCCGCCGTGCTTGCGTACCAGGCGGTACAGCCAGCGCTCGATGCCGCCGGTCAGGCGAAAGTAGTTGGCGTCGATCGTAAGCACCAGGCTTTCGTCGAACACACCGGCATAGAACCAGTCCGGCAGGATCAGTTCGATGCCCAGCGGCCGGCCTTGGCCGTCTGCACGCTCCTTCCATTCGTTGATCCATGAGAAGCGGTGCAGGCGCCGCGCATTGGGTTGGCGGATGGAGGTGGCCACGCTGGTGGACTGCAAGCGGTCCAGGGCGGCTTTGAGGCGCTGGTAGTCGCGCAGCGACGTGCCGCGGCCGATGAAGCGCAGGATTTCGTAGGGCGTGGCCGCCATCAGCCGCGATGAGCGAATCCCCGCGTCGCGTGCTTCGACGATCTGGCTTGCGGCCCAGATCAGGATGTCGGCATCCCAGATCGTTGCCAGACCATGCTCGGCCGTGCCCTCGACACGCACCGTCACGCTGCCGGTGCGGAAGTCGATCGGCACCGTGCGCTTGCTCTTGGACAGCGAGAAGAACGGGTAGGCCATCAGGTCTTGCGCATCGCGTGCTGGCAGTGCGCCCGAGAAAGCATGGAACAGTTCGAGCTGCTCGCGCTGCCGATCGTGACTGAGGTGCCCGATGGCCATCAGTGACGGTGTCCATCGCCGATCAGCGCGCGCCGTCCCGGCGCGCGGCGTACTCGGGGTCGGACGTCATCTCGAAGCTGCGTGCATCGGCCCACGCTTCGAGGTCGACGATGGCGTACATTACGCGCCGACCAAACTTGCGGAAGCGCGGCCCGCCGCCGATGACGCGCTGCTTTTCCAGCGTGCGCGGGGACAGCCGCAGGAATGCGGCGGCTTCGTCGTTGGTCAGGTAACGCGCTGGCTGCGCGGATTGAGCAGGCTGCTGGGTGGCAGCGGGTGCGGCTGAGGGTACGTAGTGCGGCCGTAACGGTGCGGGTCTCATGGCATGTGCCTCCATCGGTCAAGATCGCCGACGAAGCAATCGCCGCCGGATGGAAGCAGTTTCGGGAAAGTCAGGCGTTCTGCGCAGGGACGTTTTGCATCGCCGCGCTAACGTCCCTGTGCGGCCTTGCCGAGTTAGAGTAGGCGGTGGTATCCACCAGCCATGAGCGTCTGCCCGCGCCGGACCAAGCGGCGGACTTGGGCGCGCAGATCGCTGTCGTCGTACCAGCGCTCGGTAACGGCTGCGATGCCGAACAACACTTCGGCCACGCCGCGCTGCGAAGCACCGGCCAGCGTGCCGTCGAGCGCCTGCAGGGTGCGCATGTGGAGCATTGACGTGCGACCTGGTCGGCCGGTGGCGATTGCAGTGCGGTGCACCTTTGCGGCGTCAAGCAACGCCAGCTCGGCTTCGATTGCGCGCCAGCGCTCGGGGAGCTGGCAACCGGCGCGGACGGCATAGGCGTAAGCCATGCCGTCTTCCAGTGCGGGAGATATCGCCATGCGCAGCGTGCGATTGACGATCTGAGTGGTCAGCAGCAGGCGCTTGCCGTCGTGCATCAGGTGTTTGCGGCCGGGGAAGCGCCAGAGCTGGAACAGCAGCGCATCGGCCGTGGGATCGGCATCGGGATAGACCTGGACTACCGAGGATGGATCAGGGAACCAGTCGGGGTGCGCGTCGCGTGCATCGCGCGCGGGGTCTTCCAGCAGGCGCAAGCCCCAGCGCAGCGCCTCGTACGGCGGACGGCGCCGGTGGCGTTGCCAGGCGCGGTGGTATTCCGGGTTGCGCCGCAGGTATTCCCAAGCCAGCGCGGGGCCGTCCAGGTGCAGGACGTACAGGTATGCAGCGCTGGGATGCCAGTGAACGGCGCTTGAATCTGCCATGGCGCAAGCTCCTCTCGGATAGAAAGAAATCAATCGCCACGCGGGGGATACGGCGGGCAAGACCACCTCGGTCTTCGACGGTTATGAGTTAATCATATAGACGCAAGGTTTTCAATTGATGAGGATGGGACGACCCCATCCTCAGCCTGCATCGGCAAGTGTGTTGAGACAGCGTTGTGCCGTTGCTGCACTGAATAGCGATCAATCGTTAATCGATCCATCAGCCTGGGCCAGCCGGACGTATTCGGAGAGCCGCCGCTGTGGCGTGAAATGCAAATCGCGTACAACGGCCAGGTTCTGTGGTCCGCGAATGCCTTCCAGGACGGACAACCGCACATGGCCGAGTTCCGGTGTGCCTATACCGAGGTCGATCAGGCCGAAAGCGGTGTCGCCGTCGTCGGGACTGAGTTCGGTCAACAGCCAGGCCGCATGCGCATCCAGGGTGAACAGCTTGACAACCGGCAGTGGGTCGCGCTTCTCGCCGCGCGCGGCGGCAGCGCCATTGTCCAGCAGCTGGACGCGGTGATCGTTGGTGATGAGTGATTTCATGGTCGCTGGGCGCAAGTGTGGTTACGATCAACGGAACATTAGTTTTGCGCAAACGTGCCGATGCGTCAAAGCTTGAATGTTCAAGTGTGCTTCTGCGCCAAATCGCCAAAGCGGATTCCACCGAATCCGTGGGTACACGAATCGGCGATTGCGTAAGTACGGCAGCCATGATTTCAGTAGAAGCGGCTTCCAGCATAGGCCCGCCCGCCGCAAGTTCAAGCAGGAAAGATTAAAAATGAACACTAATCGAGGCCCGGAGGGACAAACAGGCAAGTAAAGGGCGCTGCCCAGCCCAGCGGCAGCGCCCGCGTGACGGCTACGTCACGATGCGCTCCGCCAACCGCGCTTCACGCGCATAGGCACTGATCGGCTTCGAGGCCGTGAAGTGCATATCCCGCTCGACCGGAAGGCCGAGACGGCCACGCACCGATTGCAGCTCGGCCAGGCTCACATAGCCCAGCTCCGGGAAACCCTGCCCCAGGTCGCAGAGTCCGAAGGCATGGTCGTGGTCGTCCGGGTCGATTTCGGTGAGCAGCCAGGTCGCACCCGAGTCAGGGGTGAACAGCTTGACCACGGGCGGTGGGTCGAAGTCGTCGTTGTCGAGGGACTGCCGGCCGTTGGCCAGCAATTGCGCGCGCTGTGTTTCGGTGATGAGGTTCATGATCGCAACTCCTTGAATGGACGCTCCCGATCGGAGCGCTGCGATCCGGGCGCACGCGCAAAGCGCGGCCGTCACACCCCCAACACGGGCGAAGCTGGCGCGGGCCAGGGGTTGACGGGCGTGCGGCGTGCGCCAAGCTGCGCTGCCTGTCCGGTCGGTGATGCGGCCATGCGCTACAGGAGTGGCGTCGTCATGAAGCACCAGAACGCTGCGGTGAACAGCGGTCGGCGTCAGACCAAGTTCGATGGCGTATGAGGTCTTGCATGCCGATCAGGCGCAGCCTGTTCGGCGAATTGCGAGGGGTGCCAAGCATGGCGCGGCGGGGATGGGCGTCGAGCCGATCCCTGGAGGGCAAGCGTAGCGCGCAGGCGTCAGTGATGGAAGCCGAAGGGGCGAGACGCCACCGGTGGCTCGATGCGCAGCACGACAGCGCGACCCGGCATCGCCGAGGACGCACGAATGCCTTCAATGTTGATGCACAAGGATTCGTAGAACCCGGAATGTGTCGTTGTCCAAATCCACGAACACGCAGAACCGTTTTCACTCATCTCCGTGAAACTACAAAACCGCAAATCCGTAGAAGCGGCTTTGCGCCCAAGCACGGATACGGATGCACGGCTCCACGGGATTCCGTACTCCGCCAATCAGCGATTCAGTGCATGAAATGAGGCAGCCTGGGATGCGAAGCGCGGGCCACTGATGGTGAACGCAAAAACGCCCCGCCGCACAGGCGGGGCGCCGAGGGCGACGATCAGTCGCCCTTGCTGCGCGACCAGATCAGGTTGTGCGCGCCGTCCTCGCCTTCGACCAGGCGGGCATAGATGGTCGCCGGGAACGACGGGTCATCCAGGGTTGCCGACAGGTAGGGCCGTTCCGCCTTGCTGATTTTCTTCCACGCCGCGCCGATCTCGAAGTTGCCGGCGACGATGCGGTAGTCCGGAGCGTTGTCGCTCTCCTTGGTGTTGGGAACGAATTTGACCTTGACGTTGAGCGTCAGGGTGCGAACCGTGCCGGTGAAGCTGTCGTTCTGTGCGGTGAAGATGCCGATGTTTGCCATGATGTAGTTCCTTTCGGTGAATCAAGGTCGCGCCCATCGCGGCCTTGTCGGTGATCCAAAGGGCGAGGTACGGGCGGGCTGCACCGCAAAGCGGCCGCAACAGCGTGGAGGACCGGGAGGCGCGGCGATTTTGTTGCGCGAGGAAGGCACGCAGTGCCGGGGAAAATCGTTGTGCCGGACGGTTGCAGCCATGAAGCCCGAGGCGCAGCCGGTGCCTCGCCAGGATTCACGACAAGCCAAGGCCGCCGTTGGGTGCGACCCCCACCGGAAGGCAGCATGGCTCCGGCATCTCCGCACAGGTGCTGCGCCGGTAGGCACCCCATCGCAGGCAAGGTCGGTTCCGAATCACCCAGGATGAACGCTCCTCGCGCATTGGCGCGGGCTTGTTGGATTGCGGCGTGGATGGCTCTGGGCATGGTGGACGGCCTGTCGGTGAGCCGCCGTCGTTCCTGGCGACCTGTCCGTTAGTGTCGGGGGACAGCACGCCATTGCACAACCGGGTGCAGCAAAGTCTGTCGCACTCCGGCGTCCCGCCTGTGCGGCGGGGCGCGTTTTTTGGGATCGGAGGGCGCAGCCCTCTGCATGTGAAAACGCGTGCGTCGCACTGACCGAAGAGAAAAGCCCCGCCCCGAAGGTCGGGGCTTCATGCTCACGCCATCGCGTGCATGGGCTTCACGACCCCTGGAGAGCAAGCGCAGCGCGCAGGCGTCAGCCGAACCACAGGGAGGGAACGATGGAAGCCCGCAAGGGGCGAGACGGCAAAACCGGCTCGATGCCAGGCACGACAGCGCGGCCCGGCGAGGCCGGGAGACGCCGAGAAAATTTGTACTGGATCTGCGGATTGCCCAACCCAAGGCATGGTGTACTCGTTGGACAGACGAACAAAGACAGGGATGACGAAAGTCATGCCGCCATTGGGCAGTCGCTACCCGACTGCCGCCGCGCCGCCCAGCTTTATCAGTCTAGGCGGCGCGGCGGCGTTGCATGGCCACCCGCTGCTGCATTGCCTTGAAATGAGGGGGCAAAGCCCCCTCGCATGTCAGCCTTTGAGCCGCTTCATCTCTTCGGCCAGTATCCACAGCGCACGGTTGATCTTGACGTTCTGGTCAATGCCTTGGATAGCGCGGGTGCGGTTCCTACGTCCGTTGGCCGTGCGTGCAGACAACCCACCTTGAACCAGATTTTCCTGCACGCGGTTGAACGTGCTCCACAGGTCGGGCCGGTCGTCATCCCGGCGTCGAGGCTGCAGCAATTGCGTTTCCGTGATGGGCGCAGGCTTGACCGGGTCATCGTATTTCAGCGACAACGCGGCGCGGGCAAATACCTCTGATTCGCTGTGGTCCAGCGTGATGGCGCGCAACCCTTCCTGACGTTCGCGTACCAGCTCGAACCCATCCAGCACATCGTAGGCACCTTCGATCACCTGGCCGATCACGTCGCCCTTGTGAGGGATGCGCAGGTCGGCCACGGTGTCGCCGCACACCAGCCCATTGCTGCAAACGAAACGGAACATTCCCGCCAGCATCTGATAGCTGCTGGTGCCGTCGTGCGAGTTCAGCAGAATGATTTCGTTGGCCTCTGCGCCGTTAATTTGTTTGGTGTGGCGTAGCCGCAGCATGTGCTTGGTGTGTTCGCGCTTGCCGGTATCGCGTACGCGCGTCTGGCAAACCATGAACGGCTGGAAGCCTTCCTTGCGCAGGGCACCCAATACCTCACCGGTCGAAATATAGGTATAGCGGTCGGATCGGCTCTGGTGCTTCTCTTCCGCAAAGATGGATGGAGCTACGCTGCGAATCTGGTCATCCGACAGCGGATGGTCGGCGCGCAAGATGGGGGAAGCATGTCCGAAACGGGAACTGAGTTGCATGGTATTTCTCCTGTGGTTGCAAGCTGTGGTTTCAAAGTCGACCGGATTCCAAGATTCGGAGCCCGGTGTTGGCTTTGGTTGGTTCGGCGCAGAGACCTGGGTCGGTCCCTGTTTACCGCCGTCTTTCCTTAGTTCATCGCCCGCGAAAAACCGGGCCAGCGAGGGACTAGCCGTCAAGGAAGAAGCGCAGGGTTGGTGCGGCCCGCAGCACAGCGAGGACTCGGCCTTGCGCGCCTTGACGGCCAGGCACTGCGGGCTACGGTCGCGGGAGAAAGCGATGAACTTGGGGAAAGACGAACAGCGGCCGATGGGCCAGGCGATGCGCTAAAACCGACGCCGCGCGGCAAGCGCCCCTGCGTGCCGCAAGCACGCCTGGCTGGAGGTAAGCAAAGCGCGTAGCGCGAAAACTGCACTATGTGCTGGCCGATCAGGCGCAGCCTGTTCGGCGGTCCTGTGGGGCGCCAAGCCTGCGCGGCGGGGTGGGCATCAGCCGACCCCTGGAGGCAAGCGCAGCGCGCAGCTTTTCCTCGACGCCAAGGACGCAGCAAAAAGGGGGGCAAAGCCCCCTCGGACTACAACAGCCCGCGTTCGGCAAAACTCAGGATGGCGCCACCGGCGACGATCAGGTGATCCAGCACCCGCACATCCACCAGCGCCAGTGCCGACTTCAGCGTCTGCGTCAGCATCTCGTCGGCGCGCGAGGGCTCGGCTGCACCCGATGGGTGATTATGCACCAGCAGCAGCGCAGCGCTGTTCCTGGCCAACGCTTCCTTGACCACCTCGCGCGGGTACACCGATGTTTGGCTCACCGTGCCACGGAACATCTCGACGTAGTCGATGACCCGGTTCTGTGCGTCCAGATGGATGACAGCGAACACCTCGTGCTCCAGCGCTCCAAGCTTGACCCGCAGGAAGTCGCGTACCACCTGCGGCGAGGTCAGGGCTTCGCAGTCGCGCATCTGTCCTGCGAGCACACGCCGCGCCGCCTGCAACACCTCGTCGGCATTGGCCGGACGGTAGTCGCCCGCAACATCGCGAACGAGAAGGGAAGAATCGAGAGAATGAGTAAGTTGCGACATGATCGTGCTCCAGTCCGAATCGGGCGGAATTGCCCGGAACCGGAGGAACACGCCGCAGCGCAGCAGTCAGGGGTCGCAGACGGCCGTATGGACGCCAGCGTGCAAAGCACGCGTAGCCCTTGACGGCGAGAACGACGTGGTACGTTGAAGGGAACAGCAAGGCCGCCCCCACACACTCCACTGCCTCTTGGGCAAGCGGAGCGCGCAGGCCCGGTGGGCCGGAGGCGTCAGGTATCAAAGCCGCATGGCCGCGACTCGGCACGAGGCGTGGGGCAACGCCCGCGAGCCCGACGGCACCATGTGCCGGGACGCCATTTTGCCTTGGATGTTTTATCCGAAGTAACACCACATTTTTCGGACAAACGAAGTGCAGTTAGCACCCGTCGGGGTATCGATTTGTATAGCCCGGAATATAGCCTCCCCAAGCATCCCAACTTATACGCAAAAACCTTGTATTTTTGTCGGTTTTTGCATATGATCCGGGAATGACATCCCTTGACCAATTCGTTGATAATCGACTTCTCCATGGTCGTGCGCACTTCAACCGCGACGAGGCGCTGGCTGCGGTCAACCTGAATCCTGATGGCCTGACCGCCGCGATCACCCGGCTGGTGAAAAAACAGCGGCTGGCCAACCCTCGCCATGGCTTCTATTTGATCCTGCGTCCCGAGGACCAGATGACCGGCGCTCCCGACCCCGTGCGTTGGATCGATCCCTTGATGAAGTACCAGGGTCTCGACTATCGTATCTCGCTACTGCGTGCTGCGGCCTTCCACGGTTCATCGCACCAGGCTGCCATGGTCTTTCAGGTGGTTGTGCCCAAGCAGTTGCGGGACTTCGAGATCGGACGCCACCGCCTCCAGTTTCTCTACCAGACATCCAAGGCCTTCGCAAAGCTCAATCAACCCGATTGGCTCGACCGGATAAAGAGTGATGCCGGTTTTGCCCAAGTGGCCGGCGTCGAGCTGACGTTGCTGGATTGCGCACGCTACTTCCACAAGGCCGCCGGTATCAATGGGGTTGCGCAGATCGCCAAGGACATTGGAGCCAAGGCCGAGCCGCGTGCGCTCGCCAAAGCGGCCGCTGCCTATGAAAACTCGTCCGTGCGGCGGCTGGGCTACCTGCTCGAACGGGCAGGGCACACGCGCCAAGCCAACGCGCTGGAACCCTTCGTCAAGAAGGCCAAGACAGCTGTGCCGCTGGATCCTTCCGTCAAGCCCCTCATTGAATCCCTATCCGAGCTTCACGAGAAAAATGCCCGGTGGAAGCTTGTGATCAATGAACCCGTGGAGATCGACTTTTGATTCCGAGTTCCTACATCCAGGCCTGGAGTGCGACAGCCCTGTCAATGCCGATTGAAAACTGACACACCTTTCTGGATGTTGCCGATCTAAAACTGATACACCCCCGTTGCAGCAATCTTGCGATGGTGGGGCATCCTTCCGGTTGGGCCTACGGCCCGCCCTCCACGATGCCCCACCATCGCGGTGTTCATTTTGTGGCCGACGTTCTGGACTGAACCATGCCCGCTTGGCGTTGATTTTTGAGTCGGTAACTTTCACCCGCAATCGGCACAATGCGTGCGTGATGCAATAGCCGGTCAAGGAGCGCAGCGGTCAGCGTGGCATCCTGGGCGAAGGTCGCATCCCATTGGCCGAACGGGAGATTGCTGGTCACAATCAAGCTGCCTTTTTCATAGCGCGCGGCGATGACTTGGAAGAACAAGTTGGCTTGCTCGCGGGTCATCGGCAGATAGCCGATTTCGTCAATGATGAGTAGCCGGTAATTGTTGACCGCCCGATGCATGACGCTTTTGAGCTGGTTCTGAATATGCGCGGCCGTCAATGCCAGCAATAGGTCGGCGGCGGTGGTGAAACGCGTCTTGATGCCCGCTTGCGCCGCCTTGTAGCCCAAGGCGATGGCCAAGTGCGTCTTGCCGACCCCCGAGGGACCGATAAGCACGACGTTCTCATGGCGCTCAACGAAGCCCAATCCAGCCAGTTCCTCGATCTGGCTACGTTTCACGCCTTGCGCAAACCCATAGTCAAACTCATCCAGCGTCTTAATGGCCGGAAAGCCCGCCAGTCGGGTGAGGAGGGTCTGCTTTCTGACGTTGCGTCCTGTCAACGGCGATTTAAAACTGACACAGATTTCTTCCAAGCAGCGATTTAAAACTGATACACCCCCGGATACTGATTTGCGCGGCATAGGTGTCTTGGAGGGCGGGCCGCAGGCCCAACCGGAAAGATGCCTATGCCGCGCGGTGCTCAATCGGTGGTGGCCGCCTTTCTGGCCTGAAACACACCGGCCTGACGTTGATGCTTGAGTCGGTAACTCTCTCCTGCAATCGGCAAGATACGTGCGTGGTGCAGTAGGCGATCCAGCAGCGCCGCCGTCAGCGTGGCATCCTGCGCAAAGGTCGCATCCCACTGCCCAAAGGGCAGATTGCTGGTCACGATCAGCGAGCCCCGCTCGTAGCGGGCGGCAATCACCTGGAAGAACAGGTTGGCCTGTTCGCGGCTCATCGGCAGGTAGCCAATTTCGTCAATGATCAACAAGCGATAGGCGTTGATCGCCCGATGCATCACCGTCTTCAACTGGTTTTGCGCATGCGCAGCCGACAGGGTCAACAGCAGATCGGCGGCCGTCGTAAAGCGCGTCTTGATGCCAGCCTGTGCCGCTCGATAGCCCAGCGCGATCGCCAGATGCGTCTTGCCCACGCCCGAGGGCCCCACGAGAACGACGTTCTCCTGGCGCTCAATAAAACCCAGCCCCGCCAGTTCGTCGATCTGACTCTTTTTGACGCCGGCGGCAAACGAGTAATCGAAATCATCCAGGGTCTTGAGCGCCGGGAAACCCGCCAGTCGGGTCAGCATGCTTTGCTTGCGCACTTGTCGGCCAGCCGCTTCCGTTCTCAGCAGTCCTTCCAGGAAATCGCTGTAGGCCACTTCCTTCTCGGCAGCCGCCTGACTGGCGATGGCGTAGCCTTGGGCAATGAACGGCAGGTTCAGCGTTTCGCACAGCGACAGCATTCGTTCGTGTTGAAGGTTCATGGTGCCTTCTCCGCACCGGCTCGGCACTGGGCCAGCAACTGCTCATAGACGGCCAGCGGATGCTGACACGGTGTCGCGGCTTCGATGCGTTCAGCGACCACCGCAGGACGAACCACCGCCTTCCCGGGAATCCCCACCGCTTCTTGAGGCCGCGCTGCCGCGATGTCACCTCGCCAGGCGGCAGGAACCGCCTGGAGTTGGCTTTGTTCTTCCTGCAGTCGTGCACTCGGCTTGACTTGGGTCGTGCCATGAATGCGCTCGTTGGCCACGTCCTTCAACCAGTACCTGATTTCGACGTTGGCTGTCACCACATCGAGTTGTAAACTCGCCTGCTTGAGCTTGGCGACCAGGGGCACGTAGAACGAACGGCGCAGGTAACCATTGAAGCGCTCAACCTTGCCTTTGGTGCGGGCACGGTACGGACGGCAGAGTTTGATGACGAATCCGCAGTGCTTGGCATAATCGAGAAAGCCGGCGTGGTAACGGTGCTCACCTGATCCATCGACGTCGCGTTCGAGAACGACGGTCTTCATGTTGTCGTAGAGAATCCGCCGCGGCACGCCGCCCAAGGCGACAAAGGCGCTCTGGTGGCAGTCAATCAGGGTGCCGACTTTCATGTCGGTGACGAATTCGACGTAACTTGCCCGACTGTAGCCGAGTGTGGCGCAGAAGGCGTAGAGGGGGTGACGGCCTTTGCGAAATTCAACCCAGTCGACTTGCAGCTGCTCACCCGGTGCCGTTTCGAAACGCACGACCGGATCGACCGGCAATGCGGGCCTGATACCGCGTAGATAGCTTCGCAGCTGGCTCAGGCCACCTTGGTAGCCTTGGCCTACGATCTCCCGGTGCAACACCGTGGCCGGAATCCATAAAGGGTGCGCTGCCGACTGTCGCTCCCGCAGGTAGGGCTCATACGGCGCCACTTTGGCTAACCGCTGTTTCTTCCGCTCGTATTTCGGCTTCGCTCCTGCCGCCAAATGACTGCGCACCGTATTGACCGCACAACCAACCTCCGTCGCAATGCGGCGCAGGCTCAAACCATGTTTCCTTAATACTTCGATTTCCATATATACCTCGTTTGTAATCACCGGCGCCTCAAATCCGCCGATCTTCCCTCAACTCGGTGTATCAACTTTCAATCGCTGCCCTGTATCAATTTACATCCGCTGCTGACACGTCCTGCCGCTTCGGCTTTGAGCAGATGCTCCAGGAAATCGCTGTAAGGCGTTTCGTGCTGGACGGCATCTTGTGTGGCCGCCGGATAGGTCTGCGCGATGAACGGTAGATTGAGGTTCTCACACAGCGTCAGCATGCGTTCGTGTTGGAGATTCATGCGGCCCCCCCCGACTTCGTGACGACACTGCTCAAGCAATCGCTCGTAGACCGCGAGCGGATGTTGCGGCGGTGTCGCCAGCGCCAAGTGTTCAATGAGGATGACAGACCGTTCGACGACTGTGGCAATCCCCGTGTTCTGAGGCCGCGCGGCAGCGATGTCACCGCGCCAAGGCGTGGGCAGCGTTTGCAGACATTCCTCGGACAGGCGATCCACTGGACGCGCTTGCGTGGTCCCATGAATGCGTTGATTGGCGACCTCGGCAAGCCAGCGTCGGACTTCGCTGTTGGCGGTGACTACATCCAGACTCACGCCAGCCTGCGCCAGTTGCGCCACCAAGGGAACATAAAACGAGCGGCGCAGATAACCGTTAAAACGCTCGACCTTGCCTTTCGTCTTGGCACGATACGGACGGCACAGCTTGATCACGAAACCACAGTGCCGCGCGTAGTCAAGAAACCCCGCGTGAAAGCGGTGCTCGCCTTGCCCCGACGCATCGCGTTCCAACACCACGGTCTTCATGTTGTCATACAGCACGCGCTGGCAAATACCCCCAAAGGCGACGAAGGCGTCCTCATGGCAACGGATGAGCGTCTCTACTTTCATATCGGTGACGAACCCAACGAAGCTTGCGCGACTAAAGCCCAAGGTCGCGCAGAACGCATACAGCGGATTCCTGCCTTTGCGAAACTCCACCCAATCGACTTGCATTTGCTCGCCCGGCGCGGTTTCAAATCGCACGATAGGATCGACTGGCAAACTCGGCCTCAGCCCTCGCATAAACGCGCGCAGCTGACTCCCCTTGCCACTGTAGCCCAGCGCCGCGATCTCGCGCATGAGCACGCTCGCCGGTATCCAGCCAGGACGTCAGCAAGCCCTCTTACCACCAATTCCTCCAGCCAAAACTCCCTCGTCAGCAGCCTGAGCGAATTCCAATCGCGGAATTTGGGATTTAATCTATCGATTAAATAAGTAAATTGTAGAAATATAATTTGTTTTACAATTAATTGTTCCTTGCTTAAAGTTATTCCAAATCTATTACTTGAAAAACATGGAATCTCTACCCTTCCTGCCATCTCAGCAAAAATGCCCCAACAAGCCATGTATGTTCTCCATGTATGTTCTGTGAGAGCCTCCTGATGGCCGCTATAGGGCAATATTTCCCTGGCCTTGCACTGTCCGGCAGTCTTGCTGCACTATCCATCGAACTTGGCAAACTGAATTGGTTGCAGGCCAACGGGATCAGCGTGCTGACGTTGGCCATCCTGCTTGGTATGGTAGTGGGCAACACGGTGTTTCCGCGGATCGCCATGGCAAGTGCAGCGGGCGTGACGTTTTCTCAACAAAATCTGCTGCGACTCGGCATCGTCCTGTATGGCTTTCGTTTGACTTTTCAGGATATTGCATATGTCGGCATCAGCGGGGTGGTGATCGATGCGATGGTTTTAAGCAGTACCTTCGCCATGGCATGGCTGCTCGGCACCAAGGTATTCAAGCTCGATCAAAAAACCATATTGCTGATTGGTGTTGGCAGCTCCATTTGTGGAGCCGCTGCGGTAATGGCAACCCAGTCAGTTGTTCGTGCCCGAACCGAACAAGCAACCGTGGCTGTATCAACAGTCATCGTTTTTGGAACTCTTGCCTTATTCTTATACCCGGCAATGTATTACATTAACGAACAATGGCAATTGTTATCTCTCTCGCCAATTGTATCAGGAATATATATCGGCGCCACAGTGCATGAAGTGGCACAAGTGGCAGCTGCCGCATCTTCGATAAGTGCAGAGATAACTAATACAGCGGTTATCACAAAAATGATACGCGTGATGATGTTGGGGCCGTTCCTATTGATCTTGTCAGTTTATTTGTCCCGGAGACAATCACGCGAAACTATCAATATGACCAGTAGATATGATACTCACAAAACAAATGGCCGTATTACCATTCCATGGTTCGCGTTAGGTTTCTCTGTAGTTATCGCTTTGAATTCGCTTGCCATTTTGCCTGGTGCAATCGTGTCAGGTATTACTGAGATCGATACGTTTCTATTGGCAATGGCAATGGTTGCCCTAGGTCTGTCGAGTCACATTTCGACAATTCGCCGCGCCGGAGTTATGCCATTCTTATTTGCCGCATCGCTATTTGTCTGGTTAATTTTTGGTGGCCTTGCAGTAACTATAGGTGTGACGACATGGCTTGGCTGATCTTTTCTTAAACAAATCTTGGCTGGATAAGTGTATTGTGATATCGTAAATTAGTATTTTTCGAGTGTCAAAAAGGAGGAAACATAAACGAAAACCGGACAGATCACGAATCCGCAACACTTCAAAGTACATCATAAAAAAGAGGAGGATGAAATATGAAACTGAAGCCATTGTGTTATCGATTTGCCAACAGCCCTGTTGCATGTCCCCTATTTTCAAGCGCAGCTATTTGCCTTGCTTTATTATTCTTTTCCCCATTTGTTGTTAGTGCAGCGGAGCTACCCCCTGGAACTGTCATCAATGCTTCGAATATTGATACTTTTAAAAATGATACTTTTGAACAGCATCCGATATCGGAATTGATTCCTCCGTCGATCGAAAGGTTGGTTCGTGAATTCAAGTTAAACGTAAAGATCAAGCACTCGGAAAAATATCCACTTGATTCTTCACTAGTTAGCCTGACGAAAAAGTACAGCCCTTCTGTTCGGCTTAACGAAAAGACCAAACAGATTGAAAATTATGTAGCAGGGATCGCTTTCCCAGATATTCGCTCAGACGATCCCAATGCGGGATACAAGGTGATGTGGAATAACTTTCTTTTATATTCACTTATCAATAATGGTGAAATTGTCAATTCTTCACTTTTGTTGATCGATCAGAAAAAAGGGTTGGAGCAAGTTCAGTCATTCAAGTTCTCCGTTGTGCCTATGGTAGGACGTGTCGATGAACCTCATGTCATTGGGAAAGGCGATATCGCCAAACGTGAGCTTCTTGTTTTTACCGAACCTTATGATCTTCGGGGTTTGGGTACATTCACTATCCGCTACATGGATGGGCGTCCAGATGAAACTTCTGCATATCTGAAGAGCGTGCGACGAATACGCAGGCTAACTGGTGGTGCCTGGATGGATCCTGTTGGTGGAGCAGATTATCTTTATGATGATATTAACGGATTTAATGCGCATCCCTCTTGGTATAAGGATTTTCGTTACATCAAGCGGAAATGGATATTGGGACTTGTTCTGCGGACACCCCCTCGCGTTAAGGGGGCAGCGACACTCGCGGACGAGTTTACCGGGGTGGACCTTAAGAATCCCCCCTATTGGAATCCAACGATGGACTGGGAGCCTGTTGAGGTGGATGTAGTTGAAGCTATTACTCCGCCAGAGCACCCTTACAGCAAAAAGATATATTACATCTCAGTAGGCATACCTGGTTTTGCAACGATGGCTGAGTTTTATAACAAGAAAGGGACGCTGTGGAAGATTGATCTCCTTGGGTCTAGAGCCAAATTTGTTGATACCAAGGGTCGCAAAATACCAGCCGCTGGTTACATGAATTATGTGATTGATATTTTGCGAGGTCATGCCAGCGTAACTTTTGGTTGGGACGTTACACATATAGATCTTAAGCCAGAAGACGTTAGTATTGACAAGTTATTGGAGGTGGTCAAATGAATTGGTTAAAACTTTCATTTCGAGTTGATAAGAATAGCCTAGGCAGCGCGGAAGACTTCGATGGGTCTTCTCCACCCCTTCTACTCATTATCGGCAGGTGGTGCCTAACTCCGTTTATTTTCATTGTCGGCTCATGGGCAAATATTGCTACCGCTGAGGAGTATGACACGCCTTCATTCGCTGATAGTTCAATTGTGGCTAGTGATGGCACTAGTTCCCCTAGAACAACCATCGATGCACAATTACATGGATACTTTCGTCAGTATATCGGTTGGAACCTTGAGGATCATCCCGAGCCTGATGGAAAGGGTGGGCAGATTGATGGTGCAGGAGATATCTCTATCATGCGAAGTGTAGTCAAGCTGGATGGTGATATTAATTTTGGAAAGGTGAAACTCAAAGCTGTTGGAAGATTTAGTAGTGAGCATAAAACGCCGTACTTGAGGAGACTTGAGAATGCAGCAATAGCGCAAGGAGGGAGAGCGTTTGTTAATGATCAATATAACGAAGCTGAAATCCGAGAGTTTTACGCCGCATTCCCTTTGACTGAGAGGATAAAGGTTCAGCTTGGGAAACAACAGATGCCATGGGGCGAGGCTGATTTTTTCCACGCGACCGATGTCGTGCAAGGATACGACACTAGATGGCGATCAACATTAGAGCGTGAGAATGAGGAGACGCGTAATCCTACTTGGCTTGCCAATATAGAGATCGCATTTCCTGAGGTGGATGGTAATCTGCAGCTAATCTATGGCCCAGGCTGGGGCTCCGGTAGAAAAGTAGTCAATAATATTGACCTAGCTGGTGGTAGATTTGCAGGAACTGGCTATCATGGCGTTGATAGCACGCTATTTACACCATATAACTATCACCAATCTAGTGGCGATACAAGTGACGATACTTGGGGTTTTCGCTGGACTGGTAATGCTCCAGGCAGAGCGATTAGCTACTCATTATTGTACTACCATGGGTTAAATTATGACCCTATCGTTAATTCAGTCGCAACGGATTTTCCTAGTTTCAAATCAGCAAAGGCTTACGGTCAAGTTCCCGCGAATAATTTCGGGGAGATTATTTATCCAAGAATGGATACTTATGGTGCGACATTCAATGCAGATTTGCCAGATATCGACACGGTGTTGCGTGGTGAGCTCGCCTATCAGCCTAAACATCAATATAACATCGGTAGCAGCTTCTGTGCCCTTGTGGGCCCACCTCCAGCGTGTGCTGTCGTTCCTGGTATTGGAGGTATTCTAGAAAAAAGTACAGTTCGGATGATGCTGGGCTTTGATAATACAGCCAAATGGACTCAAAGCGTGTTTGGTACAGCGAGGCCAGGGTTGTGGACTTTAGAAGTTTTTGATAGATGGATAACAGGGTTTAAAGACAGTGACGATATTGTCGAATTATTTGGATACTCCGCTAAGGCTCGAGAGCACCAGACGTTTCTCACTTCCACGCTGACTCTAAACTACTTGAATGATCGACTAAAACCAAGTTTAGCACTTTTGTGGGACACACACTACGGAGACACCATTTGGGTTGGTGGTCTCGATTATGCCATTGGTGATAAATGGCGTATTTATAGTGAGATTTCACTCAATTTCCCAAGAGGTCCCACAAAAAAATCAGCAAATGATATAACAGATCGCACTCATCTGTTGAGTACTGGTGCAGACAACAGCCAGCTTCTGATCCGTGCAACGTATCAATTTTGAATTTTACTTAGATGCTTTCTGTTTGTCCTAAAAAGGCAAATGGTACTTGTGAGTTAACAAGCCTTTTGGTTAGCTGTGACAAATCCTGTAGCTTGCAATGCAGGTTCGCGCTGTTGGATTTTCTTAAAAAAGGGGTCTAGCGGAAATGATGAATCAATTGTGCTTGCAAAGTTTTAAGGGCTCGCTGTTTGCCACATCTTTCTGAAGGGTGAGTCAGATTTAAATATAAATATCGAGACTCTCGCTTCTGACTTCTAGTAAGTCGACTACCGTGAAAGAGTCAATATTTCACTAGGTGGAGAAGATGTTTTGTCACTGTCTAAAATGCAATCCATCGTTTGCTTCCTGTGAGGGAAGGTCAAAAGCTACAATATCATTTTCGATACTCAAGTTTTCCACGATGGGGTTATATATAAGAGCAAGAAAGCAGAGTGCATGAACAAGAAAATGATACAAGTCGTAGAGGGTGTCGTCTCTCTGGCTATCGTGGCGTCTTTATATCTGGTGGGCGTCTACGTCAAGCCCAAAGAAAAAATTTTTCATCTAGAGCATCCATCCATAGAAAGACGTGATCGATTTTTTGGGATCGCTGAAGCTGTAGGTAAGCCCGGCATCCTATGGATGGCTGGGAAAGAAGGCAAGATAGTACGCAGCGAGGATGGCGGCCATACTTGGCAAATGCAAGCCTCTGGCACCCGAGAAAACCTTCAAAGCGTTGCTGCTTGGGATAGTAAACGTGCGGTGGCAGTCGGTAACACAGGTTTGGTCTTAGTCACAGCAGACGGCGGGATTACTTGGCGAGCCGTGGATTCACCAAAATCAGCGGTCGACAACAAACTGCTTCGAGTTCGTATCGACCCGCAAGGCACAGCCTGGGCGGTAGGCGTCATGGGCACCGTGCTCACTAGCAGTGATTTTGGCAGGACTTGGGAGCGCAAAGTCCCTGAGCAGGACGTTGCTTGGAATGACGTCAACTTTGACGGGCAAGGTACTGTCTGGGTCGTTGGTGAGTTTGGCCATGCCATGCATACCACTCAAGTCGGGAGCAAATCCGTGGTTGTAAAAGCAGCCGGCGTGGTGAATCAGATTGGATCAGATGCAAGTCAAGGCCTTGGCATAAGTGAAGAGAAGAAGCTTACGCCACCTGCTGGGTGGGTTGGCGTTACGATGCCCACTGACCGTAGCCTGATGACCATAAATTTTAGCGATCCCCAGCACGCTGTTGTCGGTGGTGTAGAAGGTACCTTGCTCACGACCAATGATGGTGGTGCAACATGGATCTCTGTGCCGTTAGCCACAAAGGAGCACATCCTCGACATGACCTTTGCTGCTGGACACTGGATAGGTGTTGGCGGACGTGGTTTGTTGCTCAAGGGCATGGCTAATGGAACGCAATGGGAGGTCGGTCGCGCCCAAGCGGATGACTATGCTTGGCATGCCACAGTAGCAACTTTTCAGGACAAACTTCTGATTGCTGGTGCGACGCTGATTGAGCAGGACCTAAAAAACTTGAAGGTTTTCAGTAATGAAGAAGCAGTAGCTGAATAGCAACCACTGGAGCCTATTAAATGATTGAGTTTTTGGCAAATAAGCTATTTCCCAAACGCGTGGCCATTATGGTTGCCATTATCGTTGCCTCGGCTATATTGGGAGTGATCTCCCTACGTCTGGAGATTACGACACATTTTACAGATTTGTTACCTGGGCATCACCCCTATGTTGAGGTGCATGAGAAATACAAAGGTAGTTTTGGTGGCGCTAATGTCGTGACCATTATGGTCGAACCAGAGAAGGGGGACATTTTCCAACCGAAAGTGCTGAACAAGATACGCGCTATCACGCAAGGACTGCTGTATGTCGATGCAGTGAATCAATATCAGGTTACTTCGTTGGCTGCCAA
This sequence comes from Rugosibacter aromaticivorans, assembly GCF_000934545.1. GTDB lineage: Bacteria > Pseudomonadota > Gammaproteobacteria > Burkholderiales > Rhodocyclaceae > Rugosibacter > Rugosibacter aromaticivorans. The sequence goes on from NZ_CP010554.1 coordinate 582,603, forward strand.
GAAGCTTAAGGATGTACGTGGCTCGACTTATGGCATAGAAAGCATCCCCTTGATGTGGCCAGATGTGCCTAATGATCAACAAGGAATTGAAATGCTGCGCCGTGCGGTTGTTTCCAATCCACTTGTGTATGGCGCTTATGTCTCGCGTGACCTCAAGGCCGGTTTGATCACGGTGGATTTTATTGATAGATTGCTGGATGTCGAAAAAGTCTACACCCAGATTAATCAGCTGATTGAAAAGAATACTGAACCCGGTATCCGAATAAGCGTTGTCGGTGAGCCCATGCTGCATGGCACAGTATTCAGCTATCTACCTGAGACAGTCGAGATATCGATATTTATCATTTTGGTAATGGGTGTCATTTTGTTTTTTACTATGCGCACCTGGCGTGGAACCTTGCTGCCGCTTTTTACTGCGGGGGTTTCAGCGCTGATTTCGCTTGGCATCATTCATCTAGTTGGTTTTAACTTTGACCCGCTAATCATGGTGATTGTATTTTTGATCTCAGCACGAGCTATCTCACATTCAGTACAGTTTTGCGCTGCATTTGACGATGAGCGAATGCTTGGTGTGAAATCCTCTCATGAGGCTGCACGGCTAACCTTTATCAACTTATTTCGCCCCTCAGTATTGGGTTTATTGGTAGACATTGGCAGTATTCTGGTTGTAACTCTGACACCGATTCCGCTGCTGCAAAAAGCCGCTATTATTGGCGCCATCTGGCTGACTAGCCTGCTAGTGACTGCCTGTATTATGGTGCCTATTGCTTTGTCATGGGTGAAAGCGCCAAGAGAGCGCGTTGCACTGAAGTGGGATATTACGCAGTACCTGCTGAAATTGTGTCGTTTGTTTGCGCGGTTGTCGACTCATAAAGTAAGTGCTATCGCTATTTTGGTGGCTAGTCTTTTGGCGCTGTTGCTAGCGGGGGAACAAGCGTCGGAAGTCACTGTCGGTGATGCAAATCCAGGATCCCCACTGCTGTGGCCTAGCTCAAAATACAACAAGGACTGGGGTGCGATCAATCACCGCTTCCGAGGAAGCGAGCAGATGTTTTTGGTAGTAAAGGGTGATGCATATGATGCACTCAAACAACCGGCTGTTTTGGATAATATTATTCGTCTGCAGCGGTTTGTAGAGGCACAGCCGCAGATTGGTGGCTCGATTTCCGTAGCTGATGTGATTGCGCCGACCAATGCTGTGGTGCACGAGGGGAATCCGCATTTTGAAGAACTCGGTAAAAATGCTACTGATAACGGCGAACTTTTGCACTTGGTGACCCAAGGTGCGGAGCCTGGCGACATGGATCGTTTTATTGATGCTAATTCAAAAGTAGGCGCAGTAACCATTTTTTTCCGGGATCACCAAGGGGATACTATCCGCACAGCAGTTTCACGCATCAGGGAGTACATTGAAAAAAATCCAATTTCGGGTGCGCACTATGAATTAGCGGGAGGGCTGATAGGAGTACTGGCCGCCATTAACGAGATCATTTTTGCCGATCAGATAAAGAGTATTGCGCTAGCACTTATGGTGCTTTTTGTTTTCTGCGCAATAAGTTATCGATCGGTTCAAGCAGGACTGTTTTTTTTACCGCTGATCCTGCTTTCCAACGTAGTGACTTTCGCGTTCATGAAGTGGATGGGTATCGGCATGAATATCAACACGCTACCTATTGCCGCGCTCGGTATTGGCTTAGGTGTCGATTATGCCTTTTATATCGTCGATCGAATAAAGGAGCGATTTAATGTGACCAAAGATCTGCGAGGCAGCATTACCTTCAGCCTGGAAACTGCCGGACGAGGTGTATTGATTACTGGCTTGACTATGGTTTCCAGTGTCTTTCTTTGGTACCTAATGTCTTCGCTACGCTTTCAAGCGGAAATGGGATTACTCATTGCTTTATGGATGACTATCTCTGCTACTGCCGCGCTATTAGTAATTCCTTCAATGATCTATCTTATGAAGCCTAATTTTGTAATTGGTGAAAGGCTGATGCCATTTATAGAATGATAGCAAGCATGGAAAAGCTACAGCTACTATAAGATCGACATCCGTTATAATCCATCGTTTTTTCTAGCAAAATCTAGAGAAGTCTTTTGCATTGTATAAACTTTTATAACTCTCTTTTTATATGAAAATTATCGTTCAATTTTCTGATAACGAAACCGTATTGCTGAATGCAACACCAGAGGAAACGCTATTCGATGCGGCCAAGCGGCAGGGGCTGCGTTGGCCGATCGATTGTGCCGAGGGGGTATGTGGTAGCTGTAAGTGTCAAATTATTTCAGGCACAGTGGATCACGGGTTTTATACTGATGAGGCCTTGACGCAGGAGGAAATTACTGCAGGTTATGCATTGGGGTGTCAGACTCGAGCAAAAAGTGATTTGATCGTTTCCTTGCGCATGCCTCTGGCAAGACTTCGACGCGCTGCACCCCCTATGTTGTCGGCGCATATCGTGCGCCTTGATACAGTAGCTAAGGATACCGTGCACCTTGTGCTGCAATTGAATCAGCCCATTGAGTTTTTACCCGGTCAGTACGCAAAGCTAAAAGTCCCGGGATCAAATGACTGGCGTGCCTATTCATTCACAAATATCCCCAATCATGATCAGGTGGGAATGCTGATTCGATTATTACCATCAGGGCAGATGAGTGATTATCTGCGTCGAGCTCAAGTGGGGGAGGTGCTTGAGCTAACTGGACCACATGGCATATTCTTCATGCGTGATTATTCCAGCCCTGCAGTGATGATTGCTGGGGGGACTGGCCTCGGGCCAATGCTTAGCATGCTGCAAACACTAGCTGCCGACGACCGTGCATCCGCTATGCAATCAGCGAGACTGCTTTATGGTGTCAACGATGCGGCTGAAATTGCATGTCTGGACATACTTGAAGCCGTAAAGAAAAAGTTGCCCGGATTTTCCTGGACAATCAGTGTCGCCAATGCAAGTGCTCAGTATCGTCAAGGTTTTGCGACAGATTTGCTGGATGACTTCACTGCTGCAGATGTTGCATCGACAACGTTTTATCTTTGCGGCCCGCCACCGATGATCGATGCAGGTCGTGCCAAGCTTAAGAATCTTGGCGTGAGCGAAGAAAAAATCATTTACGAGAAATTTATTGCTTCGCAGTGAGTGTCCATGGCCTCATGGGGCGGCTTTTGATTTGGCGGATCATCCCGTCCAGTTCACGTTGCCCCTTGCTGCCTTCTTTCATTTCTGCAAATATCGCCCCCACACTGGCGCGTTTTTTCAGCACGGCGCGAATAGCGGCCCGAGTCAGCGTCTTAGGGTTAAAGAAGTCTGCCGGTCGGTGCGTGCGCTGATAAATGCCTCCCATTACCGGAAGCAGTTTGGGATCGGACATTGCATCTTCCATCAATTGAACTACTAGCGCTCCTGGCCCGGCGCCGCGGCTCATCTGCACGCCCATGAACAATATGTCAATCGATTCAAGATCGCGATCACGTTCCCAGGCGTCCATGATGGCCTGCTCGCTACCGGGGTTATCAAGTGAACGCTTGATAGCGGAGGCAAGCTTTATGGCGTGGTGCACCGCATCGCCGATTCCCTGTGCCAGCACAGGGTCTTTGAAGTGTCCGGAATCACCCACCAGCGCCCAGCCTGGACCAACGCTACGGCGCATGTAAGATGGCATTTTAAGACGACTATAGACCCGATCAGTCTGTTCGCCTTTAAGGTAAGCCGCAGTTCGATCAAAGGAGGACAGTTGAGCCTTCAAAGCACTATCGGGGTCATTTTTAAATTTATCGAGATCGGCATTGACCGGAAAACAGCCGACGAGCACCTGGTTTTCACCTACCGGGAAAATCAGATATCCACACGGATCGGGTTTGTTGTCATCGAAACAAAAAAATCCCACATCGTTTGGGAGCCCTTCAGCAAGGCGGTAGTAACTGAAATAGCAGAAGCGATCACTTGGAATATCCAGCCAGGTTTCTGCCTGTACGGCGCGAGCCACCATGGATGTTACGCCATCCGCACCAACGACGAAGCGGGCGCGCACCTCACCATCAGCAGTCCGCACGCCAATCACGCGCTGGCCGTCATCAAGAACATCTGTCACCCGTGTATTGAGCCGAATTTCAGCGCCAGCGCGGCGGGCGGCATCAAGCAGAGCATTGTCCAGCACACTACGGCGAATACAATAGGACGGATCAGGGAAGGGAAAGGTGGCAGTTATTCCATTCTTAATTTCCAGTTTCAAGCTTAATAGCGCCGGGGCATGCGACGACATCAGTTGGGCATAATCAACACCCGTTTGATTGACCAACCGATCAACGGTGTTGTAGTAAATATTATGCGTAGAAACCGGTTCTTCTTTCAGGTCGTCACGCTCGATTACACATACTTTTACACCCTGTTTGGCGAGGTGAGCCGCTAAAGTGCTGCCAGCAACTCTGCCACCTACGATGACCACATCAAAGTTATCGCTCATACTGTCTCCTGATACTTTTAATGAAAAGATGAAATCTCACTAGCCCAATTGTAGATAAATCGGAAAACACTAGTGTCCGGTTAAATTGAGACGTACCGACGGCAACGCCAACAATGATAAGGGTTTCAAGCGATTCATGGGTGTCCACGATTTGAATTTCATCTTGCGCATTTGCGATCATTCCGGGTTTGGAGAGCTTGGGGTGACGTATGAACGTGGGCAAGACGCTGTTTGCGCAAGTCATGGAGTATGTGCCGTGGAAGACCTTCGGGCGCATCATCGACCGTCATGGCGGCGATGCGGGTGTGCGCACTTTGGGTTGCGCCGACCTGTTTCGCGTGATGGCATTCTCGCAATTGACGTGGCGCGAGTCTTTGCGCGACATCGAGGTCTGCCTGGCATCCAATCAATCCAAGCTGTTTCACATGGGTTTGAGCAGCATACCCGCACGATCGACTCTCTCGGATGCGCTGAATCAGCGGGACTGGCACATTTATCACGCGCTTGCGATGCGCTTGATCGTGCGAGCCAGGAACCTCTACGCCGCAGAACCAACGGGACTGGAACTCGATGCGACGGTCTACGCGCTGGACTCGACCACCATCGACTTGTGTTTGAGCCTGTTCGATTGGGCTCCGTTTCGCAGCACCAAGGCGGCGGTGAAGATGCACACGCTGCTGGACTTGCGCGGGGCGATCCCGGCCTTCATCCACATCAGCGATGGCAAGATGGGCGATGTCAAAGTGCTCGACATCTTGCCCATCGAAGCGGGTGCGTTTTACGTGATGGATCGGGGTTACGTGGACTTCGACCGGCTCTTCAAGATACATCAGGCCGGCGCGTTCTTTGTGACCCGCGCCAAACGCGGCATGGATGCCCATCGGGTTTACTCGACCAAGACCGACCGAAGCACCGGTGTGATCTGCGATCAGGCGATTCGGCTCAACGGGTTTTACGTGTCCAAGGACTACCCAGAGCATTTGCGGCGCATCCGATTCAAAGACCCCGATTCGGGCAAAACGTTGGTGTTTCTGACCAACAACACAACGTTGCCGCCGTTGACCATTGCCGCGCTGTACAAGAGCCGCTGGCAGGTAGAGCTGTTCTTCAAATGGATCAAGCAACACCTGCGCATCAAGCGCTTTCTGGGAACCAGCGAGAACGCGGTGAAGACGCAAATCTGGTGCGCCGTTTCCACCTACGTGCTGATCGCTATCGTCAAGAAAGAGCTCCATCTCAATGCCTCGCTCTACACTTTGTTACAGATATTGTCGGTCTCGATTTTCGAGAAAACCCATATTTCATGCGCCTTGCAGCCAGACACTACTGGAGTCATTGCGCCATTACCCAATAACCAAATGATTCTATTTGATTTTTAACCGGACACTAGTGATCGGAAAAGTGTCGAGAAATATTTAGCCTACCGGCTCGAAGAAATCCGATACCGTTGACGATGGTGAAACAATTCCTTCGGTAACCAGATGTGACAAGATTGCGGTTAGCGCATTTTTGTTTGCATCCAGTCCATATTTTGTCGGGAAAATGCCTAGCTTCTCGAGGAATCCGATATCAAGTCCCATGTGAATACTTTCTTTCCGGCTGCGGGTTTCTTCATCATAGAGCGCTCTCGCCTTCTTGAACGCGGCATAAAGCGCGGCTGGGAGCCCCGGATGCTTTTCGACGACCTTGGTAGTCAATGTTATGACGGTATTGATCGGGAAAATCCCGGTTTGAGCGACCGCAGCTGAAATCTGTGCCTGTGGATCATCAAATAACGGCCCTGTTGTTGCCGTTGCCGGAGCGCCCCCTGATGGAAGCAAAATCGCATCAATCTGCCCTGTTTGAAGATATTCACCGGCATATATCCCTCCCGGTACAATCGTTTCCGATGTTATGTGGGGTAGACGTTCAATCTTGAAATCACTCGGCCGAAGATAGGGGAGGCCATTGAAAAATAGATCATCTTCATCTTCAACCCAGATTATTTGTTTTGGGTCTACTTGGTAGTGTGATTTAAGAATCCAGCGAAACCACACCGCCGGGTTATATCCAAATCCGGCAACCCCTACCCTGCGGCCAACCAAGTCTTTCGGTTCACGGATTCCACTCGCGCGATTAACGGCGACTCCCATTTGAGGGAAAAAGGAACTGGGAAATACGGGTATTGCAGTGAGCGGCTTGCCCATGCTCCGCGCGATAAGGTAATGCGATAGCGCCTGCTCTCCAATGTCGTAGGAAATCTTCGTTACCATGTCGGCGAAATATGGCCAGGGCAGCGAGCCAGTATCAGTAAACTCGATATCGTAACCCTCTACGCGAACTGTTCCATCCAACAAGAACTTGGTGTCATGTCTCCGAGCCACAGGAAAGGTGATTACATTTGAGCCCATTTTTTATCCTTAAGTGAAAGCAGCATCAGAACAGAATAGACAGACTGCGCGGCAGTAAGCGGTGCGCAAAAAGAATCTCGCGGCGTTTAATTAAAAAGCCCTTGGCATGCTCCACGAGCACATCCCGGCGGCTTCCGACAAAGAATGCCTCGGTGGATTCAAGACGCGATTGAAAAACAAGAAAATTAGACCTGACTTCATATGTGCCATCTTGCTTATCAGAAATCAAAATATTTGTGATAAGCCGCCGCACACGGGAGCGCGGCTGTTCCGCGTGGGCAAAGTTAGTTGCCAAGCGTTGCACCCGCTTGGCAAGAACACTTTTGCTTTCTTCGAAGATGCGCAGCCGACCTTCAGAAAATACGTCTTCTTCGGATCGATGGTCCAGTGTTTCGGTTACTGGCGACATATAAACCACGTCTTCCGCCAGCAAGTCGAGCCATTCATCGAGCCTCCCCTCGTCAAGAAAAAGAGCCTCCAAGTACAAAAACTTTTCGATCTTGCGTTCAATGTCTGTAGAAATATTGTCATGTGTCATAGGAGCCACCACTATTCTTGGTTGTGTTTTCTGTATTGCCGCAGGTTGTTGGGCGATGCTGACCGATATGCCTGTCACGGTTTGCGAGGTGTCGGTGTACCCATAAGCTGAGCCCAGTATTCATAAAAATTTCTGTTATTTTGGTCAGTATAAAAATCGCCAACCCTGCCCGGCATCCCCTCTGGGGCGCCGTCGGTTTTGCCGTCGTGGCCGAGTCCCATGCTGTAATCAAACGGCACCCGTTTACTAATCACTCCTGTCGTGGCAGCGGTGATTTGTTCAGTGTTTTCCATATCATCTGCGCCGAATGATCCCGCAACCGTCTGCCCGAAAGTGAAATTCTGTCGGGCGATGTCTTTGATGACTTTCGGTGCGCTACGATCAAACAGCATGTTTTCCCAGATTTCCGACTCAGTGGCGCTACGCGGGTGCCACACCATCATCAGGCCACCAACAAATGAACCAAAATCGTTGAATGACAAATTTGGGAAAATCGTGCCCACGCCAATCGAAAATATTTCCGCCTGCAAGCTCGAAACCCGTTGTTGCAAGACGTTTCTCAACTCTTGAAGATATTCGACAGCCTCTTTGCCGATAGCGTCTGCGATGTATTTATCACCGTGCCAACGGGCACCAGGTTTCGGAATGTCGATTAACCCATGGCCATTCTCAAAGGCCACTGTAAAGTCGCCGAAATCTTCGTTGCGCAGGACTGTACCGGGCTCTTGCGAATAGGCGCCAACCTCTAGTGCTCCCCTATGGGTATAGGGAGCATGATAATTATCCCCGGCAAAATTTTCTGCGCCGAGCTTCCAGTTTCCTGGCACCCTGTAACGCTGCTGACCCGGTATGACTTCCAGCCCGCCCAGCGTTCGCATGGCCATAATATCGAAATACCATTTCACATCGCCAAGATAATTTGCTAACGATTGTGCCTTTTCGTCCCAGCAGGCGAAATAAAACCCTTGATAAGATTCAACACGCGGACATTCAAAAAGCCCTAACTGTTCTCGCGGCAAGTTGCCATGGTACGCCTGTTTAAAGAGTGGGACTGCAGCAAGACAGCCATCGCTGGAAAAAGTCCACCCATGATAGGAACACGAGAACGACTTTGCGTTGCCATGGTCGACTCGACACAAGCGCATTCCTCTATGGCGGCATGAGTTCAGAAATACACGCACAGCTGATGCCTTGTCACGCCAAACGATTACTGGATCAGAGCCAATATAGGTCGTTAGAAAATCTTCTGGGTTCGGGATCTGTGATTCATGCGCAACGAAGACCCAAGTGCGCGTGAATACTCGATCCATTTCGACCTGGTAAATTGATTCATCCGAGAAGATTCGCCGATCAATTGTTCCATGGCCCGGGCGAACATTGGCCAGTATTTCCCCGATCAAATCTTCATGCATACCCATTTGCCATCTCCTCCAATCGAACCCAATGATATTCTGGATTTTTATCTTACGGCTTATGCGATGTTAATAACTTATTTTCAGTAACAAGACAAATTCAAGAGCCACCCGCAACAGTTAATTTTTAGCGACGATCTTAACAATATTTATAGTAAGCAAGGAACAGTTAATTGTAAAACAAATTATATTTCTATACTCTACTTAATTAATCGATACCGATACGCGAGTTCAAATTCGAAGCATTGATGACAGTTCCAGGGGTTGGCTCCGCTGCACTAACAACAAATAAGCGGATTCAACTCTGAAGTGCAACTTTTGTAAGCGAATTTAGGTGGCGAGCTGCGTTAACATCGAGCCACTTAAACGACCAAGTAAAAGGAACACAGATGAAGCATCTATACACAGCTCGACCATGAACAACGATACCAGATTTCTGGGTTACATAAAGCAGGGTGTAACCAAACACAAATTGCAGACGAAATGGGCGTGCACAAATCCACGATTTCACGAGAGTTCAGGTGAAACAAAGGGCGGCGTGGCTGGAGGCCGAAACAAGCTCAATCAATGCGTGATGAGCGCAAGCAAGCTTGCATCAACGGCAAGCAATTCTCACCGCATAAATGGGCCGAAGTTGAAAGATTGACCCGCAAAGACCTCAGCCCGGAACAGGTCGCTAATCGACTTGAGCTGGAAGGAAGCTTGCTGATCAGCCCCGAAACAATTTACCTGCACATCTCTGCGGACAAGCGGAATGGCGGAGACCTGCACCAACATCTACGAAGCCAGAAACCGCGCCGCAAGCGTTATGCAAGCGGGCAAGAACGACGTGGCACGATCAAGAACAGTGTCAGCATTGATGATCGCCCTGACATCGTTGCTCACAAAACACGCATGGGTGACTAGGAAAGCGATACCGTCATCGGCAAGAACCACAAGGGCGGGTTTGGTCACGCTGGCTGACCGTGTGTCTCGTTATGTGTTGGCGGGGCACATACGCAACAAGCATGCCGCTGGTGTCACGGCTGTGACGACGCGCTTGCTGAGCCCCCACAAGAATAAATGCCACACCATCACATTCGACAACGGCAAAGAATTTGCGGAGCATGAACTCATGGAGGTAGACCGACTCAGCCACCGTCCACGCAAAGTGCTTGGATTTAGGACGCCTCATGAGGTATTCTTCTGCGTGGAAGTTCTTTACACCAAGCAACCACTAGTGGTTGCACTTCTAAGGTTGCACTTCTAAATTGGATTCACGATAGATTAAAGGGGAGTTGCATGCACCTTACCCTCCGCCAGTTACAGATTTTTATTGCCATTGGTCAGACCGGTGGCACGACAATGGCAGCGAAAAGCATATCGCTGTCGCAATCAGCAGTCAGCGCAGCACTCAGTGAGCTTGAGAACCTGCTCGATACACAGGTGTTTGATCGTATCGGAAACCGTCTGGTGCTAAACGATAACGGCCGCTTGCTGATGTCGCAGGCGCGCTTGCTCCTTGATGGTGCTCGGAGTATCGAGAGCCAATTTTCAACATCTGGCGAACCTGGTGCATTCTTACTCAAGATAGGAGCCAGTACCACGATCGGTAATTATGTAATACCTGCGCTGATTGCGCGCTTCCGTGAAAGCGTACCCGCCGCGCGTGTCGAAGTTCATATTGGTAACACCAGCGAAATCGCCGCAGAGGTCGCCAACTTCAAAGTCGACATCGGTTTTATTGAAGGCCCTTGTCACGAATCGGAGCTGGATGTAATACCCTGGTTAGTGGATGAACTGGTAATCGTAAGCTCACCGAATCATCCACTCGCTCGGCAAAAACTTTCGCGAAAGATCACATTAAAAAATCTACGGGAAGCCGAATGGCTACTTCGAGAGCCAGGCTCTGGAACACGCGAGATCGTAGAGCAGGTATTGCTGCCATACTTGCACCACCTCAACGAAGGAATGATTTTTGGAAGCGCCGGGGCGATCAAGCGCGCCGTTGCCGAAAACATGGGGCTAAGCTGTCTCTCGCGATGGGTCGTTGCCGATATGCTTGCATCCAAACGCCTTGTCGTTCTACACACGCCACTACCGCAATTGTCTCGAAGGTTTTATCTTATCTGCCATAAAAAGAAATTTTTATCTGCGGGGCTGGAACGATTCATTCACCATTGCCAGTCATCGGCACCGGTAAATGAATCGTTCCAGTACCCTCAAGGCAGATACCGCATTGGCGACTGACGTCTGCCGGAAGAAATAGAGTCCTCTGATTCGTAAAATGGAACGAATGGAGGAAGTGATGGAACGCATACCGCAGGGGAAATACACGCCGGAATTTCGAGCGGAAGCTGTGAAGTTGGTGGAAACTGGGTTGGGCATAACAGCGGCAGCCAAACGGATGTCGGTACCCAAAAGTAGTCTGCATAAATGGGTAAGCGCCCAGAAAGCTGGCAAGTTGGCCGACGTAGACAAAGGGAAGCGCATACCGACGGATCAGGAAATGGAACTCGCTCGATTGAGGTTCCCTCTGTTTTTCGTTCTCCAACCTATCGGCATTATGCCGCCAATTCTTTCTCATGCTGATTGCTGAGCCAGTCGTCCATGAATTTCTTGGGCGAGGCGTAGCCGAGCGTGGAGTGCTTGCGCTTTCGGTTGTAGAACGGTTCGATGTAATCGAACAAATCAGCCTTGGCTTCTTCCTTCGTCCGATAGCGGGTGCCATGCACCCGCTCATTCTTCAAACTGTTGAAGAAGCTCTCGGTCGGCGCATTGTCCCAGTAGTTTCCCTTCCTGCTCATCGAACAGACCATGCCGTATTCCTTCAGCCGCGCCTGAAAGGCATGGCTGGCATACTGGCTTCCTCGGTCCGAGTGGTGCATCAGCCCCGGTTCAGGTTTCCTACGAAACCACGCCATCGTCAGCGCATCCATCACGATGTCCGTCGTCATCCGCGGCTTGATCGACCAGCCCACGACTTCTCTGTTGAACAGATCAATGACGACGGCCAGGTACAGCCAGCCCTCATCCGTCCAGATATAGGTCATGTCTGCTGTCCAAACTTTGTTCGGTGCGGGCGGCGTGAAATCCCGCGCCAACAGATTTTTCGCTACCGGCAGGTTGTGCTTCGAGTCCGTCGTCGCCTTGTAGCGCAGTTTGTGCCGGGCCCGGATGCCGTTCTCCCGCATCAGCCGTTCAACGCGCTGCTTGCTGGCCGGGAATCCACGATCCCGCATTTCGCGCACCATGCGCGGACTGCTGTAACTCCCTTTCAACTCTTTGTCGATGGCTTGAATCAGCGCCAGCATCTGTGTATCCGTCAGCCGCTTGCGCATCGGACTGCCTCCTCGTTTCCATGCTCGGTAGCCACTGATGCTCACTGTCAGCACATCGCACATCAGCGGCAGTGGATAGACCTTGCGTTGGGTGTCGATCCAGGCATACCTCACAGCGCATCTTTCGCGAAGTATGCCGTCGCTTTTTTTAATATCGCGACCTCCATCTTGAGCCGGGCATTCTCGGCCCGGATCCGCGACATTTCCATTTGCTCGGGTGTCACCACCTTGGTGCCTGATCCGGTCAGCTTCCCTGCATCAAACGCATTGACCCAGTTTCGCAATGTCTGCTCGCTTACGCCCAGTTCCTTCGCCACGACGCCGTTGCTTTGCCCATCCTTCACACGCTTAACCGCCAGTTCCTTGAACTCCGTTGTGTATTCCTGCTTCGGTAACTTCTTCATCTCGTCTTTCCCTTCCAAGTTATGCGGGGTTATACCCATTCCCTTGAAGAACGAAATTTCGGGGGAAGCTCAAACACGGCGTGGAAGTAGTTTTCGTCCAAAAGTTCGGCGCGACAGTATTTGAGCACTTCGGCGTGGACGTTGCGGCTTTCCAATGCCGCCTTCAGCCGGCCAGCTCGGGCACGGGCGGCGTCCAGCGTCTTAGCTTTGTCGGCGTGAGCGACCTTGCCATCCTCACGCACGAAAAAACCAGAAAAAGCGAGCACCACGTTCAGTTCATCGCGACGCCAGTTGAACGCGTTCGGGTCGCACGCATAGTTGACTGGGTCCATCGCACGATTGATCAGCATGATCAGGTGATTGCCGAGCTGGTGTTTGTTCTGCGCTTCAGCCAGCGCGTTGAATAAGCGCCTCCACTTGGTCATGCCGGGCGAGGTATCGGCAATCTTGATTTCTTGCAGCAATCGTTCGATCTGCGTTCCAGTCAGCCCGCGCTCGGTGTCGGCGAGCACACGGCAAGCTGCTTCCAAGTGCTGCGAGTTGAAGGGCGTAATGGGTGTCGTCATGTTTGAATGTCTGGCGTCGTGGGCGTCACGACGCGCTTAATTGGAGCGGTCGCTGCACCACAGGTCGGCGCTGACCGGCCGCCATCGACAGATTGGCCTTGCGCTGCACGATGCGAAGGACTGCCAAGTCGTGATGAAACGCCTTGAAGGCTTCGGCGACATCAATGGCCTGGAACACGCTCTGCGTCTGCGCGTCGGCGGGTAGCGTGACGATTCCAGAAGGAATCTCGCGGGTCCAGGCTCGCGCGGCCCGGAATGCGGCAACGATCTGACCGAAGGTCGGCCAGGCATGATCGAGATGGGCATCCTCGAAGCCAATGTGGGTGCTGGTGATCTCGCAGGGCACGCAGCCTTGCTCGTCGCCGTGTTCGTTGAAGAAACAACGGCGCTTGGCTGCTATCAGGTCATCCTGCACGGCCGCGCGGCAGGCATCGTAAAACTCGCGTGAAAGCCCCTTGGGCTGGCCGTTCACCCCGGAGATATAGCTGAAGTCGGTGGTGGTGCCGTCCGTGCGATGGACCCAGAACGATGGCGTCGAATACCCGTTGAAGTTGTTGCGTGTGCGAGTGAAGTGATCGATACCCATACCCGTTTTGCTCGGCCCATCGGTGATCGCCTCGTCGTAGCGTTCGAGCAGCGCCACAAGGTCTTCATGGTCGTTGCGATCCTCGACCACCGCACCATCGGTATGACAGGCCAGCATTGCCTTGAAGTGACTCAGGGCGGCTGCCTTCGTTCTCCAGGTGCGTCCATTGGACAGGGTGATCGCTATCGCCATGCGCGGTTCGGCCTCGGCATCAACCTGGGGGATTACCCATGAACCGGAGTAGGCTCGGCCGGCACAACAGACAGACGCATACCGACAGCGTGAAGCACTGCCAGAAGCGTCTTGAGTGTAGGGTTGCCGCTCGGTGACAGCGCCCGATACAACGCCTCGCGGGTGACGCCTGCTTCTTGCGCCACCGTCGCAAGCCCGCCATAGGCCTCGGCCACATCGCGCAGCGCGAGCAGGCCGACGGCCCGATGATCTGGATTGTCCAGTTCTTCCAGCGCCGATTTCAGGTACTCCACTGCAAAGTAGCGATCAGCACGCAGTTCTGCAATGGTCGCATCGGTATGGGGAACCGAAGCGGCATGTTTGAGTTTGCTCATGTGTTTCTCCGTTTCCAGTCCAGCCAGTATTCCTTGGCCCGTTTGATGTCAGTATCCTGCGTGCGCTTGTCGCCGCCGCAGAGCAGGATGATCAACGTCGCGCCATGTCGCCCCAGATACACGCGATAGCCGGGACCAATGTCTTCGCGCAACTCCAGCACACCTTCGCCCACTGGCTTGATGTCACCGAAGATGCTCATGGACACCCGCCGAAAACGGATTTCCAGCTTGGCCCTGGCCCGCGCATCACGCATTCCGGCGAGCCAGTCGGTCAATGGCACTTCACCATCAGGGCGCTGATACCGGCGCACTTCAATCATGATGCAGCCCCCATTGTAACTTATATTTCACGGGCGTCAAGGCTCGCATAGTCACGGCGAGATGCGTTCGGCCGGTCATGTCACAACAGGCTCGGGTGAGGCACCAGTGGCCCGCTTGCTGCCGGGAGGAATGGCGCGGTTTTTCCCACTGTGGTGGCGGAAGGGCTGATACGGCGGTATCGCCCCGGATGTGCCGACTACAGGTTCGGGAGCGTCGTTCGATGCAGTTGGACGGCCCTCTACAACGGCCTTGCGCCGATTGGCTACCAACTCGGCTGCGGCGCGCACCGGATCATCTTCAGTATGGACATAGCGCATGAACATCGTGACGGTCTTGTGCGCAGTCAGCGCCATGCCGATCTTGACCGGAATGCCGGAGTTGGCAATGTCGGTGGCTGATCGATGGCGGATGCCATGGGTCCCGACCGGAGGCACACCAGCCCGATTAAGGATGCGCCGCCAGGCCTGGTAGTACGTATGCCCGGCCAGTGGCAGTTTGGAGTTGAAAATCGACGGGCAGACATAGGGCGAGTTCTCGTAATGCACAGCACTCGACAGAAGCCGGTAAGCTTCCTCGCTCATAGGTTTGGACATGTCGCCGGTCTTGCTGTCCGGCCAGACCACACGCCTGTTGGGCAGGTCGACCCAGTCCCACTGCAACAGCAGTATTTCCGACATGCGGGCGGCAAACTCGAACTGCAGCCGGATAGCCAGAGTCAGTGTCGGATGCTCCAGGCCTTCGGTATCGACCTTGTCGAGATAGGCGAACAGTTGCCTCATCTGCACATCGGTGATCAGGCGGGTCTTGCCTTTTTCGGGATACTTCGGAACGTGCCTGCAGGGGTTGGAGCCATCGGGCCGATAGCCCCACAGCTCAGCGAGGTTGAACATCTTGCGGATGCAGCCGAGCACGCGGTTGGCTTGTGTGGGTGATTTCTCCAGGTGCTTCATCAGCGCAATCACGTCCATGCGCGTGACTTCAGGGACTTTCTTGCTGCCGAAGGCGGGAATGATCGAGCGATTGATTTGATACTGGTATGAGCGTTGGGTGCTCGGTTTGTTGCGGGTCTTGGAGTAGTCCTCCATGAACCGGGTGCACAGTTCCTTGACAGTCGGTGCCTTGCGCGCTTCCGCCTTCTCGCCGCTCGGATCGCCGCCGTGACGAACTTCGGCCAGCCAGTCTTGCGCGAGTGCGCGAGCCTGTTCGACGGTCAATTCGCCGAACAGCCCGAGCGACGGTTTTCGGCGCTCGCCAGCGTTGGTGCGATACTGCACCATGAAAACTTTGCGGCCTGCCGGGGTGACCTTGCAAAGGAAGCCCGGCACTAAGGTATCGCGTAGTTCAACGTCTGTGGATTGAGGTTGTGCAGCGTCAACAACCGTTTTTGTCAATTTGATCTTAGCCATGTTTGCTCCTGGAAATACCCGATTTCCAGGAGCCAGCTAGGAGCCAAGCGAAAGGGAACCGGGTCGATTTGGGTCGAACACCGGGGTATCATGGGGCTTGATGCTTCTAGAGAAAACCTGCTCAAGAGGGCTGTGTCGTAGCCCGGCGAACCTCGGTGTATTGCCAATTATTTGGCTTAAAATCCCTCGCTGCTAACGCGGCGTGCCGGTTCGATTCCGGCTCCGGGCACCATCAAGTAGTCCAAAACAGGCCGGTAAGTCAGGTAAAATCAGGGCTTCCGGCCTTTTCTTCGACCGTAGTAGTCCAGGCAAGGCTACTGCAATCCGGGGGTAAGATGGGGGTATTGCTGGGGGGGTCTATACACAAGATTTCTTACACCCTCTGAACTTCGCCCGCCAGCACTCGATGAACTCGGGTTGCTTGCAGCCCTTCGCCATCCTGCTCAACGGGTAGCTGTGCGCGAAAATTCCCGGTTCGAAATCGAAGGTACGGAGCCGAAACCGCGATTGACACCCGACACTGAAATTACTTTATTCCACATCGCGCAAGAGGCGATGGTCAACATGATCAAGCATGCTCAAGCTACCCATATTACTCTCGGTTTGTATCCTGATGCCGGGCGTGTGATATTTACTATCACAGACAATGGCATAGGCTTCGAGACTGGTGCCCGGCATGCTACTCAGGGTGGGGTTGGCTTGACGACCATGCAGGAGCGTGCGATAGCAATTCGGGCGACGCTTACTATCCGCTCATCGCCTGGAGACGGTACTCAGGTCACCGTTGTAGTATCGGAACACGCTATTGTTCAACCATTCTCCTGGCGCGCTGAGTGCCGCAATGAAAATAACGGTACTTCTGGCAGACGACCATACGTTTATGCGCGAGGGTTTGACGCATCTGCTCGAAATCAACGCCCAAATAAAAGTGATCGGTACTGCAAATCATCGGCGTGAAGCCGTGAGGCAGGTGCTGCAACTGCGTCCAAATATGGCCATGCTGGATATCCGCATGGCCGATATGAACGGCGTCGAGGCCGCCCGCCAAATCAGTGAATGCGCGCCGCAGGTCCCGTATGCTGATTCTATCCATGCACTCCACGGCGCGGTATGTCTTCCACGCGTTAGAAGCTGGCGTACACAGTTACATTCTGAAAGAGTCCGCGGCTCAAGAGGTCGTCCGCGCGGTGCAGGTCGTGGCTTCCAACAAGCGCTATCCAGTAAGCGCCTATCGCAGATTACCGACGGTGCATCGCATTTCAGCCTTGCCACTAACGTACATCAAACAGGGGCTTTCGGCAATCGCGTAGGTTCAAATTGATATTTCCCCACGCGACGTCTCTGAATTGTCTGACAGACGCGATGGTTGCGCACGATGACATTGCAACCTGTGCGTGTTATAAAAAAACAAACGACGAGTGACTCTTTTGTAGAGCAAGCAATGATTTTGAGGCCGCCGAGCGTTTCCCTCCGATAGAATCCAGCGAATTCATCAACTTTGGAAAATAGCTATGACCACCCATCCAGCTAAAGCAAAACGCATCAGCACCGGCATCACTGGATGCGACGACATCCAGTGCGGCGTGCTGATATCCGGCCGTAGTTATCTGCTGAGGGATCCGGCGGATTCGGGCAAGACCGCTTTCTCGCTGCAGTGGTTGCGTGATGGCGTGGCCCGGGGGGAGAAATGCATGTACATCACCCTGGCCGAGCCCGGCGCCAAAATCCGGCGCAACGTCGCTGGATTTGGCTGGGCGCTGGATGGCATCGGCATCATGGATATTGCGCTATCAATGGAAGGGCGGGAGGATGAGTCGGTGGAATATCGCGTGCCCTCTCCGGCGAGGTTGAGCAAGCGTCGCCCTGGAATGCTATTCACCAGGCCGTCAAAACCGAGCGACCGGACCATCCGGTGATTGATTCGACGACGCAACTGCGGCACCTCGCCACTGACGACATCCAGTTTCGCAAGAACGCCCTTGGGCTGGTTAACTTTCTCAACAGCACCGGCTGCACCACCTTGCTCGCTTACGAACCCAATGAACCGGCATACGACATGTCCGTGGGGTTGGCGGTCGACCGCGGGCTGGAGTCGGGGACCACAACCTTGCTCAGCGGACCGGCCGGCACCGGCAAGACCACGCTGGGTATGCAATTTCTGGTGCATATGGCGATAGCGACACAGAAGTGCACCGCGCTGTTCAGTTTCGAAGAGTCGCCGAGTTTCATAGCAACTCGCAGTCACAGCATTGGCATGCCGATCGATGCTGTGCTGGCGTCAGACAGGTTGAGGATCGTCCGCGTGAATCCGCTCGAACCCTATCCCGACGAGTTTCTGTCCTGGTGCGCAAATCGGTCGAAGAGGAGGATGGCAGCATGGTGATGGTGGACAGCCTGCGCGGCTACCATCTGGCCATGGAAGAGTTCGGCAAGTCCCAGGTGCATATCCACAATCTGGTGAATTATCTGACCCGCACGGAAGTGACGACCCTGTTCGTCAACGAGACGGAACATCTATTCACCACCAGCCTGAGGGCCACCAATATTGGGGTCAGCCATCCGGTTGACAACATTGTGATGCTGCGCTATGCCGAGCAACATGCCAAGCTGGTCAAGCTCTTCACCTGCCTCAAGAAGCGTGCCGGCGACTTTGAGTACGCGTCTCGTGAAATGAAATTCATCGCCTCGGGAATAAAAATTGGCGAAAAGCTGCAGCATCTGCGTGGCATTCTGAGCGGCTCGCCCCAATTCGACGAGAGGCGGGCACCTTGATTCGTGATCTCGCAATAGCCAGTGTTGGTTTGCTGCTTGCTGATCCGGCTGATCGGCGCCTGGTCACCGAATTCCTGTCGCAGATAGAGTTCAATGTACTTGTCATTGGGGAGCCAGATACTGATCCGGACCTGGAATCTGCCTCTGTGGTTATTGTTGATGAAGCGGCGGCACGGCGTCATGGCGAGTCATTATTCAGCCTGAAAAAGCGAATGCACCCGCTTTACCTTCCGCTGCTGCTGATGTTGCCGGAGAGTGCCTCCACAAAGGCATGGTTGCGCGCCGGATTCGACGATGTGCTGCGCATGCCGTTGCCCAGGGACGAATTGGGCGCTCGCCTGGAAGTTTTTCTGCGGTTGCGCCGGCACTCAGAAGAAGCGCTAATCCAGAGTGAATACCGTTTCAATACCACTTTTGACCTGGCCCCCGTCGGGATCGTACATACCTCACCAGAGGGGCGTTTCCTTCGTGCCAATCGCAAGTTCTGCGACATGCTTGAGTATCATGAGGATGATCTGACCAAGCGGTCCATTGCGGACGTGACCCATTTTGCCGATATGAACCAGCACGCAGAAACATGCAATGTGCTTTGGAACAAACCCGGCGGTGCAATCCGTGTCTTTGAAAAACGCTACCTGCACAAGGATGGGTCTGCAATCTGGGCGAATGTCAATGTATCCCTTGTAAGAGACAAACAAGGGGATCCCAAGCACTTCATCGCGGTCGTTGAGGATATCTCCGAACGCAAGCAGATGGAGGAGACGCTGCGTGAGTCGGAGCGTTTCGCACGCTCCACCATCGACGCGCTATTCACGCATATATGCGTGGTGGACGAAACGGGAACGATCATCGCCGTGAACCAGGCCTGGCGCGATTTTGCCGAGTCTAACGGGATGCTTTCGTCCGATGTGTCTGAAGGCGCTAACTATCTTGCCGTCTGCGACGCAGCTGGGAATGACTCGTCGCCGGAGGCCACTGCCATCGCTGCCGGCATCCGCGATTTGCTGGAGGGCAAACGGAGTGAATTCTCGCTTGAGTACGCTTGTCACTCTCCAACGGAACAGCGCTGGTTTATTGCAAGAGGGACGCGATTCCCGGGCGAAGGGCCAACTCGTGTTGTCATCAGCCATGTGGACACCACCGAACGAAACCGAACAGAGATGGCACTGCGGGAGAGCGAGGCAGAATTCCGCACCCTGGCCGAAGCGATGCCGCAAATGGTCTGGATTACGCGAGCAGATGGTTGGAAAATTTATTTCAACCAACAGTGGATGGATTACACCGGCCTTACCCTTGCGGAAAGTCTGGGCCACGGGTGGAACAAGCCATTCCATCCGGACGACCAGCAGCGGGCATTGGACGCCTGGCAGCAAGCGATGGCGACGGGCCACACTTATTCACTCGAAAGCCGCTTGCGTCGTGCGGACGGGGTTTACCGCTGGTGGTTGATCAGGGGCGCACCCCTGAAAGATGCCACCGGCAACATCGTCAAATGGTTCGGTACCTGCACCGATGTTCATGACATGAAGTTAGCCGAGCTGGAACTCTCCCACACAAACCAGGTACTGCGCAAAAGCGAGATTCGAATCAAGTACATGAACCGCATCTATGCCATGCTGAGAGGGATCAATTCGCTGATCGTGTGTGAGCATGACCGCGAAATACTTTTCAAAGAAGCATGCCGCATCGCGGTAGATGTGGGGGAGTATCGTATGGCCATGATCTTCATCGTGGATCGAAGCACGATGAAGATCGTTCCAGGAGCATCCATGGGTAAGGATGATGAGCTCCTGACCAGCATCAATCACCTGCTGTCATCGAGTAAGGCTGCTTCCAATACCATGGTCGCGCGCGCGATTAGGGAGAAAAAGGCTGTCGTATCCAACGATTCGCAAAGTGACCACCAGGTTTTACTTGGCAGGAAATATGCTGAGTTCGGCGTCCGTTCGATGGCAGTTATGCCGATGATTGTTGCGGATGAAGCGATAGGCGTTCTAGCGCTTTACGCCAGCGAGATTGAACACTTCCGTGACGATGAGATGAAACTGTTGACCGAATTGACAGGCGACATCGCGTTCGGGATCGATCACATCGACAAGCAGGAGCGGCTCGATTACCTCGCCTACTACGATGTCCTCACAGGAATCGCAAACCGCAGTTTATTTCTCGAACGAATGACGCAGTACATGCATAGCGCTGACAGCAGCGGGAACAAGCTGGCCTTGTTCCTGATCGATCTGGAGCGGTTCAAGAACGTCAACGATAGCCTGGGCCGGACGGCCGGCGACGGACTTTTACGGCAGGTGGCAGAGTGGTTGACGTGCAACGCGGGGGACACCAACCTGGTGGCACGGGTGGGGGCGGACCAATTTGCCATGCTTTTGCCGGAAGTCCGGCAGGAAGACAACATGACGCGGCTTCTTGAAAGCACGATGGAAACGTTCCAGAACCATCAGTTCCACCTGAACGACGGGGTGTTCCAGGTCGCCGCCAAAGTCGGCGTGGCACTTTTCCCGGATCACGGTGGCGACGCGGACGCTTTGTTCAGAAACGCCGAGGCCGCGCTCAAGAAGGCCAAGGCACGCGGCGATCGATACCTGTTTTACACAGACCAGATGATGGCAACCGTATCCATCCGGCTCACCCTGGAAAATCAGCTGCGACAGGCGCTCGACAAGGGAGAGTTCGTGCTCCACTATCAGCCCAAGGTAAACCTCCTCACCGGCAAAGTCAGCGGGGCAGAGGCGCTGATCCGCTGGAATGACCCGCGTACGGGCCTCGTGCCGCCAGGCCATTTCATTCCTATCCTCGAAGAGACCGGCCTCATCTATGAAGTCGGGCGCTGGGCACTGCGCCAGGCCATAGACGATTACCTGCGCTGGCGCGCCGCCGGCCGGATGGTCGTGCCCATCGCGGTGAACGTGTCGCCTTTACAACTGCGCCATCACGGCTTTATCGCCGAGATCGAACAGGTGATCAGTATTGCTCCGCAGGCGGCGGCCGGACTGGAACTGGAGATCACTGAAAGCCTGATCATGGAGGACGTCAAGCACAGTATCGGCAATCTGCAGGCAATCCGCGCCATGGGCGTCAGCATTGCCATCGACGATTTTGGTACCGGCTTCTCCTCGCTCAGTTACTTGGCCAAACTACCTGTGGATTCGCTGAAGATCGACCGTTCGTTCATAATTGACATGACTGCCGCACCGGAAGGATTGGCGCTGGTTTCCACGATCATCAGTTTGGCTCATGCACTAAAGCTCAAGGTAGTGGCGGAAGGTGTCGAAACCGAGGAGCAATCGCGTTTGCTCCGGTTGTTAAACTGCGACCAAATGCAGGGCTTTTTGTTCAGCAAGCCGGTGCCAAGCGAGGTCTTTGAATTGAAATACCTGGCCCCGCCGCCCGGCGCGTGATAAATAGCGATTAGGGTGCAGAGCGCGAATTCGACTGGAGGCCCAATGGTTGAACACAATAAAAACACCATCGACCGCCCAGGCAAACTGCTGGTGGTGATCAAAAATCAAACGGAGATTTCAAAACGGGGTCTTGATCCGGGTGGCATCATTACTCTGGCTGCCGAACGCGCCCGAGCGCTCACCGAATCGAATGGCACGGTGGTCGAGTTGATTGAAGGAGAAGGCATGGTCTATGGCGGTGCGGCCGTGAGCGCCACGACACAAATTTTATATCGACATGGACGGGTTGAAGACGATCAACGACCAGCATGGGCATCAAGCTGGCGACGTGGCGCTGAAAGCGCTTGCGCAGCGCGTGAAGGACGAAACCCGTGATTCTGATACGGTGGACTTGGTGGTGACGAGTTTGCCGTGACTCTCCATCGGGTTCAGGGTCGCGCGGGCGGCGAGCTCTCCAGCCAGAGGATGAGATCAAATGCATCAGCAAGCCCTTTGGGTTCAGACAACACGCCATGAAGCTCAGCGCGAGTATCGGATTGGCAGTGTTCCTGAAGATGGAATAGATCCGGCAACGCTCATCGAGAAGGCGGATCAGGCGATGTATGCAGTGAAGCGCAGCAGATTGACTACGACGGGCTAACCCAGCGTGAATGTCGCTTCGCAGCGTGGCTCGATGCTGTTGGTGGCTTACTGCACGACTCACTAAGGAAGGTGGCATAGAAACAAAACCAGACCCGCTACGGCGGGTTTTTTGTTGCCCGTTAGCTATGGCTAACCGTATAATAAAAGGCTCCCCCCGACTAGCGCAGCCCTCGAAAATTGGGGGTATTAATGGGGGTATTGTTTTTATTTTTCCAAAAAAATTCAGTATTAAACAATATCTATCTAGGTTTTTTCGATTCCGGCTCCGGCACCACTCTATGATTGTTCTGAATCTGTTGTGTGATAACGGGCATCGTTTTGAGGGCTGGTTTGCTTCAAGCGAAGCCTTTCGTGATCAGCAGGCACGCCAGCTGGTGCAATGTACTTATTGCCAAACGACCGCCATCACCCAACTGCCCTCCGGTCCGCATATCCGGCGGGGTGTGGCAGCGACTACCCCGGATCGTGACACCACCGATACTGCCGATACCGCCGCAGCACCAGCTGCGCAACCGTTGCCTGCGATGCAACCGGAAGCAGCACAAAACCTCTTTCAGGCATTGGCGGTAATGGCACGCCAGGCCGAAAATGTGGGTGATCGCCTGCCGGAAGAGGCACGGCGCATTCATTACAAGGAAGCACCCGCGCGCAACATTCGCGGTGTGGCAACGCCGGAAGAAACGCATGCGCTGCTTGACGAGGGGATCTTAGTGCTGCCAGCGCCTGTACCGCCGGAGAGTGAGACACACTGAGGTTGTTGCTGACGTGGCGTCAGCAGTTGCAAGACCAAACGTAGAAGCAAGCGTAAAATCAAAGAAAAAATATTTTCCTGGATCAGGATTTCGCCAGCTTGGTTAGCGCATAGATTTTTTCCAGCGCTTCGCGCGGCGTGAGTTCATCTGGATTCAGGTCGCGCAGCGCGTCCAGCGCCGGGTGAGGCGGTTCGTCCAAAAGCGGATTCAAAGGTGGCGGTGGCGCGCTGGCGAAAAGATCAGGTTGCATCAGCGTGCCGACTTCCCGGTTTTCCATCAGCGTCAAACGCCGCCGCGCTTCGCGCACTACTGCGGGAGGCATGCCGGCCAGCGCAGCCACTTGTACGCCATAGCTTTGCGAGGCCGGGCCCTCCTTTACCGCGTGCAAAAAGATAATCTTGTGAGCATGTTCCACGGCGTCGAGATGCACATTGCAACAGGCGGGATAATCCTGCGCCAGATGGGTGAGTTCGAAGTAGTGGGTCGAGAACAGCGTGTAGGAATGGTTCTTTTCGATCAGGTAGCGGGCGATGGCGAAGGCCAGCGCAACGCCGTCGAAGGTTGAGGTGCCGCGTCCGATCTCATCCATCAGCACCAGCGATTTGTCGGTTGCCTCATGCAGAATCGCGGCGGCTTCGGTCATTTCAACCATGAAGGTAGAGCGTCCGGAAGCCAGATCGTCGGACGCGCCGATGCGCGTGTAGATTGCATCCATCGGCCCGATGCGGCAGCGGGTGGCCGGCACGAAACTGCCGCAGTGGGCGAGCAGAGCAATCAGCGCGACTTGTCTCATGTAGGTGGATTTGCCGCCCATGTTGGGGCCGGTAATCAGCAGCATGCGTCGCGTGGATGAAAAGTTCAGATTGTTGGCAATGAAGTTTCCTCCGCTGCCACTCACCTGGCGTTCCACGACGGGATGGCGACCACCTTCGATGTCGATCATCGCCGCATCACAAAATTCGGGCTGCCGGTAGTCGTAGCGTACGGCGGCAGTGGCGAAGGCGGTGAGGCCATCCAGCTCGGCGAGGGCGCGGGCGATGCGTTGCAGGGCGGGAATGTGCACGGCCAGCGCAGTAACCAGTTCGTCCCACAGCGTGCGTTCCAGTGCTAGTGCACGTTCCTGTGCCGAGAGCGCTTTGTCTTCGAAAGTTTTGAGTTCGGGCGTGATGTAGCGCTCGGCATTTTTCAGCGTCTGGCGACGGCGGTAATCGTCGGGGATGCGTCCGCTATGGGCACTCGCATGGGTGACTTCAATGTAGAAGCCATGCACTTTGTTGAACTCCACCTTGAGCGTGGTAATGCCCGTGCGCTGGCGTTCGCGTGATTCGAGTGCGAGGAGAAACGCGCCGCAGTTGTCTTGTATGTTGCGTAGCTCGTCCAGCTCAGTGTCATAGCCTGATGCGATGACGCCGCCATCGCGCAAAAAGGTAGCGGGTTCAGTGGCGATGGCTTGCGTGAGCAGGGCGAGGCAGGCGTGCGGTGTGGCCAGCGCGGCGGTTAATTCGGCGAGACGTGAGAGCGTGTTTGGGAATGCGTTTTTCTCATGGGCCGCCGTGTCCTCAGCGCCGACTTTTTGCGACAGCAGATCGCGAATGGCATCCAGTCGTGAGAGGCTGTCGCGCAACGCGGATAAATCGCGTGGCCGCACGTTTTTCAGTGCGATGCGCGCGGTGATGCGCTCGATGTCTGCAAATCCGGTGAGTGCTTTGTTGAGCAGTGCGTAAGGCCCCTCACCAGTTGCGCCCATCAGCGCGGCAACGGACTCATGGCGGGCTTGAGGAATGGCACGGTCAGTAGCGGGATGATGCAGGTTGTGGCGCAACCAGCGCGAGCCCATGCTGGTGGCGCAGGTGTCGAGCAGCGAGAGCAGCGTGGGTGAGGTTTCGCCACGCAGTGTTTCGGAGATTTCAAGATTGCGTCGGGTGGCGGCATCCAGCCGCAAATACGCGCTTTCCCGCTCCACGGTGAGGCCAGTGATATGTGCCAGCGCCTGCATCTGCGTGGCTTGCGCATAACGATACAACGCCCCCGCCGCTGCCAGCGCCAGTGCTTCATCGGCCAGACCAAAGCCTGCCAGGTCGCGCGTGCCGAAGTGTTCGGTCAGCGCATGCTTGGCCGCTTGCGCATCGAAGTGCCAGTCGGGTAAATATTGAATGACGGCGCCATTGTCTGCTGTGATGTTGGCGTTGTTGCTTGCATCGTTGCGTATCTCATCTGGTAACAAAAGTTCTGCCGGACGCAGGCGCTCGAGATGTGCGGGCAGCGTATCGCGCGAAGTTTCCATCAGCCGCAAATCGCCATTCGACAGATTCAGCCAGGCCAGACCCGCGCGCTGGCGGTCGATGATCAGCGCGACCAGCAGGCTATCGCGCTTGTCGTCAAGCAGCCCGGCATCGGTCAGCGTGCCGGGGGTGACGACGCGCATCACGGTACGCTCCATCGGGCCTTTGGCGAGCGCTGGGTCGCCAATCTGCTCACAGATAGCAATCGAGACGCCAAGCTTTATCAGTCGCGCGAGATAACCATCGACTGCATGGTAGGGAATGCCTGCCATTGGAATGGGTTTGCCCGCTGATTGGCCGCGCGTGGTTAGCGTCAGATCAAGCAGGCGCGACGCGTGCTCGGCGTCTTCATAAAACAGCTCGTAAAAATCGCCCATGCGGAAAAACAGCAGCTTGTCAGCGTGCTCCGCCTTGTGGCGGAACCACTGCTGCATGACCGGGGTATGCGCCGTTAGATCAGGGTTCGAAGGCGTCGTGGCCATACCGCACTCATTGTCAGGATCAGGCGCGCAAAGCAGGTGTCAGGTGGGGTGTGATCACTTGCAGGAGCTGGCTGAAAATCTTCGGGTTGCCGCCAATGATATTGCCGGTCTGGATGAAGTTTGATTCACCCGACAGGTCGCCAACCAGACCTCCGGCTTCGGTAATCAGCAGGCTGCCGGCAGCCATGTCCCAGGGAGAGAGACCCAGTTCCCAGAAGCCATCCATGCGGCCGCAGGCGACCCAGGCGAGGTCGAGCGAGGCGGCGCCGGGGCGGCGCATGCCGGCAGTTTTTTGGGCGAGTTCGCGGAAGATGGCGAGATAGGTGTCGATATGATCGAACATGCGGTAGGGGAAGCCGGTGCCAATCAACGTTTCATCCAGCCGGGTGCGCTTGGCGACGCGTATGCGTTTGCCATTGACGAAGGCGCCACCACCTTTGCTGGCGGTAAAAATTTCGTTGCGATTGGCGTCATACACCACGGCTTGCTGCATCACGCCTTGTTTTGCCAGGCCAATTGAAATGGCATATTGTGGCACGCCATGGATGAAGTTGGTGGTGCCATCGAGCGGATCAATGATCCATTGAAACTCGGCGGCGGCATCGGTGCCAGCCAGGCCGGACTCCTCTGCTAGAATTCCATACGTTGGATAGGCCTCGCGCAAGACAGCAATGATGGCCGCTTCGGCCGCTCGATCAACCTCGGTGACGTAATCGCTTTGTTGCTTGACCCCGACATTGAGCGAGTCGATATCGAGACTGGCGCGGTTGATGATCTGACCGGCGCGTCGCGCGGCCTTGACGGCGATGTTGAGCGTGGGATGCATGGAATTTTTATAAGAGAGCAGGCGCTATGCGCGCGAAGGGCGTCATTCTAATATGAACCTACAAATGATTCACTTGGCTGACTGGATTTTTGCCACGACGCAGGTTGAAGTGTTGCGCTAGATGGTATCGCCTTTGACAGTGTTGCCGGCTTTGGATCAGATTCGGGTTGTGTTGTCGCACACCAGCCACCCAGGCAATATTGGGGCTGCGGCGCGGGCAATGAAAACCATGGGGCTTACTCGGCTGGTACTGGTTAACCCTAAAATATTCCCTGATGCGCAAGCAGAAGCTATGGCGGCTGGGGCAACGGATGTGCTGGCAGCAGCTCAGGTGGTGACGTCTTTATCTGAAGCGCTTGCGGGGACGATACTGGCTGTCGCCATGAGTGCGCGACGACGTGAATTGGCTGTGCCCCCCGTGTGGGCGCGTGAAGCGGCTGCCGAACTGGTGACAGCCGCAACGACAGGTGAGGTAGCGTTGGTGTTTGGTAATGAAACGGCCGGGTTGTCGAACGAAGAGTTACTCCAATGCCGCCGTTGGGCGATGATTCCGGTGAATCCGGCGTTTAGCTCGTTGAATGTCGCTGCGGCCGTGCAGGTCATGTGTTACGAACTAAGGCTGGCTGGCGAAGTGACGGGGTTGCCGCCCGAGGTGTCGGGTGCGGGGTTGCCAGCGAATCACGAAGAGGTGGAACACCTGGTGGCGCATATCGAGCGGGCAGCCATTGCTAGCGGATTTCTTGACCCGGCTACGCCTAAGCGGCTTATTCTGCGCATGCGACGTCTGTTTTCTCGGGCGGTGATTGAAAAAGAAGAAGTGAATATATTGCGTGGATTGCTCACGGCATTTGAGAAGAAGCCATAGGCACAAACGCTGTACTTTAATAAGGAATGACATACTATGCTGGCTCATTTGCGTGAAGATATCGCCTGTGTTTTTGAACGCGATCCTGCCGCTCGCTCGACATGGGAAGTGCTGACCTGCTACCCGGGTTTGCACGCGCTCACACTGCACCGCGTGGCGCACTGGCTGTGGCAGGTGCGTTTTCGCTGGTTGGCGCGCTTCTTGGCGCATCTGGTGCGCTGGGCAACCGGTATCGAGATTCACCCTGGGGCAACCATAGGCCGCCGTGTGTTTATTGATCATGGCATGGGCGTGGTGATTGGTGAAACGGCCGTGATTAGCGATGACTGCACGCTGTATCACGGCGTCACTCTTGGGGGAACTTCATGGAGCAAGGGCAAGCGCCATCCCACGTTGTTGCGCGGCGTAGTGATCGGTGCCGGGGCAAAAGTGCTCGGGCCGATTACGCTGGGCGAAGGCGCGAAAGTGGGTTCCAATGCCGTGGTGGTGCGTGATGTGCCGCCAGGGGCAACGGCGGTTGGTATTCCGGCGCGAATCGTAGATGCCGGGCGCGACTCTGTGCGCGAAGAGCAGGCAGAGAAAATGGGGTTTTCTGCCTACGCCATTACTAAAAATGAAGATGATCCCTTGGCTAAAGCAATTCATGGCCTCCTTGATCATGCCGTTGAGACAGATCGTCGGCTGGCTTGCCTGTTGAAGGCGGTTGAACGATCTGGCGTTTCTCTGGAAGACGATATGGCAACGGCAGACAAGTTCGACCCTAACTATCTGTCTAAAATAGTTGACTAAATCTATCGGGATAGCCTATAGTCGACTTAAATAGTCGGGTATTTCTGCTTGGCTGGTTTTGTTGTATTCGCTGTATTCGTTACATCAGGTGGGTTGAAGCGGCTTGTTTCACCTCCATGAAAGGGACATCAGATGAGACTGACAACCAAAGGACGTTTTGCCGTTACCGCAATGATCGATCTGGCCATGCGCCAGCACGAGGGCCCGGTAACGCTAGCGGGCATCAGCGAGCGGCAGCGCATTTCTTTGTCGTACCTTGAACAGTTGTTCGGCAAGTTACGCCGCTCTCAATTGGTGTCTAGCGTGCGTGGTCCTGGCGGTGGTTATCGGTTGACTAAAGCGCTTGGCGATATTTCTGTGGCAGAAATCATTCATGCGGTCGATGAGTCTCTGGATGCTACGCAGTGCGGTGGCAAGCGCGATTGCTCTGAAGACCGGCGTGTTTGCATGACGCACGATTTATGGACAAATCTGAATAAAAGAATGTTCGACTACCTTGATTCGGTGAATCTGGCTGAGCTTGTCGCTCAGCAGCACGCCGCCCCTGCTGTATTGCATGACGAGCGGGTGGCGCAACGTAAGCCAGGTGCGACACAGAGTACAAAAAAGGAACCAACGCAAGGTGCTGTTGCCAGCGTATAAGCCATGTTCGCACCTGTCTATTTTGACTACAACGCCACCACCCCGCTGGATTCACGGGTGCTGGAAGCCATGCTGCCGTACTTGACGCAGCAGTATGGCAATGCCTCCAGCCGCCATGAATACGGCCGTGCGGCGCGGCGGGCGATAGACGAGGCAAGGCAGCGTGTGGCGCATGCCGTCGGGGCGCATCCGACAGAGGTGGTGTTTACTAGCGGCGGTTCAGAAGCCAATAATTTATTTATCAAGGGTGCGGCGGCTTTGTTGCCAAAGGGCACCGTGGCGATCTCTGCCATTGAGCACCCCTGCGTGCGTGAGCCGGCGCGGCAACTGGTGCGTACTGGCTGGCGCTTGCGCGAGATCGCAGTAGATGCCGAGTGCCGTGTCACCAGCGCCGACTTTTTTGCAGCGTTGGCCGAAAAGCCGGCAGGGGGTGCCACACTGGTTTCGGTGATGCTCGCGAACAATGAAACCGGCGCGATACAGAATGTAGTTCAAATGGCGGCTCAACTGGCGGCGCAGACTAAATCGACAAGTGCCTTGTTCCATACCGATGCCGTGCAGGCTTTCGGCCGCGTGCCGGTAGATTTTCGCGCCCTCAATGTGGCAGGTGTGCATGCCATGACGGTGTCCGCACACAAGATTGGCGGGCCGAAAGGTGCCGGTGCTTTGGTTCTGGATAAGCGGCTTGAATTGCAGCCGTTCATTGCGGGCGGTGGGCACGAGCACGGCTTGCGTTCGGGCACCGAGAATGTGGCAGCGATTGTTGGTTTTGGCCTGGCGGCGGAACTGGCTGTTGCCCATCAGCAAACCCAAGCCACCACCTTGCGCGCTTTACGTGCAGAATTAGAAGCAGGTTTGTCTACCTTAGGCGCGCATGTTTTTGCCGCGCAAACAGACCGCTTGCCCAACACAAGCTATTTTGCGCTAGCTGATGTCGATGGCGAAACCCTGGTGGGTCGGCTGGATCGTGCAGGTTTTGCGGTCGCCGCAGGAGCGGCTTGCTCCAGCGCCAACCCGGCACCTTCGCACGTGCTGTTAGCTATGGGCATTCAGCCAGCGTTAGCGCGAGGAGCAGTGCGTGTGAGCCTGGGTGCGGGGACAACCCAGCAGCAGATACATGATTTTCTCAGCGTGCTTAAAACCACGCTGGGGCAACTTAAGGCATTGGTCGCAGAAGCGTGACCACTGTGACTACTCGCTGAAATGGAGAAGCTGAAAATGAAACTACCGATCTATCTCGATTATTCTGCGACCACGCCGGTTGATCCGCGTGTGGCGGCAAAAATGATTCCCTGGCTGACTGAGCACTTTGGCAATCCGGCCTCGCGTTCCCACGCGTATGGCTGGGAAGCAGAAAAAGCCGTGGAGGATGCACGTGAAGAAGTCGCTAAACTGGTCGGCGCGGATGCCAAGGATATTATCTGGACATCCGGCGCGACGGAATCCAATAATCTGGCCATCAAAGGCGCTGCGCATTTTTATGCCAGTAGCAAGGGTAAACACATTGTCACCGTGACAACAGAGCACAAGGCGGTGCTGGATACCGTTAAAGAACTCGAGCGTCAGGGGTTTGACGCGACCTATCTGGTGCCGCAAGAAGATGGTCTGGTAACGCCCGCGCAATTTGCTGCGGCGCTGCGCCCGGATACGGTGCTGGCGTCTGTGATGATGGTGAATAATGAAATTGGCGTGATTCAGCCGATCGCTGAACTGGGTGAAATTTGCCGCGAAAAAGGGGTTATTTTCCATGTCGACGCTGCGCAGGCAACCGGCAAAATGCCGATTGATTTAACGACGCTGAAAGTTGATTTGATGTCATTTAGCGCGCATAAAACCTATGGTCCAAAAGGTGTAGGTGCCCTGTATGTGCGCCGCAAACCACGCATCCGACTGGAAGCACAAATGCATGGCGGCGGGCATGAGCGCGGCTTGCGTTCTGGCACGCTGGCCACCCATCAGATCGTCGGCATGGGCGAGGCGTTTCGCCTCGCGCGGCTTGAGATGGCAACAGAAAATGAACGGATCCGCATGCTGCGTGACCGCCTGATGAACGGGCTGATGGATATCGAGGAAATTTATGTCAATGGCGATTTGACCCAGCGTGTGCCACACAATCTCAATTTAAGCTTTAACTATGTTGAGGGCGAGTCGCTGATCATGGCGATCAAGGATATCGCCGTATCGAGTGGTTCGGCATGTACTTCAGCCAGCCTTGAGCCATCGTACGTGTTGCGTGCGCTCGGGCGGTCAGATGAGTTGGCGCATAGTTCGATCCGCTTCACCTTGGGTCGATTCACAACGGAACAAGATGTTGATTTCACGGTCAAATTACTGCACGAGAAAATTGGCAAATTGCGCGAGTTGTCCCCCCTGTGGGATATGTTCAAAGAAGGAATTGACCTTAACACCGTGCAGTGGGCTGCACATTAATACGGGAGAATTATCATGGCATACAGCGAAAAAGTACTGGATCATTACGAAAACCCGCGCAATGTGGGGTCTTTTAACAAGGATGATGAGGACGTGGCAACCGGCATGGTCGGTGCCCCCGCCTGCGGCGATGTGATGAAGCTGCAAATCAAGGTGGGTAAGGATGGCGTTATCGAAGATGCCAAATTCAAGACCTACGGCTGTGGTTCGGCAATCGCCTCGTCTTCCCTGGTGACCGAATGGGTCAAGGGTAAGACGCTAGACCAGGCGCTGGAAATCAAGAACACGCACATCGCCGAAGAGTTGGCTTTGCCGCCGGTAAAAATCCATTGTTCGATTCTTGCAGAAGACGCGATCAAGGCGGCGGTTGCTGATTACAAGCAGAAGCGGGGCGGTTGATCATGTCGGTTACTTTGTCCGAGCCAGCGGCACAACACGTGGCGGGGTTTCTTGCCAAGCGCGGCAAGGGGGTCGGTATTCGTCTCGGCGTCAAGACCTCCGGCTGTTCAGGCTTGGCGTACAAGCTTGAATTTGCCGATGATGCGCTGCCTGAAGATCTGGTGTTTGAAAGCCATGGCGTCAAGGTGCTAATCGACCCCAAGAGCTTGCCTTATCTTGAAGGGACGGAGTTGGACTATGCGAAAGAAGGCCTGAATGAGGGCTTTAAGTTCAATAATCCCAACGTCAAAGGCGAATGCGGTTGCGGCGAATCGTTTACAACAACGACCTGAGTGGCTGTCGATGAGTGTGCAAGATTCCCTGCCGGGGGCTAAGTTTTCGGCGGATCACTTTGCGTTGCTTGATTTACCGCGACAGCAAGGATTGGATAGTGACGAGCTTGATCAGCGGTTTCGCAGTCTGCAGGCATTAGTGCATCCTGACCGATATCTGCAAGCGGGTGACGCACAACAGCGCTTGGCCATGCAGTGGGCAACCCGCGTTAACGAGGCGTATCAAATACTCAAGTCCCCTGGGCAGCGGGCGCTCTATTTACTCACTCTACTGGGTTTTGATCCGCAGGTAGAAAGTAATACGGCGATGCCAACTGCATTTTTGATGCAGCAGATGGAATTACGTGAAGAAGTCATGGCGGCACGTGCAGCAAGTGATGAAGACTCTCTGGAAGTCGCACACGCGACGCTACTCCGTGATATCGCCGAGGCGCATCAGCAGTTGATTACGCTCATTGATCATCAGCATGACTACAAAGCGGCCGCTGACCTTGTGCGAAAACTCATGTTTCAGGAAAAACTGTTATACGAAATTAACGACGCGCTCGAAGCCGTCACGTCTTAAAAATACTATGGCTCTTCTGCAAATTGCTGAACCGGGTGAATCGGTTGCGCCTCACCAGCATCGCCTGGCGATTGGCATAGATCTCGGCACGACCAACTCGCTGGTGGCTACCGTGCGTAGTGGCATGAGTGTGGTGTTGAGCGATGAGAAAGGCCATCCCCTATTACCCTCGGTGGTTCGGTATACCGCCAATGGCGATGTTGACGTAGGCTATGCGGCTGAGGCATGGAAATCCCTTGACCCTAAAAATACGATTGTGTCTGTCAAACGATTCATGGGGCGAGGGCACGCGGATATTGTGCACAGCGAAACCCTGCCCTATGATTTTGTTGATGCCGAGGGGATGGTCAAGATCAAGACGGTGGCTGGAATCAAAAGCCCGGTAGAAGTCTCGGCTGACATTCTCAAAACCTTGCGCTTGCGTGCCCAAGCCGCGCTGGGTGGCGAGCTCACCGGAGCCGTGATTACCGTGCCCGCTTACTTTGATGACGCGCAGCGCCAGGCGACAAAAGACGCAGCGCAGCTGGCCGGCTTGAATGTGTTGCGCTTGTTGAACGAGCCGACGGCTGCGGCCATTGCTTATGGTCTGGACAATGCAGCTGAAGGCATCTACGCCATTTTCGATTTAGGCGGTGGCACGTTCGATATCTCTATTTTGCGTCTTGCCAAAGGCATTTTTGAGGTGCTCGCCACCGGCGGAGATTCCGCACTGGGTGGGGATGATTTTGATCATCGCGTGTTTTGCTGGATCATCGAGCAAGCAGGACTCAAACCGTTAACGCTACACGATACCCGCCTGTTACAAGGGCATGCGCGAGAAGCGAAGGAATATCTCTCACAGCATGGCGAAGCGCCGATTACCGTTAAGCTCAGCAGCGGTGAATATGTCGATCTGGTGCTCACCACGGATGTATTCACCGAGATCACGCTGACGCTGGTGCAAAAAACATTATCCGCTACTAAAAAGGCGCTGCGCGATGCTGGCCTGACGGTAGCCGAAGTGCGTGGCGTGGTGATGGTTGGCGGTTCAACACGCATGCCGCAAATTCAGTGTGCCGTGGGTGAGTTTTTCAAGCAGGAGCCACTTAACAATCTTGACCCGGATAAAGTGGTTGCGCTGGGCGCTGCCATGCAGGCTAATTTGTTGGCGGGCAATCGTGCAGCGGGCGACGACTGGTTATTGCTGGATGTGATTCCGTTATCACTCGGGTTGGAAACCATGGGCGGCCTGGTTGAGAAAGTCATCCCGCGTAATTCGACCATACCCGTTGCGCGCGCCCAGGAGTTCACGACGTTTAAAGATGGCCAAACCGCCATGTCCGTCCATGTGGTGCAAGGCGAGCGTGATCTGGTTTCGGTGTGCCGCAGCCTGGCACGTTTTGAGCTGCGCGGCATCCCGCCCATGGTGGCGGGCGCAGCGCGCATACGTGTGACTTTCCAGGTAGATGCTGACGGCCTGCTTTCGGTTTCTGCCCGCGAGCAGACAACCGGCCATGAGGCGCGTATTGAAGTCAAACCCTCATACGGTCTGACGGATAATGAAATTTCAGAGATGCTCAAGGAAAGTTTTTCTCATGCGCGTGAAGACGCTTCTCTGCGGGCGTTGCGTGAACTGCAAGTTGAGGCGAAACGCTTGCTGGAGGCAATCCGCTCCGCATTGATCAGCAGCGCCGAGATTCTTTCGCTGGATGAACGCGCGCGTATTGATGCTGCGATGGTGCATCTGCAAGGTGTGGTAGCTAGCGACGATCGTCCGGCGATTGATGCGGCCATGAAAGAACTAAACGATGCGACCGATGAATTTGCCGCACGGCGTATGGATCAAAGCGTGCAGCTGGCGCTCACCGGAAAAAATATTGACCAGGTAACGTTATGACGCAAATTATTGTTTTGCCCCATCCCGAGTTGTGTCCTGATGGCACAGTGATCGAAGCCTCTGCTGGCATCTCGGTGTGCGATGCCTTGCTTGAAAATGACATCGAAATTGAGCATGCCTGTGAAAAATCCTGCGCTTGCACTACGTGTCATGTGGTCGTGCGCGAGGGTTTTGCATCGCTTCAGTCCGCCGAAGAAATAGAAGAAGATATGCTCGACAAAGCCTGGGGGCTGGAGCCAAATTCGCGCCTTTCCTGCCAAGCGATTGTGGGGTCGACGCCTTTGGTTATTGAAATACCTAAATACACCATCAACATGGTTAAAGAGGTCAAGCGATGAAATGGACAGATAGCCTGGATATTGCGCTGGCGCTGATTGATCGCCATCCCGAGGTTGATCCAACGCGTATTAATTTTGTTGATTTGATGAACTGGGTTCTCGCTTTGCCGGGCTTTGAGGAAGACGCGACACATTGCGGCGAAAAAAAGCTGGAAGCCATTCAGCAAGCGTGGATGGACGAAGCTGAATAAGGCTGGCTAAAACCGCAAAGGCCTAATGTTTAATGTGGATCGATACCCATTGCCATCTTGATGCAGCAGAATTCGACGTAGATCGCGAGGCGGTTTCCGAGGCGGCAAGACAGGCAAACGTTTCAGTCATTGTTGTGCCGGCTGTCGAACGGGCGAATTTTGGCGCAGTGGCCTCGATTTGCCGTGAGCAACCGGGATGCGTGGCGGCGTTTGGCATCCATCCGATGGTTGTCGCCCGGGCGCGCGAAGAGGATATTCACGCGCTGCGTGAAACCATTGCCCGTGAGCAACCTGTTGCGGTGGGTGAGATTGGATTGGATCGTTTCGTTGCGGAACGCGACGACGCACAACAGCTTTATTATTTCGTCGAACAACTCAAAATTGCGCAAGAGGCCGAGTTGCCCGTTTTATTGCATGTGCGCCGCGCCATTGACCAGGTTTTGCAGCAGTTGCGGCGCGTGAAGTTAAGCGGTGATATCGGGGGTATAGCGCATGCCTTCAACGGCAGCCAGCAACAGGCAGAAGAATTCATCAAGTTAGGTTTTAAGCTGGGCTTTGGCGGGGCGATGACCTTCCCGCGTGCGCATCGCATCCGCAAACTGGCAGCGACGCTTCCGGTAGAATCCATTGTGCTGGAAACCGATGCACCGGATATGCCGCCGGAATGGAAAGTCGGCGCTCGCAACACGCCGGATCAATTGCCGCGCATTGCCCAAACGCTGGCTTTGCTGCGCGGCGTTCCCCTTTCAGTGATTGCTGAGGCCACGACGGCCAATGCTGTTGCTGTTTTGCCCGGGCTTGCTCGGCTTGTTTGATGTTTACCCCGTAACCCTGACCAGGAGATAACAATGAGCACTGTAAACTTTCGTGGCACCCCTCTTCGTGTGGATGGTGTCCTTCCTAAAGCCGGAACCAAGGCGCCCGACTTTCAACTGACCAATGGCGCGCTTGCCGATGTATCGCTGAAAGATTTTGCCGGTAAGCGCAAAGTGCTGAACATCGTGCCTAGCCTTGACACGCCGACTTGCGCGACATCCACGCGTAAATTCAACGAGCTGGCTGCCCAGCTGCCTAATACCGCCATACTCGCGGTTTCAGCCGATCTGCCTTTTGCGGCCAAGCGGTTTTGCGATATGGAAGGGCTGAAAAATGTCGCTCATTTATCTACCTTCCGTCATCCCGAGTTTCTGGCTGCCTGGGGCGTAAAGCTGGCGGAAGGTCCGATGACAGGCCTGACAACCCGCGCTGTGGTGGTTATTGATGCCAATGATCAAGTCATTCACAGTGAGCTAGTGGCTGAAATTGGTAACGAACCTAACTACGATGCCGTATTAAAAGCACTCGCTTAAATAGCGTCACGTTAGCCAGGTAACGCCGAAAAGTCGCTGGATACCACAGGCTTTATGCCCTGTGGTATCCAGCGATTTGCTTTGTCTGTCAGAGGTGCGGTCCGGGTGGTGTCCATCGCCTGTAAGCGATGCGCTAAAATTGGCGGTTGGTTCACCCATCGAGCGAACAATGAGCTCTTACTCAGCCAAGGAGATTGACTTGAAAATTCTCGTCCCGGTCAAGCGTGTGATTGACTACAACATTAAAGTACGCGTTAAAGCGGATAATACCGGCGTTGATCTGGCGAATGTCAAAATGGCCATGAATCCTTTTGATGAAATCGCGATTGAAGAGGCGTTGCGTTTGAAAGAAGCCGGTGTAGCCACCGAGGTGGTCGCTGTTTCTTGCGGTGTAACAGCGTGCCAGGAAACCTTGCGCACGGCGATGGCCTTAGGCGCTGATCGGGGCATTCTGGTTGAAACTGATGTTGAGTTACAGCCACTGGCAGTGGCCAAGTTACTCAAGGCGATCGCGCTTAACGAATCTCCACAGCTGATTATTCTGGGCAAACAGGCCATTGACGATGATGCCAACCAAACGGGCCAGATGCTGGCAGCATTAATGGGCTGGTCGCAAGCAACATTCGCCTCAAAAGTGGTGGTGGATGCGGCTGCGGGCTCTGTGACCGTGACGCGTGAAGTGGATGGTGGTTCAGAGACTCTGGCGCTGACTTTACCCGCCATTGTGACGACCGATTTGCGGCTGAACGAGCCGCGTTACGCCACCTTGCCCAACATCATGAAGGCGAAGAAAAAGCCGCTGGATGTCATCAAGCCCGAAGCATTGGGGATTGATGTCACCCCCCGGCTCACGACACTTAAAGTGACGGATCCGGCGCCACGATCGGCGGGTGTGAAGGTGGCGGATGTTGCTGAACTGATTAACAAACTCAAAAATGAAGCCAAGGTGATTGCATGAGCATCCTCGTTATTGCTGAGCACGACAATCTGACGCTCAAAGGCGCGACACGTAATGCCATTGCAGCTGCCGCCAAAATCAACACAGTGTTGTCGACGGAAATTCATGTTCTGGTGGCAGGAGTTGCGTGTGGCGATGTGGCGCAACAGGCGGCTGCCGTGGCGGGTGTTGCTAAAGTTATCGTGGCAGATGCCGCTCACTATGGCGATCAGACGGCTGAAAATCTGGCAGCGCTGATTGTTGCGCAAGCCGGTGGCCATACCCATATTCTGGCTGCTGCCACGAGTAACGGTAAAAACACTTTGCCGCGCGTAGCAGCCTTGCTTGATGTGGCGCAAATTTCGGACATCATTGCAATAGTTGATGCTGACACGTTCGTGCGTCCGATTTATGCAGGGAACGCCCTGGCGACAGTGAAAAGCGCCGACCCGGTAAAAGTGATTACCGTGCGCACGACGGGATTCGATGCGGTAGAGGCAAGCGGTGGCGCCGCGACCATTGAAGCCATTCAGGCCAGCCCTGATCTTGGTCAGGCCAGGCTGGTTAGCCGTGAGCTAACCAAATCGGCGCGGCCGGAACTCGCCGCAGCGAAGATCATTGTCTCCGGTGGCCGCGGGTTGGGCAGTGGTGAAAACTATCACAAGGTGCTGGAACCTTTGGCTGACAAACTCGGTGCGGCGATGGGCGCTTCGCGCGCGGCGGTGGATGCAGGCTTTGTATCGAATGATTATCAGGTGGGACAGACAGGCAAAATTGTCGCGCCACAACTGTATATCGCCATCGGCATATCGGGCGCGATTCAGCATCTTGCCGGCATGAAAGATTCCAAGGTCATCGTGGCCATTAACAAAGACCCGGATGCGCCGATTTTTCAAGTGGCCGATTATGGCCTGGTGGCAGATCTCTTTCAGGCTGTGCCGGAATTGGTTGCCGCACTGTAATGCATTGTCATTTTACTTTCCCTTGCTGAGGTTTTGCCGACATGAGCGACTATAACGCCCCTTTAAAAGACATGCAGTTTGTGCTGACCGAATTGGCTGGCCTGGCACAGGTCAGTGCTTTGCCGGGGTATGCCGAAGCAACGCCCGACGTGATCGAAGCCATTCTGGAAGAATCCGGAAAATTCACTCGGGATGTTCTGGCGCCGCTTAATTTCTCCGGTGATCAAGAGGGCGCGCAGTGGGCTGATAAAGTGGTCACCATGCCCCAAGGGTTTAAAGAGGCTTACGCCCAGTTTGTCGGGAACGGATGGAATGCGCTGTCTGGCAATCCGGAATTCGGTGGTCAGGGCTTGCCTAAAGTGGTTTCTGCGGTGGTGCAGGAGATGTGGCAGTCGGCCAATATGTCGTTCTCTTTGTGCCCGATGCTGACCATGGGCGGGATAGAGGCGCTTGAGCTGTATGGTAGCGAAGAACAAAAAGCGACCTACCTGCATCACATGGTTTCCGGCCGATGGACGGGCACCATGAATCTGACGGAATCTCAAGCAGGATCCGATCTGGCGGCAGTGCGTACGCGCGCGGTGCCACAGGGGGACGGCACCTACAAGCTGTTCGGGCAGAAGATATTTATCACCTATGGCGATCATGACATGGCCGAGAACACGATACATCTCGTGCTCGCCCGTACGCCCGATGCGCCCGCAGGGGTCAAAGGTATTTCGCTGTTTGTGGTGCCTAAATTTTTGGTGAATGCGGATGGCACGCCAGGCGCGCGTAACGATGTCTATGCTGTTTCGATAGAGCATAAGCTCGGCATTCATGCCAGCCCAACGTGTGTGATGGCCTATGGCGACAATGGTGGTGCGGTTGGCACGTTAGTCGGCAAAGAAAACGACGGCCTCAAATACATGTTCGTGATGATGAATGCGGCGCGCTATGCCGTCGGGCTAGAAGGCCTGGCGCTTGGTGAACGTGCGTATCAGCAGGCACTCGGCTTCGCCCGTGAGCGAGTGCAGAGCCGCGCGATTGAAGGTTCAGTGAGTAGCGTGCCGATTATTCGCCACCCGGATATCCGGCGCATGCTGTTGCTCATGCGCTCGCAAAATGAAGCCATGCGTGCGGTGGCGTATGTGGTGGCTGCTGCACTGGATTCAGCCATGCGGCATCCGGATGCCGATGAGCGCATTCGCCAACAGGCGTTTGTTGATTTAATGATCCCCGTGGTGAAAGCCTGGCTGACCGAGACGGGTAACGAGGTGACGTCACTCGGCGTGCAGATTCATGGCGGCATGGGCTTTATTGAAGAGACGGGTGCCGCACAGCACTTTCGCGATGCGCGCATCACCACGATCTATGAAGGCACGACCGGTATTCAGGCGCTGGATCTCATCGGCCGCAAAGTCGCGCGCGATGGTGGTGCCGCGCTGAATGCCTTGCTCGGCCAAATGAAAGAAACGCAGGCGAGCGTGGCCAAGCAATCGGGCGCCAGCTTCAAGGCACTGGCAGCAGCACTGCATGACGGCATTGAGGCAGTGACCACGGCAGGCGACTACATTGTTACCAACTATGCCAAGGATGTGCGCGCAGTTGCTGTTGGTGCTGTTCCTTTCCTGCGTTTGCTCGGCATTGTTTCCGGCGGCTGGATGATGGCGCGTGCCGCACTTGCAGCGCAAGCAAAAATTGTCTCAGGCGATACCGATTCTTTTTATCCTGCCAAAATCAACACCGCACATTTTTATGCCGATCACGTGATGGTGGCAACTATTGGCCTGGCCAAAGAAGTCGTGCAAGGCGGCGCTAGCGCATTAGCGTTGGACGACGCCCACTTTTAATTTGGCTATTGAAAAGTCGGCGCTGGCGATACGCCGCGAAGCAAGTCCTCTTGGGGGACGGTGCTGATCATGTCGGTTAGACCATCGGTCTGTGGTGAGACTCAGCGGTTTTATGGGCGTCGTCAACTTGCTCCTTTGCTGCGCGTTAAGTCCAATGCGGGACACTAATCGCTTGTAGTTGTTGTCTTTTCAGCCTCACCCACCAGGAGAGAATCAATGAATAAATTAGTCACGCTGCTAGTTGGCCTTGTTATGGCTACGTTTAATGTGTTTGCTGCGGTTAATGTCAATACCGCAACCCAGGAACAACTCGAGTCACTCAATGGCATTGGCCCAGCTAAAGCCAAAGCCATTATTGATTATCGCCAGAAAAACGGGGGTTTCAAAACGCTTGAAGATATTGATAAGGTGCCGGGAATTGGTGCCGGTATCATGGGTAAGATCAAAAATGACGTGACGCTCACAGGTGAAACTACCGTGAAGGTAGCAGCCAAGCAAGAGCCACGGATAAGCAGCAAGAAAGCAGAGGCCACACGATCTGCACCTGCACCAAAAGCTGAACCAGTGAAGGTGACCCCCACAGCAGCACCTGCGGTTAAGGCTGGAGAGCCAAAAGGCGATAGTAAAAACGCAGAGGTTAAAGCCGAAAAGAAAACTGCTGCCAGGACTGATAAAGAAGCGAAGAAGGCCGAACGAGAGGCTAAAAAAGCTGAAAAAGAAGCACTGAAAAGCGAAAAAAGTGGTGACGCCAAAGTGAGCAAGAAGGGCGCTAAAGCAGATAAGGCGGAAGAGAAGCAATAGTCGCTCTGTTGCATTTTCAGCAGCCATAAAAAACCCCGCTTCGGCGGGGTTCTTTATGGGGTGCGTGGCTACATCTGCTGATAAATCGGCCCTTCGCCTCCTTGCGGGGCAACCCAGTTGATGTTTTGCGTCGGGTCTTTGATGTCGCAGGTTTTGCAATGCACGCAATTTTGCGCGTTGATCTGCAAGTGCGGGTTGGCTCCGCTGGCATCGCGCACAATCTCATATACCCCCGCTGGACAGTAGCGCTGCTCGGGCGCATCGTAAAGCGCCAGATTGGTGTTGATCGGGACATCGGCATTTTTTAGTTGCAGATGACAGGGCTGATCTTCCTCGTGGTTGGTGTTGGAGAGAAAGACCGACGAGAGCCTGTCGAAAGTCAGCACGCCATCGGGCTTGGGGTAAATGATGGGCGCACAGTCAGCGGCCAGTTTGAGTTTGGTGTGATCGCTCGTGTTGTGCAGTGTCCATGGTGCCTTGCCGCGCAGCAGCACCTGATCGATGCCGAACATGAGCGAACCGGTGATCAGACCCTTCGCCATCCACGGTTTGAAGTTGCGCGCCGTGTGCAGCTCGTCATACAGCCAGGAAGCGCGCAAGGCTTCAGGATAGGCGGTAAGCTCATCGTGCGCGCGGTTAGCGGCGAGTGCCACCGCAGCGGCTTGGGCGGCCAGCATGCCGCTCTTGATTGCGGCATGGCTGCCCTTGATGCGTGAGGCGACCAGCAGCCCGGCATCGTCGCCGATCAGTGCGCCACCGGGAAAGTCCAGTCGTGGCATGGATTGCAGGCCACCTGCCGCCAGCGCGCGCGCGCCATACGCAATGCGCTTGCCGCCTTCTAGCATGGCAGCAATATGCGGGTGGGTTTTCATGCGCTGCATTTCTTCAAAGGGCGAAAGATACGGATTGCTGTAACCCAGACCGACAACAAGACCGATGGCAACCTGGTTTTCTGCCAGGTGATAAATAAAACCGCCGCCATAGGTGTCTCTGGTAAGCGGCCAGCCAGCGGTGTGCATGACCAGGCCCTTTTCGTGCTGGCTGGCTGGCACTTCCCATAATTCCTTGATGCCCAATGCGTAAGTTTGCGGGTCAGATTTTGCGCGCAGATTGAAGCAGGCTTCAATTTCCTTGCCTAAATGCCCACGACAACCTTCGGCGAACAGCGTGTATTTGGCGAGCAGTTCCATGCCCGGTTGGTAAGCCGCACTGTGTTCTCCTGTGCGCTTGACGCCCATATCGCCCGTCGCGACGCCGCGCACAGCACCGTGTTCGTCGTACAGCACTTCAGCACCGGCAAAGCCGGGAAAGAGATCAACGCCCAAGGCTTCCGCCTGCGTGGCCAGCCAGCGACACACCAGCCCCAGGCTGATGATGTAGTTGCCATGATTCTGAAAGCAGGATGGCAGCAGAAAATTGGGCACATCAACGCTGCCCTTGGGCGTGAGAAAGGTAAACCGATCACGGCTGACGGGGGTGTCCAGCGGCGCATCTTTTTCTTGCCAGTCGGGTATCAATTCGTTGAGCGCGCGCGGATCCATCACTGCGCCCGAGAGAATATGCGCACCGATTTCAGCGCCTTTCTCAATCAGGCAAACGCTGATACCCGGATTAATCTGTTTCAGTCGTATCGCTGCCGAGAGCCCTGCGGGGCCGCCCCCCACAATCAATACGTCAAATTCCATGGCTTCGCGCTGCATGTGATTCCTTTCAAATACGAGGAAAACTTAATCGGCCGATTATAATCAACCCTTAACTTAACTTGCTGAATGCGTGTCATGAGTTCTGTTGCAATGCTTGGTCGTAAGCTGGTCTATCGCCATGAAATGCCACTGCGCTGGGGCGATCAGGACGCGATGAATCACATCAATAACACGCTGTACTTCCGCTATATGGAACAGGCGCGGGTCGAGTGGCTGGATGCGCTTTGCGCTGAGGAGCGGCGAGAAAAAAATCAGGGTGTCGTTCTGGTCAATGCAAGCTGCACCTTTCTGATTCCGCTGACATATCCGGGAGAAGTGTCGTGCGATATTTTCATCGGCCAGCCAGGGCGCAGCAGTTTGCCGACTTTTTATGAGTTACGCCGGCTGGATGATCATCGCCTGTATGCTGAAGGCGCAGCCAAGCTGGTGTGGATAGACAAGCTAAGCGGCAAGTCGATGCCGCTGCCAGATGCTCTGCGCCTGGCCTTTGCTGATGCACAGAAAACGTGACAACCGCAGCCGCGCTGACATTATTTAATGCGTGTGTTGATTCATCAATTTTGTAAGGGATGTTCATGAATAAAATTTTTCCTTCTGCCACCGAAGCGCTCAAGGGCATTGTCAAGGACAACCAGCTATTGGCTGTCGGTGGGTTTGGCCTGTGCGGCATTCCCGAAGCGCTGATTGATGCCTTGCTGGCAAGTGGCGTCAAAGGGCT
This sequence comes from Rugosibacter aromaticivorans, assembly GCF_000934545.1. GTDB lineage: Bacteria > Pseudomonadota > Gammaproteobacteria > Burkholderiales > Rhodocyclaceae > Rugosibacter > Rugosibacter aromaticivorans. The sequence continues at coordinate 626,474 of NZ_CP010554.1, forward strand.
GACGGTGATTTCGAACAATGCCGGCATCGATGGATTCGGCCTGGGCAAACTGCTTGAATCGCGCCAGATCAAAAAAATGATTGCCAGCTACGTCGGTGAAAACAAGGAGTTTGAGCGCCAGTATTTATCCGGCGAGCTTGAAGTGGAACTCACGCCGCAAGGCACGCTGGCCGAGAAATTGCGCGCCGGTGGGGCAGGTATTCCGGCCTTTTTCACCAAGACGGGCGTGGGCACACTCGTGGCTGAAGGCAAGGAACTGCGGGATTTTGAAGGGGGCACCTATGTGCTGGAACGCAGCCTCGTGCCTGAGGTCTCTCTAGTCAAAGCACACGTGGCGGATAAATCCGGCAATTTGCAGTTTCGTCTGACCGCGCGCAACTTCAATCCGGCCGTGGCAATGGCGGGCAAGGTATGCATAGTGGAAGTCGAGCATATCGTCGAGACAGGGGCGCTGGACCCGGATCAGATCCATTTGCCGGGAATTTATGTGCATCGCATCGTGCATAACCCGAATCCCGAAAAGCGCATCGAAAAAATCACTCTCAGAGAAAAGGCGGAGCACTGATCATGGCCTGGAACCACGACCAAATGGCGGCGCGCGCCGCGCAGGAATTGCAAGATGGCTTTTACGTCAATCTGGGCATTGGCTTGCCGACGCTGGTGGCCAACCATGTGCCCGGTCACATGGAAGTGTGGCTGCAAAGCGAGAATGGAATGCTCGGCATTGGCCCGTTTCCGACAGAAGATGAAGTGGATGCCGATCTGATCAATGCGGGAAAACAAACGGTGACGACCTTGCCTGGCTCATCCATTTTCGGCAGCGATGAGAGCTTTGCCATGATCCGTGGTGGCAAGGTGAACCTGAGCATACTCGGTGCCATGCAAGTGAGCGAACACGGCGATCTGGCGAACTGGATGATTCCCGGCAAGATGGTCAAGGGCATGGGCGGCGCGATGGATCTGGTGGCCGGTGTCAAGCGCGTGATCGTGCTGATGGAGCATGTCGCCAAAAAGAAAGATGGCAGCGAAGACCTGAAAATTCTGCCAGCCTGCACCTTGCCGTTGACAGGCAAGGCAGTCGTTGATCGCATCATCACCGATCTGGCGGTGATGGATGTCACTCCAACAGGGCTGAAAGTGGTTGATCTGGCGCCCGGCGTGACGCTGGAACAGCTACAAGTCAAGACGGGGGTGAAGCTGCAATAGGTTTGTTTTAGGTCTGCTGGTACAGATGGGAGTATGCGTCACTTCACTGCTCACGAAAAGTCGGCGCTGGTGAGACGGCGATGACTGTGGGGCATCCACTAATCATCTTGTCAAACTCCTGAGCTATGCCGACGAAACTTGGGGTTGATTAGTATTTGCCCATTACCTTGTCTACTAAACTCAGCGCCAGCCAATCTGGTAATGGAGATGTCCATTCCATGGGCAGCCAGCGCTTCGGCGTTGCGTTCCACCCAGGTGCGATTCTCAAGTTCTTCGAGCATACGGGCAAGCAATTGCTCAGCTTGTGCTGAGAAATTAATCTGCTGTTTGTAAGGTTCAAGGCAATCCAGCAGGTTTTGATTGATCGACAACGATAGACGACCTTTCTTAGCGTTCGCGTCGTAACAGGTTTGCATGGCGAATCAACTTATAAAGACTAGGATGCGCACAATCGTACGCATCTTTATGTCCGCGTCAAGTCAGTGAATGCTAATGGTCCACATATGTTTTACGAACGACCGCTAGTGAGGAAAGATACGACAGCCCTTGACAATAGGCGATAACCAGAGCCTTCAGTGCAGCACGCGCCCGGCAGGCGGAAACAGCTCGTCAATGATTTCCGGGCCGAAGCGGTATTCATGGCCGCAGATTTCATCCGCTACGGAAATCATTTCAGCATCGGCGAGGATGTCGGTCACTTCGTCACGGCCCATGGCAAGTAACAAATTACGTATTTTCTCTTCATCACGCGGGCAATGCCAGGTGACCATGCGCGGTGGGTAAACACGGATATTTTCTGTGTTAAACAAGCGGGTGAGCAGTGTTTCCACCGACAGCGCTAACTCTGCTGGTTGCAGCGTGTTGGCGAGTTGCTCGATGCGATTCCAGCCGTCTGCATCGCGCCAATCAGCGTCAGGCAGTTTTTGTAAAAAGAGCCCGCAGGCTGTCTCAGCATCCGCCGCTAGCCACAGGCGGGAGGAAAGCTGTTCGGATTGCGTGAGGTAATGCTCGAAAATAGCGGCTATCGTTTCGCCGTCATTCGGCACCAGGCTTTGGTAGGGCTCGGCGTGGGCGGTTTGCAGCGTGAGCATGAGCTGGCCATCGCCGAGTAGCTCTTTGGCTGTAAAAGTCGGTGCTGGTGACACGGTGGCTTCTTGATTTGCAGGCTCTAAGGTAGTGCGCGCCATGCCACGCAGGCGTAATTGCTCATCGCAATCCATCACCAATAATGACACGGGCCCTGTGCCCTGTAGCTGAAAGCGCACGCGGCCAGGTGTTTTCAGATTGCTGCCAATGATGGTGGTGACAGCGGCCAGCTCACCCAGCAAATGGCGTGCCGCCGGGGCGTAATCGCGCACGGTACACAGCGAACGCCAGGCAGGCCCGAGTTGAACGAGGCTGCCGCGAATGTCGAGGTCTTCAAACAGAAAGCGATGAATGGTGTCCATACAGGTTTAGCGCACGAAGCTGTCAAACAGGGTGGGGTCGAAGCCGACCAGTAGCTGGCCTGCGTCATTTTCAACCAGCGGACGGCGAATCACGCTGGGGTTTTCCAGCATCAGGGCGACGGCTTGCCCCTGCGTGGTGATGGCTTGTTGTTCTGGGGTGAGCTTGCGCCAGGTGGTGCCCTTGTTGTTGATGAGTGTTTGCCAGCCTAGCGTGCGGCACCAAAGCACGAGCTTTTCGCGCGGTGCGCCGAGTTTTTTGTAGTCATGGAATTCGTAACTGATGCTGTTGGCGGCACACCAGGCGAAGGCTTTTTTCATCGTGTCGCAATTCTTGATGCCGTAGATTTTGACCATGATTAAGCTCTTTGTGAGGAAAGTTCTGCAAGAAAATGCGCGGGGGCGGAATGATAGCAAATACGGCATAATCAGCGCATGAAAATCCAACCTATTGTGCGCCGCATTCTGTTGGCGCTGCTTGTCATGCTGCTCATTGTTGCCGGTTTTTGGTGGGGCATGCGCCCTAAACCGATTCCCGTGGTTCTCAAAGCCGTTGATCGCGGCATGGTCGATGCCACCGTGGTCAACACGCGCGCCGGAACCGTGGAAGCTTGCCTGCGCACGCGGCTGTCAGCCATTGTGGGTGGCCGTATTGAATATCTTGGCGTGAAAGAAGGTGACCGCGTCAAGAAAGGGCAGTTGTTGATGAAGCTCTGGAATGACGATCAAAAAGCGCAACAGTATCTGGCAGAAACACAGCGTGCTTTGTCTCTTCAACGCGTGAATGAGCAATGTGTCACGGCAGCGAATGCCGAGCGCGAAGCAAAGCGACAAGCTCTGCTTCGCGCTAAAGGTTATGTGTCCATTGCCAAAGAAGACGCGGCAAGGACTGAAGCAGAAGCCCGAAAATCCGCCTGTGCCAGCGCGCGGGCCGATGTAACCCAGGCTGACGCGCGTGTGGCGGTGACGCGCACTGAACAGCAACGCACCGTGCTTGTCGCACCCTTTGATGGTACGGTGGCGAAGATTGTGGGTGAGCTGGGCGAATACTCCACTCCCTCGCCACCCGGCGTGCAAACGCCCCCGGCGATTGATCTGATTGATGACAGTTGCCTGTATGTCAAAGCGCCCATGGATGAAGTGGATGCGCCCAAAATTACTGCTGGCCTGCCCGTGCGTGTGACGCTCGATGCCTTGCCCAAACACCCGTTTGCCGGCCATGTGCGGCGTGTGGCGCCTTATGTGCTGGCTGTTGAAAAACAGGCGCGGACGGTGGACGTGGAAGTGGATTTTGACGCACCGACCAAGGGGCTGCTGGTAGGTTACAGCGCGGATGTGGAAATTGTTCTGCAGCAACATAGCGATGTTTTGCGCGTGCCAACCACGGCGATCATGGAAGGTGGGAAAGTGTTGGTGTTGGCAGAGGGCAGTAACAAACTCGAAGCGCGCCAACTCAAAACAGGGCTTGCCAACTGGGAATACACCGAGGTGATCGACGGCTTGAAACTGGGCGAACGAGTGGTGACGTCGCTTGAGCGCGAAGGCGTAAAAGTCGGCGCTCGTGTGACGGCGGATACGGCAACTGCCGGTACAACAGACGCCGCCGGTACAAAAAATACCGCAAACAGTGTGGCAAACCCTGCGACAAACGCTGCGACAAACGCTGCGGAAAAATAAGTGGCACTGATCAAATGGCACTAATTGCTCTCGCCGGTATCGAGCGTGTTTTTCATCTGGGTGAAGCCGATGTGCATGCTCTGGCGCGCATCGATCTGACGATTGCGGCAGGCGAATATGTAGCTGTGGTAGGTCCTTCGGGTTCAGGCAAGTCGACCTTGCTCAATTTGCTGGGCTTGCTCGATCAGCCCACGGCGGGCACTTATCACCTTGAAGGACGGGACGTCACCACGCTCTCACCCGATGAACAAGCAGCCGTGCGCAGCCGACGCATCGGGTTTGTGTTTCAGAGTTTTCATCTCGTGCCACGCTTGACGGCCGCTGAAAATATTGCTTTGCCCATGATGCTGGACGGGATTCCCGCCGCCGTGCGTGAGCAGCGGGTGCGCCAGGCCTTGCGCGATGTTGGCCTGGAGAATCGCGCCAACCACCGGCCGGATGAGCTTTCCGGCGGCCAGCGCCAGCGTGTCGCCATTGCCCGCGCCACCATCATGCAGCCCGCGTTGCTGCTGGCGGATGAGCCCACGGGCAACCTTGATCGTGCCACGGGCGAGGAAGTGATTCATCTGCTGGAAGCCTTGAATGCGAAGGGCGTGACGCTGATCGTGGTGACGCACGATGCCGCGCTGGCTGCGCGTGCAGGGCGACAGATCATGATGGAAGATGGGCGAGTGAAATCGGATGTCTCTCGTGCAGCCTTGGCGAAATCGACTTCCGCTTGATCAACTCATCATCAACTCATCATCGACTAATCAGCCATGCGGTACGCCGACATTTTGTGCTTTGCCCGTGATGCCGCGACAGCGTATCCGTTGCGCACGACGCTGTCGGTGCTGGCGATGGCCATTGGCGTGGCATCGGTGGTACTGCTCACGGCGCTGGGCGATGGCGCACGGCGTTATGTGGTGGGGCAGTTTTCATCGCTGGGCAGCAATCTGGTGATTGTCCTGCCGGGGCGTTCTGCCACCGGGGGCTTTAATCCGGCCAATGGCATCACCACCACGCCGCGCGATTTAACCGTGGATGATGCCGCCGCTTTGTTGCGGGCACCCGCCGTGCAACGTGTGGCGCCGCTCGCTGTGGGTACATCAGAAATCAGTGCGGGCGGTCGTTTGCGCGAGGTTGTTGCCGCAGGCTCTACGGCGTCACTCATGGCGGTACGTAATTTTCAGTTGGCGCAGGGCCGTTTTTTACCGGAGGATGATTGGCGTAGCAGTGCGCCTGTCGCCGTGATCGGCATGACCGTCCGCAATGATATTTTCGGCAATCAGCCCGCCGTGGGTCAATTGATTCGCCTGGGCGACCGCCGCGTGCGGGTGATCGGCGTTTTAAAATCAACCGGCCAGGGTGTGGGCATGAATACCGATGAGCTGGTGATTGTGCCCGTGGCGTTAGCGCAGGCTTTATTTAATTCGAACACCCTGTTTCGCATCATGATCCAGGCGCGTGGTCGTGAGCAGATCGAGGCGGCCAAGGCGCAAGCCACGGCGATTATCAAGGCACGCCACGGCGGGGAAGAAGATGTTACCGTGATTACGCAGGATGCCGTATTGGCCACATTCGACAAGCTTCTCGGTGCGTTGACAGCGGCTGTTGCCGGCATTGCTGCCATCAGCTTGTTGGTGGCCGGCGTTCTGGTGATGAATGTCATGCTCGTGGCGGTGACGCAACGCCGAGCAGAGATTGGCTTGATCAAGGCGCTGGGCGCACGTGGCAGCACCATACAGCAGATATTTCTTGCCGAGGCGGCGATGTTGTCCCTGGCCGGTGCTGTGGCGGGATATTTGTTAGGGCAACTCGGGGCGCTGGTATTGCGCCAGTTGTTTCCTGTTTTTCCCGCGTATGCGCCAGGCTGGGCGGTGGCTGCGGCGCTCATGACGGCGCTTGTCACGGGTCTGCTGTTCGGCATTTTGCCTGCCCGCCGCGCGGCGCAGCTGGATCCTGTCGACGCACTCATGAGACATTGATATGCCGCTGACGGACGTCTTCAAGCTGGCTTTTCGCGCGGTCATTGCGCAACGGTTGCGCAGCTTTTTGACGCTGTTGGGTATTGCCATTGGCATTGCGGCGGTGATTTTATTGACCTCCATTGGCGAGGGGATTCATCGGTATGTATTGGGTGAATTTACCCAGTTCGGCACTAACGTGATTAGCGTGCACCCCGGCAAGGTCAAGACCGGGGGCGCTGCGCTAACGGGTTTGCCGAGCAGTGCCAAACCGCTGTCGCTGGAAGACGCGGAGGCGCTGATGCGCTTGCCGAATGTAGTCGCAGTAACACCCAGCGTGTTCGGCAATGCCGAGGCGAGTACTGCCGGGCGTTTGCGGCGTGTCACCGTGTATGGTGTCGGACCGGACATGCTGAAGGTGTTTAAAGGGCGTGTGCGCAGTGGCCGGTTTTTACCGGTGGAAGACGCGAATAGCGCGCGTGCGTTGGGGGTGTTGGGTCCCAAGCTCAAGTATGAATTGTTCGGCGCTGACAATGCGCTCGGCGCACGGATACGACTTGGTGGGCTGCAATTTCGCGTCATCGGGGTGATGGAATCCAAAGGGCAGTTTCTCGGCATGGATCTGGATGACACGGCATTTATTCCTGCGGCGCGCGCCATTGAATTGTTTAATCGCGAGAGCTTGAGCGAAATCGATGTGGCTGTTGCTGAAGGCGTGAGCTCAGTGAGCGTGATGACAGAGATTAAAAAGGTGATGCTGGCGCGTCATGGCCGTGAAGATTTCACTTTAATCAGTCAAGAAGAAATGCTCACCAGTCTGTCGAGTATTCTCGATGTGCTCACCATGGCGGTGGGTGCGCTCGGCGGCATTTCGTTGTTTGTCGGCGGGGTGGGCATCGTGACGATGATGACGATCTCGGTTACCGAGCGAACGGCGGAGATTGGCTTGTTAGTCGCCCTCGGTGCACGCAGGCGAACCATCCTCGGTCTTTTTCTGAGTGAAGCCGTGGCGCTTGCCGCCGTGGGCGGGGTGATCGGTTTGCTTTTGGGCGTGGGTATTGCGCAGATGATCCATCTGGCAGTGCCGGTGTTACCCGTGCATACCCCCCTTCTTTTCGTGCTGTTGGCAGAGGCTTTGGCGATCAGTATTGGTTTGGCGGCCGGGGTGCTGCCCGCGCGCCGCGCAGCGCAACTTAATCCAGTGGATGCGTTGCGTAGCGAGTAAGCGGCGGCCCGGAAAGCCGGTGCTGATGAAGCCACTGCGCTACAAGGCGGTCGAGCAAAAAACGCTCTCCTCGCCGTAGCGGATGGTGATACGGTAACCAGTTATTAATTAACCCTTGCCTCTGCGATAATAGACGGCTGACCGCAATCTCTTTTTTCATTTTTCTTTCATTCATCATGATGACCAGTCAATTGTTTACCCCGTTTTCTCTCCGTTCAGTCACGTTGTCCAATCGCATTGTGATTAGCCCAATGTGCCAATATTCAGCGGTGGATGGCAATGCTACCGATTGGCACACCATCCATTTGGGCCACCTGGCGATGTCCGGTGCCGGCATGTTGATTGTTGAAGCCACAGGTGTTGAACTGGCCGGGCGTATTTCAGCCGGGTGCCTCGCGCTGGGGTCTGACGAAAACGAGGCCGCGTTAGCGCAGGTCTTGAGCCATGTGCGCCATCATTCCTCTATGCCGCTGGCCATTCAACTCGGCCATGCCGGGCGCAAGGCTTCGAGCCAATTGCCCTGGCTTGGCGGCCGTTCTTTATCACCTGAAGCAGGCGGCTGGCCGACGGTTGCGCCATCTGCCGTGCCGTATCAAGAGGGCGGTCACGTACCGCAGGCGCTGGATGATGCAGGTATTACTCGCATTACTGCGGCGTTTGTGGATGCCACACGGCGCGCCGCACGTTTGGGTTTTGATGCGGTTGAGCTGCACATGGCGCATGGCTATCTGCTGCATCAGTTTCTCTCGCCGATTGCGAATCATCGGACGGATGCGTATGGCGGCAGCCTGGAAAATCGCTTGCGTTTGCCGCTTGAAGTGTTTGCTGCCGTGCGCGCTGTCTGGCCAGCTGAAAAACCGTTGGGCGTGCGCATCTCGGCGACCGATTGGGTGCCAGGGGGCTGGGATATTGAACAATCGGTGGTTTTTGCGCAGGCGTTAAAAAATCTGGGCTGCGACTGGGTCGATGCCTCTTCAGGCGGCCTGTCACCACAACAACAGATACCGGTGGCGCCGGGTTTTCAGGTGCCGTTTGCCGAGCGTATTCGCCGTGAAACGAGTGTTCCGACAATGGCCGTGGGCATGATTACCGAGCCGGCACAGGCGGAAGAAATTATTGCCAGGGGCGAAGCCGACATGGTGGCGCTGGCCCGCGGTTTTTTGTGGAATCCGCGTTGGCCGTGGCATGCTGCTGCTGTGCTGGGTGCTCAGGTGGATGCGCCCAAGCCCTATCATCGCAGCTTGCCAGCAGGCGCGCATCGGGTGTTTGGCTAGATTCTGCGATGGCGTGTAAGGGCTGGCGTAAAAGAGCCGCCGCCCTTACACAATCACTTTTACACAACGACGGTGGGTGCCTGGTCTGCTTTGCATGTTTCGATGTGACCAATGGCGAACACGGTTTCACCTGCTGCTGCCAGAAGTTGCATGGTCGCGCCCGCATCCGCTTCAGCAACGATCACGACCATGCCGATGCCGCAATTAAATACGCGGTGCATTTCAGCGGCGGCCACATTGCCTTCACGTTGCAACCATTGAAACAGCGCCGGTTGCGGCCAGGTGCTTTGATCAATGATGGCGGTGACATTGTCTGGCAACACACGAGGAATATTTTCCGTGAGGCCGCCGCCCGTAATATGCGCCATGCCTTTCACACCTTGCCCGCCCAGCGTTTGTATCAGTGCCAGCAATGGTTTGACGTAAATGTGTGTTGGCGCCATGACGGCGTCCATCAGTGGCACGCCGCCAATGTCCAGCGCCAGATCAGGTTTGGCGCGCTCAATGATTTTGCGAATCAGCGAATACCCATTCGAATGTGCGCCGGAAGACGCCAGCCCCAACACCACATCGCCCGGACGGATGGATTTGCCATCAATAATGTGCGATTTTTCCACCGCACCCACCGCAAAACCCGCGAGGTCATATTCACCCTCCGGATACATGCCGGGCATCTCCGCCGTTTCACCACCGATCAGCGCGCAGCCTGCCAGCGCGCACCCACGGGCAATCCCTTCAATCACTGTGGCAGCAGTGGCAACATCTAGATGGCCGCAGGCGAAGTAGTCGAGGAAAAACAGCGGTTCGGCCCCTTGCACCAGAATGTCATTGACACTCATGGCGACTAAATCTTGCCCGACGGTGTCATGCCGTTGCCACTGAAACGCCAGCTTGAGCTTGGTGCCGACGCCATCGGTGCCTGAAACCAGCACCGGCTCGCGATACTTTCTGGATAGTTCAAACAGCGCCCCAAAGCCGCCAATGCCCGCCAGCACTTCGGGCCGCATCGTGCGTTTTGCCGCAGGTTTGATGCGTTCGACCAGCGCGTCACCCGCATCGATGTCGACGCCAGCGTCGCGGTAAGTCAGTGAGGAGGAGGTGATGGTCAAAATGCTTTCCTTGAAATCGAGAGGTGGAGTGCAGCGGATGCGCGGATGGGCGATAATCGCGGCTGAACAAAAATGATGCGAGCGCGCAAATTCTACCGGAAATGACTTCTACGCAAGCCAACCGTCCATCGGTGGTGACTATGGTGCTTTGGTTTGGCGCCGGACTGACGCTACTTCTGCTGCTGTACCTTCTCTCGCCGATTCTTGCCCCCTTCGTGCTGGCGGGCATTCTGGCGTATGTCGCCAATCCGGTCGTTGATCGCTTGAGCTGCTACAGGTTGCCCCGCGTGTTGGCGGTGACTTTTGTGCTGCTTGGGCTGGGGCTGATCTTCGCCGGGCTGGCGTTCATTATTCTGCCGTTATTGATCGATGAACTCGGGCGACTGGCAGCGCGCGCACCTGCGGTGATAGAACAAATTAACCAGCGTCTGCTGCCCTGGGTGTCACGCCATTTGGGCATATCGTTGCAGCTGGATGCCACGCATTTGAACAAGCTCCTGGCAGGCAACTGGGATGTGATTCAACCCGTACTTAGCCAGATATACACTTCGGTAAAAATCGGCGGCATGGCATTTTTTGGTGTCGTGATGAATGTGCTGTTAGTGCCGGTGGTGATGTTTTATCTATTACTTGACTGGCATGGGCTTCTTGGCCGGTTGGCGGCTTTTATCCCGCGCCGCTGGCAGAGCCGTTGCCAGAACATGGTGCGCGATATTGATGCGGTGTTGGCGCAATATCTGCGCGGACAGATCCTCGTGATGATGCTCCTGGCGTTGTACTACAGCACCGCGCTCTGGCTTGCGGGTATTCCATCGGCACTCTCTGTGGGCCTGGTGACCGGGCTGCTTGTTTTTATTCCTTACCTGGGGTTTGCCACCGGATTCAGTCTGGCTTTACTGGTCGCTGCAATTCAGTTTGCGGGCGCTGCGCCCATCATTGCTGTGCTGATTATTTATGGCGTAGGCCAGTTGCTCGAAAGCTTTTTATTGACGCCGTATCTGGTCGGTGAACGCATTGGTTTGCATCCTCTGGCCGTTATTTTCGGGCTGCTGGCGTTTGGCCAGTTGTTTGGTTTTTTCGGCGTACTCCTGGCGCTGCCTTTGTCCGCCATACTCGCTGTGGCTTGGCGTGAGGTGCACACAGCTTACCTCGCTAGCCATTTTTATCAGCACGAATCGTGAGTCTTCGACCATGACTTTGCAACAACAACTGTTGCTCGATCTTCAGCTGGATCAACCTCCGACGTTAGAGAATTTTGTCGCGGGTGCCAATGCCGAGTTGATCGCGCGCCTGCGTATCCTGACGGATCATCATCATTTCGACGCAGTGTATCTGTGGGGCCCGGCGGGTTGCGGCAAGAGCCATTTGCTCGCTGCCACAGCCAATGCTGCAGACGCCAAGCGTCCGGTCATTTTTTTGCCGGTTGAAAAAGTCGGCGCTGACGTGACGGTGGCCAGTGGCGGTTTGCTGGTGATAGACGAGATCCAGAAGCTGGATGAAGAGGGCCAGCGCGCTTTATTTCGACTCTTTAACACCGCCCGTTTTCTGGGTCTTGCCTTGTTGTTATCGGGCACAGAGCCGCCCATGCAGCTGGCATTGCGTGAAGACCTGCGCACGCGCATCGGCCAGATGTTGATCTATGAAATCCATCGGCTGAGTGATGAAGAAAAAGCCGCTGCATTAGCGCATCATGCGCAATTGCGCGGCATGCTGATGGATCCCGGTGTTGTGCAGTATTTATTGCGCCACGGCCGTCGCGATCTGCCATCGCTGATGCATATGCTGGAAAGTCTTGACCGCATTTCGCTGGCACAGCATCGGCCGCTGACCGTACCGCTGGTGCGCGAGCTGATGCAAACCACGCTGGATACTGATTTGTCATGAAATCGATGTTGAACCTCGCTTTATTTGACCTGGATAACACGCTGTTGGCAGGTGATTCTGATTTTGAATGGGCGCAATTTTTGATTGCCAAAGGTGTGTTGGATGCCGAGCTGCACGCCGCCATGAATGAGGAATTTTTTCGCCAGTACAAAGACGGCACGCTGGATATTCATGCGTTCCTGGATTTTCAGCTCGCCCCCTTGGCGCGGCATACGCGGTGTGAGCTGGATGCCTGGCATGCAGAGTTCATGACCACGCGCATTCGCCCGATCATCACGGCGGCCGCTCGGCAACGAGTGGCGCAACATGCCGCGAATGGCGATTTGCTGGCGATGGTCACAGCGACTAACAGTTTTGTCACCGGCCCGATCTGCCGCGAGTTGGGTATTCCGCATCTGGTGGCAACGATTCCCGCGCAGGCTGAGGGCGTTTTTTCAGGCCAGCCGCGCGGTCTGCCTGCTTTTCGTGAAGGCAAGGTAGCCCGCGTGGAAGCCTGGCTTGAATCGATGGGATTATGGTGGGGCAGTTTTGCGCAGTCCTGGTTTTACAGTGATTCGCACAATGATTTGCCCCTCTTAGAAAAAGTAACCCATCCGGTGGCTGTTGACGCCGATGACACTCTCATTAACATAGCCACCACGCGTGGCTGGCCGAGTATCAGCCTGCGTGATTAGTGCCAAGGTGAATGGGCTACGTCTCCATGACTGACAAACTCAGTTGATGCCTTGGCCCGCCAGATACTCTTCATACGTGCCGCGATAGTCGATGATGGTGCGGTCAGGCTTGATGTCGATGATGCGCGTGGCGAGCGAAGAGACAAACTCGCGGTCATGCGAGACAAAAATCAGCGTGCCGGCAAATTTATCGAGTGCAGTGTTGAGCGATTCGATGGATTCCATGTCGAGGTGATTGGTCGGTTCATCCATCAGCAGCACGTTGTTTCTGAGCAGCATGAGTTTGCCTAGCAGCATGCGGACTTGCTCACCGCCAGACAGCACGTTGACGGATTTTTTTGCGTCGTCGCCAGAGAAAAGAAGCCGTCCGAGCGTGCCGCGAATCAGGGTTTCCACATCGCCACCATCGTAACCCCCGGCACGCACCCATTGGGCAATCCATTCGGTGAGGAGCGTGGTGGAAGAAAAGTCGCTCGCGTGATCTTGCGCGAACACACCGGGGCGGGCTTTTTCGGCCCACTTCACACGGCCGCCTTGCGGCGTCAAGCCGCCCAACGCCTCACCGGCCAACAGGCGCAACAGGGTCGTTTTGCCGACGCCGTTCTCGCCGATGATCGCGATCTTGTCGCCGGCCTCGATGCTCAGCGACAGCGATTTAATGATCGGCACCTTCGGTTCATAGCCAAAACCCAGATTTTCGATTTCACACGCCAGACGATGCAGCTTTTCCTTTTCGTCGTAGTCGAAGCGTATCCACGGATACTGGCGCGAAGAGGGTTTGATGTCTTCCGGCCGGATCTTCTCGATCAGCTTCATGCGGCTGGTGGCTTGCCGCGCCTTGGATTTATTGGCTGAAAAGCGACGCACGAAATCCTGCAAATCAGAGACGCGTTCTTTCGCCTTGGTGTTGGCCGACACCTGACGCTCGCGTGCGATGGTTGATGCTTCCATGAAATCATCATAGTTGCCGCCATAGACCTTGATCGTGCCGTAATCCAGATCGGCCATGTGGGTGCAGACCTGGTTCAGGAAATGACGATCATGCGAGATGATGATCATGGTGCTGCTGCGCTGGTTGAGAATATCTTCCAGCCAGCGGATGGTGTTGATGTCGAGGTTGTTGGTGGGTTCATCCAGCAGCAGGATGTCGGGATTGGCGAACAGCGCCTGCACCAGCAGCACGCGCAGCTTCCAGCCCGGTGCCACCTGGCTCATCGGACCGGTGTGCTGTTCGATGGGAATCCCTGCGCCGAGCAGCAATTCGCCTGCACGGGCTTCGGCCGTGTAGCCATCGTATTCGGCGAATTGCGCTTCGAGCCCGGCTGCACGCATGTAATCGTCTTCGGTCGCTTCAAGGTTGGCATAGATCGCATCGCGTTCTGCCATGCAGGCCCACATTTCTGTGTGTCCCATCATCACCACGTCGAGCACGCGCATATCTTCAAACGCGAATTGATCCTGCCGTAAATACGCCATGCGCTCACCTGGGTCGAGCGAGACATTCCCGGCGGAAGATTCCAGCACACCCGCCAGGATTTTCATGAACGTGGTTTTGCCGGAGCCGTTAGCACCGATGAGACCGTAACGGTTGCCGTCGCCAAATTTGACGGAGACATTTTCAAACAGGGGTTTGCTACCAAACTGGATGGTGATGTTGGATGCGACGAGCATGGGAGGGTGACCAAGGAAAGCGACTAGAAATGCGCCGCAACAATGCGGTGGGGTGCGTATTCTATCGCCCGGGCCTGCCGCTGGCGAATCAAACTACTCGGCGGCAGTAGAATGGCAGCCATGCTGAACGTTTCCGGCCTTGCCTGTTCACGCGGAGAGCGACGCCTCTTTGCGGACGTCTCCTTTTCGCTCGCTGCGGGCGAGTGGTTGCATGTGCAGGGTGAAAATGGTGCTGGCAAAACCAGCCTGCTGCGGCTTTTGGTCGGCCTATCTCCAGCGGATGCGGGTGAAATTTACTGGCGCGGCGTTGCCGTGGCAGCGGGTGAATCTGATTTTCGCCGAGAGCTGGTGTATCTGGGGCACCATGCAGCGGTAAAAGATGAGCTGAACGCGCTGGAAAATCTTCAGTTTTCAGCCGCGTTAGATGGGATGCGTCTGGATGAGCAGGCTGCGCTGGCAGCGCTCAAGCGTCTTGGTTTGCGTGGGCGTGAGGCTTTGCCAGTACGGGTGTTGTCTGCGGGGCAAAAGCGGCGTGTGTTGCTTGCCCGCCTGTTAACTCGTCCGGCAGCTTTGTGGGTGCTGGATGAGGTTTTTAATGCGCTGGATAGCGGTGCGGTACAGTTGTTGGGTGTGCTCTTGGGGGAACACCTTGCCCGTGGCGGCCTGGCCGTGCTCACCAGTCACCAACTGCTGCCCTTGCCAGGCGGCCAGCGGTTGATTTTATGAATGCTTTTTTTGCCACCATGCGACGCGACGTGCTGCTCGCTCTGCGGCGCAAAAGCGAAGTGCTGACGGCCGTGTTTTTTTTCGTTATCGTGGTTAGCCTGTTCCCGCTCGGCATCGGCCCGGAACCAGCGCTGCTCAAGAAAATCGCGCCCGGTGTATTGTGGGTGACGGCCCTTTTGGCTACCTTGCTAGGTCTGCCCCGATTGTTTGCTTCTGATCATCTGGACGGCACGCTGGAGCAGATGGCGCTCTCGCCATCTCCCCTGGCACTGCTGATTGCTGGCAAAATAACGGCCCACTGGCTGTTGTGCGGTTTGCCGCTGGTGCTCCTGGCGCCGGCGCTTGGGTTGCAGTTCGATCTGGATGTGCGGACCTTGGGCATTCTCAGTTTGTCACTGCTACTGGGTACGCCGTTGCTGTCGTTAATTGGCGCCATGGGTGCGGCGCTGACGCTGGGTGTGCGTGGCGGCGGTGTATTGCTCGCGCTGCTGGTTTTGCCCCTGTACATCCCGACGCTGATTTTTGGCGCCGGCGCGGTAGAAGCACAAAGTGCAGGTTTGGGTGTCGAGGGGCATCTGTCCCTGTTGGCAGCCTTGCTGGCGCTGGCGGTTTTTTTTGCGCCGTGGGCGACGACAGCAGCGTTGAGAATTGCGCTTGAGTGATTGCGATATGAACGTTTTACCGTATCACGAGCGCCGACTTTTTGATGAATATGAAAATAATTAACTGGTTTCGCTTCGCCAGCCCGCAGAGTTTTTATCCGCTGGCCGGACGGCTCATTCCGCTGTTCTGGGTGCTGGCCTTGCTCTTTGGCGCTGCGGGTCTGTGGGTGTCTTTTTTTGTCGCGCCCACCGATGCCCAGCAGGGCGAAGGCTATCGCATCATCTTCGTGCATGTTCCCGCCTCGTGGATGTCGATGATTATTTATCTGGCCATGGCGTTTTGGGCTGGTCTTGGCCTGGCGCTGAATACACGCCTGTCGAGCATGATGGCGCAGGCCTTGGCACCGACAGGCGCACTCATGGCCGCGTTGAGCTTATGGACGGGCGCTTTCTGGGGCAAGCCGATGTGGGGCGCGTGGTGGGTGTGGGATGCGCGGCTGACGTCTGAATTGATCCTGTTTTTCCTTTACATCGGCTTTATTGCGCTGCAATCCGCGATTGACGATCCGCGCCGTGCCGACAAGGCGGGAGCGATACTTGCCCTGATCGGTGTGGTGAATGTGCCGATTATTTATTTTTCCGTGAAATGGTGGAACACGCTGCATCAGGGCTCAAGCATCAATCTCACGCGCGCGCCCTCGATGGCGCACACCATGCTGTGGGGCCTGCTGTTGATGGCGCTGGCGTTCTGGATGTATTCCATTGCCGTGTCGCTGATGCGCTTGCGCGCCATCATGCTCGAGCGCGAACGGCATACCGAATGGGTGAAACATGCAATGGAATAGCATTGGTGAATTTTTCGCCATGGGCGGTTACGCCTTGTATGTTTGGAGCAGCTTCGGCGCCTGTGCGTGGCTCATGGTGGCGGAACCTTTTCTGGTCAGACAGCGTCTGAATGACGTTCGCCGCGATCTGGCCCGCGAACGGCTGGCCGACAAACTGGATGGCAACCTGGATAGCACGCGCAATGAAACCCCGTCATAAACGTATCGCCTTGATTGTTGGCGGCCTGGCGTCGCTCGCTGTGGCCGCTGTGTTTGTATTGAAGGCGCTGGACAGTAATATTGCGCTGTATGTCACGCCCTCGGATGTTTTTGCGGGAAAATCGCCGCAAGGCAAAGCCTTTCGCATGGGGGGGCTGGTCAAAAAAGAGTCCATCCAGCGCGAGGGCATGACCACGCGTTTCATCATCACCGACACCGCAAAAGAAATCCCCGTTTCCTATACCGGCATCCTGCCGGACTTGTTCCGCGATGGCAAGGGTGCCATTGTGCAAGGCCGGTTGGAGCAAGACGGACAGTTTGTTGCCAGTGAAGTACTGGCAAAACATGATGAAAATTACATGCCCCCTGAAGCCAAGCACGCCATTGAACAGGCACAGAAAAAATGACTCCTGAACTCGGACACTTTGCACTTATCCTTGCCCTCATCGTTGCTCTGTTGCAGGGCGTGTTGCCGCTGACTGGCGCACAACGTGGTGTACGGCAGTCGGCACAATGGATTGCACTGGCGCGTCCTGCTGCACAGACGCACTTTCTGCTGCTCGCGTTTTCATTCGCCTGTCTGGCACAAAGTTTTTTGACCAGTGACTTTTCTGTCGCTTATGTTGCCCAAAATTCAAATACCCAGCTGCCGGCGATTTACCGATTTGCCGCTGTCTGGGGTGGCCATGAAGGCTCGCTGCTGCTCTGGGTGTTGATGCTTTCCGGCTGGGGTGCGGCGGTTTCGGTGACTTCCCGCCAGTTGCCCGAGGTCATGGTGGCGCGCGTGCTTGCTGTGCTGGGCCTGGTCAGCGTCGGCATGCTGGCCTTTATCCTGTTTACTTCCAATCCTTTCGCACGTCTGCTGCCCGCCGTTGCCGAAGGGCGCGACCTGAACCCCTTGCTGCAAGACCCCGGTCTCGTGTTTCATCCGCCGATGCTGTACATGGGCTATGTCGGTTTTTCGGTCGCTTTTGCCTTTGCCATTGCCGCCTTGATTTCCGGACGACTGGATGCCGCTTGGGCACGCTGGTCGCGGCCATGGACGACAGCGGCCTGGGGTTTTCTCACCATCGGTATCGCCATGGGCAGCTGGTGGGCTTACAACGAGCTGGGCTGGGGCGGCTGGTGGTTCTGGGATCCGGTGGAAAATGCCTCTTTCATGCCCTGGCTCGCGGGCACGGCGCTGATTCACTCGCTGGCCATTACTGAAAAGCGTGGTGCTTTCAAAAACTGGACAGTGCTGCTGGCCATCGCCGCATTTTCGCTTTCGCTGCTGGGCACCTTTCTCGTCCGCTCCGGTGTGCTGACTTCCGTGCATGCCTTCGCCTCCGATCCGAGTCGGGGAGTGTTCATCCTGATCTTGCTGGCCGTGGTCATCGGCTCTTCGCTGACGTTGTTTGCCTGGCGTGCGCCCAAAGTGAGTGCGGGCGGTGCCTTTGCCCTTGTCTCGCGTGAAACCATGCTGCTGATCAACAACGTGTTGCTGGTGGTTGCCGCCGGCAGTGTGCTGCTCGGCACGTTGTATCCCTTGCTGATCGATGCGCTGGGACTGGGCAAGCTGTCGGTCGGCCCGCCGTATTTCAATACTGTTTTTGTGCCGGTCATGGTGCCGCTGCTGCTGCTGATTGCCGTGGGCCCTCTGGCGCGCTGGAAACATGCCGATGTGCGCGACATGGCGCGTCGCCTGCGCCTGAGCTTTGTTCTTGCGCTGCTGGCGGGCGCCATTCTGCCGCGTCTGATGGGTGTCTGGACGCCGATGACTGCACTGGGTTCGCTGCTCGCCGTGTGGATTGCGTCGAGCACGGTTTTTCAGATCATTGAACGCCTCAAGATCGGCGGAGGCAATGCGCCCGCATCTTTCTGGGGCATGCATCTCGCGCACTTCGGCATTGCCGTCTTCGTCATAGGCGTGACGCTGGTGGGTGGCTATCAGGAAGAAAAAGATGTGCGCATGCAGACCGGCGATACCGTCAGCGTGGGCGGTTATCAGTTGCGCCTGCTCGGCATTCGTGCCGCACGGGGGCCCAACTATGAGGCCAGTGTCGGTGAAGTTGAATTATCGAAAAAGGGCCGCGTGCTGAAGACACTGCATCCGGAAAAACGCCACTACTTCTCCTCGCAGATGCCGATGACGGAAGCCGCGATTGACGCCGGATTGACGCGCGATATTTATGTGTCGCTGGGCGAGCCGCTGGATCAGCAGAAAGATGAGCAGGGCGCCTGGAGTGTGCGCGTTTACTTCAAGCCCTTTGTCGACTGGATCTGGGGCGGGTGTCTCTTGATGGCCGCAGGTGGTTTTCTTGCCTTGCTTGACCGTCGTTATCGCCTGCGCGTCAAGGCGGCCGCAGCGCTGCCCGGTGGCGTGTCAGCATGAAACGTTTCCTGCTGCCGCTGGCGGCATTCGCCGTGCTGGTCGGTTTTCTGGCGATTGGTCTGACGCATGATCCGCGTGATGTGCCTTCGCCGTTGATCGGCAAACCGGCCCCGGCCTTCACCCTGCCGCAGTTGCACGATGTGGGCAAAAGTTTTTCTGCCGCCGACATGAAGGGCCGCGTCTGGTTGCTCAATGTCTGGGCCTCGTGGTGCGTTTCCTGCCGCGAGGAGCATCCGGTACTGGTGGACTTTGCCAAAACCAACCGTGTACCGGTCATCGGCCTGGATTACAAGGATCAAGTGGCAGACGCCAAACAGTGGCTAGAAAAACTGGGCAACCCTTACACAGTCGTTGCCGTCGATGCCGATGGCCGCGCAGGCATCGACTATGGCGTGTATGGTGTGCCGGAAACCTATGTTATTGACAAGCAGGGCATCATCCGCATGAAGCACACCGGCCCGATTACGCCCGAATCGCTGGCGCGAAAAATTCTTCCTCTCGTGGCGGAGTTGTCGCGATGAAACGCTGGATTACATTCATATCTACTCTGCTGCTAGCTACTAATCTGGTCTTCGCCGGAGAAGCCGCGCCACTGGCTGGCGACGAAGCCGTGGAAAAACGCATGGTGGCGATCAGCGAAGAACTCCGCTGCCTCGTCTGCCAGAATGAATCGCTGGCGGCATCGCAGGCTGATCTGGCGAATGATCTGCGGCGCGAGATACGTAAAATGATTGCCGAGGGAAAGACTGATCAGGAAATTCTCGACTTCATGGTCGCCCGTTATGGCGATTTTGTCCGCTACCGACCGCCTGTCAAACCTACGACCTGGGTGCTGTGGGGCGGGCCGTTTGTTTTGCTGGTAGGCGGCCTGGGTGCGCTGGTGTTTTTTTTGCGCCGACGTAACCGCGTGGTGGCAGCGCCCGTCCTTTCCGAAGAACAACGTCGCCGTGCGGCGGCTCTGCTGGATCAATCCGAGACATGACGACTTTCTTTTTTGCGGCAGCGGCGTTGACGCTCGCCGCTCTGGTGTTACTGCTGCGCCCGTGGTGGCGCACCAAAAACGGGAAAAATGCTAAACATCACCGTACCACCGGCGCCAGCGCGGTGCGTCCCTCCGGGAACTTTTCAGCGGCGCTGAACACGACCATTCACCGTGATCGCCTTGGTGAACTGGAGCGTGACCATGCCAACGGCTTGATTTCGGCTGTCGATTACGCCGAAGCGCGTGAGGAACTGCAACACCAGTTGCTTGACGATACGCTCGTTGCCGAAGCCGGCACCGCAACTGTCAGCGCAGGCCGGCGTTGGGATGGATGGATGCTGGCGGTACTGCTGCCTGCGGCAGCGATAGGTCTGTATGTCCTGCTAGGTAATCCTGACGCACTGCTTTCCAGTGCTGAGCGCAACGCGCAGGCTGCGGCCACGGTGAATGGCATGATCAGCCGGCTTGAGCAAAAAATGGCTCAGGAGCCCGGTAACACCCAAGGCTGGGTGATTCTCGCGCGTGCTTACAAAGTCATGGGCCGCTGGGACGACGCCGAGCGTGCCTTTACCCACGCTGCCCCCATCGTGGAGAAAAATGCTACGCTGCTCGCCGAGTTCGCCGATGTGCTGCTACAAAAAACCGACAGTTTTGCCGGTCGTCCGCATGAATCGATCGCGCAGGCCTTGCGGCTAGAACCCAGTAACGGCAAAGCCTTGCTTCTGGCTGGCGCCGAGGCGTTTGCCGGAAAAAGCTATGCCGCAGCAGCCAGCTATTGGGAGCGACTGCTAAAACAGCTCGATCCCGCGTCCGATGAGGCGCGCATGGTCGCATCTGGCATTGCCAGGGCGCGTGAGATGGGTGGTGAAAAGGTCTTGAGTCCGTCACTGGACGGTGCTGGTAAGACGCCGCCGGTATCAAAAGCAACGGACGCCGCGCTGACGGCCAGCGCCGTCAGCGGTCGCGTCGAGTTAAGCCCGGCCCTGCGCGCGCAAACCACCCCTGACGAAACAGTGTTCATTTTTGCCCGTGCCGTCAATGGCTCGCGCATGCCGCTTGCCGTGCAGCGCGTGCGCGTGGCCGATCTGCCCTTTGATTTCAAGCTCGACGACAGTCAGGCCATGTCACCGGAAAATAAAATCTCATCCGCGCAGACCTTGCGCATTGAAGTACGCGTCTCAAAGTCCGGTCAGGCTATACCCGCCAGCGGCGATTTGACCGGTAGCGGCGCGGCGGTGAAGCCGGGAACAAAAGGCATCCACGTGGTCATCAATCAGGTGGTGAAATAAAAAAGTATCCGCGTTCCATGCTTGATGCATTGTTTTGCGAAGCGACAAGGGCCATGAATCGCCGGACTGTCATTAGCTGACGGTCTCACATCGGCCCCAAGCGGACGGTTACAACTTGCCATGCTCCCCGAAAGAAACTAGCATATCAGCCTCATGGGGGTTATGCAGCCTCCCCGTCTCAAGACGCCGGCGTCCAAGGTCTGCTCAAATCTTTGTGGCTCTATGCCCAATGAGGTGAGTTTATGGACGCGAAAAACATCAATACTTCTGATTCGGCGCCGACACCCGTTTCACTATCTGTCGCCTTTATCTACTGGCTCAAGCTCGGCTTTATAAGTTTCGGCGGACCCGCCGGTCAGATCGCCATCATGCATCATGACCTTGTGGAAAAGAAACGCTGGATTTCAGAAAAGCGTTTCCTTCATGCCCTGAACTATTGCATGGTGCTACCCGGCCCTGAAGCACAACAACTGGCCACCTACATCGGCTGGCTGATGCATCGCACTTGGGGCGGCATCATCGCTGGCGGGTTGTTCGTGCTGCCTTCGTTTTTTATTCTGGTGGGACTGGCCTGGGTTTCCATAGCCTATGGCTCGGTTCCTGCCATTGCCGGGCTGTTGTATGGCATCAAGCCTGCGGTGGTTGCCATCGTGCTGTTCGCGGCTTTTCGTATTGGGTCGCGAGTGTTGAAAAATAACGTCCTGTGGTCAATTTCGGCCTTCGCATTTGTCGCCATTTTCGCCCTCAAGCTTCCGTTTCCAGTCATCGTGCTCGCCGCCGGGGTAATTGGGTATTTCGGTGGACGCCTCTCGCCTGATCACTTTAACGCAGGGGGCGGACACGGTAAGGCAGACAAGCATTTCGGCCCTAGCTTGATTGATGACGATACGCCCACGCCGGACCACGCTTTGTTCAGTTGGATCAGGCTGGCAAAAGTTGCCGCCATCGGGGTTGGCTCATGGCTGGCTGTCATGGCTGTGCTGGTTGCAAGCTTTGGCTGGCAAAGTACCTTCACTCAGATGGGCTGGTTCTTTACCAGGGCTGCATTGTTGACTTTTGGTGGCGCGTATGCGGTGCTGCCTTACGTCTATCAAGGCGCCGTAGAGCATTATCAATGGATGACCCCTACGCAGATGATTGATGGGCTGGCTCTGGGTGAAACCACACCCGGCCCGCTCATCATGGTGGTTACCTTTGTCGGTTTTGTCGGTGGGTGGGTCAAGCAGATCTTTGGTGGCGATGCTGTCTTTGCTTCGGCTTTCATAGCCGCTGCGGTGGCCACCTTCTTTACCTTCCTGCCAAGCTTCGTCTTTATCTTCATGGGTGGCCCGTTTATCGAAACCACCCATGGCAACCTGAAACTGACGGCGCCATTGACCGCCATCACGGCCGCCGTGGTGGGGGTCATCGTCAATCTGGCATTGTTCTTTGCCTATCACGTGTTCTGGCCGACGGGTCTTGGCAACGCCGTAGACTGGCCATCCATCGTGCTTGCCATGACTGCCACGGTAGCCATCTTTCGGTTCAAGGTTGGGGTGATACCTGTCATCCTAGCCAGCGGTGTTCTAGGCATGGGATGGAAGTTGCTCGCTTGAGCATCCGTACAAGGAGAAATAAATCATGAAATGGGTTACGCGTGAACGTCCAAAGATGGACCGCATCGCCTGTCCTTGGTTGATTGCACGGTTTATCGACACGGAACCGGAACTTCACTATGTGCCAAGTGGCGATGTGCTGAAAGTGGCGCAGGAAACTGGAGCGATTCCATACGATATTCCCGGCGTCGAGTTCTCCCATGTGGGTGAGTTGTGCAGTTTCGATGCTTTCCTGAAGAAATACAATCTCAACGACCCCGCTTTGCAGCAGCTTGCCGAGATTGTCAGGGGCGCAGATACATCAAGGCTCGAACTCACGCCACAGTCGGCCGGGCTTTATGCGATTTCTCTGGGGCTGTCTCACACCTTCCAGGATGATCACGAAATGCTGCAGCATGGGCTGGTGATCCATGACGCACTCTATGCATGGTGCAAGGATTGCCAGAAGGAAGCACATAACTGGCCCCCGGCTAAGTGATTGTGGCAGCGTAACGCCCCCGTCGATAGCCGTCTTTCCCAGAGTGATCATGATAGCGTAACTGCTCGGTGGGCTTGGTGCGTTGCGGCACGTCGCCCCAATATCGATCACGAAAATTGGATGCCAAATAAAAAAATAGCGGCGAAATGGCAGGAAGAGGATGGCAGGAAGAGGACTTTGGCCAGTATCAACGAAAGGCGGTTACGATAGCGGTCTGCCGTACCATCAGCGCCGACTTTTTTGTTGCCGTCAAAAGTGCAGAGGCGTTGTCAGCATCATCCAAAGGATAGATTAACGTGAATCACTCCCCAGCTTTAAATCACGGTGTGTTGCCGCAGCTATCAAAGCGTACGTTGGCCGTGTGGCGGCGTAATTTTCTGGTCTGGAAAAAAATGGCGATTCCTTCCTTGCTGGGCAATCTCGCGGACCCGATGATTTATCTGTTTGGGTTGGGTTATGGATTGGGCAGCTTGTTGCCGCAAGTGGCGGGGGTGCCTTACATTGCGTTTCTGGCCAGCGGTACGGTGTGCGCTTCCACCATGAATGCGGCGTCGTTTGAGGCGTTGTATTCGGCTTTTTCACGCATGCAGATGCAACGCACATGGGAGGCTATTTTGTATGCGCCGGTGGCGCTGGACGATGTGCTGGCGGGCGAATGGTTATGGGCGGCGGCCAAGGCCACGCTTTCGGGCAGCGCGATTCTGCTGGTGGTCTCATTACTCGGTTTTGTGGCCTCGCCGCTGGCATTGTGGGCGTTGCCGGTGATCTTTCTGACGGGCCTGACATTTTCTGCGCTGGGCTTGATCATCACTGCGTTGGCACCATCCTATGATTTTTTCATGTATTACTTCACGCTGTTTTTGACGCCGATGGTTTTGCTGTGCGGGGTGTTCTTTCCGCAGGAGCAGCTGCCCTTCTTGGTGCAGTCAGTGGCGGCGTGGCTGCCGCTCACGCATGCGGTGGCGCTGGTGCGGCCGCTCTTGTTTGGTCAGGTGCCGTCGCACATTGCGTTGCATGTCGGCGCGTTGCTGATTATCACGGGCGGGGCATTCTGGATTGCATTACGGCTGACGCAACGACGTTTGCTGAAGTAAAATTGCATCATGGAACTTATCATTAACGGCGAAGCCTTGACGCTGTCGGCACCGTTGTCGGTAGCAGCGTTGCTGGATTCGCGCAACCTCACCGGCAAACGCGTTGCGGTGGAAAGAAATGGCGAGATTGTGCCCAAAAGCCGCCATGCGGAAACCCTGCTGACCACCGGCGATCGCATCGAAATCGTTGTCGCCGTCGGCGGCGGCTAGCTAACAAATACAGGAGTTAATCGTTCCATGAATCAAGCGTTAAACCAGCTCAGCACCACGGTGGCGGCCCCCGCGGTGGCGGATCTTTTGGTGATCGCCGGTCGGGCGTATGGCTCGCGGTTACTCGTGGGCACAGGCAAATACAAGGATTTTGCGCAAACGCGCGCAGCGATTGATGCCTCTGGGGCCGAGATTGTCACAGTGGCGATTCGGCGCACCAATATCGGCCAGGAGCCGGGTCAGCCGTCTTTGCTGGACGTATTGCCCCCTGAGCAATTCACCATTTTGCCGAACACCGCAGGGTGCTTTACGGCGGATGATGCTGTGCGCACGTTGCGCCTGGCGCGTGAACTGCTGGACGGCCACGCACTGGTGAAGCTCGAAGTGCTGGGAGACGCGCAGACTTTATTCCCCAACATGCCTGAAACCCTGAAGGCAGCAGACATTTTGGTCAAGGAGGGCTTTCAGGTGATGGTGTATTGCGCGGATGACCCGATCCAGGCGCGCATGCTAGAGGACATCGGTTGTGTGGCAATCATGCCGCTGGCTTCACTTATTGGTTCCGGCATGGGTATTCTTAACCCGTGGAATCTGCAACTCATCATCAACCAAGCCAAAGTGCCGGTGCTGGTGGATGCCGGCGTGGGCACGGCCTCGGATGCCGCTATCGCAATGGAGCTCGGCTGTGATGGCGTGTTAATGAACACCGCGATTGCCGCAGCAGAAGACCCGGTACGCATGGCAGGTGCGATGAAAAAAGCCGTTGAAGCAGGTCGAGAGGCTTGGCTGGCAGGACGCATGCCCAAGAAGTTTTATTCGGCAGTGCCCAGTTCGCCCAGCGGTGGATTGATCGGCGCAACGTGAAATGCTGGCTGGTTGTTGGGTGGCTGCTGTTGCCCTCAGTGCTTTGCGCCCAGGAAACGGCAGAAGCCGAGCCCGAATCCGAGCCAATAGCGCGTGCCATTGCGTATCCAAAAGATGTTCCAGCGCTTGCCGCCAGCGATCAGGGTCAAATTCAAACACCAGACACGCCATTCGCCGCGCCGCCTGTAGAACCACCCCGCGCGTTACCTTTGAGTCCGCATGAGGCAGCAGCATCGCCATCTCCTGTGCCTTCTACTGCCCCGGCTCCCGCTGAATTGAAGGCGTTACCAGGACGCACCGGATATGCTTTTGATCAGCCAGAAATTCTCGTGCGGCAGCGGTTATTTGGCTTGGCGCATGGGGTCTCGTTACTTGCAGCAGCCTGTGTGGATTTACCTGAACAATCTGCCGCCATCCAAAAATCATTCGTTGCTTGGCATGCTCAGCAGGCCGCAGCCATTGATCAGGTGGTGCATGATCTGGCCAAGTATTATTTTGGCCCACAGGCGGCTGTTGCTCAATGGCAAGATTTAACCCGGGCACTCAACCTGAAGGACTACATTGATCAATCGCTGGGGCAGTTTGAATTAAGCGTGGCCTGCGCCAGTTTGACGCAAGCCATCACCGGGCCGCGTTACGATCTTGCGGCGTTGTTGCAGGTGGAGCCGCTGATCGCGATGAAAACTATTGCGGGCGAGGTAGTTCCCGCCAGTGCGACAGCCGCACAGCCAGCGCAGGCAACCAATGCAATCAATGCAACCAGCGTAACCAGCACAACAAACGATGCGCCCGCACCTGCCGCTGTGCCAGCAACCAATCTTGTGCCCTCCGCTGCGACAGAACCCATCGCAACACCCGCACCCACAGAAGCGCCCTCTCTACCTGATGAACCCCGCGCCCCCTGATCTCACAGAATCTACCGAAGAGACACCGGACCGCCATATTCGTAGCTTTGTGTTGCGGCAGGGGCGGGTTTCTGCTGCGCAACGTCGCTTTCACGAAGAAGGCATGCCGCGCTGGGGTATCCCATATCAGCAAACTCTGCTGGATTGGACAACAGTGTTTGGTCCTTTGCGTTGTGCAGCGCCAAAAATTCTTGAAATCGGTTGCGGCATGGGCGAGACCACCGCTGCTATCGCCGCATCGCAACCAGAAAATGATTATCTTGGTATCGAGGTGCATACTCCGGGCGTAGGCAGCCTGCTCAAGGAAATTGCAACGCGTGGGCTAACTAACCTGCATGTGATTCAGCATGACGCCGTTGAGGTGGTACGCGATATGATTGCGCCGCAAAGCCTTTTCGGCATCCACGTTTTTTTTCCCGATCCGTGGCCCAAAAAACGCCAGCAAAAACGGCGACTGATTCAGCCCGCGTTTGTTCATGCGCTTGCCCAACGGTTGGCACCCAATGGCTATATCCACTGTGCAACCGATTGGCAGGACTATGCTGAACAAATGTTAGCCGTGCTAACGGCCGAGCCATTACTGAACAATATCGCCAGCGATTACGCCCCACGCCCCAGCTACCGGCCGCAAACAAAATTTGAGACACGCGGTCTGCGTCTGGGCCATGGCGTATGGGACGTTATCTTTCGCCGCACAGCGTAAGCATTTGCGTGAGGTGCTGCCGCTCAGTGCGCTGCCGCTGGTGCGAGGCAATCACTTGCCTGGGCTTGGGCACCGAGCGCTTTGAGCTTGTCGGCTTTTTGTGCATCATCGAGCGCGCCATTCAAAAACACGGTATCGGATTCCATGGCAAAGCGCTGGCACTGTGGGCTGCCGAGTAGTTGCGTGCGAAATTCATAGGCGCGGCTGACGTCATTCACGACGGGCGGTGCAAGCGGCGCTCGTCGCGGCGGAAACTTCGGCATGACGATGAGCGGAATGGAAGGTATGGATGGTACGGCCGTATTCGATGTGGCCGCTTTCACCTCCGCTGGTACAACAGAAAACGCGGCGCCTGTCAGCGACAAAATGACAGCGCATGTTTTATGATTCAGCATCAAGGGCTCCTTTTGGTTAAAGAGATTGCAGCGCAGCTTTTCCGTGTTCGAGTGCCGCGATGTGTATGAGTTCAACGGGGTCGTTCAACGGGGCTTATCCCCTTGCAAGGTCACGCGATGCAACAGTCGCGTGTCTCCATGATAATCATGGATCGGGTGGTGTAGTACGCAGCGGTTGTCCCAGCGCGCAGTGGAACCCACGGCCCAGGAAAAGCGGCAGGTGAATTCTGCTCGGGTCTGATGAGCAAACAGAAAATCAATCAGCGGTTTTTGCAAGTCAATTCCTTCGACGAGCGCGCCAACGGTGTCGACGAGAGGTTTGTACCGAGAAATGCGTGAAGTCAGGCATGCGGTGATATGCGGAAAACTGGCGTGTAACCGCCGCATCTTAACCCTTTGACAGGCGTTGTGATGAGCCATGCCACGCAAACAGGGTGGGAAAGATGTTGATACTCCCGTTTCTGTCCTGACTGAAAAATTGCAAAAATTGGCAGGTGCCTTTCACCCCGCATCTCATCTGACGGGATGGCGGGGCAAACTCATGGAGCTGCGTATGCTGATTAACTGTGTTGCTTACCGCGAAGGCAAAAAACTCGCTGAGTTGGATATTGAAGCGATTAGCGATTATCTGCAACAGCCTGATTGCTTTGTTTGGGTTGCTTTGCGCGATGCGACGCCTGCCGAGCTGGAAAAAATGCGCGAGGAGTTCGACCTGCATCCGCTAGCCATCGAGGATGCAAACCACGGCCACCAGCGACCGAAGATCGAGGAATACGGCGAGACACTGTTCGCCGTGGTTCATACGCTGGAACAAGTGCAAGAGGAAATCGTCGTCGGTGAAGTGGATATCTTTGTCGGCCGCAATTTCATTCTTTCGGTGCGCAACCGTAGCAGCCATCCGCTGCTCGGTGTGCGCGCGCGCTGCGAACGTGAGCCGGAGATGCTTAAACAAGGCGCGGGCTTTGTGCTCTATGCCCTGATGGATGCTGTGGTGGATCGTTATTTCCCACTCATCGACAGCGTCGAGTCGGAACTCGAAGCCATTGAGGAACATATTTTTGATAAGGGCGCGGCGCGTTCAAATATCGAACGTCTCTATGAAGTCAAGCGCCACACGGTGACGCTCAAGCATGCGGTGACACCACTGATGGAAGCTGTAGGCAAGCTGACCAGTGGCCGCGTGCCGCCAGTTTGCGCGGGGAGCCGAGATTATTTTCGTGATGTGTATGATCATCTGGTGCGCATTAACGCCAGCCTCGATGGCATTCGCGACACCATCGGTACGGCGATCCAAGTGAGTTTGTCATCCGTGGCCATTGATCAAAGCGATGTGGCCAAGCGCCTCGCCGCCTGGGCCGGTATTTTTGCCGTGGCCACCGCATTTGCCGGCATCTGGGGCATGAACTTCAAGGCCATGCCGGAGCTGCAATGGGATTATGGCTATCCGGCGGCCCTGGTGGTGATCGCCACTGCCTGCGGTGTGTTGTTTCACCGCTTCCGCCGCATGGGCTGGCTATGACAGCTGCTTTCCGCGCAAACGAAAAATCAGTCAGCCAGAAATCGCGCCAGTAGCTGATTAAGAAAGCGCTGCCCCTGCCGTGTCGGCCGCAGTGTGTCTTCAACCATTTCCAGCAGCCCTTCGCGCCGCGCCACCAGCGCCGAGTTTTCGATGGTGGCCAGGGCTAAGCCGGTGCGTTCGGTGAACAGGCGCAGCGGGAAACCGGCGGTCAAACGTAGCGCATTCATCATGAATTCACCGGGCAGATCGGTCGCGCTAATCGTTTGCCGTGTGCTGATGAAGTCGTTAAGGTGATGCTTTGGTTGGCTCTTTGCCGCACCCTGCATATACGCGCGCGGGTGGCGGTGACGCGCTTCGCGCCAGATTTCCATATGATTGGACAGCTTGGAATGGGCACCCGCGCCGATGCCAAGATAATCGCCAAACGCCCAGTAGTTGAGGTTGTGGCGGCATTGTTCCCCGGCTTTGGCAAAGGCCGAGGTTTCGTAGTGGATGAAATTTTCCACAGCAAGTTTTGCCTCGATCATTTCCTGCATGTCGGCGGCGATGTCGTCATCGGGCAGCGGCGGCGGCGTGTGGTGAAACGGCGTGTTCGGTTCCAGCGTCAGGTGATAGGCCGAGAGGTGGCTTGCGCCGCTGGCAATCGCTGTGTCGATGTCGTGCTCGGCCTCATTGAGGTTTTGCTGCGGCAGCGCGTACATGAGATCGATGTTCACGCGGGCGAAATGCGTCAGCGCCAGATCAATCGCCTGCCGCGCTTCGCGGCTGTCGTGGATGCGGCCGAGTGCCTTGAGCTTGTCATCGGCAAAACTTTGAATGCCCAGCGACAGCCGATTGACGCCGGCCTCGCGGAAGGCTTTGAACTTTTCGGCGTCCACCGTGCCAGGATTGGCTTCGAGGGTAATTTCGGCATCCGGCTGCAACGGCACGCGCATGCGGATGGCGGCCAGCAAGGCATCGGCCGTTTCCGCGCGCATCAGGCTGGGCGTGCCGCCGCCGATGAACACACTCATTACCGGTCGGTTCCAGATGTGCGGTAGCGCCGCTTCAAGGTCGGCAATCAGCGCTGCGAGGTAAGCGGCTTCGTCAATGTCCGCTTTGGCTTCGTGCGAGTTGAAGTCGCAGTAGGGGCATTTTTTGACGCACCACGGCCAGTGCACATAGAGGGCCAGCGGCGGCGGTGCGGCAAGGCCTGAGGTTGCCGCTGCGCTGCCGTCTGAAAAAGTTCCCGAAGGGACGTGCCGCGCTGGCGCTGACGAGACGGCAGTGATCGGAATGATGCGGCTATCACGCGGCATGTTTCAGCTTGCCGATTAGTTGCCGGAGCGCCTGGCCGCGATGCGAGCGGCGGTTTTTTTCTTCCGCCGAAAGCTCGGCGGCGGTGCACCCGAGATCAGGAATCAAAAAATGCGGGTCATAACCAAACCCGCCTTTGCCACGCGCAGTGGTGATGATCTCGCCATGCCATTCGCCTTCGCCGATCAGCGGTTGCGGGTCATCCGCATGGCGCACCAGCACCAGAACGGCTACATAATGCGCGCGCTTATCCGCGATACTTTCCAGCGCCGCAACCAGTTTTTGATTGTTGCGCTGATCATCTTTCGGCTTGCCCGCATAGCGTGCCGAATGCACGCCGGGCGCGCCCCCCAGCGCGGGCACGACCAGCCCCGAATCATCCGCCAGCGCGGGCAGGCCGGTAAGGCGCGCGGCGTGACGCGCCTTGGTCAGCGCATTTTCGATGAACGTGGCATGCGGCTCGTCCGCCTCTGGGACGGCGAAATCGGCTTGAGGCACAAGTTGAAAATTCAGCGGCGCGAGTAACTCGGCGAACTCGCGCAACTTGCCGGGATTATTCGAGGCGAGCACTAGTTTTTGCATGATAAGTTATGGATGGCTGTACAGCCTGTCCATGCATGAACAAACGGCAGAGTAGTCCGCCGTTTGTTCGGGTGTTACAACCAGACTTACTTTGCTTCGGTTTCAGTAGCAGGGGCCGTCTCAGTGGTAGCAGCTTCAGTGGTAGTCGCTTCAGTCGTTGCAGCAGGCGCGGTAGCAGTATCTTCTTTCTCTGCTTCGCCGGCAAAAACAGCAGTGGCAAGTAAACCAACCAATAAAGCAGCAAGCAATTTTTTCATAATAAATCCTCCGGTTAGATAGTTAGGATGTCTTATCTGACACCGTGAATTAATCACCACCTACAGTGTCGCGATAATTATATAGCGTAGCCTTTCTCTGTCCATTTATTTGCTCTGCACCTGGTCAGCAGTCATCTGCCTTGTGTTTTGCGGGTGTTAACTGAAAGGCTTGCCGCAAGTATCCGGCCTATTTTGTAGTGAATGAACGAATCCCCAACGCCGTATATTGCACTTGGATAATACTGTTGATGCCTTGCGTCGCAAGCGCTAGCAGCGCATCCAACTCGGTCCGCGAAAACGGTGCGCCCTCTGCCGTGCCCTGCACTTCAATCAGGCCGCCGCTGGCGGCCATCACTACATTCATGTCGGTGTCGCACGCCGAGTCCTCGGCATAGTCGAGATCGAGCCGGGGCTGCCCGGCGACGATGCCGACCGACACGGCGGCAACCAGTTCGCGCAGCGGGCTGGTTGCCAGTTTACCGCTGGCCACCAGTGTGGCGAGGGCGTCGTGCAGGGCCACGCAGGCGCCGGTGATGGCGGCGCAGCGTGTGCCGCCGTCGGCTTGCAACACGTCGCAATCCAGCGTGATCTGACGCTCACCCAGCGCGGACAGATCGGTCACCGCGCGCAGGCTGCGGCCGATGAGTCGCTGGATTTCCTGCGTGCGTCCGGACTGTTTGCCCTTTGCCGCTTCGCGCGTACTGCGGGTATGTGTCGATCGCGGCAGCATGCCGTATTCGGCCGTGATCCAGCCGGAACCTTTGCCACGCAAAAATGACGGCACGGATTCTTCCACGCTGGCGGTGCATAACACTTTGGTTAAACCGAATTCAATCAACACGCTGCCTTCGGCATGGCAGGTGTAGTGGCGGCTGATTTTCAATGCGCGCAGTTGATCGGGCTTACGCTCGGTGCGCGTGATGATTGGGTTTACCGATTGATTCATGGCAACTTTCTGTCAGAGTTAAAGGTGTCAGGGTTGAAGATGATGGCGCAATTTTCTCAGCCACGCCGACCAGCCGGAGTCACCCGCCTTGGCCAGTGTTTCCCGTAAAGCGTGGGCATTTTGTGGCCGCAGCGCGGGGGCAAGGCGCAGGCATTCATCAATGGCGATGAGCAGGCGCGGTGAATACAGGTCGCTGAAGCGCTGCCGCGCCGGATGCAGATAATCATCTTTTAGCCGTTCGTCGGCTGCGGGCGGCGCAGTTTTAGCAAGGGCAGCATACATGCAGGCACCAATGGCATAAATATCCGTCCATGGCCCCAAGGTATAGTTGCCGTGATATTGCTCAGGCGCAGCAAAACCGGGGGTATACATGGCGCGCGGCAAAGGAGGGCCGATATCTACGGCAAAGCGCGAAGCGCCAAAATCCAGCACGACCGGGGTATGGTCACAGCGCAGCCAGATATTGGCAGGTTTCAGATCGAGATGTAACAGCCCGCAACTGTGCACCTCGCTCATGCCATGCAATAAGTTGGTAAACACGTTCAATACAAATGCTTCACTGATAGGCCCGCGCTGCGCGCGAATGTGGTCTTGCAGGGTGCGCCCGCGCTCTAAAGGCATCACCATATAGGCGGTGCCGTTGGCACGAAAAAAGTTCAGCACACGGATGACATTGGTGTGACTTAACCCGCTGAGCACGCGTGCCTCCTCAAAGAAGTAAGCGAGCCCGCGCTGAAATTCAGCTTGATGTTCCGGCGGAATCTGCAACTGAGCTTCGCCTGCAGCGCGTAGTGCGAGTGTTTGCGGAATATATTCCTTGATCGCCAGCGGTTGCTGGTTAGCGTCATAGGCAAGATAGATGATGGAAAACCCGCCGCATGAAATTTGGCGCTCGATACGATAACTTTCCAGCATCGAGTCGGCAGGCAACGGGTGATTGATGGGGGGGGGCATAGGTAGATAGTTATACTGTGGTGGTTCTCGCTTTTCAGCAGTCTGCTGTATACCACAGCCTGCGCACGAGGCCGATTTTTTTCAATCTTCGAGAGTTTGATACCCATGATACACAGCATGACCGGCTATGCCGCTGCCAGCCAAGACCTTGGTGATGCAGTACTGAATCTTGAAATCAAAAGCGTGAATTCCCGGTATCTTGATATCAGTTTTCGTTTAAGTGAGGAACTGCGCTTTCTGGAAATGCCGCTGCGCGAAAAAATTACCGAACGCATCGGCCGCGGCAAGCTTGAATGCCGCGCCTATCTCATGGCGCAGCCGGGGCAGGGCGGTGTTGTGCGTGAACGCACACCGAATGTGGCGCTGCTCGCCGAGCTGGGCCGCATGGAGGCTACCGTGCGTCAAGCCTTGCCGCAGGCACAGGCATTGACTGTCGCCGAAGTGTTGCGCTGGCCCGGGGTACTCGCGGATGACACGGTAGCGCCTGATCAATTGCAAAGCGTTGCGCTGGCACTTTTTGCCACATTGTTGGATGAGTTTGTCGCCAGCCGCGAACGTGAAGGGGCCAAGCTGGCCGACGTGCTGCAAGAGCGTATCACACGGATGCGCGGGCAGATGCGCGCCGCCGAGCCGCTGCTGCCGGCGGCCATTGCCGCCTACCGCGAGCGCCTGTCGGCCAAATTGCGCGAAGCGGTGGCGAATCTGGATGAAGATCGCATTCGCCAGGAAGTGGGTGTTTTTGCTGCCAAGATCGATGTAGCAGAAGAAATTGCGCGCCTGGTGACGCATCTTGATGAAGTGGAGCGCGTGCTGAAAAAAGGCGGTGCGGTGGGCAAGCGGCTGGATTTTCTGACCCAGGAACTCAACCGCGAGGCCAATACCCTGGCCTCGAAATCCGTGTCGGGCCAAGTCACGGCGATTGCGCTGGAATTAAAATTGCTGATCGAGCAAATGCGCGAGCAAGTACAGAATCTGGAATAAGTTTAAAAATCAAAAGGAGATAAGCATGCCTGAAGACCGCAAAATTCGTTTAGGCGCCTTTATGCGCCCGGTGACGATTCACACCGCCGCATGGCGTTATCCCGGAGCCTTTCCTGACGCCAACTTTAACTTGGCGCATCTCAAGCGATTTATCCAAACACTTGAGCGCGGACGGTTCGACATGTTTTTCATGGCCGATCATCTGGCGGTACTCAATATGCCGATGGATGCCTTAAAGCGCAGTGCCACGGTGACTTCATTCGATCCACTCACTTTACTGCCCGCGCTGGCGATGGTGACAGAACACATTGGCCTGGTGGCTACTGCGTCAACAACGTATAACGAGCCGTATCATGTGGCACGCAAGTTTGCTTCACTTGATCACTTAAGCAACGGCCGCGCTGGCTGGAATGTGGTGACATCCAGCAACCCCAAAGAAGCGCTGAATTTCAGCCGTGAAGAGCATATGGAGCACGATGAGCGCTACGTGCGGGCGCGCGAGTTTTACGATGTCGTCACCGGCTTGTGGGATAGCTGGGCAGACGATGCCTTTATCCGCGATGTGACCAGCGGTGTTTATTTCGATCCCGAAAAGCTGCATGTGCTGGACCACAAGGGCAAATATTTTTCCGTGCGCGGCCCGCTGAATGTGGCGCGTCCGATTCAAGGCTGGCCGGTGATCGTGCAGGCCGGGCAATCCGAAGCGGGCCGTCAGCTCGCGGCGGAAACGGCAGAGGTGGTATTTTCAGGCTTGAGCAAAAAAGAAGTGGCACAACAGTATTACACCGATGTCAAGGCGAGAATGCTGGCCGTGGGCCGCGACCCGGGGCAGATGAAAATTCTCCCCGGCGCATTTGTCGTGGTGGGGGATACGGCCGAAGAAGCGCGTGCTAAAAAACGCCATCTTGATAGCCTGGTATATCCCGAGAGTGGCTTTGCCTCTCTGGCGGGGCAACTGGGCTGTGATATTTCGGGTTTCGATCTGGATAAACCCTTGCCGGAGGATCTGCCACCGTCCAACGCCAGCCACACGGCGCGGCAAAAACTGGTCGCCATGAGCCGGGATGAGGGCTTCACCGTGCGTGAGCTGGCGCAATATATCGGCGGCGCATTTGGCACCCTGGAAATGATCGGCACCCCGGCGATGATTGCCGATCAGATTGAAGACTGGTTCACTTCCAAAGCCTGTGATGGCTTCAATATCATGTTCCCCTATCTACCCGAGGGGCTGGATGACTTTGTCGATAAGGTGGTGCCTGAATTGCAACGGCGCGGGCTGTTCCGCCGCGAGTACGAAGGCAAGACCCTGCGCGAAAATCTTGGGTTACAGCGACCGGAGAATCGGTTTTTCCCTTCGAAAAAATCGGCATAGTTTGCCGCTGGCTTGTTTCGCCACGATTTCTTTCATCGCGCTTTTTCACCGTCCCCCAAGGGGACTTTCCAGGGACGGCTCTGCCCAACAGCGGGTTCAAACATTCCCTGCGGTCAGATTCAAAGCTTCGCGGCGTATCGCCAGCGCCGACTTTTCAGCGCTGGCATTTTATTTTTCGACCATGGCTGTTCAGGTAAATCAGGCTGAGGCTGCGCATACCTCTGAGGCTACGCACACCTGATTACGTCCTCCGTGTTTTGCGGCATACAAGGCTTTATCCGCGCGTTCGATAAACGATGTGCCCGCTTCATCAGGGACGTAGCGCGCCACGCCCAGCGAGATCGTGACCTTGGCAGTTACTTCTTCGCTACCACCTTTTTTAATTCGTTCCCTTCAATGGTACGGAAGGGATTTTCTGCCAAGGCGTGTACGCCTTCCAGTAAGGTGTTTGGCAGTAGCACAACAAATTCTTCGCCGCCATAGCGCGCCGCGGTGTCACGTCCTTTGACATTATCCATGAGCACCTGCGCTACCGCGCGAATCACTTTGTCGCCAAACAAATGGCCATAGGTGTCATTGATTTTTTTGAAGTGATCAATGTCACACATTAACAAACACGGCTGAGCGGCGGGGTCGTGTGTGTCCTCAGTATTCAGCGAATCAAGACAGGCGTCCAG
The DNA here is from genome assembly GCF_000934545.1 of Rugosibacter aromaticivorans. Lineage (GTDB taxonomy): Bacteria > Pseudomonadota > Gammaproteobacteria > Burkholderiales > Rhodocyclaceae > Rugosibacter > Rugosibacter aromaticivorans. Next base: position 662,429 of record NZ_CP010554.1, read on the forward strand.
TGCTTGGTCAAACCCACGGCGGTTGGTTCGCCCTGTGAGGGCATCAAGCAAAGAAGCGTCGCGTGCGCGGGTGACCTCTTCACGCAGCGACTCAATTTCGCGTTGGCTTTTCGCTAACTTGGCTTTGAGTGAATTCGTTGAGGCCTGCATAGTCTGGGTGCCGACGATCAAGGCTTTGATATCGATTGTGGCGCCCGGCAGGGCACTATTTTTTTCGATATCCATCAAGGTTTGGCCAAAGTGGTCTGCTTCTTTGGCAACCTCGCCGGTTGAGACAGTAATCCAGCCGATGATGCGCCAGACAGGTCCTTTGTCAGCGGTGAGGTGAATGAGTTCGCCACGTTTGAATGTGTGGGTTTGGCGATCAATGCGCGGGTGTGAATGGAGCGGTATGGCATTGTTCCTTCAATACGCTGTGGCTGATTTTGCGGCGGCCTTGACCGTTACGGATGTGCGCTTTTTATTGCTGTCCTCAATGATCAGCGTGAGCGGCACACTGTCACCGGCCTTCACCTGCTGATGCAGGCCAAACAGCATGACGTGATAGCCGCCGGGTTTGAGTTCCAGGCTTTTGTCGGCGGTTAGCGGCAGGCTAGGCACGGCGCGCATTTTCATGATGTCGTTTTCCACCAGCATTTCGTGAATTTCGACGTGATCGGCAACCGGCGATGTCATACCGACAAGGCGCGCAGCGGTGGTCGAGGTGATGGTCATGAATGCCCCGGTTACTTTTTGCAATGGCACGGTGGGGCGTATCCAGGCGTTCTGTACGCTTATTTTGGCATGTTCGGCATATTCGGCATGGGCCGAGAAGGTCAGTAGGACAAAGAGAATGCTGGTTTGAATAAGGCGAGACATGAGGTTTGCTCCTTTACGTTGAATGGGAAAAAATCAAAAACGGTGATTGACGCCCAGCGCCAGCGACCAGGGTGCAGTGAGCTGGCCCGAGCCAGGAATGGCCGGGTCGGTATTGGCGTATTGCCGCAGGGCAACTTGCAGGAAGCCATAGACGCGGGTTTGCGAGGTCACTGCAATGGACAGGCCAGGGCTGAGATGGATCGAATAGCCGCCGGAAGCAGGGTTGGCATTGGCGCCGGTATCGCGGCCGCGATATTGCGTATTAAGCTGCAGCAAGGCGCTGGTGGTGCTGGAGAGCGTGCGGCTCAGGCCGAGATTCAGGTTGAGCGTTTTACCGGGCCGGTACGCATCGCGGGTGTCAATCGCCGCCTGCGCTTCGCCGCTGAAGAACCAGTTCCAGCCACTGCCAGGTGTACCGTTGTAGTGATAGGCGCCAAGAATCAGATCGGTGCTGCCAGTACCCGGCTGGGATGAGCGTTCCAGCTTGTAGGGTGTGGTTGGGTCGGCCGGATCGGACGGCGACATGGTTTTGTTGATGGCGCCGGTGGGCAGCTTGAGGCCGAAGCGAAGTCCGCTGCCGGAAAATGGACTGCCGCTGTCGAGCTTGTACTTGCCAACCACGCGGATATCGCCCAGTTGGCTGAACTTGGCTTGCTGGTCAACGGAGGTGCCGGTGATTGAGTCGAGGGTATGCGTGTGGTCGCGGATCATCAGCGGGAGGCCGATAGCAATGTTCCAGCGCGGGTTGATCGCATACTCGAAGTCGGCGCTGAGCACCTGGTTGATGGTACGCTTGTTTTCGAGCTCATCACCGCTGGCGCTGGGCGCTTCTGCATTGATCCTGCTTGACCCGGCGCGCAGTCGGTCGGCTTTGGCCCAGGAGTAGTGCAGATCAAGGCTTAAGCCTTCGTTGTGGGTCAGCCCCTGGGCATCCCAGTGGTTGTCAATCGAGCAAAACGCCGAGCCGCAGGAGGCGTGTGCGCTGATGGCGGTGAGGGTGATGAATGCGCAAAGCAGCCAGCGCTGCGTAGTGGCAGTGATGTTGAAATGCATTTGGAATGCTCCTTTTGAATCTGTCTCTGGATTTGAATCCGTTTTTGGACGACTGCAACTGCTTACGCACGCTGAGTGCGCATGAGCAGGAAATATGCAGTGAACTTGCTGAATGGCGGCAAGGATGCTCAGGGCGTTAACGCCTTGGAGCCGAGCCGGACTTCAGCGTGCAGGAGAGATCAGGTGCGCGCGGGCGGGCCGCGCGGGGGATGCGCCGTCCAGGCAAAGGATGCGGGACGGGCTGAGATAAACGCAGAAAGCGATGCGTGAAAAGTCGGCGCTGGTGATACGGCGAGCGTTGTGTTGGCAAACAACAGTGCACCGCTGGCGACGCACAATTTGCAGCAATCGTGCGTGTTGCTGCTATCTGATGGTGATTGCTTGTCGCCCGCTACGCCACTCCGTGTCGCCTGGGCATTGCTGACGCCCAGCACAGTGCAAATCTCGGCGAAAAACTTTCCATCACTGTCTGACTTGCCTTGATGCGATCCCATCAAACCCATGCTGGCCAAGCTTTGCATGAGCACGGCAAAGACGCCCAGCACGAGGAACAGCCGGGCATGGTGCACGGCTGCGCGATGAAGGAACGAATAGTAGCGGGACGTGAACATGGCGTGTAACTTCCGGCGTGATTCTAACTGGCCCTGGTATTTATTGCTGCGTGATTTTGATGATTGTCAAATTGAGCGCTATTTTATATAGCGTCAAAGTTGGGCAAGGTGCGTTATCCTTCCCACTTTAATTTGCAACATTTCTTGTCTTTGATAGCCATGACGATTGGTACTTTGTTCATCATTGCAGCACCTTCTGGCGCGGGCAAGACCACGCTGGTTAACCGCCTGCTGGCTAACGATGCGCAAGTGCGGCGTTCAATTTCCTATACCACCCGCGCGCCGCGTCCGGGTGAAGTGAATGGGGGTGATTATCACTTCGTTGATCTGCCGCAGTTTATGGCGATGCGCAGTCGGGGCGAGTTTGTCGAGTCGGCCGAAGTGCATGGCAACTATTACGGCACGTCGCGCGCATGGTTAGAGGCACAAATGACGTCAGGCATGGATATGTTGCTGGAGATTGACTGGCAAGGCGCACAACAAATACAGCGGGAGTTTACCGAAGCGGTGGGTATTTTTATTTTGCCGCCGAGCATGGATGAGTTAAAACGCAGGCTGCAACAACGGGCAACTGATAGCCCAGAAGTTATCGCGCGTCGCCTGGCTGCAGCGCGCGATGAAATGAGGCATGTGACCGAGTTTGATTTTGCTATAATCAACAGAGACTTGGATGTGGCACTGGGCGAGCTGACTGCCGCCGTGCGCGCCTCCCGCCTGCGAGTCAAGCGTCAGCTGGCTCGTCATCCCGATGTATTCCGCTTTTTTGAACAGGACTAAACCCCATGGCTCGTGTCACCATTGACGATTGCATCAAGAGAATCCCTAACCGCTTTGATCTCACGCTGGTCGCGGCGTATCGCGCGCGTCAGCTGGCCATGGGCAGCACGCCGCAAGTTGAAGCGGATAACGATAAATGCGCGGTGATCGCCCTTCGCGAAATTGCCGCTGGCAAAGTGGGGGTCGATATTCTGGCCCGCCCGCAAACCACATAACTTATCGGTGCATGGGGTGAGTGTGTCCGCCATGACCCCACCCCTCATGCCGTCTGCGCTGGCCGACAAGTCGATTAATCCAGGCCACCCGCCAAAGCCAGATAACCCGGATAACCATTTCCCGGCATCGCCAGCGCCAGCCAGCTTTTCTGTCAGCCTGTCGGATCTCAACGCGCGTCTTGCTACCTATTTGAGCCCTGAGGATATGGTGCGCGTGGGCGAGGCCTATCTGTTTTCTCAAGCAGCGCATAGCGGCCAGATGCGTGTCAGTGGCGATCCTTACATTTCTCACCCGCTGGCAGTCGCTGCCGGATTAGCCGATTGGCATTTGGATGTGCAGGCGCTGAGTGCCGCGTTGCTGCACGACGTGATGGAAGACACCGACATCACCAAAGAGCAGCTGACCGAACGGTTTGGCAAAGGCGTGGCCGATCTGGTTGATGGTGTTTCCAAGATTGATCGCATCGAGCATCAAAGCTTTGAAGAGGCGCAGGCCGATAATTTTCGCAAGATGCTGCTGGCGATGGCGCGCGATGTCCGAGTGATCCTCATCAAGCTGGCTGATCGGCGACATAACATGCAGACGCTGGGCTCCATGCGGCCAGATAAACGTCGGCGGATTGCCAGAGAAACGCTGGATATTTACGCCCCCATCGCCAACCGGCTGGGCCTGAATGCCTTGTATCGCGAGTTGCAAGAGCTCGCCTTTTGCCATGGACAGCCCATGCGTTATCGGGTGCTGGAAAAAGCCGTCAAGAAGGCGCGGGGCAATCGGCGCGAGGTGGTCAATAAAATTCTTGAAGCGATACGCACGACCCTGCCCAGCGCTGGGCTGGATGCTGAAGTCATGGGCCGTGAAAAGCATCTGTATGGCATTTATCGCAAAATGCGTGAAAAGCAGTTGAGCTTTTCTCAAGTGCTGGATATTTATGGCTTTCGCATTGTGGTGAAGAATCGTTCGAGTTGTTATCTCGCGCTGGGGGCATTGCATGCGCTTTATCCGCCGGTGCCGGGCAAGTTTAAAGACTACATTGCTATTCCCAAAGCCAACGGCTATCAGTCGTTACACACCACATTAATCGGCCCGTTTGGCACACCCGTTGAAATTCAGATTCGCACGGCTGAAATGCACAATGTGGCCGAATCGGGCGTGGCTTCACACTGGCTGTATAAAGAAGATCACAAGATCAGCCAGTTGCAGCAGAAAACCCACCAATGGTTGCAATCGCTGATTGAGCTGCAGTCTGATTCGGGTACGGCGTCGGAATTTCTTGAGCACGTCAAAGTTGATCTCTTCCCTAGCGAAGTGTATGTGTTCAGCCCGAAGGGAAAAATTTTCGCTTTGCCGCGTGGCGCCACAGCCGTTGATTTTGCTTACGCTGTGCATACAGACATTGGCGACCGTTGCGTAGCGTGTCGCATCAATTTTGAAACTTCCCCGCTGCGCACAGAACTGAAAAATGGTGATCGGGTGGAAATTATCACGGCACCGCATGCGGCACCGAATCCGGCCTGGCTTAGCTATGTGAAGAGCGCCCGGGCACGGTTCAGGATCCGTCACTTTTTGAAGACCCAACAAAACGAGGAATCTGTGGCGCTGGGTGAACGGTTGCTTGCGCACGCGCTGCATGAGATGGGGGTGTCACCCGCCAAAATTTTGCCCGCAGCGTGGGACCGCTTCAAAAAGGAATCAGGCGTGCGCTCAAAACGTGCCGTGCTCTCGGATATCGGCTTGGGCAAGCGCTTGCCCGCGATTGTGGCGCGCCGCCTGGCCGAAGGGCTGGATGTGCCAGCGACGAATTTGACCGCGAACCCCCCACGTGCGCGCCAGGCGATTTTGATTCGCGGCACAGAAGGTATCGCCGTGCAACTGGGCAAGTGTTGCCGGCCGATTCCCGGTGACCCGATTGTCGGTTTGATTCGCAAAGAACAGGGGCTAGTCGTGCATACGCATGATTGCCCTGTGTTGGCAAAGCTCAGAAGCGAGCGCGGCAATTGGGTGGATGTTGCCTGGGATGTATTGCCGGACCATCTGTTTGATGTCACCATCCGCGTGATTGTTAAAAATGCGCGTGGCTTGCTGGCACGGCTGGCGAAAGGAATTGCCGATAGCAATGCCAATATCATTGATGTCAGCGTGGAAGATGATCGCGACTCCACCATGCTGTATTTCACTGTGCAGGTGACTGATCGCGTTCACCTCGCGCGTATCCTGCGTGCCCTGCGGCGTGTGCCCGAGGTGCTGCGTCTGGCGCGCTACATTAATCCAAAAAACTAGAAGGGAACCCCTGATGGCTCAGTACGAATCTGAATTTACCCAATTTATGCGTGACTGGATGGCAGCACACCCGGAGCAAGCCGCTGAACAACAAGCTGGGCGCGCGCTTTGGTGGGATAAGGCGCCTCGGCCGTTAGAGACCATCGCGCATGACGCTGCAGCCAGGGTAGCGGTTAAGCCGTATTACTATGACATCAACTGAGCCAGCATCAATTCAGCCACCGGGCGATTCATCGGGTGCCGGACTGATACGGCGTGTGAGCAGACCGATTAGTGCCACCCCTGCAAACGCGGCACCGACATAAAACGTCATGGCCGGGCCAAATGCGGCCCATACGCCCCCGGCTATCACGCTAGCGGCCAGCAGCGCCAGGCCACTCGCCAGATTGAACACACCAAAAGCCGTGCCGCGTAAATCTGCCGGTGCCGCATCGGCAACCAGTGCAGAGAGCAGACCCTGTGTTGCGCCCATGTGCAGGCCCCACAGCGCGGCGCCCAGACCTATCAGCCAGATGTTGCTCGTCAGCGCCAGCACGAGGTCGGACACGATCAGAAAGAAAATGCCCAAGGCCAGCAAATGGCGTCGGCCGCCATTGTCGGACAGCCTGCCGAAAGGGTAAGCACTCACGGCATAAACGATATTCATCACGACTAGCATCAGCGGTACCCAGGTCACCGCCAGCCCGACATTTTCGGCGCGCAGCAGAAGAAAAGCCTCGGAAAAACGGGCGCAGGTCAGCACCGCCGCAAACGCCACCAGCCACCAGAAGCGGGGGGCAAGCCGATGCAGGTTTTCGCGGCGAAGCGGCGAGCGCAACTGCGCTGCCGGGCGCGTTGACTCCGGCTCCTCAACGCCAAAAATAATCAGCAGCACGCAGATAAACGCTGGTACCACCGCCACCCAGAAGACCAGACGAAAGTTATCCTGCGTCGCTACCATCAGCGCCATCGCCAGCAGCGGCCCGGCAAAACCGCCCACGGTATCCATTGCCTGACGCAAGCCATATGCCGCGCCGCGATTTTCCGGCAGCGTGATGTCGGCGATCAGCGCATCGCGCGGCGCACCACGTATGCCCTTGCCGACGCGGTCGATAAACCGTGCGGTAAGCACCGCGCCTATGCCATTGGCCAGCGGAAACAGCGGCTTGGTCAGCGCCGCCAGCCCATAGCCCAGCAACACCAGCGGCTTTCTGCGGCCCATCCAGTCTGAAATCACCCCCGAAAATATCTTGACGATGGAAGCTGTCGCTTCGGCTATGCCCTCGATAAAGCCAACCGACAAGGCGCTCGCCCCCAGTACGGTGACCAGAAACACTGGCAGCAGGCTGTGGATCATCTCCGAAGAAAGGTCCATGAACAGGCTCACCAGCCCGAGCGCAACGATACTGCTGGGCAGCTTTGAGCGATTCATGGCGGTACTCCCTGAGATGGAAACGCGATGCACAACGATACACTGTGATTGATTGCGCAGCATGGAATCACATGGGCAAACGTCAGCGAAAAGTCGGCACCCCGAGGTACCCCCTGCGGGGCGTGTCGGTGATACGCCGCGAAGCTTTGAATCTGACCGCAGGGAATGTTTGAACCCGCTGTTGGGCAGAGCCGTCTCTGGAAGGCCCTCTTTGGGGATGGCGTACGAGACACAGGGCACGCAGCCTACTGGTCTTCTTCCCAGTGGAACGTGTGCATTACCCGATGCACGACCGGCGTGAGCACGATGCCGGCGATGACCAAAAATAACAAGCCCGCATAGAGCGCATACAGGCCGGCAAACAATTTGCCCCCATCTGTGTGGGGCGCGTCGACAGGCCCCATGCCACCCATGAGCATGGCAGCATTCAAAAAGGCATCCCGCCAGGGAAGATGCTCGAAATACATGTAGCCCGCCATGCCGAGCAAGAGAGAGAACAGCAACAGGGCAAGCGCAACTGCTGCGTGGCGAAGCACTCGCCGCGCAAATTGCCTGCGGGGAAGGGGTGGGTGGGCCTTTGATTCGTACATGAGCGTTCGGTTGATCAGCGTGAAATGGCTATGATTATGCCGCATGCTCAAGCGAAACTTACACGCAGGGAAACATGCGTACGGTGGGGTGGTAGCGTCATCTGCTTTATCGCCTTGTTCCTTGCGTAAAAAACTTTTTTGGTGAGGTGAGTGTGCCGCAAGAAAACTGACACCGAGTAGAGTCCCCCATTCACTTCTACCGGCAGTTGAATTGACAATTCCAACGTGTATTTCGGTAATTTCTTTGACCTTTGACAATTGCGAGTCCAACATCACTTCCTGAAATCTGCTTAGTACCGCACGACTCTCATCACCGCGTTCTGGAAACAGGCTGCTCTTTTCCGATGTCACGATACGATGTGATTCTCAATAATCCAGAGTATTTCGTTCCTTTCCAAAACGCCCAAACAGGACGGGTAGCAGCAGGAGCGTGAACAGTGTGGCGCTGACGATGCCGCCAACGATGACGACGGCAAAAGGACGTTGTGTTTCCGATCCAATACCATGTGAGAGCGCTGCCGGCATCAGGCCGATCCCTGCCATCAAGGCGGTCATGATAATAGGCCGCAGGCGACTCACGGCACCATCGGAAATCGCATCGTTAAGCGAAGCGCCACGGCGCAGAAGGTCAAGCACCTGTTCGACCATGATGACACCATTCTGTACGGAGATTCCTGCCACAGCGATGAATCCAACCGCTGCCGACACCGAGAGGTGCAGGCCGGAAAGTGCCAGTCCGCAAAAGCCGCCGATTAGCGTAAACGGCACCATGGCCAATACCAGTGCCGCAGGTCGCATACTACGGAAGGTCCAGAACAACAGCAGGAAAATCAGCCCCAGCGAAATGGGCACGATGATCTTGAGCCGCTTCATGGCACGTTGCTGGTTTTCGAACTGTCCTCCCCAAGTGATACTGTAACCAGGCGGCAGCACGATCTTTGCGGCTACTTTAGCTTGAGCCTCGGTAACAAAGGAGCCCTGGTCGCGTCCCATTAGATTGAGTTTTACGATGACATTGCGTCTCCCCGCTTCGCGCGAAATGCGCGCGGCACCCTGGCGCACGTCGATACGGGCAATTTCAGCCAGAGGAATCGTCCCGCCACCAGGCAGAGCGACTGCCAGTCCGCCAACATCATCTACCGCATCGCGGAACTGCTCAGCGAGCCGCACGGTAATGTCGAAGCGGCGGTCGCCTTCGTAGAATCCACCAACAGTAACGCCGCCCAGCGCAGTTTGCACGGCCATATTGGCATCGCTGACATTAACGCCCAGCCGCGACAGCGTGGTGCGATTCAGATGAATATCGATTTCACTTTGTCCGCCCACTTTCAACGCTTCAACATCGGTAGCACCATGGATGCTGCTGAGTAGTTCGGCTATCTGTTCGCCTTTGTCCTCCAGCACCGTGAGGTCAGGCCCGAATACCTTGACGGCGATTTCGCCCTTCGCGCCTGAAAGCGATTCTTCAACGTTGTCCTGAATCACTTGCGAGAAGTTGGTGGGAACACCAGGAATCGTGTGAATCCGCTTCTCCATGTCGGATATCAGTTCCTCCTTATCGCCGAATCGCCATCCCATGCGGGGTTTCAAGTCAGCGAGGATCTCAACGCTGTTGGTACCCTTTGGGTCAGTGCCGTCGTCGGGCCGGCCGATTTGCGAGATAACAGTTTGCACTTCCGGATAGCTGCGCAGGATATCGCGGACGCGCCGCTCGACGTTGTGCGTTGTTTCCAGCGCCGTCGATGGTGGAAGGGTCAGTGTGAGCCAGATATTGCCTTCATCCAGCTTAGGCAGGAACTCGGTACCCAACAGCGGCGACAGCAGTAGAGTCAGTATCAGTAGTGCTGCGCTACCCGCGATGACTTCTCGACTTCTTTTCTGAGACAAAGCCAAGATGCGACGATATTTTTCTTGTAAACGATGCATCCAGGGGCTGTGCTTTTCGCCCATGTCTTCACGCTTCATGGCGAACGACAACAGCGCAGGAACTAGCGACAAAGTAAGGATCAGTCCTCCCAGCAATGCGAAAGAAAGCGTCAGCGCGACGGGCGTGAAAATTTTCCCCTCGACCCGCTGGAATGTAAAGATTGGCAGGAAGGCCAGGATGATGATGGACTTGGAAAATAGAATCGGATGACCAAGCTCCATGACGGTTTGCTGCAATGTGTGCATGCGCCACGGCAGTCCTGCATGTTGCGGATTGTTTTCCGAATGCTCGAGTGCTAGTCGAACCATCAGTGCTTCGGTGAGGACTACCGCAGAATCGATAATGATGCCGAAGTCGACAGCACCAAGCGACATCAGGTTGGCGGACACTCCAAGTGCATGCATGCAGATGAAAGCGAACAGCAGTGACAACGGAATGATCGAGGCCACAATCAAGGCGCTACGCCAGTTTCGCAGGAACACGACCAGAATGACAGAAACCAGCAAGGCGCCGACGAGCAGATTTTCGACTACTGTGCTGACGGTACGCTGTATCAGGTGACTACGTTCGTAAATCGGCTTCAACTTCACGCCTTTCGGTAGTTTGGCGTTTATCTCGTCGATGGTCTTTCTGACCTGATTCACTACCTTTGTCGCATTTTCACCCTTGGTCATCTGCACGATGCCTTCGATGACGCTGTCATGCTCGTTGTAGGTGACGATACCGGAGCGAGGGCGCTCGCCGGTCACGACGTTCGCGATGTCGCGTACCAACACGGTGCGGCCATTGCGGCTGGCGATAGCGACATCGCCTATGTCCTCGATGTTCTGAAACAGTCCTAACGAACGAACCACTAATCCTTCATCGCCACGGCGGACAATGCCGGCGCCAGTATTCGCACTGGCGTTGGAGAGTGCTTGTGTTACCTGATCGATAGTGACGGCATAACGCCGCAGTCGTTCCGGATCGACTCGGACCTGGTACTCCTTAATTGCACCGCCGAAGCTGACGACATCTGCGACACCAGGCACCATGCGCAAGTTCGGGCGTACCACCCAATCTTGCAGCGCGCGTATTTCTGTATCCGGCATAGCAGCCGGTACATCGATCACATACCGGTAGATTTCACCGACGGCCGTTGACAGTGGCGCCAGTCCCGGTTGCACCCCGGGTGGCAGAGTGACGTTGCCAAGTTTTTCCAACACTTGTTGGCGCGCGAAATAGTCGTCGGTATTATCGGCGAAAGTGAGGGTGATAACCGACAGCCCATTCATGGAAACCGAACGCAACTGTGTAAGCTGCGGTGTTCCGCTCATTTCGCGTTCGATCGGCAATGTGACTGCACGTTCAATTTCTTCAGGTGCCTGGCCGGGCATCAGGGTGACGATCTGCACTTGGACATCCTGTACATCGGGAAAGGCTTCAATCGGCAATTCGCTGATGGCGTAGCCGCCCGCAATGACGATTACGGCAGTTGCCAGCAGTACGAAGATCCGTTGCTGGAGAACGAAGGTGATCAACGGCGGCAACATCGGCTATTCGCCTCCGGCGAGTTCAGAAGCTAACAGTAGTGCGCCGGATTGAACGATTTTTTCCGTGGCGGTGATGCCAGCTGAGAGATACACGAAGTCGCGGTCCTGCAACGCAGCTTCGACACGCCGTTTCTCGAACTCCCCTGTCGCGCGCTCGACGAATACGAAATGGGTGACCCCTTGCGTGATGATGGCGGCGGAAGGCACGCGCAGCACCTTTGGCGAGTCTGCTGCCAATAAACGTACCCGCACGAACATCTCAGGCCGAAGTCGCCCATCGGGATTGGCTACCGATACGCGCACCGCAACACGTCGGGTGGCGGGATCGAGCGTGGGCGCCACGCGCTCGATAATAGCTGGGAATGACACGTTATTCCAGGTTTGTGCTTCGAGCGCGACCACCTGTCCGGGTTTGACCTTGTCGATCAGGTGCTCTGGCAAATCAATCATAGCCCACAATCGTTCGGGGTCGCTGACTACAAACAGCGGCGCTGCGTTCCCCGGGCCAACTTCAGCACCGGGATTGGCGTTGCGTTCCGTCACGATACCGCTAATCGGTGCGACAAGCGAGAACGTTTCACCCTTTGCACCGTATGAGACATGCAGATTGGCCAATCGCAGTTGTGCTCGTTCGTATTCGGCACGCGCCTGCTGCCAGTCGGCCTCGGCATCTTCGAGGCCCTTGTGTGCCAATACTTCACCTTCATACAGCGTCTTGTTGCGGTGAAAGGCATTTTCCTTGCGCTGTAAATCAGCCTTGGCTTTCTGTGCATCGGCCAGCGCGCTGCCGAGATCCGGCGAATCGAGAATCAACAAGGGTTGCCCCTTGTTCACGCGGTCGCCGATATCGACAGGCATCGACACGATGCGCCCCGCAAGAGGAGAACTCACTCTTGCGGTAACACTTTCATCATAGGCAAGTCTTGCATTCAGCGGCTCAGACAGCGGTAAGGGTGCTACAACAGGAATGTCGCTGTGAATCTCGGCTAACTGGGGTGATCCAGGGGGATAACGCAGGACGCCCTCTTTGTGTGTAAAAGCAGGCGCTGTAGTTGGCGTCGATTGATGCGTTTTCAGAAGGTTCCATCCGCCCGCTCCGGCTATGGCCACAGCTGTCAATATGATTAATAGGTTACGGTGAACTATCATTTTTTCTGCGTCTCCTGCATGGCAGAGCCGACCGTGTCGGCGAGTTCGATACGCCAAGCATAGAGCGCCTTGGCGTAGGCATCCTGAGTAGCCACCGTATCCTGTTCGGCGGCCTTCAGTGTGCGGCGTGCGTCGAGCAGATCGCCAATGTTCATCGCACCATGCTCGAATGAAAATTCTGCAGCATCGGCTGCGTGTCGCGCTTCGGGGAGAAGTTCTTCGCTGAAACGTCGAGCGCGGCGGCCAAGTGTGTCGACATCGATATTGCGGTTCACCAGGTCGGTGCGGGCAGCGATCTCTACCTTGCGCAAGGTTTCTAGCGCGGCGGTGTAATCCGTCTCGGCCTTGGCGATATCGCCTCGATAGTCGTTGCCAAAGAGCAACGGTATGCTGATCGAAAGACCGTAAAGCGGACTGTGCGTAGGCTGCGAATTTAGCGGGTTGTGTTCCACCTGCCCGCCGACCGTGACGTCGCGACTTTTCTGTGCGCGGGCGAGGTCGCGAGCAGCGAGTGCAGCCTCGACACGTGCGCGTGCGGCCGCAACATCGGGCCGTCGCGCGAGCAGGGCATCGAGATCGAATTCGGCGGATGCCTCTCTTCCGGTGTGCGAAGGCCAACTACCCTCCGCACGTAACTTCGAGACTTGCTTGCGCATATCCAGCAATGCTGCCAGCAAGGTTTGCGCTTGCCGTAAATCGCCTTGGGCCTGGTCGGCATCGGCTTCCGCTCTCGCGGCGTCGGTATGGGCACGCGCCACGTCAATGCGCGCCAGGTCACCTGCAGCGAGCCGCGTTTCTGCGACTTTTGCTGAGCGGCGCGCAAAGTGTGCACTTTCCACCGCCAGCGCTGCACGCTGTTGCGCCGCGAGCAGATCATAAAATGCGGCTGCCACGGCGATACGCTGCTGACGCAAGGTATCGGCAAGATCACTCTGGGCGGCGGCGAGATTTGCAGTAGCAGCATGAGTGCGCAACTCGCGTTTATCGCCACGTTCGAATACCTGGCTCAGGCTGAGAATACTGTCGACGCGTTTATCGCCGAGATGCCCACTACCGATACCATCGTGTGAATCGATGGCGGCGGTACTCAAACTCAGTATGGGGTTGGGTCTGGTATTGGCAGATTGAACGCCAGCTTCTGCATTAGCGACGGTAGCGTGCCTGATCGCAATATCCGGATTGTTGGACAGTAACTGCTGTTCAGCAGAATCTAGAGTTAGCGAAATGGTTTCGGTATCTAGCTCTTTCGCAATCGTGTCGGTAACGATGCAGCATAGAGCAAGGATCAAGAATAGGTGGCGAGACAACATTCTGTTGAAAATTCTGTTGGATGGCGGCTAAGAAAGGTGACGAAATGTCAGCACGACATTGTTGCCATCAAATGTCAAATGAGTTGCAAAAACTTAGGCTCGATCTGAGCGTTACCCATTTTGGATGGGCGAATATCAGCAAGCAATGCGACATTGCCGATGGGGGCTGTTGAATCCATATTACAGAATCAAGCCTTTCCGTAATCTTTCCTGAAGATTACCAATTGGAAAGGTTTGAAAAGTCGGCGCTACGACAACGCCTCTGTTGTTAATGGCTGGCGACTTCTGCAGGCAAAAGTGTGATGCGGGCTATCAGACCCCGCACACCATTTTCAAGCATTAGCTTTCCGGCATGCAACGTGGCGATTGCCGAAACGATGGAAAGTCCGAGGCCGTTTCCTGGAAGGCTGCGACTCGGGTCGACCCGATAAAACCGTTCGGTTACCCTTGGCAACTCCTCTGTAGGAATTCCGGGTCCATCGTCACGCACTACAAGAGAAACGGAATGGGCATCCGCTATGGTGCTGACTTCTACCGTAGCACCCGCTCCGGCGTACTTGATTGCATTGTCGATCAGGCTGGCAACTGCACTTGCCAAAAGATTGCGGTCGCCATAGGCAAATACAGCATCCTTAAGCGACGCTTTGAGTATTACCTGGCGACCTTCGGCTGTCGCGTCGTACAAATCGACCATGTCGAGCACAATGCGATTGAGATCGACCGGCTCGAAAAGCTTCGCGCGCATGCCCGATTCTGCTTCGGCGATCTGGAGCAATTTCTCGAAAACAAGAATCAAGTCATCGATCCCTTCGATTGCTGCATACGCCGCAGCGGAGAGAGCTTCTACGGTCATGTCATGACGCAGCGCATCGTCCAGTTTGCTGCGAATCCGGCTCAGCGGCGTTCTCAAATCATGGGCAATCGCGTTCGACACGTGTCGTGTGCTATCCATTAAATGTTCGATTCGATCCAGCATAAGATTGATATCAAGACTGAGTAACCCGAATTCGTCATTGCTCAAAATCGGGATTCGCCGCGTCAGGTCACCGGCCTCAATTTCAAGGGCGGTTCGGCGAATTTCGCCGATGCGGGTCTCAATCTGATGCCGAAAGAACCACGCGCCGGCAATGGTCAGTAGCAGCGATATCGAAGCCCCCGCAGCCAGGGCTCGCCACACAAGTATCCGAATAGATTTTTGCTCACTCAAATCACGGCCAACAAACAATAGCTCGCCATTTGGCAATCGGCTTATCAGTAACCGGGCCGAGACGGCCTTGCCGTCGCGCACGACATCTCGTGTGACCAGTTGCCCCAGTGGTGTATTTGTCGAAGGCCATGTCGAAAGATTGCCGGCGAGGTGACGCCCAGCCGGCGATAGCACAAGGAATATTTCCTTGTCGCTATCGATGCGGTCAGACAATTGACGGTTGATTTCAGTGGACAAGTCTTCGCCGCGACTTGCCTGAAATGCACCGGTTAAATTTTGCGAAATCGAAATGATTTTGGCATCGATATTTTGACCGAGTATCCCTATGGTTCCAAAGTAAAAGACAGTCGATACGAGGATGATAGAAACGGTAACCAATACACCGTAACCCAACATCAGCCTTGTGGCGAGCGACGTATGAAATCTATACATTCGAGGCAATTTCGTATGGGGCCAGCCGATAACCGGCTCCGCGTACCGTATGGATGAGCGTTGTCGCAAAGCCCTTGTCTATCTTATTGCGCAGTCGGCTGATCTGAACGTCAATGACGTTTGTCTGCGGATCGAAATGGTAGTCCCATACAGCTTCAAGCAACATGGTTCTGGTTACCACCTGTCCTTGATGGCGCATCAGGTATTCGAGCAGGCGAAATTCGCGCGGTTGCAGCACGATTAAACGTGAATTACGCGTAACTCGCATCGATCGCAAGTCGAGCACAAGATCCGCGACCTGGAGCTGGATTGCGTCGTGACCTGTGCTGGCTCGACGTAATATTACTTCGATCCGCGCAAGCAGCTCAGAAAAGGCAAACGGCTTGGAGAGATAATCGTCGGCGCCGATACGCAATCCCGATACGCGTTCGTCGATATTTGTCAGCGCACTGACAATTATCACCGGTGTTTTTTTGCCCAGATCGCGCAGCTTGGCAATGATAAACAAACCATCGACCTGTCCAGGCAGCAACCGATCAAGAATAACAATATCCCAGTGCTCGCTGGTTGCATAATGCAAACCGTCGAGCCCATTTCCACAAGACGTGACTGCGTAGCCGGCTTCTCTCAGGCCCTTGCAGATATAGCTGGAAGTATCGACGTCATCCTCGATAACGAGACAGCGCAATTCATTCTCCTTTTTATTGTGGACACAAGGGTTAACTCTGACATTTTCTCTTGTAGGGCAATACAATCCACTCTCGCTTGACACGGAATTTCACCTTCTACGCAGAGATTTTTCCATTAGCATTGCCGAGCATCATCAGCGTCAAGGAGGGATCATCGATTACCATGATGTTGATGCCTTATTGACCTGCGCTACAATGTTCAAGGCCTTGCATTTTCTTTGTCCATAAAAATCTGGATTGCGCAAACGTTAATTTAAAAAGCTGGGCTCGCTGCAGGAAAACTCACGCTGAATAGCACCCCACGCCCATCCCTGCCTTCGGTTGCGCTGACGCTTCCCCCGTGTATTTCGGCAATTTCTTTGACGATTGCGAGCCCCAGGCCACTGCCTTCTGCTCTGCCATCGATACCTCTATGAAACCGTTCGAAAACATGTTCACGCGCTTCCGCGGGTATCCCTGGCCCGTTATCTTCAACGCTCAGCGTGCGGTCTTGCGTCACGCTTACGGTCACTTGGCTGCCACGAGGACAGTAGCGCAATGCATTGTCCAAAAGATTGTCCAATAGTTCCTTGATTCGCATCGGATCACCTGTGATGACACAAGGAAAGTTGTCACCCTCAAACCCCAGGTCGATCCTCTGGTTCTTGGCTGGTTCGATCCATTCCATCGTAATCTGCCGTGCAAGCATAGCGAGATCAAGCGTTTTCATATGCAAAGACTGCCACGCACTTGGATCATTGCGAGCGAGTGAAAGTAACTGGCTGATTGCATGATTGAGGTTCGCGGATACTTTTTTAACCTGGTCAAGTGCATGGCGCGTTTGGGGTGGATTATCTTGCACTCGCGCAAAGTCAATTTGTGCCGATAATCCAGCCAGCGGGGTGCGCAGTCGATGGGCGGTATCTGCAGTAAAGCGTTTTTGAGCCTCAAGCATTGCCTGTAACCGCTCTAGTAAGCGATTAATTTCTTGCAAAAGGGGCTTTACCTCACTGGGCACTTCGCTCACATCCAGGGGCTGCATGTCATTGTGAGATCTTCTTGCAACAGCAATTCGCAGTGATTCTAGCGGTGCCAGTCCTTGCCTGATGCCTATGACAACCAACAAGGAGGCAAGGAAAATAATAATTGTTTGCGGTACTACAAAGCCGGTGAGAATATCTCCGGCGAGCATTTCTCGCTTGTTATCTGTCTCACCAAGCAAAATACGCCAGGAGTGAGGCTCTCCCGTCAATTCAATATGCAGGTTTTTAAAAACTGTCCGCACTGGCCTCCCCTCGACAACAGTATCGTAGAAGATGGGGTTTTCCCCAATAGTGGCCTTGGCATCCAGTGGCGGTAGCGGCAATTTGCCGTCACCTGCGATTAAATGGCCCTGCTCATCAAGTAGGCTGAAAAAATTCTTGTCGTACTGATCTGTCAACAGGATGTCCTGCATCTCCTTCATCGAGTGAAGGAGATCGATGCGCCCATTATTATTGAGTGATGTGCGTACAAGTTGATCGATGTCATTAGCAGACTCAATCAGAGCGCGGTCATAGGCATCTTCCGAATAGCTTAGTGCACGCTGATAGACAAATAATGTCCCCACGCTGAACAAGGTCAGCATGGGAATCAGCAGCCATATCAGCAAAATCCGGCGTAGCGATCTAGTCACTTTGTTTTTCCAGCATGTAGCCTAAACCGCGCACAGTGATGATATTCACTCCTAACGGATGTAGTTTTTTGCGTAAACGGTGAATATAGACTTCAATCGCATTGCTGCTCAGCGCTTCATCCCAACTGCACAATTTTTCCACGAGTTGCTCATTGGAAACGATTTTTCCAATTTTTAGCAGCATGGCTTCCAGAATGCCTAGCTCCCGTGCCGGGCAAATCATCGGTTTGCCATCAACCATTACCAAACGCTCGGACATGTCATAGACAAGTGGCCCATAGGTAATGATGTTCGTTAGCAGCGATTGGACACGACGTATATGGGCACGTATTCTCGCGAGCAGCTCAGGCATGTCGAATGGCTTGAGGACGTAATCATCGGCGCCAAGATCCAATCCTTTGACGCGATCATCGACTGAATCGCGCGCAGTAACGATGAGTACTGGCAGATTGGACTGGCGGGTGCGTAAACGGCGCAAAACCTCGAAGCCATCAAGTTGGGGTAAGCCGAGATCAAGCAGGACAAGATCATAGATCTGGTCGCCCAGTGCGAGATCGGCATCCTTCCCGTTGCGTGCCCAATCCACAGCATAACCTGTCTGTTGCAGGACACGCTGCATGGCATCGCCAAGGATGCTGTCATCTTCTACAAGCAGGAGTCGCATACGCTATTGACGTGCGGTGGGTGACAGCAACAGAGAGGGGGATGTGATCGTCATCAAGTGCATTTTTCCGGTGAATGTTCAAGCGAATAGAGCGTGAGTGAATACAGTGTAAGCGGCTTTTCTTACAGTGACCTTTCACGGGCGTAAGGTGGTTGTAAGAACGCCAGGGTTAACCTGCCAGCTGATTATTAAAAGGAGGGAGCGGCGTATGCTTTTTATTGTCGATTTTGATGGCACCTTATCCCTGCGTGATACGGTAGATGCGATGCTGGAACGTTTTGCCGATCCGGAATGGAAGACCGTGGAGCAGGAATGGCTTGATGGCCGCATCACCGCCGTACAGTGCATGCAGAAGCAATTACGCATGGTCAAATCCAACCATGTTTCGCTGGAAAAGTTTTTCCGTGAAATCCAGCTTGATGCCAGCTTTCTATCGTTCTACAAGCATGTCAGCCAGTTTTCTAAAGTAGCGATCGTCAGCGATGGTCTCGGCCATGCGATCAGAGTCGCCATGAAAAATGCCGCGCTCCCTGAGCTGCCTGTGTATGCCAACAAGCTGCACTTCGTGTCCGACGGCATCGATATTTCCTGGCCACATATGAATCCGACGTGCTGTGCCGGCAACGGTGTTTGCAAATGCGCTGTCGCGAACGATCTTTCCGGTGGCAGCCAACGCGTCATTCTCGTTGGCGATGGCAAGTCAGATGCCTGCCTGGCTAAAACAGCCGATGTGGTGTTTGCCAAGGGATCGTTGATGACATTTTGTAAAGAGAATGCGATACCGCATATTAAATTCAGGACCTTTGCCGATGTGTTGTCCGAGATCAGGACTTGGCCGCAAGAAACTCCGCAGCGCAGTGTCGGGCTGGCTTCTTAATCCACAGATTTGCATCGATATCACTAAATATGAATCAGAAAATTATCGAAATTCTTGACAAAAACAATAAGTATTGTTCGCATGGTGACACGGTCAACTACGCTGACCCACCGAAAGTCTTTGAAGACTGCGAAGGCAGCTTTCTGTTCGACGAAAACAATACCCCGTATCTGGATTGGCAGATGTGGTATTCGGCAGTGAACTTCGGCTACAAAAACAAGCGCCTCAGTGATGTGTTGCACAAACAGATTGATAAGTTGCCACAGCTCGCCAGCCAATATCTGCATAAAGAAAAAGTCGATCTGGCCGAGATTATCTGCAAGTACATGGAAGACAAACATGGCGTAAAAGGCCGCGTACACTTTAATGTTGGTGGTGCGCAGGCGGTGGAAGATTCGCTCAAGGTAGTGCGCAACCATACGGGGAAAACCCATCAGTTTGCCTTCATGGGTGGTTATCATGGCCGCACACTGGGCGCTTCTGCGATTACCTCCAGCTATCGCTACCGTCGTCGTTTCGGCAATTTTGCCGACCGTGCGCATTTCGTGCCATATCCCTACTGTTTCCGCTGCCCATATGACATGAAGGTGGAAACCTGCGATACCTATTGCCATAAAGAATTCGAGAAGCTGTTTGACACGGAATATCAATCAGTCTGGGACGAGAAAGCCCAGCAATGCGAGTTTGGTGCGTTTTATATCGAGCCGATGCAAGGCACCGGCGGCTACATCATCCCGCCCGATGGTTACATGGCCAAGTTGCAGGCAAGTCTCAAGAAGCGCAATGTGTTGCTGGTTGCCGATGAAATCCAGATGGGTGTTTACCGCACGGGCAAGCTATGGTCGTGGGAAAACTTCGGCATTGTTCCCGATATCTTCGTATTCGGTAAAGCCATCACCAACGGCCTTAATCCACTGTCAGGTATCTGGGCGCGTGAAGAGCTCATTTCCCCGGAGAAATTCCCGCCAGGTTCTACGCACTCAACCTTCGCATCCAACCCACTGGGTACTTCCGTCGCACTGGAAGTCATGAAGATGACGCAGGCAGAAGACTTTGAACCACATGTTCGCGCGCGTGGCGCCTACTTCCTCAAGAAAATTCAGGAGTTAAAAACACGCTGGAAGGTGGTTGGTGATGTGAGTGGTCTGGGTCTTGCCCTGCGTATCGAACTATGTGAGAAAGACGGCTTCACCGCGAGCCGTGCATTGGCTGATCGCATGTTCAACGAAGGCCTGAAGGGCGACCTGTTAGTCAAGGACAAGAAGTATGGTTTGGTGCTGGATATCGGCGGCTACGAGAAGAACGTTATCACCCTGGCCCCTTCGCTGTTGATCACTGAAGAAGAAATCGACCTTGGCATTCACCTCTTTGAAATGCTGTTACGGCGCTGCGGTGCTGAATAAGGGCGCAGAATGAGTCTTACCATCGAAAATTGCCTGGGTAATACTGGCTACTATTACGACCAGGCGGGTGACGATGCGGTTCTGCTGATTCACGGCTTGACTGGCACGCCGGCGGAAATGAAGCCGATTGCCACACGACTTGCAAAACAAGGATTCAGCGTCATGTGTCCGGCTTTGGCAGGGCATTGCGGCAGTGTGGCGAATCTCAAAAAATCCCACTGGCAGGATTGGTATGGTGGCATCAGGGAGTCTTTTGATGCGCTCCGGGAAAAGCATGCGCGCGTGTATGTTTCCGGGTTGTCGATGGGCGCGCTGATGGCGTTGCTGCTAGCCAAAGAGAAAGGTGAGCGGGTGAGCGGGCTCTGCCTGCTGTCCACTACTTTTTTCTATGATGGCTGGAACATCCCGCATCTCAAGCGCAAGCTGTTGTTGCCCATTGTTTTGCATAGCCCGCTCAAATACTTCATGTACTGGAATGAGACACCACCGTATGGCATCAAGTGTGAGCGGACTCGTGCCATGGTGCATGCGGTGCTGCAAAAGCGTGATTCGAAGGCAGCAGAAAAAGTCGGCATTTTTCGCACCCCGGCTGTGACGATATTCGAAAGTAACCGGCTGATCAACGCCACCAAGAAAGCCTTGCATCACGTTCAATCGCCCACGCTGATCGTTCATTCCACTGAAGACGATACCGCCAGCCTGAATAATGCGCACTATGTGGCAAAGCGGATTGCCTCAAAAAAAATAGAGAAATTTTTTGTGGATGATACGTATCACGTGCTGACCTTGGACAAACGCCGGGCTGACGTTGCCAACCGCATGGCTGGGTTTTTCAAACAATGCACCGCCAATCCAGCTTAGGGCCTGATGCAGGAAAATCCACACAACCTGATTGAACCCGCCGCGTTAATTCGGCATTTTTTCCAACATCCGCCCGAGGGGTTTCCGGTTTTCAATATCAGCGGGGTGCCCGCATTTGAAACCAATTTCAATCTGCTCACCACGATGGCACCGAGTGATCGCCGGAAGTTTGAAAACTTTCCGTTCTATCGCTGGTGGCGCAAGTTCTTACAGCCGAGAACCTGTTTTATCGGTGCCACAGTCTCAGAATATGGACTGCTGCCTAAATCACAAGCCCCTGATGATTTCCTGGTCAGCCTGTTACGGGCCGCTGCCGATTATCCTTTCCTTATTGTCAAAGACCTGCCCAGCGAACCCCGGCTGGTTGGTGAAGCGGCTCACACCTATGTGCAGGCTTTCACTGCCACGGCACAACAATCCGGGTTTTTCATCATCGAGGGGCAAGCACTGGCTTATGTACCCATTGACTTCACCTCGATCGATGAGTTTTTGGCACGCATGCCCAAGTCCCGGCGCAAGGATATTAAACGCAAGACCCGATCTAATCCAGCATTGGCAATCGATAAAATTCCCACAGGCGATGCGAGATTCAACGACGAGATTTTACTGGCAGAGTATTACGCGCTGTATCGTCAGGTTTATGATCAGAGTGAAACCCACTTTGACCTGCTCTCACCCAATTTCTTCCGCGCGGTGCTACAGGATTCATCCTGCGGCGGCATCGTGTTCACTTATCGGGTGGAGGGAAAGTTAATCGGCTACAACCTGTGCTTTGTGCACGACGGCATGCTGCTGGATAAATACGTCGGGTTTTCCTATCCGGCCTCACGCGAGCACAATCTGTATTTTGTCAGTTGGATAACTAATCTGCGCTATGCGCTGGAGCAAGGTTTGCGTTATTACGTTGCAGGCTGGACAGACCCTGAAATCAAACGGCATTTAGGCGCCAGCTTCACCTTCACTTGCCACGCGGTGTACATTCGCAACGCGTTGCTGCGACAGGCGATGCGTCCATTCAAGCGCCTTTTCGAATCAGACCGCCGTTGGCATGAAACCACTCGTTCTTGATTTTGACCGATCGGTCAAGCCATTGACCGGCGAGCAGCGCATCGACTTGCACGACAGGCAGGAAGCAATTCGCTTCGGCTGCAGGATGAACGTGCTGGACAGATTAAAAGATACTCTCGGCGACGCGCTGGCTCATCAGCCCCATGTGGCTTTTATTGGCAGTGGCGACTTCCATCATCTCAGCTACTTGCTGATTGGGCGCTATGCTCGCCTTAACCGATCAATACAGGTGGTCGTGTTTGATAATCACCCGGACAACATGCGCTACCCGTTTGGCATTCATTGCGGCTCCTGGGTGTGGCACGTCAGTCGGCTCCCCTTTGTATCCCAGGTGCATGTGCTTGGAATCACCTCAAAAGATGTAGAAGCAGCGCATGGCTGGGAAAATCATTTGCGTAATTTGCATTCCGGCAAAGTCCGCTACTGGTGTGTGGGGCGGGATTTGGGCTGGATGTGGCTGCTAGGCATCAAGCAGAGTCAATCCTTTGCTGCGATAGCCCCCATGCTCGATGCCTTTTCCGACTATCTTGCATCATCCACTGACCCGATTTATCTCACCATCGACAAGGATGTGCTGTCCGTCGCAGATGCCCATACCAACTGGGATCAAGGCGTGATGCGTCTCTCCGATCTGGAAGCGGCCATCGGCCTGCTCAAGCGCCGCCTCATTGGTTGTGATGTTACCGGGGACATCTCTGTTTATTCTTATCAAAGTCGTTTCAAACGCTTTCTTAGCGGCATCGATGGTCAACCAGAGATTGCCGAAGCTGACCTTGAGCGCTGGCAGGTTGAGCAACAGGCGATCAACCTTAAGCTGTTGCAATGCCTATCCGGCTAATCAATGCGGGCTAGATAGCCGCGGCAATTTCCTGGCAAATCTGCTCGAATTTAGTTTCATCCAGCCACAAACTGTTGCTGATCGTGAGCATGCGTGCCGCAAAATCACGCGCATGGGGGATGTCTGCTTTATCTACCCGATCAACCAAATAGGAATAATCGGCAAGCGCATGGATGTAAAGGCGGCTGACGCCTAAGCCGGCACCCCACAGTTTCCTCAATGCCGCATCGCGCGCGGCCTGAGTGGGCATCAAGACCATGAAGAATGGCCATGTGCCTTTGCCCCCTGGTTCATCCTGCATGATCTTGATACCTGGAATGGCTGCAAGCTTTTCCAATCGCTGCATGGCCTGCAGATGCAGCGCATCGAGAAATTCCGGCAAACGTTTTAGCGCGTTGGCACCGACGGCTTTACGCCAGCGACCTACACGGTGCAGTGGGATGTCGTCGGAAAAATCATCGCCAACGGCTTTGATCAATTGCCCTTGTTGCAAGGCGCGGCGTAAGGGCAAGCCATAGGCAAACGGCAGCCCCCATGGTTGATACAGTGCCGCATAACCCAGCAGTTCCAGGCTGTGGCGCAGCTCCCACAGCCATTTGAATGAAGCGATTTCGGCCGCAGTGGCTTGAAACTGCTGGCGCAGGAAAGCATCTTGCGTTATCAGGACACCACCCTCATGGAGGGTCAGCCCTTTGCCGACAGCCAGGCTGTAGAACCCCGCATCGCCGGCCATGCCGACCGGCTGCCCCTGCCAGGTTGCGCCGAGGGACTGCGCCGCATCTTCGATGACATAAGCCCCGCTAGTGCGTGCGATGTCCAGTACCGGCGACAAATTGGCTACGCGCCCGCCGAGATGGGTGGCAATGATCGCCAGCGTATTCGCATCGTACAAGGCCGCAAGTCGATCATGATCGAGATCAAAGTGGTCGGGCTGCAAGTCGCACAGCACCGGCTGCAGCCCGCAATGCAATATGGCTAGTGCCACCAATGGGCAGGTGTAAGCGGGCAGGATGACCTTGCGGCGAGGGCTTTGCCGCTTGAGCGTGGTCAGGGTAATGATTTGTGCGGCTGTACCCGAACAGGTGATTTGGACAGCGGGCACGTGGATAAAGTGGGCCAGCCCCTGTTCCAGCGATGCACCCGCAGGGAACAGATCGCGCCATGTCAGCGGCAGCCCGGCAGTGGGCGGGATTTCCCTCAATGCGCTTGCTCCGTCTCGCTCATGCTGAGGAAAATAATTCCCGCCACAATGCACAGGCCACCGAAGACTTGCGTGAGTGACAAGTGCTCACCGAAATACATGACCGAAATGGCCAGCACGGTAATCACCTCCAAATGCGAAGCGGCAAAAGCGGGGCCGATCGGGGCGTGTTTAAGCAGCGTCATCCAGGTGATAAAGGCACCGCAGTAACCGAGCACGGCACCGTAAATCCACGGGCCGAAGACTATTTCGTGCAACCAGAGGGAGGTCAAGGCGAATTCGCCGGCATGGGCGGAAGCGAGCTTGAAGCAAACTTGCGTGAAGGTATCAAACAGTATCAGCGCACCGAAACCAATCACATAAAAATGTTTTTTGCTCATCCTGGCGCTCATGACACAAATCCGCCGGCCAGCGCAACGCCGATAGTGACCAGCCACATGCCGATGATGCGCATGCGATCCAGGCGTTCACCGAACAGCAGCTTGCCCGCCAGCATGACGATGACGATATTGATGGAACCGACCAGCATGCCCATCGATAAGGGCACGAGGGACAGCAGCGCCAGCCAGACGATGAATTCCAGGCAGAAACAACTGATACCTATCCATAAAGGGGGCGAAGCCAGCATGCTTTTCCAGCGCTGCCACTCGGTCTCATGCTCGGCGATTGCGGCTGATTTGAACGCCAGATGTCCGGCGGTATCCAGAATAATGTTGAGCAGCCAGAAGAGGATGGCGAGATTGGACAAAGCGAAAATTAGTGAAGTAAAAGGTGGGAGCAACTTATCACAAAACCGCGTCGTTTCTGGGGGTAGCGACAGGTGCATCAGTATGTTAGTCAAGCGGGTATTCGGTGGCAGCGCACGGCGGGTTGATCGATTAGCACCGTCCCCCAAGAAGGCTTTCCAGAGGCAGATCTGTGCCTCCTCCGGTCAGCTTCGAAGCTTTTCGCCGTGCCACCAGCGCCGACTTTTCGACTTGCATGCTGCGTGCAGCGACAGGCTGCCCATGAGCATGGCGATAGTCAGCACTCGATAGTGACAATGTGTGCCTGGATATTGCCGTCCACAGAACCCAGCCCAAACCGTTGGGCGATGGCTGACTCTGCGATGTCGGTTGCTTCGCCAAGCGACTTGCCACGCGCTTCGATTTCGCTACGCAGTGGCGTCCCTTGGCAGTATGCAATGGCAGGAATTTGCGCGGACGTGGCCTGACTGCGTGCCGCGACAATATTGATGCGGGGTGCCGACCTGAATCCACCGATTTTCAAGTCTTGCGCAATAGTAGCGTGGTCGTAGTAGCCATGCGGTGTGCGGGCCATGAAGCGCGGAGGGTCCTTGGGGAAGAGCGTTTCGAGTGCAGTCGACACCGTGTGAGCGAATTCGTTCTCCTCGATGCGATCCCACACGTTGAACATGAAAACGCCGCCTGGCCTGAGAACCCGACGTGCCTCCGAAAACGCCTTCGACTTGTCAGGAAAGAACATGACTCCGAACTGGCAGACCACGGCGTCAAACGTTGCGTCCTCAAAGGGCAGTTGCATAGCGTCCGCCTGACGCCACTCCACAAGGCGCTGGGTTCCAATCTTGGAAGCCATATCCAGCATTGGTTGATTCAGATCTGTCGCAACAATGGAGACGCTTTCGGGTAGCACGGATGCCAGCGCGCGAGTCACAACACCTGTGCCGGCGGCAATCTCGAGCACGCGAGCAAGGGGTCGTGAAGTCATCCGATTCACCAGGTCGGCGGCATAGGACTCAAATATCATCGGCACGAGATACTCTTCATAGAGCTGCGGAATGGGGCCGGCGAAGATTTTATCGGTACTAGGGTTCAAGGGTTTCTCCTTTGCGCCAAGGGTAATGCGGTTCAATAGTCAAGATGAATCTCTTTGACTACACCGCACCACGAGCGGTAATAGGCAGACAGCGCTCGTCAGCGAGAAACTTACCGCGATAGGCATTCCAGCGCAAGCCGGATGTGGCTGTACCCATCAGGGCATGGACATAGGCAGGCTAGAAAGCGGTGAATTTTTTCAATGCACCCGCCAAATCCATCACCGCAGCGGCGTAGAAGCTGCTGCGGTTGTAGCGGGTGATGACATAGAGTTTTGGTAACCCAGGCAGTATTCGGTGGGCGCGTCGGGGGGTGATAAGGTCGATCAATGCGGCGGGTTGGCTGCTGAGCTGATCATCGGGTTGATTACTAAGCGCTGTGTCATCAGCGCCAACTTTTCAGCGCTTGAAATGTTTACCGTTCATTTATGCCGCACGCTCAAGAATCAAGCCTGAACGACTCGGAGCATGGTTATACCAAGAAGGGTATGTCAAGGGTGCCAGCTTTCGGGTGTGGCAACGTCCCGGTTCAGCAGCGGCATGTAGCGCCGTTCGCTGCAATCGGTTGCTATGACGCACCGTATTCTGATTGCAACATCTTGTGCCGTGCGTGGTGTTGGTCTCGAAGGCGTCCCACAGGAAGGCGATGTATTCCTGCTCCTTCGGTGTCTTGAAGGACAGCGGCGGTAGTTGGTGAGTTCGGTGGTTTCTTCCATCTCAAACCTTGTGGACAAGGTCAAGAGCTTCGCGTATTAGCGGGAGAAGCTCGTCGCGAGTGAGGTGCCGGGCAGTTACATCGACAATTTCGCCGTGATGCGAGCCGTTTGCGACCGAGCATAGGTCAAACAAGCGCGGCTTGATGACTACGTCGACAAGCCCAGCCACGAAAAGGGTGGTCAACAGAGTTGCCAATCCGTGCTTGGCCTTGATGTCAGACGCAAGCACACGGTAGTACTTGGTTTTCAGAACGGTCTCGAAGAGCTTCCGCAAATTGCCCTGCATCGTCTCGGCTGTTGGTCCGAAATCTTCACCGAGGTAACGCTCCATGCTTTCGATCAAGCGGGCATGAGCGCTCTTGCGATCCTCCTCCATGTCCAGAACGGCAAATTGACTACCGTGCTTTTTATCGGAACGAACTTGCAATGTCTTGTTTTCTGGCATCTTGTCGCAAAGCATGTGCAGGAAATCTCGCTTGTGCGTAAACACGTTGAGTTGATTTACGGTAGGTGACAGGGTCAGTAGTAAGCGGGCCGTTGCCTCGCGCCGGGTCTCGTCGAGACTGGAAAGCGGGTCGTCGAAAACAACGATTTGCTTGTCGAGTACCGGGGTCTTCTCCAGCGCTGCTATAAAAAAAGCAAAGGCTAGAGTGCTCTTGTCACCTTCGCTCAGCGTATTCTTGAAGCACGGCGCTTCTTCTTGCCGAGTCGTCAGCGGGACAGTCTGCGACAAGATTAGAAAGCCGAAATCGCTATAACTCTCGTTTGCCCGCTCGTCGGTTTTTCCGGTCAGCCCGGTGATGGCAAAATCCGTTCCCAAGGTGCCAAGCAGTTCGTTGATGCGCTTCTGGTACGTGTCGAAGATGGTCTTGCCTGCCTCCTCAAGCTCCTTCTGCTTCGCATTCTTCTGGCTCTGCAAAGCGCCCGCGTCCTTTGTCGCTGCCGAGTAGTCAGTTGCCCATCTCTTCCATTCCAGGGTGAAGCGCTTCTTGATTTCTTGTTGCTTCGTCAGGTCTGCGCGGATCGAAACAACGTCCGACTTGGGAAGACTGGCAACGTACTGTTTCGCTTTCTCCGTGAAGGCGGAAACTTCGTTGTTGTACTCATCAGCCACCGCTTTCAAGGCGGCAAGTTCAGCCATAAGCGCGTCAATGGGCGAGAGGTCGGCATCGGCGTTCGGGTCCTTCTGCTTCTTTTCAAGTTCGGACAGGACCCTGCCTTTCGACGCTGCAAGTCCGGCGCTGTACCTATCAACCGTCGTCGCGAAATCGGATAACTTCATTTCCCCAAGGTACTTCTCCCACTGCCGCACTGTCGCAAGATTTGCGTTGTGGAGCGAAATCAGTGCCGTCAGGTCGTTGTCGAGATTCCATTTCTCGATGGATGTCAGTTGCTGGACAATACCTTGCTGATAGGCGCGAAATGTCTCGTCGAAAAACTCGCGGTATGCCTTCAAGAGATCGGCGGCGTTCTTGAGGTCCTGCCCGCAGAAAGGGCAATCCGCCTGCATCGCGTCAAGGCCTTGCCGGATGAATTGCCTTGCTTGAGACTTATCCTTGAAATTGTGGTCTATGTGGGCAAGAACCTCTCTCTCAGCGGCTTCGTGAACAGCAACCAACTTCTTGCTTGCAAGTGCTTTAGCGCCGGATAGATCGAATGATGGAGCCGCCATCAGGCGGGGATAGCCGAGTTTCTGGACAGTTTCCTCGGACTCCTTTGATTTGATATCTTGCTCCAGCTTTTGAATTCGCTCACCAACAGCGGTTTCCTCTGCCGCAGGAATGGCGAGGATTGCGTCGATGGATAGAGTGAAGCCACCCCTGTTGAACTGCGCGACAAGATTGGCTGCTTCCTGGCTCTTGGCCTTCTCCTTCGTTTTTAGCGCCGACAGATCTTCAGCCAGTTTCTTACCCTGCTCACCGATAATGATCTTGTGGATGTTCTTCTTGTGTTCGTGGCCGATCTCGTGCGTGAGGATGTTCGCCTGAATGAACGGCGCATCAAAAATCTGTATGTCTGGGTGCGGTTTGTCCCACCGTGACCCATCGAAAACATGGTTCACACCGCCAATTGCAATCACTGCTTCGGGGTTCGCCTTAGCGCCCAAGGTCTTTCGGGAGCGAATCAATTTCGGATCGTTATCGCGAAGTGAACGGAGGACATTGACGAAGGTGGTCTTGCCGTAAGCGTTGGGCGCGAAAACAAACGTGTTCTTATGCCAATCAAGATCATTCGCGCTGGATGAGAAGTCGTAGAACTTCCCGATGTTTTTTAACCGCTTAGCCTTTGTAATCATGTTTTCCCCCAGACGCGAGCGAGAGCAGCCTGAATCTTTTGCTCGAAGCGGGCGATCAGTTCGCGGTTGGCGGCGACCAGCGCTTGCTCGGCTTCGATCTCGGCGACGATGGCTTGCTGCGTGGCGAGGGGTGGGAGGGGGATTTCATAGCTCTCCACAACCGCGCGCGGAACACGTTGTAATCCGCCAGTTCCCGTCATCTGCGGCGTTGCATACATGCGGAATGCTGGCGTTGCGGCGCACATGAAAATCCACTCGGGAAGCACAACATCGGTAGGCCGCAGCACATAGAACTCACTTGAGCCGAAACCGATGCCGTTGCGCAAGCTGCGTGCAATACCAGCCTTTCCGTTTTCAAAACACGGTGTCACCTTCGCCAGAAGGACATCGCCGTCCCTAAAGTAGGTGTAACTCGTGGTCACTTCGTTCAATTGCTTCGTTTCTCTTGGTTCGAAGAACATCTCATGCTCGCCGATGTCCGACATCGGGACGAATGACACGACT
Source organism: Rugosibacter aromaticivorans (assembly GCF_000934545.1). Taxonomy (GTDB): domain Bacteria; phylum Pseudomonadota; class Gammaproteobacteria; order Burkholderiales; family Rhodocyclaceae; genus Rugosibacter; species Rugosibacter aromaticivorans. The sequence continues at coordinate 692,384 of NZ_CP010554.1, forward strand.
GTTGAGCTTTCAAGGTTGGCAATCTCGGACTTGCGGGGATTCACAATGCAGGCATCCCCCAGCTCCACCATCGGCCAGTCGGGGTGGATGGGGATGTGGGGGCGGTAGTGGTCGAGGACGGCGCGGGCGCCGTTGATGACTTTCTGGTAGCCCTCGATCTCCGCCACAATCTCCTTCTGTACCTCCAGCGGCGGCAGGGGGATTTGGAGTTCGGAGAGAAAACGCCGCGTCACTCCACGAATACCGATTCCCTCCGCATTGCGTTCAACCACTTGAGCGATGTGGTGTGCTGCGACACGAATGAACTCAGGTGCGAGGCGCTCATTGTCTTTCGATACAAGTGCCGTGAGGTCTTGATTGATGGCGTAGTCGTCGTTTGCGAATGCGAACTTTCCGACGGAGACGCGGGTGATGATGATGGTCGAACCTTTGGGAGCAATTCGTGTGGACGTCTCTTCAACCGCCTTTTTGGAAATGAGTTCGCAATCGATGATGAGTCCGCGTTCGTCGATGTGCTTCGATGAAATCCATTTCACCGAGCCGTTTGTCCAATACAACTCATCCTGCTTTGACGGGGTTGCACCGCCGATAAGATCGCACACTTCGCCAAGTGGGATGTTCGGGAAAAACGAAGCGCGTGCAGCCGCCTCCCGATACCGCTCCCCACTGAGGTTGTAGTCGCCATTCGCGGCGATCTTCTCCTTTGGCACTATCTGGGCGGTGGACGCGAGGGAGAGGATGGATTCGGTGGAGGCTTTGGAGCGCAGCGCGTGCAGGTACGCAGCGAGTTCGGCCTGCACCTGTTGGCAGGTCGTTCTTTTCGATGGCGCGGCGCTGGGCGCCGAGGCCGTAGCCGTCGTTCTCGACTTTGAAGAAGGCGATGGTGTCGCTCTGGCGGGCGAGAGACTTGTCGAGGATGAGGATGGAGGTTTTCACCCCGGAATAGGGGTTGAAACAGCCCGCCGGGAGCGAAACGACGGCGACGAGGGAATTTTCCACGAGCAGTTTGCGCAGGTCTTTGTAGGCGGTCTGGCTCTGGAAGATGATGCCTTCGGGGACGATGATGGCGGCGCGGCCGGTGGGGGTGAGGTGCTCGGCCATGTAGTCCACGAACAGGACTTCGCTGCGCTTGGCCTGGATGGAGAAGCGCTTGTGCGGCTTGATGCCGCCTTTGGGCGACATGAAGGGCGGGTTGGCGAGGATGACGTCGGCGAAGTCGTTCCAGCGTTCTTCGCTGGTCAGGGTGTCGTACTCGAAAATATGCGGGTCGGTGAAGCCGTGCAGATAGAGGTTCACGAGACTTAGGCGCACCATGTCGGGCGAGATGTCGTAGCCCTTGAAGTTTTTGGCCAGCGCGCCGCGCTCGTCCGGGGTGAGCAAATCACCGGGGCGTACAGCCGTCCCCTCACCCCGACCCTCTGATGAAGCCCCTACCCTTCGGTATCCCGCGAGGGGCGAGGAGGAATTTTGGTTAAGGATGTGTTTGTAGGACGAGATGAGGAACCCGGCAGTGCCGCAGGCCGGGTCAAGTACGGTTTCATTCTTCTTCGGGTCGATGACTTCGACCATGAAATCGATGATGTGGCGCGGGGTGCGGAACTGGCCGGCATCGCCCTGGCTGCCGAGCACAGAGAGCAGATATTCGAAGGCGTCGCCGAGGCGCTCGCTGTGGTCGTATGAAAATTCGTCGATGATTTTCAGAAACGATTTCAGCGTCTCGGGGTCGCGGTAGGGCAGGTAGGCGTTCTTGAAAATGTCGCGGAACAGCGGCGGGATGCCGGGGTTCTCCGGCATTTTGGTAATGCCTTCGGCATAGAGGTTGAGCGTTTCATGGCCGCCGAGGCCGCTGCGCATGAGCTTGGCCCAGCCGTAGCGGGCGAAGTTGCCGGTGAAGAACTTGCGTTTGCCGCCGAGTTCCTCGCTCTCGGCGTCCATGTCGTCCATGAACTTGTAGATCAGGGCGATGGTGATTTGTTCGACCTGGCTTTTGGGGTCGGGGACTTTGCCGACGAGAATATCGCGGGCGCTGTCGATGCGGCGTTTGGTGGTGGTGTCTAGCATGGGGAAACCTTATTTGACATGGATAGACAGGATTCGCAGGATAAAAACCCAAAGCCTTTAATCCTGCTCATCTTGTTTATCCATGCTCATGTTTTTGTTTCTCGTGAAGCGTTTGTATTCGAGTTTGGGGGTGCCGAAGTTGATGAGCAGGCCAACTTCGATCCCGGTGGCGTTGAGATAGTTGATGATCTGTGCTTGGTGTTCCGGCGTAATGGCCTTGACGGCTTTCAGTTCGACAATGACCTTTCCTGCAACAAAAAGGTCAGCAAAGAAGTCCCCGACGCACTCGTTCCTGAATATCACCTTGACAGGATGCTGAGCGATTACCGACAGGCTCTTTTGCCGCAGAGCCAAGAGAAGGGCTTTTTCATAGACCGATTCAAGGAAGCCAGCACCAAGCTCGTTGATAACTTCAAACGCACAGCCAATAACCGTCTTTGTGATCTCTTCGTGTTTCAAACCCGAATCCTGTCTATCCTGTTTATCCATGTTTTATTTGCTCATGCAAAATATGGTTCTCTCTGGACGTGAGATGGATGTTCCCTGAACCTCGATAGTGTTTTTTTTGGTTTTACTCATAGGGTTGGCTTTTAGGGTGGAATAACGCTAAACCCCTCGAATTCGAGGGGTTTTAATTATGGCGAATTCGCCACACACAAACGCTGCCTGAATGGATTCATGATTCAAGGCGCGAACTGGTTCAAAGACACATAGTCCTTGATGTAATCGGGAATCATGGCGCGGTATTTTGCGGGCACGGCCTTGAAGTCGCGGGTGGAGAAATACGGGTTGGTGGCCAGGTCGGTGAAGTGCCCGCTCTCAATGATGCCGCGCACCGTGTCGCTGGTGGCGTAGGCCTTGAAGAAGGTTTTGATGGCCGGGATGGCGGCAGTACCTTCCGGTTTGGTGTCGGCGACGAACTTGGCGAACTCTTCTTCCAGCAGTTCATCCCTGGACTTGAAGCGCGGAATAAGGCCGAAGACTTTTTCGAGGATTTCACGCAACGTCAGGCGCCGATCCACGGCGGCAGCTTTGCGCAGTTTGTCGAGGCTGTAGTACTCGTGGGGTTTGTCGAAGATTTCACGGTTGACGTAGTCGATGACGCGATCCCACTGCCCGGCTTCGACGGCGGCGGCGATGGTGGCGTTGTCGCGCACGCTGTCTTCGAATTTCTCGAAGAACATGCGGTCGATCTTCATGCCTTCCTGGGTGATCTGCTCGACCTTGAGCGAGGCAATGAGATCGTTACCAAGGTGTTCATAAGCGCCATCGACCCCTGCCGGGCTGGTGTCGCCGCCGTTATCGCTGCCTTTGCCTTGGGGTTTGGGCAGCTTGAGCACTTCGTCGTAGTTGAACTCCTCTTCGAAATATTCGCAGTTGGCGAAGAAGTCGAAGAGTTTGAAGGCGGTCTTCTGCGGCTTCGTTATGCTGTCCTTGAGGTTGTCATCGAAAAGCTGTTCGAGGAAGTTGTGCTTGCGCGTGCCGCGCCCCTTGATCTGGATGAAGTCGGTCGGCGAAAAAATCGGACGGAACAGGCCGAGGTTGAGAATGTCCGGGCAGTCGTAGCCGGTGGTCATCATGCCGACGGTGACGCAGACGCGCGCTTTGCTGGTTTTGTAAGCGGGGATGAAGTTGGCCGAGCCGAGCAGGTTGTTGTTGACGAAGGTGATGGTGAATTGCTGGGCGTCTTGAATTTGCGAAGTGACTTGCACGGCAAAGTCGGATTGGTATTTGGCCGGGAACATGCGGTCGGCCATCTGGTTGAGAATCTGCGCCAGCTTGGCGGCGTGGTGCTGGCTGACGGCGAAGATGATGGATTTGCCAATTTCGCCGCTGACCGGGTCGCGCAGGGCGTTTTCGAGAAAGGTTTTGCAGAAAAGCTGGTTGGTGGCTTCGGAGAAAAAGCGTTTTTCGAATTCGCGCTGCTTGTAGGTTTCTTCCTGATCATTGCCCGCATCGTCAGCCAGCGTGACGGCATAGCCTGCTTCGGAAAGCAGTTCGGTGGTGATCTCGGTGCGGGCATCCACCACTGTGGGGTTGATGAGATAGCCTTCTTTTACGCCGTCGAGCAGCGAGTAACGATAAGTGGGCTGGCTGTTTTCGCAGCCGAAGGTGCGGTAGGTATCCAGCAGCAGACGCCGCTCGGCTTCGCGCGGATCGCGGGTGCGCCCGTTGGAGCCGTCGAAGCGGCGCAGATAGTCGCGCGGCGTGGCGGTAAGGCCAAGTTTGTAGCCGATGAAATAGTCGAACACGGCGCGGGCGTTGCCGCCGATGGAGCGGTGGGCTTCGTCGGAGATGACCAGGTCGAAGTCGGTCGGCGAAAAAAGCCGCTGGTATTTGTTGTTGAAGAGCAGCGATTGCACGGTGGTGACGACAATCTCGGCGCGCCGCCAGTCGTCGCGGTTCTCCTTGTAAATCACGGTCTGGAAATCGGCGGACAGCAGCGCCGCGAAGGCTTTTTTGGCCTGATCTTCCAGTTCGAGGCGATCCACCAGAAACAACACGCGCCGGGCATTGCCGGAACGCAGGAAGAGCTTGATGACGGCGGCAGCGGTGAGTGTTTTGCCGGTGCCGGTGGCCATCTCGAACAGGAAGCGGTCTTTGCCTTCTTGCACCGCCTGTTGCAAGACATGCACGGCCTTCAACTGATAAGGCCGCAAGAAGCGCAGTTTGTTGGCCTGTATGTAGCCGGGGCGTTCGGCTACATTGCGCCACGCCGCATCGGATTGATAGTGCGGGCGCAGGGTCAGCGCGATGTAGTCATCATTAACGACTTCTTCGATAAGGCGCTGCGGGTTGGGTGTGACTTGCTGGTAACCGGTGACTGAATCCGGCGTAGGTAAGGAGGTAATCAGATAAGGATTACCGCGCGCCAAATCCCAGAAGTAGTGCAGGTTGCCGTTGGAGAGAATGACGAAGCGGCAGTTTTGCGACTTGGCGTATTTGCGCGCCTGCTCCTTGCCGACGAGCGGATTTTTGTCCTCTGATTTGGCCTCCAGGACGATCAGCGGGAAGCCTTTGGCATCGAGCAAAAGAAAGTCGATGAAGCCCTTGCTGGTTTTCTCGAAGTTTTCGCCAAGGGCATCCAGATCAGATGATTTGAGCGTGACGCTGGGTTCGAGGCGAATGTTCGCTGGCGCATCGCCTTCTGCAAAGAATCGCCAGCCAGCGGCTTCAAGCAGCTTGTTGATCTTGATGCGGGCTGTGGCTTCTTTATTGGACACTGATTTTGTTCTCTTATCGCAGTCTAGTTCAAGATGTGTTTTGAGTTGCAGACAAGTTCATTGACTGACGGATGAGTCTTTCAGCGCCTCAGCCAAATCCATCACCGCAGCGGCGTAGAAGCTGCTGCGGTTGTAGCGGGTGATGACATAGAAGTTTTGGTAGCCCAGGCGGTATTCGGTGGGCGCGTCGGGGGTGATGAGGTCGATCAAGGCGGCGGGTTGGTCGCTGAGTCGACCATTTGTCGCCGTGTCACCAGCGCCGATTTTTTGAATCTGTACCTGCCGTGTAGCCAATTCGCTGGGGCGGCGCTGCGGCGCGATGCCTTCATCCAGCAGGGCCTGAAGACCATCGCCGCTAACCGTGACGCGCTCGGCGATGGGGCCGTCTTTTTCCCAGCCGTGCGCGGCCAGAAAGTTTGCTGCACTGCCGATGGCATCCACAGGGCTGGCGGCGAGATCAATCTTGCCGTCGTTGTCGAAATCCAGCGCGTATTTTCGTCGTGAAGAGGGCATGAATTGCGGCAAGCCCAGCGCACCTGCGTAGGAGCCGGTGTAACTCAGTATCGGGCGATTTTCTTCCCTGGCCAGCAGGAGCAGTTCAATCAGCTCCTGGCGGAATAGTTTGGCGCGCGGCGGGTAGTCAAAGGCCAGCGTGGTGAGGGCGGAGAAAGTGGTGTAGTTGCCCGTGTGTTTGCCGTAAATCGTCTCGATGCCGATGATCGCCGCGATAATTTCTTTCGGCACGCCAAAGCGCGTCTCTGCGGCAGCGAGTTCGTTGGCGTAGCGCTGCATGAAGGCTTTACCCGCCGCGATGCGCACTGGCTCGACGAAACGGCTGCGATAAGTGCGCCAGGAACGTATCCCCGGATCGGCGGGTGGGCGGATGGCTTTTAACACTGAAGGAATGGGCTGGGTGACGCGAAACAGTGCATCGAGTGTCATGCGGTCATAACTGTATTCGGTGGCCATCTCGTCGATGAATGCTTTGACATCCTCACGCTCGGCATAGCTGTTGGCTTGGTGATTGGTTTGACTCTGCGCGGGTAACGCCAAGAACAGGCAGAGCAAGAAAAGGTATTTCACATATTTCAATTTCATAGTGACAAGTCGCGGATATATTGATTGAGTTCGACCAAGCCCGCGCTGGGCGGGTGGGCAGCATAGCGCAGGCGGGCGTAACTGCGGGCGATGGCGTGAATTTTTGTCGCATGCAGAGGGAGTTGGCTAGCCGCGCGTGCAGCCAGGGTGTCCGGCCCTTCCCACGGCTGCCAGACAATGCCGCGCTTGGCGAGTTTGGCGGTAAAGCGCCGCCAGGCACGGCGGACGGGATCGATACGCTCGCGCTGGCGCAGCACCCAGCCGGTGAGCAGCAGCAAGGTCGTGCCGCAGAGCACAGCCAAGAGGGCTGTCATGTTGCGCCAATCGGCATCCAGCCCGAGGCGAGTTAATAAATCGCGCTGGCGTTGCGGGTCATACCCCAGCACCCATTGGTTCCAGCCGTTGGTGACGGCGTCGATCTGGTAACGAATGGCCTTGAGCCAGGCCATTTCATTGCGCGCTAAAAAAGGCAGTGTTTCATCTGCCGGGATGGCGGTGGCCAGGCTGCTGTCAATGCGCCGTGGTGCGGCAATGGCGGTCGGGTCTACGCGCACCCAGCCTTGTTTGGCAAGCCATACTTCCGTCCAGGCGTGGGCGTCATATTGGCGCACGACCAGAAACCCGTCGACGGGGTTGATCTCACCGCCTTGATACCCGGCCACGACGCGCGCGGGGACACCGGCGGCACGCAGGGCAAAGGCAAAGGCGGAGGCAAAGTGCTCGCAAAAGCCGCGTTTGTTGTCAAACAAAAATTCATCGACACTATCGCTGCCGGTAAGGGGCGGGTTGAGGGTGTAGCGCAACAGCTGGCGACTAAAAAAATCTTCGGCTGCTTGCACAATGGCGGCGTCATTGTCGCCATGACGTTGCCTCCAGCTGATCGCTATGGCTCGGGTGCGCGGGTTGCTGTTTTTGGGCAAGGCCAGAGATTCCTGCAAAACCTCTGGCGGGTCAGTCAGGCCTTTTCGGATATCCGGCACGGCGCGCTGCGTGTAGCGCATGCGGCTGCGCACAGGTTGCCGGGATAACAATTGATAGTCGCGGGTAAGGCCGCTTTCCGTGGGCAGCGTGGTGGGGAATTCCAGTGCGAAGAGCCAGCGTTTGCCGTGCGGCTCGAGGGTGAGTTCATAGTCGATCGGCTTGCTACGCCTGCTTTCTTCAGCATACGGCGGGGTAGTGTAGGCCTCACGGGTTTGTGATACGCGCCAGGTGCGTCCATCAAAATCAGGCATTACCAGGCCGCGCCAATACAGGCTGGATTGCGCGGGCGCTGCGCCAGTAAACGCGACGCGAAAGGCAATGGCGTCTGACTGTGAAAGCTGTGCAATGGTGCCCGGCGCCATGGCATCGGTGAGCCCGGAAAGCGCTGTGCGGCGGTCTTCTGGCAGGCCCCACAACGGGCCGTTCACCCGCGGGAAAAGGATAAACAGCAACAGCATGAAGGGCAGCGCTTGCAACAGCAGGCGACCCGCGTGCTCAAATTGTTGCTTGATGGTTGGCCGATCATTATTGGCGGCGAGCAAGGCGGCGGTGGTAATGACAACCGCAAGACATGTCATGAGCGCTGTGAGCAGCGTTTGGGTAAATAAAAACTGCCCGAGGATGAGAAAGTAGCACAGCAACACGGTCACTACCGCATCGCGTGGCGCGCGCAGTTCCATGAGCTTGAGCGAGAGAAAAATCAGCAGCAGCGCAATGCCCGGTGTGCGGCCAAACAGGCTGCGGTACTCAAAAAAGACGCCGAGTGAACCAGCGACGACCAATGACACGAGCAGCCAGCGTGGCGGCAAGCGCCCACCGCGCTGAATGAGCCACGCACGCCAGACAAAGGCCACGCCAACACATAGCGTCAGCCACACCGGCATATGCGTGGCCAAGGGAGCAAACGCGGTGACAGCAGCAAGCAGAAGCCACTGGCTTTGGCGGCGGCTTACCGGGCGATCAAGGCGTGCCATGAGCACGTGATGCGGCGGGTAATGCGTATAGCGCCAGCGCTTGTAATCCGGCGGCACGGTGTGCGGCACCTTGCGCGGGGGCGAGACGCACGGATGGCAGACGCAAGCCCCAGTGCATGCCAGCGGTATCGGCATCCAGCAACCAGCGGGTAAGGCACGCGATGCGCTGCTCGGTGGTGAGTGCGCTGGGTGCGGCATCCCAATCTAGCCAGAGCTCTTGCGCCGACTGGCCGCTAAAGAGTTTGGTTTGCAGTTTTCCGTCGTCTTGCCGTGCAGCGGCTTTCCACGCGACGTGACGCGGCGGGTCGGCCGGTTGGTGATGGCGCAGGCCGGCAAAATCATCCGCACCTTGACCGACATTGCTTGCGCCCTGGAATGCTTCGCTGTTCCAAGGCAGCGGTGGTGCGTTGCGTGCGGGTGCGGGGTAAACCAGGCAGCGCATATCCGGCGCGATATAGCTCCACGCACGTATCAGGCCCAGCGGCCAGGTGGTTTCGACGGTTACTCGCGGCAGGGCCAACCAGCCACGCTGGGTGGCTGGCAGCGTGAGCGTGGCGGTGTTGGTAGTGTGCGCGGGAAGATCAATCTCGACAGGTGGTTCACCCGAGAATGACAACTGCATGTTGATGCGCGCGTCCCGCCGGGTATTTTCCAGTAAAAGATCAAAGCTGGCCAGATCACCCGCAAAGACCGGCGGGCAGCGCCCTGGCCGCAGGGTGAGCTGCACGAGATTGCGAAAGGTATGCAGGATCGTCACAATGCCCAGCCCGGCCAGCCAGAAAACTAGCGCATGGCCCAGGCTCAGGTTGTAATTCACCGCACCCAGAAAAATAGTGATGAGCGCAACGGCAAAGGCCAGTCCAACGCGTGTGGGCAGCACATACACACGCCGCTGAACCAGCGTGATGGGTGTTGGCTCGGGCGTAGGCACGCGCAGTGCCCAGCGCACAAAGCGCTCGTGTAGAAAGTGGCGCAGCCGAGGCAGCATGATTGGCTGTATCAGGGCAGGGGCACGGCCTCGATGAGCCGGTTCGCCGTGTCACCAGCGCCAGCGCTATGCGTCCCTGCGGGAACTTTTCGCGTGTCATCGTGCAAGCGAAGTCGATGCGCCACGACGCCAGGGAGCACCGCTTGCACGTCTTCCGGCAGCACGTGGTCGCGGCCATCCAGCAGCGCCCAGGCACGGGCAACGGCGAGTAGCGCGAGGCCTGCGCGCGGGGATAAACCCGCTACCCATAACGGCGAGCTGCGCGTGAAGGTGGCCAGCGCCTGAATGTAGTCAATCAGCGCAGGCGAGGCGTACACGCTGCGCGTTTGTTGCTGTAATTCGAGCAATTGGGGCGGCAAAAGGCGCGGGGTGAGTTCGGCTACCATCTGGCGGCGGTCCGCTCCCGCCAGGAGTTCACGCTCAGCGGCGGCATCGGGATAACCCAGTTCAATCTTGAGCAGGAAACGATCGAGTTGTGACTCAGGCAGGGGAAAGGTGCCGATTTGAAACGCCGGGTTTTGTGTGGCAATGACAAAAAAAGGCGCAGGCAACGCGCGCGTTGCCCCTTCGATGGTGACTTGCCGTTCTTCCATGGCTTCGAGCAGTGCGCTTTGTGCTTTGGGCGTGGCACGGTTGAGCTCATCGGCCAGCACCATCTGCGTGAAAATCGGCCCGGGGTGAAAATGAAATGCCCCACTGGCCCGATCAAACACCGAGACGCCAATAATGTCGGCGGGCAGCATGTCACTGGTGAACTGGATGCGTTGCAGATCGAGCCCCAACACTCGCGCCAGCACATGCGCCAGCGTTGTTTTACCCACTCCGGGCAAGTCTTCAATCAGCAAGTGACCGCCAGCGAGCAAACAGGCCAACGCCATGCGGACGGGTTCTTTTTTACCAAGAATAATGCGGTTAATGTCAGCCAGTAGCTGGGTTAAAAGCAAATGACGTTCGCTGGGTTGCATGAGGTGCGGGAGGGAATGAGTGGGATAAGGCGTGGGATAGGCAATAATAACGGGAACTTATTGTTTCGATTGTAAGTCATCAGGCCACCTATCTTTTTATGACGACCGCTTTCATTTCCCACCGCGATTGTAAGCTGCATGACATGGGTGCACAGCACCCCGAATGTCCGGCGCGGCTTGATGCCATTCGTGATCAGCTGACTGCCACCGGGCTGGATGGGTGCTTGGCGTTTCACGATGCGCCACTGGCCAGCATGACTCAATTGCAACGCGTGCATCCGGCGGATTACATTGAGTACGTGCAGGCAAACAGCCCGGTGCAGGGCATTGTGCATCTCGACCCGGATACTGCGATGTCGCCCGGCACGTGGCATGCTGCGCTGCGCGCCGCGGGCGCGGGGTGTGATGCGACGGATCGCATCATGCGCGGGGAAGTGGACAACGCATTTTGTGCCGTGCGCCCCCCGGGACATCATGCTGGCCCGCGTCAGGCGATGGGCTTTTGTTTTTTTAACAACATTGCTGTCGCCGCGCGTCATGCCCTCGCCGTTTGGCCGCTATCGCGGGTGGCGATCGTCGATTTTGACGTGCATCATGGCAATGGCACCGAAGCGGTTTTCTCGAATGATGAAAACGTGTTGATGGCGGGCACGTTTCAGCATCCGTTTTATCCCTACAGCGGCACAGAGCATCCAGCCACCAACATGTGCAACGTGCCCTTGGCTGCCGGCACGCGGGGGGAAGGCTTCCGTCAGGCAGTTACTGATATCTGGTTACCCCGACTGCATGATTTTCAGCCGGAAATGATTTTCATCTCGGCAGGCTTTGATGCGCATCGTGAGGACGACATGGCCTCGCTGGGCTTGGTTGAGGACGACTACGCGTGGGTTACGACGCAGATCAAACACGTGGCGGCGAAAACAGCCCACGGGCGGATTGTGTCGATGCTGGAAGGTGGCTACGCGCTCTCAGCTTTGGGGCGCAGTGTGGCAGCCCATCTTCGCGTGCTGGCCGATGTGTAAATCGAAGTGTAAATGGATGTTTCAATGGAGATGAATGGCCATAGTCAAGCGTGGCCATCGGTTAGAATCGGCTTTTTGGTGCATTGCTTACATTGCTTATTTTTATGAAGACAACACAAGCTGCTATTCAAGGGTCAATTCCCGCCATCATTACCCCCATGCAAGCGGATGGTTCGCTGGATGTGCCTGCCCTGCGGCGGTTGCTCGACTGGCATATCGCTGAAGGTTCTGACGGCATTGTGGTGGTGGGCACGACGGGCGAATCGCCGACGGTTGATTTTGCCGAACATTGCCTGTTGATTGAAACCACGGTGCAGCATGTGGCCGGGCGGATTCCGGTCATTGCGGGAACCGGCGCGAACGCTACCCGCGAAGCGATTGAGCTGGCACAGTTTGCACGGCAAGCCGGTGCAGATGCCCATCTTTCTGTGGTGCCTTATTACAACAAGCCAACGCAGGAAGGTCTGTTTCAGCATTTCAAGGCGATTGCCGAGGCGGTGGCGTTGCCCATGATTGTTTATAACGTGCCTGGCCGCACCGTGGCAGATTTGTCGAACGAAACGGCGCTTCGCTTAGCGCAGGTGCCAGGCATTGTCGGTATTAAGGATGCGACGGGGGATATCGAGCGCGGGTCGGATTTGTTGCGCCGCGTGCCCCAGGGTTTCGCTGTTTATAGCGGTGATGATGCGACAGCGTTAGCGTTGATGCTGCTGGGGGGGGGCGGGTACCATTTCTGTGACCGCCAACGTTGCTCCACGGTTAATGCACGCCATGTGCCGAGCAGCACAGGCGGGCGATTTGTCTACAGCGCGCGCGTTAAATTTTCAGTTGCTGGATTTGCATCGTGATCTGTTTATTGAGCCCAGCCCATCGCCGACCAAGTGGGCGCTACAGCAAATGGGTTTGATCGATGGCGCCTTGCGGTTGCCCCTTCTGCCGCTCACTGCAGCATCTTGTGAGCGTGTGCGTGCTGCCTTGCGTGCAGCGGATATCGTCATTTAATCTGGATTTAACTACTCATGAAACGTCTCTCACTCTTGTTGCTGCTGGTTAGTGTGATGGCTGGCTGTAGCGGCCCGCTGATCGAAACCAAAAAGATCGAATACAAATCTGCTGGCAAGGCAAAATTGCCTTCGCTGGAGATTCCTCCCGATCTGACGCAGCCTAGCCGTGATGAGCGCTATGTGGTGCCTGATGTGGCCGGTAGCAAAGGCCCCGCGACCTATTCAGCGTATGCCAATGAACGTGGCGAGACGCGTGCCGAGCCTTCTACTGACGTGTTGCCGCAGGTGGACAAGATGCGTATCGAGCGGGCGGGTACTCAACGTTGGCTGGTGGTCTCCGGTAGCCCGGAAAAACTCTGGCCTGTTGTGAAGGAGTTCTGGCAGGAGATGGGCTTGCTCATCAATGTTGAATTGCCCGAGGCGGGTATTATGGAGACAGACTGGGCTGAGAACCGGGCCAAGTTGCCACAGGATTTTATTCGTAGCACGCTGGGCAAAGTGTTCGATGACGTTTATTCAACCGCTGAACGCGATAAGTTTCGTACCCGTCTGGAAAAAGGTACTGAACCGGATACCACCGAGATTTATATCAGTCATCGCGGTATGGCTGAAGTTTATGTTTCCGAGGGAAAGACGGAAACCCGTTGGCAGCCTCGCCCTGCAGACCCTGAGCTGGAAGCTGAAATGTTGCGCCGACTGATGGTACGTTTGGGCGCGCAAGAAGCGCGTGCCAAGACACTTATTTCTGCTGAGCAAGCACCCGAGCGCGCCAAGCTTTCGCGTGCTGCCGATGGTAGCGGGGCCCTGGTGCTCGAAGAGCCGTTTGATCGCGCCTGGCGGCGAGTAGGGCTAGCGCTGGACCGTATCGGTTTTACCGTAGAAGATCGCGATCGTTCGCAAGGGCTCTACTATGTTCGTTATGTCGATCCGGAAGCTGATAACAAGAAAAAGGAAGACCCGGGCTTTTTTTCCAAGATGATGTTCTGGAAAGGGCGTGAGGCGGATAAGGATAAACCGGTTCAGGCTGCGCAATATCGTATTCAAGTCAAAAAAGAAGGTGACACCAACATTGTTCATGTGCTGACTCGTGAAGGTGGTGTGGATAATTCGGCCATATCGAAACGGATTATTGGTTTGTTACACGAGCAATTGAAATAAAGCGTAGCGATAACGTCGCCCCCCGCTTCAATAGTAAGGATAAGGCGATTTTCGTCCGCCAGTGCTTTTTTCTTTCTTGAATGGCGTTCAGAATGGCGTTCATTCAATTTGAGTCTTTATTTTTATTTATTGTCATTCTTTGTCGTGAGCCAATAAAAAAGCCAGCCCGAAGGCTGGCTTTTTTATTGGTGAAGAAGAAAAATTACTTCTTCGCAGCGTCAGCGGCAGCAGCAGGAGCGGCGGCGGCAGCAGCGGCGGGAGCAGCAGCGTCAGCAGCAGCAGGAGCGGCGGCAGCAGCGGCAGCGGGAGCAGCAGCTTCAGCAGCAGCAGGAGCGGCGGCGGCAGCGGCAGCGGGAGCTTCAGCAGCAGGAGCAGGAGCAGCTTCTTCTTTTTTAGCGCAACCAGAGATGGCAAGAGCCAGCAAGGCAGCAATCAATAGGGATTGTTTCATATGTTTATTTCCTTAACGTTAGGGATTAATAGGCCAATTGGTTTCGACCGAGGCGAATAAATACATAATTCAACTCAATCGGATGCGGATTCTAACATGATGTTTTTTATTTGTGACAATGGTTCTGTTCCTGGGTTTCAACTACAAACCGGTTGTTTTTATTCTCAGGCAGGGATGGGATAGCTGCCAGAGTTCTTCAAACCGCTGTTGCCATGGTTGGATGGCGGTTGGGTCTTCACGTATCAAAGCGCATCGAACGTGGTCAATATGGAATCGGCGCACGCCATGGCAGCCGTCAGCTAACAGATGCGTATCGGCAAGCTGGCGCAGATTGTCGGGGCTTTGGCGCACATCAACTGCATGCGCATAGCGGGTGAAGAGGTTCATCAGTCGTGGCATATGGCTATCCAGCAAATGGGTTTGGTGGATCACGATGCGTAATTTTTTCGTGCGCTCACTCGGGTGCTGAGCGTGCAGAAAGTTGCCTAGTTTGGCTAAGCGCTGAGGTTCTTCCAAACGGAGTGTAGCCAGGTCGCGATCAAAGATGGCAATGGTGCTCGCGGCGCTATCGAGCACTGTGTCTATCGCAGCGCGGTATTCGCTTTCGCCCGTTAGTAGGGCGTATTGGCTAGAGGGTGCTGTCATGATGCTGGCCAGAGAAATCCATCGCAATAGGCTTCATACAGCAGGCCGATGGCATCATCAAGTGCATGTTGGGCAAGCGCTACACCGCTTGGCCGCGCTATTTGCAGGGTGCGGCGGTTGGCAAGTTCACGTATGAGGGGCTTCACGTGAGCAGGAATTTTCCAGTCTTCTCCATTGAGATAAAACTGGTTTCCCGAAAACAGCAATTGGCTGGCGGGTGCGAGGACAACGCCCTTGCGCTTTGTGGCAGCGGCGAACCGTGTGATGGTCAGCGGGTGTGATGGCGGGTCAAAAAATACGCTGGCTTTAGGTTCAGTGAGTGATGCACCCAAAAAATCTCGCACCGTGGTGCGGTTCCAGCGAATCGTTGACAGTATTGCTGCAACTTGATCAATCATGGCTGCGCCAATTTCAGCGGCATGCCGAGGTTTTTTCAAGTCCGGGTCACTGTAACGGCCGGGCAAGGTAAGCCGCTCTTGCAAGAAGGAGAGAAACTGCTCGCCTAATTCCTGTGCTGTGGGTGCACGAAAGCCAACAGAAAAAGTCATGCATTCACCGACGGCAACGCCATCGTGCGCCCATTGTGGGGGAAGATAAAGCATGTCACCTGGGCCTAGGAGCCATTCCTGGGTAGGATGAAAATTCTTGATGATGCGAATGGGCAAGTCGTCGATCAGGGTTTTATCTTTTTGTTTACCGATGTGCCAGCGCCGACTTCCCATCCCTTGAATCAGGAAGACATCATAGTTATCAAAATGCGGGCCGACGCCGCCAGCATCGGTGGCATAGCTCACCATCAAGTCATCCAGCCGGGCATAGGGGATGAAATCAAAGCGCCGCAATAGCGCGTCACCCGCAGCATGGGCGAGGTTGACGTTTTGTACCAGCACAGTCCAGGGGGGCGCGGCGCGTTTGAGTTGCCGCAATGAAAACGGCCCGTGATGCATTTGCCAGCCATCAGCGCGAGTAATCAGGCGAGATTCAATATCTTCGTCTGTCGCTAGATGGAAGAGATCATCGCGGCTGATGAGTCGGGCTATTTCCGGTACGGCACCGCGCACCAGCAAAGGTTTTTTTTGCCAGTATTCGGCAAGAAAGCGTTCAGGCGTCAAACTGCCGAGTAGAGTAGATAATTCAGGCATCATCGGCCGATTATAATCGCCGCTTTTCCCAGATCGCATCATGACAATCGTCGCTATTGAATCCCTCGACAACGAAGGGCGAGGCATTGCCCATGTGGAAGGTAAAGTCATTTTTATAGAGGGCGCGCTGCCGGGGGAAAGGGTCGAGTTTTCAAGTTATCGGCGCAAGCCGAGTTATGAGCAGGCGACTGTCACGAAGGTGATACGTGCGTCGAGTCAACGGGTGACACCGGCTTGTCCGCACTTTGGCGTTTGTGGCGGGTGCGCTCTGCAGCACTTGAATATTGCCGCTCAAACGGCCGCCAAGCAACGCGTGCTGGAAGACGCGTTCTGGCATATCGCGCGCCTTAAGCCAGAGCAGATTTATCCACCTGTTGCCGGGGGCGCTTGGGGTTATCGCCATCGGGCGCGATTCTCGGCACGGTGGGTATCGAAAAAGGGGGGCGCGCTGGTTGGTTTCCGTGAAAAGCACAGCAGTCACGTTGTAGTCATGGATTCCTGCGCGGTGTTGCCGCCGGCTGTGTCGGCGCTGATCCCTGAATTGAAGCGGCTGATGGCGGAGATGTCTGCGCCAGAGCATTTGCCGCAGATAGAAGTGGCCATTGGAGACGTGCAAACCGCGTTGTTGCTGCGGCATCTTTCGCCGCTCAGTGCTGCAGATGAGGATCAGTTGCGGTGCTTTGCCGACGCGCAGGGCGTGGTCTGGTACTTGCAATCCAAGGGGCCGGAAACGGTCAGGTTGTTTTACCCCGAGCATACGCCGCTACTGACCTACGCCTTGCCCGACTATAGCCTTGAGTTTCGTTTCTGGCCGACAGAATTTACGCAGGTAAATGATGGTGTTAACCGTATGCTGGTGCGCCGTGCCATGGCGTTACTGGCACCGCAAAAAGGCGAGCGGATTGTGGATCTTTTTTGTGGTTTGGGAAACTTCACTTTACCGATCGCGCGTTTGGGCGCGACAGCATTGGGGATCGAGGGCAGCTCGGCGTTGGTGCAACGTGCCGAAGAAAATGCCGCGTTGAATGGTTTGTCAGCGCAGTGCACGTTTGCTGTGGCCAACTTATTCGAAGCCACTGAGGCTGGTTTTACCGCGCTGGGCCGGGTGGACAAACTCTTGATTGATCCACCACGAGAGGGCGCGTTTGCCTTGGTCAACGCACTACCGGCAGGAGACAGGCCACGGCGCATTGTGTATGTTTCTTGCAGCCCGGCAACTCTGGCACGCGATGCCGCCGTGCTGGTGCATGAAAAAGGGTATGCCCTGCGTGGAGCGGGCATTGCCAGCATGTTTCCGCATACTTCTCACGTCGAATCGATTGCCGTGTTTGAGCGATAGCAGCGAAAAAAGCGACCCGGCAGGGTCGCTTTTTACTTTGTACTTTGTACCACTAGTGTCCGGTTAAATTGAGACGTACCGACGGCAACGCCAACAATGATAAGGGTTTCAAGCGATTCATGGGTGTCCACGATTTGAATTTCATCTTGCGCATTTGCGATCATTCCGGGTTTGGAGAGCTTGGGGTGACGTATGAACGTGGGCAAGACGCTGTTTGCGCAAGTCATGGAGTATGTGCCGTGGAAGACCTTCGGGCGCATCATCGACCGTCATGGCGGCGATGCGGGTGTGCGCACTTTGGGTTGCGCCGACCTGTTTCGCGTGATGGCATTCTCGCAATTGACGTGGCGCGAGTCTTTGCGCGACATCGAGGTCTGCCTGGCATCCAATCAATCCAAGCTGTTTCACATGGGTTTGAGCAGCATACCCGCACGATCGACTCTCTCGGATGCGCTGAATCAGCGGGACTGGCACATTTATCACGCGCTTGCGATGCGCTTGATCGTGCGAGCCAGGAACCTCTACGCCGCAGAACCAACGGGACTGGAACTCGATGCGACGGTCTACGCGCTGGACTCGACCACCATCGACTTGTGTTTGAGCCTGTTCGATTGGGCTCCGTTTCGCAGCACCAAGGCGGCGGTGAAGATGCACACGCTGCTGGACTTGCGCGGGGCGATCCCGGCCTTCATCCACATCAGCGATGGCAAGATGGGCGATGTCAAAGTGCTCGACATCTTGCCCATCGAAGCGGGTGCGTTTTACGTGATGGATCGGGGTTACGTGGACTTCGACCGGCTCTTCAAGATACATCAGGCCGGCGCGTTCTTTGTGACCCGCGCCAAACGCGGCATGGATGCCCATCGGGTTTACTCGACCAAGACCGACCGAAGCACCGGTGTGATCTGCGATCAGGCGATTCGGCTCAACGGGTTTTACGTGTCCAAGGACTACCCAGAGCATTTGCGGCGCATCCGATTCAAAGACCCCGATTCGGGCAAAACGTTGGTGTTTCTGACCAACAACACAACGTTGCCGCCGTTGACCATTGCCGCGCTGTACAAGAGCCGCTGGCAGGTAGAGCTGTTCTTCAAATGGATCAAGCAACACCTGCGCATCAAGCGCTTTCTGGGAACCAGCGAGAACGCGGTGAAGACGCAAATCTGGTGCGCCGTTTCCACCTACGTGCTGATCGCTATCGTCAAGAAAGAGCTCCATCTCAATGCCTCGCTCTACACTTTGTTACAGATATTGTCGGTCTCGATTTTCGAGAAAACCCATATTTCATGCGCCTTGCAGCCAGACACTACTGGAGTCATTGCGCCATTACCCAATAACCAAATGATTCTATTTGATTTTTAACCGGACACTAGTGACTTTGTACTATGTATCAAATATCGATTGTTGTGACAGTGACTGTATCTACCGCGTCACCAGCGCCGACTTTTTAGTCGCGGTTACCGCTCAAGGCCATCAACAGGTTCAGTAAGCTTACAAACACGTTGTAGATGTCAAGATAAACCGCCAAGGTTGCACTGATGTAGTTGGTTTCGCCGCCTTGGATAATGCGGTTGATGTCATACAAAATGTAAGCAGAAAAAAGCACGACGGCGATGGTAGAGATCGTTAGTGCCAAGGCGGGAATCTGAAAGAACATGTTGGCAACCATTGCCACCAGCAACAGAACAACGCCAACGAACAAAAACTTGCCAAGGTTTGAAAAATCACGCTTGCTTGTCGAAGCGACGCCCGCCAAAGAAAAGAAAATCGCGCCCGTGCCACCAGCGGCCATGGCGATCAAGCTGCCCCCGTTGGAAAAGCCCAGAGCCACTTGCAGCATGCGTGACAGCATCAAGCCCATGAAGAAGGTGAAGCCAAGTAATAAAGCCACGCCCATGCCACTATTTTTGGTGCGCTCAATTCCCCACATGAAGCCGAAGGCAATGCCAAGAAAAACCATAAAGCTGATGAAGGGGCTGCCAGCAAAGAGAGCAAATTTCATTTGCACGCCAACAAGTGCGCCGAGTACGGTGGGCACCATGGATAGCGCAAGTAGCGCATAGGTATTGCGGAGTACACGATGCTGGTTTTCAGCACTCGTTTGCGCCAGGGTTTGTGTGTAGGTGTTCATGTTTTCCATAGAGTACGTTTCCTTTCAGGTGGTAATACCGTATATTCGATATCTAAATACAAGAATGGTTCATTTAGTGCGCATAAATGATAAAGTAAAACCTCTTGCGCAGAGGCAAGAAGTGGGGTTTTTCTTGCGCCTTGCTTACGCACTGCATCTTAGTCCCTGCATCTTAGTCCCTGCATCTTAGTCCTATTGTGGCATTTTTTCGTCAAGGCTCCTTATGATTGCTTCACCCCTTATCCCCATGGCCGGTGGTTATATCGATGGCCATTGGTGTGCGGCCGACAGAGGTCAAACCTTTCCGGTTATAAATCCTGCTACGGGCGATGTACTCGCTCAAGTGGCGCGTATGGGGAGCGATGAGACCCTGCGAGCGATCAGTGCCGCCAGCCGCGCGATGGTGCATATCCCGGCGATTGCGCAACGTCGTGAATGGCTCGAAAGTATTGCTGCAGCACTTATCAAGAACCGTGATGAGATTGGCCGTATTCTTTGCCTTGAGCACGGCAAACCCTGGCGAGAAGGCAAGGCTGAAGTTGATTACGCAGCAGGATTTTTCACTTATTGCGCATCGAACATTGATCATCTTAAGTCAAGGGTTCTGGAAGAGCGTCCGCGCGGTTGCGAGTGGCGGGTGCTTTACCGGCCAGCGGGCGTGGTTGGTCTCATCGTGCCGTGGAACTTTCCCATCGGCATGATTGCAAAGAAGCTTTCAGCCGCACTGGCTGCTGGATGCGCAAGTATCATCAAGCCAGCCTCTAAAACACCACTGACGATGATTGCCTTGTTCGCGTTGCTAGAGCGAGAGGTGCAATTGCCTGCGGGTTGGGCCAATCTCGTGCCGGGTTCGGCGGGAGCCATTGCCGATGCGTTGCTGGCGCATTCTGACGTTGCCGTGATTAGCTTTACTGGTTCAACCGAAGTGGGCAAGGAACTTATTGTCAAGAGCGCAGCGCAGGTGAAACGCGTTGCGCTCGAATTAGGGGGGAATGCACCCTACATTGTTTTTGCCGATGCTGATCTGGATAAGGTGGTTGATCAGCTCATGGCGAATAAATTCCGTGGCAATGGACAGACCTGTGTTTGCGCCAACCGCATACTTGTCGAACGCTGCATCGCCGCTGAATTTTCCGAGCGGCTGGCAATCCGGGTCAATGCCTTGCGCATAGGGAATGGCCTGGATGATGCAACTGACATTGGGCCGCTGGTTGATCGTGCCGGATATGAAAAAGTACGCCATCATCTGACTGATGCCTTGGAGAAAGGAGCGCTGCTGGTGGCAGGTGCGGTGCCGCCCCCGCTAGATAAAGAATGGGGCGGCTTTTTCCCGCCAACAGTTATTTCAGGCATTAATCGCACGATGGCTTGCTGGAATGAGGAAACCTTTGGGCCTTTGGTGCCTATCGCTGAATTTGATGATGAAAGTGATGCGCTGACGAAGGCTAACGACACTGAGTATGGCTTGGCTTCTTACCTATTTACCCAAGATGCCGCACGTGCTCAACGTTTTGTCGAGGGCTTGCATTTTCAGCATATCGCCTGGAATACGGGAACTGGCCCAACGCCAGAGGCACCTTTTGGCGGCATGAAGCAGTCGGGCTATGGGCGCGAAGGGGGAATTGAAGGTTTGTTCGAGTTTGTTGATGTAAAAACATCGCCGGTTGGTATTTGATTTTGGCTGTAATCGATAATTATCGGCAATAAGCCGCGCTGTTGGCGGCGGTGTAATTTGTGTTTTTTGTAGTTTACTTATTCTTCGGCCAATGAGGCCGAAGTTTTTTTAACTGAGGAGAGTCGTCATGGAATTTACACGCAAAGAAGCAAAACAGTGGGCGCTTAATAAAGTACGCGGGCTTTATATGTGTCCTTTGTCGCCAGTCACGCCGGATTTTAAATTTGACGAGGCTGGCCTGCGAGAAAACATTGAAAAATATGTGGACATGGGTATTGATGGTTTGGTGGTTGGTGGCTTTATTTCGGAGTGCTGGAATGTCAAACCTGCGGAGTGGAATCGCTACCACGAAGTAGTTGCTGATGCCGTCAAAGGGCGGATGGATTTATGGACCATTATTCTCGATCCGGAAGTAAGTGTTGCCGTTGAGAAAATGAAGTTTGTCGAAACGCTTGGCTACAACGGTGCTGAGGTGATCAATCCGGTGATCCAGTTACGTACGGACGACGAAATTTTTGACTGGTTCAAATATGTCACCGACCGCTCTGATCTGGCCGTTTGTCTGTACCGCACGCCCGTTTCGGGCAAGGTTCTTGGCGTAGACCTGATGAACCGGCTGGCTGATATTGACACCATCATTGGTGCCAAGCAGGGCGAGCTCAATCGTGCCGTTACACTGCGTCTTCGTCGCTTGATGCGGCCTGACTTCATAGTCATGGAGCCTTCTGAATACTGGTTCCTTGATGAACAGCGCGTTGGCGGGCAAGTCCTGTGGGGCGAGCTCTCCTACATGCTGTATGGCAAGAAACGGCATTTGGTAAAAGACTACATGCGCCTTTCTGCTGAAGGGAAACATGAAGACGCGCGCAAGGCATGGCTCGGGCTTGAGGGTGTGCGCACCTATTATGAAGAAGAGTTTCTCTGGACCATCGCTGCCACGGCTACCTACGCCGGCGCACTCGGAACGCTTAAAGCCTGGTATGAAGCCATTGGCCTAAAAGCCGGCCCGGTTATTCCTCCAGTGCGTAGCCCCAGCAGGGAACGGTTCGAGCAGGTCGCAGCAAAACTGCGTGAACTCGGCGTCGCTTAATCAGATCAGGGGGCGCGTAATGAGAATATGTATTCTAGGTGGGGGAGGGCTTGGTTCTGTCGTTGGTGGATATCTTGCTCAGGCAGGCGTTGATGTCACCCTGATTGCGCGCCCTTCTCATGCAGAGGCTATCGGACGAAATGGTTTGCGGATACATGGGCAGCGTCGTGGAGAACACCTGGTCAAGGAACACCTGACCGCGGTGACTCATCCGGATCAAGCCATGGGTGAGTTTGATTACTTCATCCTCGCTGTCAAGTCTAAAGACACGGCACAAGCACTTAATGATGCAATTCGCCTGAAAGATCGCTGCGCGACAGTTGTTTCTTTGCAAAACAATATCGTCAAAGAAAAGCTGCTTGCTGAATGGGCAGGCGAGGCGAAAGTGCTCGGTGTTTCAATTATTGAGGGCGGAACCCTGGAAGAGCCTGGCGTAGTGCTAAATCACATTACGGCGACAACGACTTTTTATGCAGGTGAGCTTGATGGCACGGTGAGTGCACGTGCTGAAAAAATTGTTGAGGCAATGAATAAAGCGGGGTTGCCCTCCAAAGCGGTCACTTGCATCAAGCAGGTACTCTGGGAGAAGCTTTGTCAAATCTGCAATGCCTCAGCATTTTCTGTGAGCGCGTTGGCAGCAAATCATGATCTGACCTTTAATGAAGGGGCTGTTCTTCGTGCAGGTGCTGAGCACTATGTGACTATTGCGCAGGAGATTCTTTCTGTTTATATCCGGATGGGATATACGCCACAAAATTTTTATGCACCGTTGTCACGATTAAAGGATATCTACGAGGCGAAGGATTTTGACGAGGCCTGCAATTCATTGATAACCATGGCTCAGCAGTTACAGCAGAAAGGTATTCGCAGCCGTACCTCCATGCATGATGATGTGCTTAACAAGCGCAAGACAGAAGCTGAATGGATACTTAAGCCGATAATTGCCAAGGCGAATGAATTTGGTGTGCAAGTGCCGACGCTCGTGGCGATTGATCGGATACTTAGCGTGCTGGATGCCTACGCTAAATAGCAGAGAAAACACTGATGATGAAAAAGTACAAAATTGCCGTCATTGCAGGCGATGGTATTGGCAAGGAGGTGATGCCCGAAGGACAGCGCGTGCTGGACGTTGTGGCTTCACGCTATGGCTTTGCGCTTGACTATGACGAGCTCCCCTGGAGTTGTGATTACTACGTAAAACACGGCAGCATGATGCCCGCAGACGGGTTGCAGCAAATTCGCAACCATGATGCGGTTTATCTCGGTGCTGTGGGTTTGCCCTCGGCTGTGCCAGACCATATTTCGCTTTGGGGTTTATTGATAAAGATTCGTCGTGAATTTGATCAATACGCCAACATACGGCCGGTGCGGCTGATGCCCGGTATTGCTTCTCCGCTAGCGAATCGCAAAGTAGGTGACATTGACTTCATCATTGTGCGTGAAAACTCGGAAGGCGAATATTCTTCGGCCGGTGGGCGGATGTACGAGGGCACTGAGCGGGAAATTGCTGTGCAGGAAAGTATATTTTCACGCCATGGTACCGATCGCATCATGCGCTACGCATTTGAGCTGACCCGTCGCCGTGCGCGAAAGCATCTCACCTCTGCCACCAAATCAAATGGTATTTCAATCACCATGCCATTTTGGGATGAGCGCTTCCACGCAGTGGCGTCAGAATATCCTGATGTGAAAACGGATCAGTATCACATTGATATTCTGACGGCGCACTTTGTTCGATTTCCGGATCGCTTTGATGTCGTTGTCGGCTCGAATCTTTTTGGCGATATTTTGTCTGATTTGGGCCCAGCCTGCACGGGAACGATCGCCATTGCGCCTTCAGCCAATCTGAATCCTGAGCGCCTTTATCCGTCGATGTTCGAACCTGTGCATGGTTCCGCACCTGATATTTACGGCCGTAACATCGCTAACCCAATTGGCATGATTTGGTCCGGTGCGATGATGCTCGATCATCTTGGCCACACTGAAGCAGCTGAAGCCGTTGTTCGCGCTATCGAAGCAGTACTCCAGGAGGGCCCGAAAACACCGGATTTGGGTGGAAAAGCATCAACGAAGGATGTCGGGCGCGCAATTGCTGAGGCTATCAGTTAATTCCATTTCACCCGAGAATCTTGACGCAAGGGGTATGCCTGTGGCCTGCTTTAGCACAGGCGTGCTAACACCCTGCCTGCTATCGTTTTTTATCTGTAAGTAGTTAGGAGGATGTATGGATCCGCTACGTTTCATGTTGGATCAATCCCAAATCCCTACCCATTGGTACAACGTCGTTGCGGATATGCCGCATCCCCCAGCGCCGACGTTAGGGCCAGATAACAAGCCAGTACCCCTGGAGAAAATGGCAGCCATTTTCCCGATGGCGTTACTTGAGCAGGAAATATCTTCCGAACGATGGATTCCGATACCGGAACCTGTACGCGAAATTTACCGTTTGTGGCGCCCCACGCCCTTGATCAGGGCGAAACGGCTCGAAGACATGTTGGGCACGCCAGCAAGAATTTATTACAAGAATGAAGGCGTCTCGTCCGCCGGATCGCATAAGCCGAACACTGCTGTAGCACAAGCCTACTACAATCGTGAAGCGGGTATTTGCCGCCTGACAACGGAGACGGGTGCAGGTCAATGGGGTTCTTCCATTGCATTTGCAGGCCAGATGTTTGGCATTGAAGTGCGTATTTTTATGGTCAAAGTGAGTTACCTGCAAAAACCTTTTCGTCGCTCGATGATGCGTACCTGGGGTGCGGAGGTGATTGCGAGCCCTTCGACTCTCACGCAAACTGGCCGCGATTTTTTGGCTAAAGACCCGGAAAATCCTGGTTCTCTGGGTATTGCGATCTCTGAGGCAGTCGAAGAAGCGGCCTCACGCGCGGATACCAACTATGCATTGGGCTCGGTGCTGAATCACGTGGCTTTACATCAGACGGTGATAGGTCTTGAAGCGAAAAAACAATTTGAACTTGCCGGCGATTGGCCGGATGTAGTTTTTGCCCCTTGTGGCGGTGGCTCGTCATTTGCCGGCGCTGCTTTTCCGTTTTTTGCTGATAATGCAGCGGGCGGACATAAAGGCAAGCAGGTGCGTCTTGTAGCGGTTGAACCCGCTTCGTGCCCTACGCTGACCAAAGGCACTTATGCGTACGATTATGGTGATGCTTCCGGTTTTACGCCGATTATGAAGATGTACACCCTGGGCCATGACTTCATGCCGCCAGGCATTCACGCCGGTGGCTTGCGTTATCACGGTGACTCGCCCCTGGTTTCACAGCTTTATCATGAGGGCCTCATCGAGGCCATCGCTGTGCCGCAGTTAGCAACATTTGAAGCTGGGGTGATGTTTGCCCGAGCCGAAGGTATTATCCCGGCACCGGAATCAAATCATGCTATCCGTGCTGCTATTGATGAAGCACTCCTGTGCAAAGCCAGCGGCGAAGCGAAGACAATCTTTGTGAATCTCACGGGGCATGGCCATTTTGATATGGCAGCGTATGATCGCTATTTCGACGGCGAGCTAGAAGATCATGTGTATGCAGAGGATGCTATACGGACATCTTTACAACACTTGCCCAAAGTCGGCTAACCGGCTTTGTGGTGCCGCATGGCGCGGACTATTCGCCTCAGCCGTCAATACGGATAATACAAATTATTTTCCCGAGAGAAATTTTAAAACGATCTCATTAAATTGTTCGGGCGCTTCCATGTTCGCCATATGGCCAGCGCCAATGAGATCAGTTTTTTTGGCGTGAGGAACGTTCTTATTTAAAAGATCGGCAATCACGTGAAAGTCAGGTAAATCATGTTCGCCAACAACGATCAGGGTTGGTGCATTAACGTCTTGCAAACGTTTCGCTGCAGATGGACTGAGTGGTTGCTCAAAACCCTGATTCAGCCAATGCCAGCCAGGATCATTGGCGGCAATTTGCTCGAACCGCTGTCGGCTTTGCGCTTGCGTTCGGACCGGCGTGAACAGCGGATGCGCAAGCCATAAGCGTTTTGCTGCAGCAATGTCGCCATTTTTTCCGTGTTGCATTATGGGTGACATTAACTCATGCCATTCTTCAGAAAAACGGTAACCTCCCAGTGCCGGATCAACAAGCACTAAGCGATCAATAGAGTCTGGGTACATCAACGCGAAATCGAGCGCGATCCTTCCACCCAGGGATAAGCCCAGAATGTGGGCGCGTTCAATCTTGAAATAACCAAGCAAGCCTTTGAGGTCTTCCACGTGCGAGAAGGGGGCCGGTGCGGACGGGAGCGATTGACCGAACCCGCGAAGATCGTAGCCAATGACGTGATAGTGATCTGCAAACGGGGAGAGTTGATCATCCCACATGCGCAGATTCAAGCCAAGTCCATGAAGGAGGATGAGGGGGTAACCTTCCCCGGCTTGCTCAAAGTAGAAGCGGGTACCGTTTACAGATGCAAAGCCGGCTTTAGGAGTGGCCATCATTTATCCATCGCAGTAAGGTCAGGGTTGTTTGAGGTGAAGCCCGCTCTGGGCAGTCATGGGTTTGGAGACCAAGAACGTCAATCAAGCCGATTGGGAAAAAATCGAACGAAAAGCTGGCGGAAGCGGTGAGATTCGAACTCACGAAAGGTTTCCCTTTGCCGGTTTTCAAGACCGGTGCAATCGACCACTCTGCCACGCTTCCAACGAGGAAACGGATTCTACCAGACAAGGAAGTGTCACTTAAGTTTAAGAGCTCTGCTGACCATGAGATACCGCCAAGATTTTTTTTTGCGTAGTACATTTGATTATTTACAGGTGTATGCTACGACAATTGGCAGATCGTTTCATTAGCAACCAATTGATCATTTTTATCTAAGGAGCTTAAAAATGAAAGCACAAAACATAACAACGGATATCTCAGCAATCCGCCAGAAACTGGGTTTAAACCAGCAGCAATTTTGGGCTCGGCTCGGAGTTACCCAAAGTGGTGGTTCTCGCTACGAGAACGGGCGCAACATGCCGCGCCCGGTTCAGCAGCTAGTTCATTTGGTGTATGTCGAGAACATTGACTTACAAAAAATTAAGCGTGAGGACTTTGAGGTTATCGAGTATTTGCGCACCACCAAGCCCGCCGTTCTAAAAGAGCTGAAAAAAGAGGCTAAAGCTGCAGCGAAAAAAGGCGGCTGAGGCAAAATGAATAGCTTGTTGCGGCTAAGCGTTCACTTGGACAATGAGTCCAAGCTGCCGAATTCTCTGCGCTATGTTTTCGAGATATTCCGCGTCCAGGCGCATCAATCGAGGCGCTTCTTTTTGCAGCGAAGGCCTTGCCAAGCTATATAAATGAACGCCTTTGAGTTGTTTTGCGATGGGCGCTAGCAAAGCAAGATAATGAGTGATTTCATCTTCTGTGGGTAAGGTGTTATCCAGTTTGAATAGACAGGTTTGCACCCAAGTCGGCGCCAAAGCAGCGCAGCGTGTTAGCCGTCGCGAGACGGTTTCAGTCTTTATGTGGGTGCCATTGATCAGCGCCAGACCAGTGGTGCTAGCGCTATCCACCTTGAACCACACTTCCCCTGATGCGTTGCCAATGCGCTCTATACCGGCTTGAACGCTTCGGCGATCCAGCAGGCTGCCATTGGTTATTAGACGCAGCATGACCTGCTGATCAAGCCCATGCGCATGCAACACGTTGTGCACGAGTGAAACAGCCAAGGGAAATTCTGCCGCACTGGTGGGCTCACCATTGCCGGAAAAGGCGATGTCACGTAATGAGTGCAACCCATTAGATGGATGTGATGGGGAATTATGATCAATGATCAAACTACCCTGAGAGATGGAGTTGAGGAGTGTTGTCAGCTCATACTCAAGCAAAGCAAGGTCGATAGGAGGTGGCCCGCCGCGGGTTAGATTGGGGACTTGGCAGTAGATGCAATGCCAGTTGCAAGCATTGTTGGGGTTCAGGTTGATGCCAATCGATATGCCCCCCGCCCGGCGCGAGAGCACGGGATACACATAGCGCAAGCCTGCGCTGTCACGAGCGTGATCGTCTGTTTTGAGTAAAATTCTGGGCATGGCGCGATATAAAATTCGGCGCTGGCTAGACGCCGGCGAGAGGCCACTATAATGCAGTCTTTGCAGCCTGTCGCACTCTTTGCTACGATCCCCCTTTTTTTCATGCAAATTACTCGTCGCCTTGAATTTGATGCGGGCCATCGGATTCCTGACCATAAAAGCCAATGTCGCCATTTGCATGGGCATCGGTATGCCATTGAAATTACGCTGACCGGCCAAGTGATTGATGTGCCCGGAAGGTCTGATAATGGCATGGTCATGGATTTTTCTGAGGTCAAAACGCTGGCTAAAACACATGTGGTGGATGCGTGGGATCATGCGTTTTTAGTTTGGCGGGAAGATCATGCGGTCGCCACGTTTTTAGCCACATTACCCAACCACAAAACCGTGATAACGGATACCGTGCCAACGGCTGAAAATCTCGCCCGGACAGCATTTGCCATTCTTGATCAGATTTACCACAGCACGTTTGGCAATCAAATCCGTCTGGAGCGGGTACGCTTGTTTGAGACGCCTAACTGCTGGGCAGATGCATTGCGTGAAGAAAATATCGAATGTTGAAAAACGTTATAGTTGAGAGGATTTAAAAATGCAGCAAGATGAAAATGATTTTGGGAAAAAGACAGAAGATGATCGTTGGGAGCGCAAGGCGCTTGAGACCATCGCTTTAGCTGCGATTACTGAACAGCGACGCAGTCGCCGCTGGGGTATTTTCTTCAAGCTGTTGGGCTTTGCTTACCTATCCCTGATTCTTGCCTTCGTCATTGATTGGGGGCAAACCGAGCGATTGGCCGATGGTCAAAAATTTACCGCACTGGTAAATCTCTCAGGCGTTATTCAAGATAACGGTGACGCCAATGCAGAAAACATCATTAGCGCATTACAGGCGGTGTACGAAGACAAGCATACAGCGGGCGTTATTCTGCGCATCAATAGCCCTGGCGGCAGCCCAGTGCAGGCAGGCATGATCAACGATGAAATCCATCGCTTGCGCCGCCTCCATCCAACCATTCCACTGCATGTGGTGGTTGAAGATGTGTGTGCTTCGGGTGGTTATTATGTGGCGGTTGCTGCGGACAAGATTTTTGTTGATAAAGCCAGTATTGTGGGCTCAATCGGCGTGCTGATGGATGGTTTTGGATTTACCGGCACCATGGAAAAACTTGGTGTGGAGCGACGCTTACTCACGGCAGGAGAGAACAAAGGATTTCTTGATCCTTTTTCACCACAGACGCCACAGCACAAGGAGTATGCACTCAGAATGCTGGGTGAGATCCATGCGCAGTTCATTGACGTCGTACGGCGTGGGCGGGGACAGCGCCTGAAAGAAACCCCGGAGATGTTTTCTGGCTTGATGTGGAGCGGGGCCAAAAGTATCGAGATGGGTTTGGCTGATGGCTACGGCACGGTAGAAAGTGTGGCGCGTGATGTCATCAAGGCTGAGGAGATTCGCGACTTTACAGTCAAGCCCAATATTGCTGAAAAGTTTGCTAAACGATTGGGTGCCGATATGGCCGAAGGAATGGTCAATGCGGTGTCACGGGTTACAGTCCATTGATGGGTGTGAGGCTTGCAAGGTACTTAAAAGGCGTTCTTGAGCACATATGCGGGTGCGCTTGGTCGGTTTGATAAAGTAATCCCCCTGGGCGTTCATTTTCCAGGCTTGTGTGTTGTCAGTAAGGTAGGGCTGTAATCCTTCTTTGAATACCCGGCGCTTGAGCTTGGGATCCAATACCGGAAAGCTGACCTCGATGCGACGAAAGAAATTTCGTTCCATCCAGTCGGCGCTGGAAAGATAGATGTGCTGTGCGCCTTGCGCATGGAAATAGAAGATCCGGTGGTGCTCGAGTAGCCGCCCAATGACAGAGCGCACCCGAATATTTTCCGACAAGCCCTTCACTCCAGGACGCAAAGAGCAGACGCCACGCACAATCAGGTCAATAGTGACGCCTGCCTGGCTTGCTTCATACAGCGCTTCGATAATCTCAGGTGCTAGCAATGAGTTCATCTTCGCAATGATGCGTGCCGGCTGGTGGTCACGCGCTGCGGCGGTTTCACCGCGTATGGCGGCTAGCATATTGGCGTGCAGTGAAAAGGGTGCCTGCCACAAGTGTTTTAGTTCATTAGCCTTGCCTAATCCGGTCAGTTGCTTAAAAACCTCATTGACGTCATCGCCAATTTCCGGGTTGCAGGTGAGTAAGCCAAAGTCGGTATAAATGCGCGTGGTGCGGGGGTGATAGTTGCCCGTGCCCAGGTGGATATAGCGGCGATAACCCTGCTCCTCACGACGTAAAATCATGAGCATCTTAGCGTGTGTCTTAAAGCCAACGACGCCGTACACCACATGCACGCCAACTTCCTCCAGTCGCGATGCAATGGATAGGTTGGCTTCTTCATCAAACCGCGCCATAAGTTCTACCACGACAGTGACTTCCTTGCCTTTTTGGGCGGCGCGCAAGAGGTGTTCCATCAGTACAGAATTTGTACCCGTGCGATAAACCGTCATTTTGATGGCAACAACCTGGGGATCATCCGCCGCCTGTTGCAGCAGGGTGATCACCGGTAAAAAAGACTGGTAGGGATGGTGCAAAAGAATGTCTTGTTTTCGAATGTTACTGAAAATATCCACACGCTTGGCCAGTGTTTTGGGAATGCCTGGCTGAAAAGACGGGTACTTAAGATCAGGTCGATTAACTTCGTCAGGTACGGACATTAGCCGCACCGGATTAACAATACCTGGAACGCGATACAGATCGCTATGATCCAGTTCAAACTGGTGCAGCAAAAAATCGGTCATGCTTTCTGGGCAGTTGTCTACGACTTCCAGACGGACCGCATCGCCAAAGTGCCGCTGCGGTAATTCCCCCTGCAAGGCGAGGCGTAGATTCTTTACTTCCTCTTCGTCAACGAAAAGATCGGAGTTGCGCGTCACTCGAAACTGGTAACAGCCCAGTACTTCCATACCCGAAAAAAGTTCGCCCACATGCTGATGCACGATGGATGACAAAAAAACAAAACTATCGTTTGTACTGCAAAGATATGGCGGAAAACGAATGACTCGCGGTAGGGCACGTGGTGCTTGAACAATAGCTGTCCCGGAGTTTCTTCCAAAGGCATCTGTACCGACGAGTTCAACAGCAAAGTTCAGACTCTTGTTCAGAACACGTGGAAAGGGGTGCGAAGGGTCGAGCCCGATGGGAGTCAGCAAAGGCATGACTTCGCTGCGAAAAAATTGTTGTATCCACTGACGTTGTGCCTCCGTCCATTGGTTGCGTCGGATGAATGCAATGCCTTCCTTCTGCAACGCGGGAAGAATCTCATCATTCAAAAGTGCATATTGTTCAGCAATCAATGCGTGTGCCTGGCTAGTCAGACGGCGAAAGACTTCTTGCGGAAGCAGCCCGTCGGCTTCGGTGACTTGGCTATCCAGTTTAATTTTTGCTCTGATGCTGGCTACCCGAATCTCAAAAAACTCGTCAAGATTAGAGGAAAAAATGCACAGGAAGCGTAAGCGCTCAAGCAACGGAATGCGATGATCGGCGGCTTGAGCCAGTACTCTCCGATTAAAAGCGAGAAGCGAGAGTTCGCGATTCAGAAAATTACTCTCAATAGGGGGTGATAAATTCATCATGCGGATTTCTGACTGAAGGTTTAATTATGTGCCTTTTTTGTTTCTCTTGTGTGACAAGAGTTCCAGCCTGTATCGTTGTTAAAATTGGATCATGATGAGCAAATTCACTGCCGCCGTTGATCTTGGGTCTAACAGCTTTCGATTACAAATTGGACGTATTGTCGACAACCAAATTTATCCGCTGGATGGGCTGAAAGAGACGGTTCGTTTGGCCGCTGGCCTGACTCCGGACAAGCTACTGGATAACGCGGCACAACAGCGGGGCCTTAAGGCACTGTCTATTTTTGCTGAACGATTGCGAGATTTTGATGCGACAGCGGTGCGTGCTGTGGCCACGAACACTTTTCGCGTGGCAAAAAATGCCAAAGCATTCTTACAGAAAGCCGAGGCTACGCTTGGTTTTCCGATTGAGATTATTTCCGGTCGGGAAGAGGCGCGGCTCATTTACCTTGGGGTTGCACATACTTTGCCTAATCCTAGGCAACGGCAACTGGTGATTGATATTGGTGGTGGTTCGACGGAGCTGATCGTTGGCCAAAACAGCGAGCCCATTGAACTTGAATCACTCTACATGGGGTGTGTTAGCTACAGTTTGCGGTTTTTCCCCGCAGGACGTGTGGATAAGAGTAATTTTCGGGCAGCAGAACTTTCTGCACGCCAAGAGTTGCAAAGTATTGTTCATGCTTACCGTAAAACGGGTTGGGATGAGGCGATTGGCTCTTCGGGCACAGCCAAGGCCATCATGGATTTACTGGAGCAAAATAAATTATCTGATCATGGCATCACCCAGCGGGGATTAAATAATCTGTGTGCCGAGCTGATACGCGCAGGAAGCGCCTCGCGCATGCGTTTGCAGGGTTTGCGGGCAGATCGATTGCCTGTGTTACCGGGTGGTTTGGCCATTATGTCGGCTATTTTCAATGCGTTTGATCTGGAGCGCATGGCGTTTTCTGAAGGGGCGTTACGGCTCGGTGTGCTATACGATCAGCTTGGCCGCTACCACCACCATGATATGCGTGAGGTAACGGTGAATCGCTTCATGCAGCGCTACGAAGTTGATCGACGTCAGGCGGCGAGGGTGACGCAAACAGCATTAAGCCTGTTGCAGCAACTGGTGCCCGCAACCCGCGAAGCAGATAATTCCGATGCGCAGTTTTTGGTGTGGGCGGCAAGGCTGCATGAGGTGGGCATTTCGGTTGCACATTCAAGTTATCACAAACATAGTGCCTATATTCTTTCGAATGCCGACATGCCTGGTTTTTCGCGGCGTGATCAGGCTAGATTGTCTCGACTTGTGCTGGCGCATCGGGGCAAGCTGGAACGGATTAACCCGCTGGAAAAAAACGCATCGGAATGGACGCTGATCTTTTGTTTACGTATTGCTGTGCTGCTTCATCGTGTACGTGATGATCAGGTATTACCTCCGTTGGATGTTTGGTTCACCAAAGTAGGTTTTCAATTAGAGGTGGGTGATGGCGGGCTCGACCTATTGCCCCTGACGGCAGCTGCTTTGATGGAAGAGGCAAAGCAGTGGTCAGCTGTGGGTGGCGAATTAAAGATTCAAGCTAAGCCTTAGCCGAATCCGGCAACAGCTGATTGCCGGTTTGGGTGAAAAAATCGGTACCCCAAGGGCACGTCCTCCGGAGCGTACTGGTGACAGTGAGCCAGTTAGTTTTTACGTCTGACGGCGACAAGCGTGGCTACAGTGAAGGTGGTGAACGCAATGAGCGACCACTCAGCAATCGATAAGCCTAAAAATTTCCACCCCGCCTCGGAGCATAAGCCCGTGGCTTCGAACAGCAAGGGATATTGTGTGCCAGCCCAATCGACAAAATGTTCCCACCACGGTTGATCGGCAGTGCAGCTGACGCCTTTGGCAAAGCGTTGTAGCCAGGTTTGATACGCCGCAATCCCTGCGCCGGTCAGTGCGGTGATGCTCATGAGTACAGTTGATAAACGGCCTGCGATAGGTCGGCGAGCAAGGAAAAAGGCAGCCGCTGATTCTATTGTCAGCGCCAGATAGAGCATGCGTTGCAGAATGCATAACGGACACGCTGCAAGATTAAGTGTGCGCGCTAACACCAGCCCCACAGCTACCAGACCGAAAGCCGCTAACCCGATTGCGGCTAATAGCCAGCGGCCAGATGCCATGCGCTGCAATGTCACTTGGTTTTTCTCTTGCGCTCGGCGCGCGCTTTGGCAACGAGCGAGTCCACATGTTTTAACAAGTCACCAAAGTTGGCTGCTGACTCATTGTTAAGGAGATATTTGCCATCGACAACCAGACTCGGGACTCCTTGAATATGGGCAGATGCGGATTCTTGATCTGCGCGCGGCACCATGCTTTGTATGCTGAACGAACTCAGCATAGCGCCGAACTTCTTGCCATCCAGCCCGTTTTTAACAGCCCAGTCGATAACTACTTCATCACTGTTGAAATTGATGCGATCTTCATGCAGTGCTTTAAAGACGGCACCATTCAGGCGAGGCAGGTCTCCCATGGCATCCAGCGTGAAATAGACACGCGACAGCCGCGCCCATGATGGGCGATTAAAACTGACTGGCACGCGGCGCAAGGTGACATCTTTGGGCAGCTTGGCCGCCCATGCATCGAGTACGGGATGAAAGTCATTGCAGTGGGGGCAGCCGTAAGAGAAAAATTCGACTACTTCGATTTTGTCTTTAGGAACAGCCAGTGGCTGGTCAATCATGCTGTAATCGCGTCCGGATTGAAGTTCGTCAGCATAGCTGGCGGTGCTGCCGATAAACGCGACGAACAGCAGGCTGGATAAAAAGCGCATCAATAACGTCATGTGGGGCTCCGTTAAAAAGGATTGGACGAGGATTGTATGACAGGGTTCCGTGCGGCAGCGGCAGGTGCAATTATCTAACACTTTCTTCAATGGGAACGCAGGCGCAAAACAAGGTGCGATCGCCATACGCATCGTCAATCCGATTCACCGACGGCCAGAATTTATTCGCCGCTACCCAGGGCAGCGGAAAGACCGCCGTTGCGCGCGGATAAGGCCGCGTCCATTCAGCAACCAGGTCAGCGCTGGTATGTGGCGCGTGCCTGAGCGGCGAGGCGTCCAGCAACCACTCGCCGCGCTCGATCTGGCGAATTTCTTCACGAATTGAAATCATGGCGGCGCAGAAGCGGTCGAGTTCGGCTTTGTTTTCGGATTCAGTGGGTTCCACCATCAGCGTGCCGGCGACCGGAAAGCTGACGGTTGGCGCGTGAAAGCCATAGTCCATCAGGCGTTTGGCGATGTCGCTTTCAGTCACGCCCGTGTTGCTCTTGATAGTGCGGATATCCAGAATGCATTCATGCGCCACACGGCCCTGCACGCCGGCATATAGCACTGGGTAATGTCCGGTCAGGCGTGCGGCAATATAGTTGGCGTTGAGGATGGCGATTTCACTGGCACGCCGCAAACCGCTGCCACCCAGCAGCGTGATGTACATCCAGGAGATGGGCAGGATGGCCGCCGAACCCCAGGGTGCGGCAGAAACTGCGCCTTGTCCGTTCTGCCCTGGTAAAAAGGGTATGAGGTGGGACTTGACGCCAATCGGCCCCATGCCCGGCCCGCCACCGCCATGCGGGATGGCGAAGGTTTTGTGCAGGTTGATGTGGGCAACGTCGGCGCCAATATCGGCTGGACGGGTGAGGCCGACCTGGGCATTGAGGTTGGCCCCATCCATATACACCTGGCCGCTGTGCGCATGAATGATGGCGCAGATGTCTTTGACTGCTGCCTCGAACACGCCATGCGTGGACGGGTAGGTGAGCATCAGGCAGGACAGTTTTGCCGCGTGCTGGCCAGCCTTAGCCTCAAGGTCGGCAAGATCGATATTCCCTTGTGCATCGCAGGCCACGGCGATCACCTCGAGGCCGCACATCTGCGCCGTGGCCGGATTGGTGCCGTGAGCTGATTTAGGGATCAGGCAGATGTTGCGGTGCGCCTCATTACGGCTGGCCTGATAGCGGCGGATGGCGGTGAGACCCGCATATTCACCTTGTGCGCCGGAATTTGGCTGTAGCGAAACGGCGTCAAAGCCGGTGATCGCCATGAGTTGCGCTGATAGCTTGCGGAAAAGTTCGGCATAGCCTTGTGTTTGGTCAGGTGGCGCAAAAGGATGAATCTGCGCGAATTCCGGCCATGACACGGGAATCATCTCGGCAGCGGCATTCAGCTTCATGGTGCAGGAACCCAGCGGGATCATCGAATGGTCGAGTGCGAGATCACGATTTTGCAGCCGCTTGAGATAGCGCAGCAGGCCATGCTCGGTGTGATGCGAATTGAATACGGGGTGGGTAAGGAAAGTAGAGGTGCGTTGCAGGGCGGGTGGAATGGCGCACGGTGTGGTGTCATCGAGAGCAGCTGATTTGCCGAAAATTGCCAGCAGGCAGGCAATGTCTTCGCGCGTCGTGGTCTCGTCAACGCTGATGGCTATCGTAGTCGCGTTGACCGGACGCAGGTTGTAGCCCGCCGCTGCGGCGGCGGCATGAATGCGCGCCGTCTCACCAGCGCCGACTTTTATCTGGATCGTGTCGAAGAACGCACCATTAACCTCCAGTGCCTGCGCCAGCAGCGCGGCCAGCCGGTGAATACGGCCGGCAATCGTGCGCAAGCCGTGCGGTCCATGCCATACGGCATATATGCCAGCCATGTTGGCAAGCAGCACTTGCGACGTGCAGATGTTGGAGTTGGCCTTCTCGCGGCGGATATGCTGTTCGCGGGTTTGCAACGCCATGCGATAGGCGGGTTTGCCCCGCGCATCTTTCGAGACGCCGATGATGCGGCCCGGCATGGCGCGCACAGTGGCCTCACGTGTGGCGAAAAAGGCGGCATGCGGGCCGCCGTAACCCATCGGCACGCCGAAACGCTGGGATGAGCCGAGCACAATATCCGCACCCATTTCCCCTGGCGGCTTGAGCAGCACCAGCGCCATCAAATCGGAGGCAACAGCCACGATGCCACCGGCATTTTTTATCGCGGCGATAGGTGCAGAAAGATCGGCGATTGCGCCGTGTGCATTCGGGTATTGCAGCAGCGCGCCAAAAACAGCGTGTTGACCGGCATCTTCCGGGCGGCCGAAAACCAGCTCGAAACCAAACCCGGCAGCGCGGGTTTTCAGCACGGCAATAGTCTGCGGGAAGCAGGCGTCATCGACAAAGAAGACATTGCTTTCCACCTTGGCAATGCGTCGCGCCATGGCCATGGCTTCGGCTGCCGCCGTGGCTTCGTCGAGCAATGACGCATTGCTGATTTCCATGCCGGTCAGATCGGTCACCATTTGCTGGAAGTTGATCAGCGCTTCCAGTCGCCCTTGGGAAATTTCTGCCTGATACGGCGTGTAGGCGGTATACCAGCCGGGGTTTTCAAACAGGTTGCGCAAAATCACCGGTGGCGTGTGCGTGCCGTAATAGCCCAGGCCGATGCAGGACTTTTTGACGTTATTTTTTTCTGCGATGGTCCGTAAGGCAGCCAGGGCAGCCTGTTCTGGCATGGGCGCGGGCAAGTCCAGTGAGCGAGTTAGGCGGATGGCTGCGGGCACTGTTGCGTCAATCAGTGTCGCCAGCGAATCGACGCCGACTGTGGCGAGCATCTGCTGTACTTCGCCATCATCCGGCCCGATATGACGGGCGACAAACTCAGCGCGTTGTTCGAGTTCTGCAAGCGGGCGGAGCAAAGGATTCATAGCGTGGCAGCGTAGGCATCCGCGTCAAGCAGGGCGCTGAGTTGGGCAGCCATTTCAGTCGGATTGGATGGTTTGATGCGGAACAACCAGTTGTCATAAGGGGAGCTATTCACCGACTCCGGTACGTCGGCTACCGCCTGATTGATGGCGATGACTTCGCCAGATACCGGCGCATAAATGTCGGAGGCTGCCTTGACCGATTCGACCACTGCGCATTCCTCGCCCACCTTGAGCACGCGACCGATGACCGGCAGTTCAAGAAAGACAATGTCGCCCAGCGCTTCCTGGGCATGATCGGTAATGCCTACAGTAATCGTGCCGTCAGATTCTGCTTTGCTCCATTCGTGCGATGCAGCGTATTTCAGATGGGTGGGGATGTTCATGGCTGTTTTCCTCAGAGTAAAGATTTTCCGTTGCGAACAAAAGGGGGTTTGACGACCCGCGCCTTGAGGCGCTTGTCACGAATTTCGACATCAACTTCGCTACCCAAGGGAACGCCAATAGACCCAATAGGCAGACGTGCGAAAGCGATGGACTGATTGAGTGTAGGCGAAAATGTGCCGCTGGTAATCTCGCCTTCACCCAGCGGCGTGATGACTTTCTGGTGTGCGCGCAAAATGCCGCGCTCGAGCAGCAGCAAGCCGATGAATTGATGCGCTGCTCGCCGTGTTGCCAGCGCCGACTTTCCGATGAAGTCGCGATTGGCGTCTTGCTTATCGATTGTCCAGGCAAGCCCGGTATCGAGCGGCGAGGTGGTTTCATCCATGTCTTGACCATACAGATTCATGCCGGCTTCAAGACGCAAGGTGTCGCGTGCGCCCAGGCCGCAGGGTTTGATGCCGGTGGCAATCAGTTTTTGCCAGACTTCCGCTGCGGCGCTGGCGGGCAGGGTGATTTCGAAGCCATCTTCGCCGGTGTAGCCGGTGCGCGCAATCAGCCAAAGACCCTTATCCGTTGGCCATTCGCAGGCATGAAACGGCGCCAGCGATTCAGTGGCGGCACGACTGGCGGGGAAGGCCGCCCAGAAACGTTCGCGCACCTGCGGGCCTTGCACGGCAAGCATGGCGAGGGCGTGTTTTTTTTCACTCTCGTCTTCGCCTCCGCGGCGGGAAGTGATCTTTGCATCAAATCCTGCCAGTTGCGCTTGCATCCAGGTTATATCTTTTTCCGCGGTTCCGGCATTGACGACGAGGCGGTAGCACGTCGGCGTAAAAAAATAGACGATCAAATCATCAATGACGCCACCACTTTCATTCAGCATGCAGGAATACAGGGCCCGCCCGGTCGTGGCGAGTTTGGCTACATCATTTGCCAGCAGGTGACGCAGAAAGCGCGTGGCGTCCGGCCCGATCAAGTCCAGCGCGCACATATGGGAAACATCGAACAGGCCGGCATCGCGTCGTACGGCATGGTGTTCTTCAATCTGCGAACCATAATGAATCGGCATTTCCCAACCGGCGAAATCGACGATGCGGGCACCGGCGGCAAGGTGGGCGGCATAAAGCGGGGTGCGCTCTGGCATGGGTTACTCCTGGACAAAAAAGGGGACGCAACGGCATGCCGTTACACCCCATCTGTCCTTGGCACCTGAGAGATTTACCCCGTCGGTGGGCAAGCTGCACGTTCATCGTTTACCTGAACGGTGCGCTGCCACTCTCCAGATTTTTGCTGCGTCGTCGGCCCTTTTGCCTGAGCGGTTCCTGGGGGTTGCGCCTTCGGCGGTGACAGCGGGAATGTTACTCTTGTGTCACTCTCTCCCAACGACCAAGGAGGATTGTAACCTCCCAAACAATCTTCTGTCGGCTTTTTCAGGAAAATGCTTCTTTGATTGGATTGTTTCGCGTACTATTCATACCAATGGCGTACCAATGGCAAACTACTGTATTACTGTATACATCGTGCTGCATATATCGCGTTGCATCGCGTTGTATCGCGATTTACCGCGATTTAATACTTTTTGGTGCCCAGGAGAGGACTCGAACCTCCACAGTGTTGCCACCGCTAGGACCTGAACCTAGTGCGTCTACCAATTCCGCCACCTGGGCAATACTCAAACGAGGCGCGGATTCTATAGGAAAAAGTCAGATTGTCAAACACACCAAAACCTCTTGCTAAGCTTTCCAAGATTCGCCGGGCTGATCCCGAGCTCGCTCGCGAGCAGGCGCAATATGAGCGTCCGCTGCCCAGCCGCGAGTACATATTGCAAATTCTGGTTACCGAAGGTGCTCCGCTCAGTACGGATCGGCTGGTTGAATTGCTGGATATTCAACCGGACGAGATGGAGCCATTCCGTCGGCGTCTAGGCGCTATGGCACGCGATGCGCAACTCATGCAGAACCGTCGTGATGACTGGTTGATTCCGGATAAGGCGGATCTGGTTCGTGGCCGCGTCATTGGGCATCCCGATGGGTTTGGTTTTCTGGCACCAGAAGAAGGTTCAGGCGATATTTTTCTTTCTGCCAAAGAGATGGACAAGGTGCTGCATGGTGATCGAGTGATCGCACGCGTGATCGGTGTTGATCGTAAAGGGCGCCCCGAGGGAAAGATTGTCGAGGTTACCGAGCGCGTCAATAAAACGCTGGTCGGGCGAGTGCTCGAAGAGCATGGCGTGGTTTTTGTCGTACCGGAAAACCGCCGCATTAGTCAGGATATTTTTCTGGCACCGGCGGAGAAAGGGCCCAAAAAATTACCCAGGCCGACTGCGGGCCAAATTGTGATGGTCGAGCTGATCGAGCAACCAAGCAAGAATTCGCAGCCGATAGGCCGCATTGTCGAAGTGCTCGGCAATTACGCTGACCCCGGAATGGAAATTGAAATTGCACTGAGAAAACATGAGCTGCCTTTTGATTTTTCAAAAGAGGCGCTGGCTGAAACGAAAAAATTGCCGGATGGCGTACGCAAGTCGGACTGGAAGGGCCGCGAAGAT
This sequence comes from Rugosibacter aromaticivorans, assembly GCF_000934545.1. Taxonomy (GTDB): domain Bacteria; phylum Pseudomonadota; class Gammaproteobacteria; order Burkholderiales; family Rhodocyclaceae; genus Rugosibacter; species Rugosibacter aromaticivorans. The sequence continues at coordinate 732,623 of NZ_CP010554.1, forward strand.
ATTACGCGCATGCCGCTGGTAACCATTGATAGCGAGACAGCGAAAGACTTTGATGATGCGGTTTATTGCGAGCGACAAGGCAAGGGGTTTCGGCTCGTCGTTGCCATTGCGGATGTTTCGCACTACGTCACAGAAAATGGTGCGTTAGATCGGGAGGCCTATGAGCGCGGAAACTCGGTGTATTTTCCGCGTCGTGTGATTCCGATGCTGCCAGAAAAGTTGTCGAATGGATTGTGTTCACTCAATCCACAGGTTGAGCGTTTGTGCATGGTTTGTGACATGGCCATCAATGGGTCTGGTACGATTACTCGCTACCGGTTTTATCCTGCGGTGATGTTTTCGCATGCACGCTTGACGTATACCGAGGTGGCCGCAGCACTCTATGAAAAAGAAGCCAGTGCCTGCGCGAAACTAGCCCCTGTATTGCCTCATCTTGAAGCATTGGAGGCGCTTTATCGACAGTTAGCCAAGGCGCGCGCGAAACGCGGTGCGATTGATTTTGAAACGGTTGAGACGCGTATGTTGTTTGATGAGAATGGCAAGATTGACCGGATCGAGCCATACGAGCGAAACGATGCGCATCGATTGATTGAAGAGTGCATGCTGGCAGCTAACGTTTGTGCCTCCGGATTTTTGCATGAGCAAGAACACCCGACGCTGTATCGCGTGCACGAAGGGCCAACGCCAGAGCGTCTGGAAAAGCTGCGCGATTTTCTGGGAACTTTTGGGCTGCAATTGAGCGGTGGAAACACCCCCAGCGCAAAGGATTATGCAGCTCTGCTAAGCAAAATCGGCACTCGGCCAGATCGGCAGTTACTGCAAACCGTCATGCTCCGTTCCCTGCGGCAGGCAATTTATAGCCCGGATAATGTGGGCCATTTTGGTTTGGCGTATGAGAGCTACACCCACTTTACGTCGCCGATTCGGCGCTATCCTGATTTACTGGTGCATCGCGCCATAAAGTCGGCGCTGGCAAGACGGCGATATGAGCCGGGTAACTGGGAGGAAATCGGTTTGCACTGCTCAAAAA